>JBEKSM010000003.1:0-179838 GCA_049517075.1 Steroidobacteraceae bacterium | reverse complement strand
CTCGCCGGCGGCGACGCAGCGGCCAATGCAGAAGCGTTGTGCGCCGTGTTCGAGCGCCGCGATCGCGGTCCGCATCTGGCGGCACTGGCGCTGCAGAGCGGTCTCGCGCTGCACATCGCGGGTCGCGCCGCGAGCATCGAAGCGGGAATTGCAATCGCGATCGCCACCGTCGAAACCGGCAAGGCTCAGGCGTGGCTCGAGCGCTTGCGCCGGTTCGCCCGCGAAGACGCGTCGCTCGCCGAGAGGCTGGCGTGAGCCGCTTTCTGGACGAGATGGCTCGCGGCAGCGCCGAGCGCGCCGCGAACGCCGCGCGTCTCGAGCCGATCGGCGCGCTGGAAAAGCGTGCGCTTGCATGTCCCCGAGCGCCTGCGCTGAAATTGTCTGCGCAGGGTTTCGATGTGATCGCCGAGATCAAATTGCGTTCGCCGGCGGCCGGCGTGCTCGGGCGCACGAGCGACGATTGGCTGAGCCGCGCGGAGAGCTACGCGCGCGCGGGTGCGGCGGCCGTTTCGGTGCTAACCGAGCCGGCGCGCTTCGATGGCTCGCTCGAACATCTGCGGCTCGCGGCCGCGAGGCTTGGCCCCTTAGGCGTTCCCGCGATGCGCAAGGATTTTCTCGTCGATCCCTATCAGATTCTCGAAGCGCGGGCCGAAGGCGCCGGCGGCGTGCTCGTGATCTTGCGCATGTTGCCGCGCTCGCGGATCGTCGAACTGCTGGATGTCGCCGCAGCACAGCGATTGTTCGTGCTGCTCGAAGCGTTCGACTCCGCCGACCTCGAACTCGCGCGCGAACTTCTGGGCGAGCGCGTAGGGCGGGAGGAAGTTGTTTTGATCGGCGTCAACAGCCGCGACTTGCAGACGCTCGAGGTCGTTCAAGAGCGTTTCGCGGCGCTTGCGCCGCAACTGCCACGCGGTTGGCCGGCCGTCGCCGAAAGCGGCGTCAGCAGCGCGGCCGAGGCCGCCCGAATGCGGACCCTCGGCTACCGTCTTGCGCTGATCGGCACCGCCTTGATGGTCCATGAGGATCCGGCGGCGTTGCTTCAGAACATTTTTGCAGCGACGCGCACAGTGTCGTCGTAAATGGCTACACTCGGCCACATGTGGATCAAGATTTGCGGCATTACGAGTGCGGATGCGGTCGCGGCTGCGGCGGAAGCCAAAGTCGATGCGGTCGGATTCGTTTTTGCGCCGAGCCCCAGGCAAGTCACCCCGGGACAGGCCGCGCAGCTCGCCGCGCTCGTGCCGCCGGGAATTCTGCGGATCGCGGTCACGCAGCATCCGCTGCAGATCAAGGTCGACGAGATTTGCCGCACGCTCAAGCCCGACTATTTTCAGACCGACGTCGAGGATTTGCGCGAACTGAAAATCCCGGCGCAGATCAAATTACTGCCCGTCGTGCGCTTCGGCCGCAAGACGCCGCACCCCCTGCCGGCGCGCATGTTGTTCGAGGGGCCGACGAGCGGCATCGGCGAACTCGCGGACTGGGGACGCGCCGCGGAGCTCGCGCGCCAAACGCAATTGATCCTCGCCGGCGGCTTGTCGGCCGAGAACGTCGCGGAGGCGATCGAAGCGGTCCGGCCGTTCGGCGTCGACGTCAGCAGCGGCGTCGAGGCGAGTCCGGGCATCAAGGATCCGCAGAAGATCGTCGACTTCGTCCGCGCGGTGCGCGCCGCCGCGGCCGGTCTGGAGCACGAAGCATGAACATCCCAATCACGGACACCGTGCGGCCGCCCGAGGTTTATCCCGATGCGAAAGGCCGCTACGGTAAATTCGGCGGCCGCTATGTTCCCGAAACCCTCGTGCCGGCGCTCGATCGCCTGCAAGCGGGCGTGGACCGCTATTTGGGCAGCGCAGATTTCCTCGCCGAATATCATCAAGAGCTGCGCAGCTGGGTTGGGCGGCCGACCGCGCTGTCGTACGCCCGCACCTTGAGTGCGCGCTGGGGCGCCGAGGTGTGGCTCAAGCGCGAGGATCTCGCTCACACCGGCGCGCATAAAATCAACAATGCCGTGGGTCAAACGCTGCTTGCCAAACGGCTGGGCGCCAAGCGCATCATCGCCGAGACCGGCGCCGGGCAGCACGGCGTCGCCAGTGCGGCCGCCGCGGCTCGGCTCGGATTACCCTGTGTCGTCTATATGGGTGCGGTCGACGTAGAACGCCAGGCTCCGAACGTCGGTCGCATGAAGCTCATGGGCGCAACCGTCGTGCCGGTCATGAGCGGCGACAAGACGTTGCGGGCCGCGATCGACGAGGCGTTGCGCGATTGGGTCTCGGATCCCGACGGCACCTACTATGCACTTGGCTCCGCCGTGGGACCGCACCCCTATCCCTATCTGGTGCGCGAACTGCAGGCCGTGATCGGTCGCGAGGCCCGCGCGCAAATGTTGGAATTCGCGGGCGGCCTGCCCGACGTCGCGATCGCCTGCGTCGGCGGCGGATCGAATGCGATCGGCCTGTTTCACCCGTTTCTTGCCGACGCGCAGGTTCGCTTGATCGGCGTCGAGGCCGGCGGCCGCGGGCCCGGGCTCGGCGACAACGCCGCGTCCTTGACCTTCGGCACGCCGGGCGTCTTGCAAGGCAGCTATTCGCTGCTGCTCCAGGATGCGTTCGGCCAGATACAGGAGACTCACTCGGTTTCGGCGGGCCTCGATTATCCGGGCGTAGGGCCGGAGCATGCGTTTCTCTTGAAAAGCGGGCGCGTCAGCTATGAATCGGCAACCGACGCCGACACGCTCGACGCGCTGACCGAGTGCGCGAGGTCCGAGGGAATTCTGATCGCGATCGAAACCGCGCACGCGTTCGTCGGCGCGCGCCGCTATGCGGCCGACCACCCGGGGGCGCGCATTTTGATCGGCTGCTCGGGTCGCGGGGACAAGGACATGCCGATTCTGCAGCGCACCGTGCTCAAGGATCTGGGCGTGACATGAAGGCGAGCGAGATCCTGTCGGCCGCGATCGAAAGCGCCAAGAGCCGCGGACGCCCGGCGCTCGTCGGCTTCCTCACCGGCGGATTTCCGACGCGTGCGAGTTTCAAGGCGAACCTCGCGGCCGTGGCCGGTGCTTGCGATGTCGTCGAGATCGGCGTGCCGTTCACCGATCCGATGGCGGACGGCACGACGATTCAGCGTGCGAGCTTCGTCGCGCTCGCCGACGGTGTGACCCTGCCCTGGATCCTCGGCGAACTGAAATCGCTCGAGCTGCGGCATGCGGCGCCGATCCTGCTGATGAGCTACTTGAATCCGCTGCTCGCCTACGGGCTCGAGCGCCTGCCGCAGGATGCGGCCGCCGCCGGCGTCGCCGGCTTCATCGTGCCGGATTTGCCGTTCGAGGAAAGCGGCGAGATCAAAGCGGCGCTCGGCCGCGAAGGACTTGCGCTGATTCAAATGGTCACGCCCGTGACTCCCGCGGAACGGCTCGCGATGCTTTGTCGCGCGGCCGAAGGCTTCATCTACGCGGTGACCATGACGGGCACGACCGGCAAGTCCGTTGCCGTGCCGGACGAAGTGCTTGCCTATATGGACCGCGTCAAAGCGGTCGCCAAGATCCCCGTCTGCGCCGGCTTCGGAATCCGCTCGCGAGACCAAATCACGCGCCTCGGTGCGCACGTTGACGGCGTCGTCATTGGTTCCGCCTTGGTCGAGAGCCTCGAGCGCGGCGACGATGTCGCCGCCTTTCTGACCTCCTTGCGCTGAAGGATCGAGGCCCTTGAAGCGGGTATATCGGGCCGCATCGCTGATCCAGGTTGCCCATGCGCGCAATCTGCTGACCGCCGCCGGCATCGACAGCGAGGTCCGCAATCAATACCTCGCGGGCGCCATGGGCGAGCTGCCGATGCTGGAAACCTGGCCGCAACTCTTTGTCGACGATGCCGATGAATATCGCGCGAGCCGCGTATTGAGCGAGGCGGCCGTGGCGCCTAGCGGCACCCCGTGGATCTGCGCGACCTGCGGAGAGAGGCTCGAACCGCAGTTCACGAGTTGCTGGCGATGCGGCGCCGAATTTACCGCCAATCCGCCTTGATTGGCGTGCCTCGAAGCGCCCGCGCGGCGCACGTGTCAGACAAACACCGACACGCAATCGCCCGATGTCCGAGTACAGCGTCAGCCCCGGCCGATGGCAGGGCGCCGCTGTAAAGGATACAAACATCTCCTGAGGCACTGTAGGCAGTACAGGGCCACCGTACTCAGGAGTCCGCCGATGCTGAATCTCGATCTTCATGAACTGCGCAGGGTTGAGCCGACACCCGCTGACGCTATCTCGCCCCTGCTGGGCAAATCCGCCGCCATGCAGGAAGTCATGCGGCTGATCGAGCGCGTCGCACCGACCGACGCCAGCGTACTGCTGACCGGTGAGAGCGGCTCCGGCAAGGAACTTGCGGCGCTCGCGATTCACCAACAGAGCCGGTATCGAAACGGACCGTTCGCAACCTTCAAGTGCGGCGCCGTGCCGGACAGTCGGATCGAGGCCGAACTATTCGGGCCCGCAACGAATGGCTTTTCGCGCGCGAGTCCGGTTCCGCCGGACACGATCGAGCGCGGCGGATGCGGCACGGTGCTGCTCGATGAGATCACGGAAATGCCTTGGGAACTGCAGACGCGCTTGCTGCGGGAACTGGAAACACGCAAATCCCACCGCGTGATCGCGGCAACCAACCGCTGCCCGCTGCAGGCGGTCGAAACCGGCAAACTGCGCGAAGATTTGCTCTATCGGCTCGCGGTATTCCCGATCGCGCTGCCGCCGCTGCGCGATCGCGGCGGCGATGTGCATCTACTGGCCGAGCATTTTCTGTCGGACCTGAATCGCCGCGTCGGTCTGGACAAGCAATTCTCGGCGGACGCGCGCGCGCTGCTCGAGCAGCATTCCTGGCCGGGCAACGTGCGCGAGCTCAAGAATTGCGTCGAGCGCGCGTTCATTCTCTGCGACGACGTCCTCGAACTCAGCTTGCTCGGGCAAAGCGCCGCACCGCCGAAGGCGGCGCCGGTACCGGAGAACCGCCTGCGCGTCGATATTCGCGTGGGTTCGCGCATTGAAGACATGGAGCGTACGCTGATCGAGGCGACACTCGATCACTTCCAGGGCAACAAACGGCGATCCGCCGACGCGCTGGGCTGCAGTCTCAAGACGCTGTATAACAAGCTCAATGGATACTCGCAAAATCAACAATTCGCCGACTCCTGAGCGCTTCGGTATAGGTCGCCTGTCGTGTCGCGAATTCTGATCGCGGACGATCATGCCGTGGTTCGTGCGGGCTTTCGGCAGTTTCTCGAGGCTGACGCCAACATGAGCGTGATCGGAGAAGCCGCGAGCGGCAGCGAAACGCTCGACCAATTGCGCCAGCAATCCTGGGACCTCGTGCTGTTGGACATCCACATGCCGGACCGCAGCGGCCTCGATATTTTGCGCCACATACAAACCGGCTACCCCAGCGTCAAGGTGCTGGTCATGAGCGGCCTGCCCGAACAGCAGTACGCGATCAACGTCTTGCGCGCGGGCGCGAGCGGCTATCTGTCGAAAGACAGCGCGCCCGAAGAACTCATGAAGGCCGTGCGGACGGTGCTCGCCGGACGGCGTTATGTCAGCGCCGCTTTGGCGGAGATCCTCGTTGCCGACCTCGACGGCGACCCCGACAAGCCGATGCATGCGCGCTTATCGACGCGCGAATTTCAAATATTTTGCAAGTTGGCGGCCGGCCGCGGGGTTTCCGAGATCGCCAACGAATTGAGTTTGAGCGTGAAAACCGTCAGCACCTATCGCAGTCGGATCCTCGAAAAGATGAATTTCCATGCGAATGCCGATATAACCTCGTACGCGCTACGCAACGGACTCATTCAATAATTGTCGTATGTGAGATTTTTCCTACAAAAAGACCTGTGAAGCGCATGTGGCGGGCGGGAATTCACAGGACGTAGACTCGCGGTTAGTGAACACACGAAAACTGGAAATCATGACGAGGACCGATTGCTTGCGAGTTCTGCTCGTCGAAGACTCGAAAGTGTTGACGGAGCGTCTGACCGAAGCGATCCGGCAAATACCGGGCGTCGAACTCGTTGGCAGTGCCGATACGGAGGCTGCCGCGATAGCCACCGTCAAGCGCGAGACGCCCGACGTGCTCATCCTCGATCTGCATTTGAAGCAAGGCACCGGGTTCGGGGTCATGCGCGCGCTCGCGGGCGGTCCGTACAAGCCGCGCATCGTCGTTCTCACGAACTATGATTTACCCGAGTACAAGAATGCGGCGATCGCGCTCGGCGCGACGCACTTTCTCGATAAAGCACGCGACTACGGACGCCTCGGCGACGTGTTGCAGGAAATTTACAACGAGACTTGATCGCTGAGTTCGGTCGCGAGTACGCGCGACAGTGGTATCACCGCGCTCACGACGGTTCCGCCGGTCGCCGGCCCGTTCAACTGCCACACACCGCCGAGCGCCGTCACCCGGTGGCGCATCGACGCCAGTCCATGCGAGGCGATCGCCTGAAGCCGTTCAGCCGGAACCCCCTTGCCGTCATCGCTGATTCGCATGATGAACGAGTGTTCGCCGATTTCCACGGTCAGATGAGCTCGCCGCGCGTCCGCGTGCTTGAGTATGTTCGTCAGGGCCTCCTGACAGACGCGGAAGATCGCGATGGCGGCATCCGAGTTGAACGACGGCTCCCGTTGCGGGATCGTTTCGGTGCACTGCAGGCCGCTGCGGCGACAGGTCTCCTTGAACTGCCAGCGTAGCGCCGAAAACAAACCCATGTTGTCGAGCAGCGTCGGGCGCAGCTCCTCGACGACCCGGCGCTTCAAATCGACGCCTGCGCTCAAGCATTCGTGAATGCGCCGGAAGCGCTGTTCGATCGCCGGGTCACTCGTGGGCAGGCGCTGCTGAAGCCAAGACAGATCCATGCGCGCCGCTACCAGCAGTCCGCCCAACTCGTCGTGCAGCTCGCGCGACAGCGCCGCTTTCTCCTGTTCCGAGACCTCTTGCAAGTGCGTCGAGAGCGCCGTCAGCTCGCGCGTGCGTTCGACCACTTGCCGCTCGAGCTCCTGTTTCTGATCGCGCAAGTCGATCGCCTGCCGCGCACGCCTGCGCATGTCGGCGTACACCAGCGACATCGCGAGCAGCACGAGCACCATGTTGAGCGCCGCACCGACGCCGGTGAACCAGCGCGACCACAGCAGATCCTCGCGCCAGTTCAAGGTGGCCGCGGTAAGCTCCGCAGTTTCGTTGGCACGCATCGTCGCGATCAGATTGCGAATATCGTCGAGTGCGCGCTTGCCGGCGTCGATGCGCTTGACGTCGAACGGATGCGACCCGCGGTTTTGAAACGCGCGCAAGGTCTCGTCGAGTTCGGTGAGCTTGGTGCGCGTAAATCGCCGCAGATCCTGCGTGACGCCGATCGTTTGATCGGTCGCGCCATAGCTCTGTTCGAGGCGCTCCAAGGCGGGCATCGTCGCGGCCATCGATTCCGCAAACGGAGCAAGGTAGGCTTCTTCCGCGGTCAACATGTAACCGCGCTGCGCGGATTCCGCGCGCGTGATATCCGCCAGATATTCGCCCAAGGCCTGCTCGCGGCTCTGCGAGCGATGCACGCGTTCGTTCGCCGCTTCGAGGCGCGACTGGCCTGCGCTCGCGAGCAAGAACAGCCCGACCAAAAAGCCGAGCAGCAAGATCGGTGGCAGCGCGATGTACCAGCGGCCAAGATCGCCCATTTCTTCGCCGAATACCCTCATGAGCAAAGTCTCCGTGCTCGCGCGCGCGAAGTCCAGCCTGTGAGTGTATTCCTACAGCAAGCCTCGCGGGCGACCTATGGCGGCAAATGCGGGTTGGCGCGAACATCAGCATCCAATTCACCCATCGGCGCTCGAGCCGCGCGGAGACATCATGCTTTATTACGCCGTCGTATTCTTCATCATCGCATTGGTCGCCGCACTGTTCGGATTCGGCGGTATCGCCGCAGGAGCCGTGGGCATCGCGAAGATTCTGTTCTTCGTATTCCTCGTCATTGCAGTCGTGAGCGCCGTGCTCGGTCTCGCACGCAGGACCTAACCACCATACCCGCATGCTTCGAGCGAGCGATTGATACCAACCAGGAGATAGACACAATGGAAACCACTTTCGACGGGCCCAACCCCGCCATCCAGAATGCCGGCGACCGAGTCGCCAATGATCTCAAGAACGGCGCGAAAAACGTTCAGGCCGTGGGCGCGAGCGAGCTCAAGAACCTGATCGCGGACGTCGAAGATCTCGTCAACAGAGTCGCCAATCTCAAGGACGCCGACGTCGTGCGCATTCGAGGCCGCGTCGAACATGCGCTTGCATCTGCCAAGCAAAGCATCGCGAGCGGCACTGAGTCCGTGCGATACCAGGCGCGTCGCGTCGCGAGCACCGCGGACGGCTATGTGCGCGAAAGCCCGTGGCAGGCGCTCGGAATCGCAGCCTTGGTCGGCGTTGCGATCGGCTTGCTGGCTTCGCGCCGCGCGTAGCCGCTTCCATGGAACTGCTGCGTGCGTTGCCGCAGGCGGCGCCGATCCTGCTGCGCCATCTGGCGGCCTATGCGGACCTGGTCGGGCAGGATCTTGCGCAGGCGCAGCGGAACCTGCGCGTGCGCCTGATCGGCGCGGTATTGATCGCGGTGAGCCTGATGTTTGCACTCGGCATGGCCTGCCTTGCGGTGCTCGCGTACACCTGGAATACGCCGGATCGACTGGCGTCGATCGCCTGGATGGGCGCGGCATTCCTGCTCAGCGCGATCATCGCCGCACTCGTCATGGCCCGGCTCGTGCGCGCGCAGGCGCCGTTTTTTGCAGCCGTGAAATACGAATGGCGCGAGGATTTAGAAATGCTCGCGCGCATATCCGATGATCGGGCCTGAGGACGATCGACGGGCGCTCACGGAGGCGCGACTCGCGCGTTCGCGTCAGGAGCTGTTCGACCTGTTGGAAACGCAAGCGACCGGGATCGATCCGTCAGGCGCAGCAGTCTTCCCTCGCAGCCGCACGATGCGCATGCTGCTGAGCCCGCCGGGGCTCGGCGCGGCGGCCGCGATTTGCGGCGGACTGCTGTTCTCGCGTCCCGCGCTTGCGGCGCGGTTGCTGCGCATGGTCCCGGCCGGTGCTGTCGCCCGCACACTGTTCAAGCGCCTGTTCAAGGCCGACGCATCAACGGACGTGCGGTGACGCCGAAGAACTCTCGCACATGCTCCGCGCTCTGCATCGGTTCGAGCA
Source organism: Steroidobacteraceae bacterium (assembly GCA_049517075.1). Lineage (GTDB taxonomy): Bacteria > Pseudomonadota > Gammaproteobacteria > Steroidobacterales > Steroidobacteraceae > Bog-1198. The sequence goes on along the minus strand of JBEKSM010000003.1, from coordinate 170,630 downwards.
AGCGTTCGTCCGGGCTTCAGCCGAGAACGACCTGCACCTGATGCGTTAGCCCGTCGTCGATGAGCTCGATCGCGCCGAGCGGATCGGACAATGCGCGCGAATCGACGAACACCTGCCGGACGCCGCGATTTACCCCATTGGGGTTCTTCACGGCAACGACATAGCGCGCCGATCGATATCGGTAGGTGAATTCGAAGCCCGGCCAAGTGCGCGGGATGCAAGGGTCGACGCGCAATCCGTGAGCGCTGATGTGGATGCCCAGCATCGCCTCGATGCCGGTGCGATACATCCACCCTGCCGAACCCGTATACCAGGTCCAGCCGCCGCGGCCGACATGCGAGACCGCGGTGTACACGTCCGCGCAGGCGATGTAGGGCTCGACCTTGTAGCGATGGATACCGGCGCGTGTACTTGCGTGGTTGATCGGATTCAGCAGCGAGAACAACTCGCCGGCCATGTCACCGTCGCCGAGCTCGGCGAACCCCAGCATCGTCCAAATGGCCGCGTGCGTGTATTGGCCGCCGTTCTCGCGAATGCCCGGCGGGTATCCCTTGATGTATCCGGGATCGTTGCGGGTATGGTCGAACGGCGGCGTGAACAGCTCGACCAGCCCGTCGCTGCGCCGTACCAGCTGGGAATTGACGGCCGACATCGCCCGAATCGCACGCTCACGGTCACCGCCGCCGGAGATCACCGCCCACGACTGCGCGATCGCATCGATACGACATTCATCGCTCGTGACCGATCCCAATGCGGTGCCGTCGTCATAGTAGCCGCGCCGATACCAGTCGCCGTCCCAGGCTTCGCGTTCTATCGACTGCTGCACTGCAAAGGCGTGCTTGTGCCACAGAGCGGCGCGCTGCTCGTCGCCACGCGCCGCCGCGAGCGGTGCAAATTGCAATAAGGTCGCGTGCAGGAACCACGCGAGCCAAACGCTCTCTCCTTGGCCCGCCGCCCCCACGCGGTTCATGCCGTCGTTCCAATCGCCGGCTCCGAACAGCGGCAGGCCGTGCGAGCCGATCGCGAGGCTCGTATCGAGCGCCAACGCGCAGTGCTCGTACACGGACACGGTATGGGCCGTTGCGGCCGGCGCCGCGAACACTTCGTGTTGATCGATGCCGAGCGGCGGCCCCTCGAGGAAGCTCACGGGCTCGTCGAGCAGCGCGAGGTCCGCGGTCACTTGCAGGTAATGGGCTACTACGAACGGCAACCAGATGCGATCGTCCGATATCCGCGTCTTGATGCCTTGTCCGGTCGCGGGCAGCCACCAGTGCTGGACGTCGCCGGCTTCGAACTGCCGCGCCGTGGCGCGCATGATATGTTCACGCGCGAGCGATGGCCGCGAGACGCAGAGCGCCATCACGTCCTGCAATTGGTCGCGGAACCCATAAGCGCCGCTCGCCTGGTAGAACCCGGCGCGCGCCCAAAGCCGGCATACGAGCGTTTGATAGAGCAGCCACCCGTTTAGCACGACGTCCATCGAGCGATCCGGCGTCTTCACCTGGACCGCGAACAGCGTCGCGTCCCAAAAATCCGCGACCGCTTGTTGCACCTGATCCAAGTCCTTGCTGCGGTATTCCTTGAGCAGTGCGACCGCCGCCGCCGGCGATGACTCCTCGCCAATCAAGCAAACGAACTCGATGGCCTCGCCCGGCAACAGCCGAAAATTCGCCTGTAACGCGCCGCAAGGATCCAGGCCGCCGCCGACGCGCTTCGAGAGCGCGCCGTCGGCGAGCAACGCGGCAGGCTCCGCCATGGATCCGTGGCGGCCGATGAATTCAGCGCGATCCGCAACCCAGCTCTGCTGCCGACCACGCATGTCCATGAAAACGGCCGCGTCCGGAAACGCGGGATTCCATGGATTGCGGGCCATCAGCGCGCCGGTTTCGGGATCCACCGATGTCACGATGAACGCAGCTGATTTACTGCGCTGATTGCCCAGCACCCATTCCGCATAGTGGGTAATCGACAGATGGCGCGTGCGCGTCGAACGGTTGACGATCCGCACCCGCGCTATCTTGACCGGCGCATCGAGCGGCACGAATTGCGTCAGATCGAGCGAGACATCGTGCGCGGTATGTTCGAAGCGCGTATATCCGAACCCGTGCCGCACGACGTAGGGTGAGGTATTGCGGATCGGCAGCGGGGTTGCAGTCCATAGGTCCCCGGTGTCCTCGTCGCGCAGGTAGATCGCCTCGCTCGGGGTGTTGCTGACCGGATCATTCGACCATGGCGTGAGCTGATTCTCGCGCGAATTGAGCGACCAGGTGCTACCGGTGCCGTCGGTTGAAACTTGAAAGCCGAATTTTTCGTTGGCGATCACGTTGGTCCATGGCGCGGGAGTCCATTGGCGTTCGTCGAGCACGGTCACGTACTCGCGGCCGTCTGATGCAAATCCGCCGAGCCCGTTGAAGAACTCGAGCGCCGGAATGCTGCGCTCACCGCCGATTTCGGTGATCGCCTTCGACTGGGTCGCGACAAGGCGCGGCAGCGGCTCCGCGTCGCGCAGACGCGTCAGCTGATCGGCGAGACTGCCGCGCCGCGCGATCAGGATCACACGAGCGGCGGTCTGCAGCAGATCGCGATTGGTCGCTATCATGAGGTCGCCGCGCAGCAGGAACACGCGCCCGCGCTCCGGCGTATCCTCATCGTGCACGCGGGTTCGCGCGGTGCGGATCGCCGCCTCGATGCCTTGCTGCAAATCGGAACCGTACGAGGGCGGCCTGTCGTTGAGTATCACGAGATCCACGGCGAGGCGCTTCGACTGCCAGTACTCGTGCGCGCGCAGCAGCTGCTTGACGATGTCCAGATCGTGCTCATCGTCGATGCGGATCAATACGATCGGCAGGTCGCCCGAGATGCCGTACGGCCACAGCACCGCCTGCCCGAGTTGGTTGCGGCCGAGCGCCTCGCGCGGCGCGCGCATCGCAGCGTCCGAATACAACACGCGATTGGCGATCCGCTGGAATTGCTGCGCCTCGTCGAAATCGATGCCGAGATAGCGCAGCTGTACCTGCGCCTGCGTCCAGCTCAAGGTTCTGACCCGTTCGAACGCTGCCGGGTCGCTGTGCTTGTCGGCGAGTGAGATCGCATGCGCGCGGCTCGTTGCGAGCACGGTCCAAAACGCGACGCTTGCGGATTTGCCGGGCGCGATGCGCACGCGCCGACGCAGACAGAACACCGGATCGAGCACGACCCCGGCGGTGTTCGACAAGGGCCGCGCATCCATGATCGAGACCGCGTCGCGCAAATTGCGGCCGCGGCCCAGGAATCGCGCGCGGTCGGTCTCGTACTGCAGGCTGCCGATGCCCTCGCCGTCGAGCGCCGTCACATGCGCGAGCCAGATCTGCTGCTCACCAAGCTCGCGCGGCCGCCGCGTCGCGAGCAGCGCGCCGCCGTCGGCGACGAACTCGGTTTGCACGAACAGCTTCGAGAACGCCGGATGGGCGCTGTCGGCGGAGGCGGTCGCGAGCACGATCTCCGAATACGACGTGAGCTCGATTTCGCAGGCGCGATTGCTCAGATTGGTGATCGTCACGCGACGCGCCTCCGCATCGTCTTCGGGCGAGACGAGGATTTCGGTCGACGTCACGATCGATCGGTCTTGCCGCGTGATCTCTGCGCGGTCCTCGAAGAATGCGACCGAGTAGCTATCCGGTTCGCCGCCGACCGGCTGATAGCCGGCCGACCAAACCTCGCCGCTCGCAACGTCCCGCAAGAACAGGTAAGAACCCCAGGGATCGCAGGTCGCGTCCTCGCGCCAGCGTGTCACTGCGAGATTCTGCCAGCTGCTGTAACCGGAGCCCGCGACCGTGATCATGACCGTGTAGCTGCCGTTCGAGAGCAAATGGGTGCGCGGCGAATCGTGGTGGGGCGAATCGAAGCGGCGCGGCAACGCGGCCGCCAATTCGCGCAATCGAGGCGTCGATTGCGATTCCTCGGCGCGCGGCGGTGCCGGATCGGCGCCGCGCGGCATACGCTCCTGCAGCAGCAGCTCGTTCGCGAGTATCATCGGTTCGGCGGCGAAGCGCGTTCGAAACAGGCCGTCGCGCAACACGTTCGCGAGCGAGACCAGGATCATGCCCTGGTGGTGCGCCATGTAGGCGCGCACCAAAACCACGTTTTCGCCCTCCGGCAGGCGCGCCGGCGTGAAATCCAAGGCCTCGTACCAGCCCAGCGGCCCGCGCGCACCGAGCGCTTCCAACGCCCTGAAGTTGTCGAGCGCGGCCTGCGCGTCGATCATCGCCGCGAGACCGGTCGCATAGGGCGCGATCACCGCCTGCTCGCCGAGGCCCCGCTGCAGACCGAGTCCCGGCACGCCGAAACTCGCGTACTGATAGGTCAGCTCGACGTCGCGGGCGTTGAATGCCGACTCCGAGACGCCCCAGGGCAGGCCGCGTTCGGCGCCATAGGCGATCTGCCGGCGCACGATCAGCTGTGCCGTTTCGCCGAGCACGCTGCCCGCGGGATCGCGCATCACGAGCTGGGGCATCAGATACTCGAACATCGACCCGGACCAAGAGACGAGCGCCGAGCTGCGGTCCACGGGCGTCAGCAGCCTGCCCAGGCGGAACCAGTGACGAACCGGCAAATCGCCCTTGCAGATCGCAAAATAGCTCGCGAGCCGTGCTTCCGACGCGAGCAGATCGTAGCAACTGAGATCCTGTTCCCGCTCCGCCCAGCGGTAGCCGATCGTCAACAATTGACGCTCGGGCTCGACCAGAAATCCGAACTCCATCGCGAGCGCAAACGCGCGTGCGCGCCGCGCGAGCGCCGCGAGCCTGTCGGCGTGGCCGGAGTCGCCCGTACCGCGATTCGAGTCCGCCGCGTGATCGTCGAGGTGGCCGCGCACCGTGTCGCGCAGTGCCGCGGTGAGCCGCAGCAGCGGTGCTTGCTCGCCGCTGCCGCGCTCCTCGGAGATCGCTTCGGCGATGTCGAGAATGCCCTGGGAGCGCTCGAGCGCCAGACCTAAGCGCTCGCCGGTCTGCATCGCGGAGCCGTCCTGGTCCTCGAGCGAAGCATGCATTTCGATGAGCGCCGCGCCGAGCTGGCCCGGCGACACGCCATACAGACGGCGCTCGTCCTCGAGCCCGCGCAGCGAGGTTTGCAGCTCCGCGAGCGTATCGCGAACGCCCTCGCGCCAGCTCGTGCACAGAGCGGGCGCTTCGGACCAGAGCCGGCAGGACTCCGCCAACGCGAGCAAGTGCCCCGCCAAGTTGCCGCTGTCGACCGTCGAGACGTAGCGCGGATCGAGCGGACGCAAATCGTGGGTGTCATACCAATTGAAAAAATGTCCGCGATATCGCTCGAGGCTGTCGAGCGTGCCGAGTGTCGCCTCGAGACGCTCGCAGGCATCGGCGAGGCTGATCCAGCCGAATTCGCGCGCGGCGACGATGCTTAGCAGGTACAAGCCGATATTGGTCGGCGAGGTACGGTGCGCAACGACCGGCGCCGGCGTCTCCTGGAAATTGTCCGGCGGCAGCATCCGCTGTTCGGCGGTCACGAAGGTGTCGAAGAAGCTCCATGTCTGCCGCGCGATGCGCCGCAAGGCCGAACGCTCCGCGTCGCCGAGCGGCGCGGAATTCGGCGTCTTGCCGGGCAGGCTTACGCGCCGCGCGACGAGCGGCGCAAAGACCCAGACGACCACGAACGGAATCACGATCCAGGGCAACTGGTGATTCGCGAGCACCGCGATCATCATCGCGAGCACCGTCAACAGCACGCCGCCGGTCATCCGGCCGTAAAAACCCGAGGCGTTCAATTCCAGGCGCTGCTTCGCCTGGGCCGCCGTGGTCCACTCGAGCAGCTTTCGGCGCGTGAGCCAAAGGCGTGTGAGCGTGCGCCCGATCGCGTCGCTCATGAGCCACGCCTGATCGGCCAGCAGGATGAAGCGCAGGCCCGTCGCGCGGCAGGCGTCCATGAAGTCGATGCGCAGCGCGCGATAATGACTTCGTATCGACGATTCTTGGAGCGGCGGGATCAGGCCGAACAGCAGCGGCAACAGCGGCGGCAGCGCGATTGCGGCGACGACGAATAGACTCCAGGCGAGCGCCGCCGATCCGGTCCAAACGATCGCGAGCAGCAGCAGCGCCGCCGGCGCGATCAAGGAGCGGCGCAGGTTGTCGAACATCTTCCAGCGGCCGAGCGCCGGTACCTTGGCGGGGCGCGCGAACACCCAGGGCAGCAATTGCCAATCGCCGCGTGCCCAGCGGTGCTCGCGCGCCGCCGACACGTCGTAACGCGCAGGATACTCGTCGACGACTTCGATATCAGAGGCAAGGCCGCAGCGCGCGTAAATGCCCTCGAACAGATCGTGGCTCAACAGCCGGTTTTCGCGGACCCGGCCCACGAGTGCCGCTTCGAACGCGGCGACGTCGTAGATGCCCTTGCCGGTATACGAACCCTCGCCGAACAGGTCCTGGTAGATGTCCGAAACCGCGAACGCATAGGGATCGAGGCCGCTGCGGCCCGAAAATACGGTTTGGAAAATCGTGCCGCGCGAGCGCCGCGGCAATGCCGGCGTGATCCGCGGCTGCAAGATCGCATAGCCGGCGACGACGCGTTGCAAGGCGGTGTCGATGACCGGCCGATTCAGGGGATGCGCCATCTTGCCGATCAATTGACGCGCGCTGCCGCGTGGCAGCCGCGTGTCGGCATCGAGCGTGATCACGTAACGAACGCCGCTCGGCACGCGCGGCGGCCGGCCGTTCAAATCCATGAACGACGTCGTGTGTGCGCCCAGCAGCAGCAGGTTGAACTCGTGCAATTTGCCGCGCTTGCGCTCCCATCCCATCCAGCAGCCTTGGCGCCGATTGAAGAGCCGGCGCCGGTGCAGCAGCAGGAAACGGTCCTCGCCCTCGATCTGTCCGTGCGCCGCGTTGAGTCTCGCGATACCGGCGGCGGCCTGCGCGAGCAGCTCGGCGTCATCGGGCGCCGTTTCCGTGGCCGCGTCGATCCAGTCCGAGAGCAGCGCGAAGCGGATATCGCCGTCTTGACTCGCGAGATAATGAACTTCGAGGTTCTGCACCTGTTCGTCGATATCGCGGATACTCGTGAGCAGCATCGGCACGGCGACGACCGTGCGAAATTCCGCCGGTACACCGTCCACGAATTCGAATGCCGGCAGCACCGATGGGCCGCATAGATGCGTGACCAAGAAGTTCACGAGCGCCACCGCAACTTCGGATGCGAGCAGCAGCACGCACAGGGCGGCTGCTGCCACGGCGGCGGCCACACCGAGCGCGGAGGAGCCGTGCAGGCCGAAGCCGATACGCGCAAGCCCACCGGCGAGAATTGTGACGCTGATCAGCGCGATCGAGCCCGCGTAGCCCGCGAGCCCGGCGGCGCGCGCCCAGCGCGCAAGCCGTAAGTTCCACGGCACGCGGTATGCAAACTCGGCCTCGAGTTCGCGCCGACCTTCCGCGACCAGATAGAATCCCGGAATCCCGCTGCGCGAATCGGCCCCAAAACGCTTTGCGAGACTCAAGGTGCGGCGCGCGACGTCGAGCTCCGTTTGACCCGAACCGCGCGCCAAATCTTCGATCGCATGGCGATAGAGGTCGCGAGTCGAAAAATCCAATAACCCGAAATGGCTCTCGGCGCGCAGCATCTGATCGACGAGGCTCACGCTCTCGACGAACTTCGCCCAATCGACCGACGATATCAATTTCAGGCTCACGATCACGTTGCGCACGCTGACGTTGGTCGCACCCTGCCGTTGGTGCTCGGCGTGGACCACGTCGTCGGCGCTCGTTCCCTGCGCGGTGAGCCGGTCGTGCAGCCAGGGCAAGCCGGGAGTCGTCGCCGGGTCATGGTCGCGAAGCCTTTGGAACAGCTGCGCCGCGAATGCCTTGGGCAGCGCCGCGGCCGGAAAATCGGTCAGTTGGGCCGCGCGCTTCGCCGCCCCCTCGGGACGCTCGTCGAGCAGCGCGTCGGCGAGCGCGTCGGCCTCGTCGCGCAGCACGCGCCGATAGACGATACCCGCGGCGAGGCGTCGCAGATTCTCGATGAGCACCACACGCATCGTGATCGCGATCGCCCACAGCTCGCCGATCGTGAGCGGCTGCACCTGCTGGTAGGCGCGCGTGAAACGAAGCAGCGTGTCGAGTTCGAAGCGGCTGTCGGTGTGCGCGATCATCGCCGAGACCAATCCATAGACGCGCGGGTGACCGCGCAGCTGGCCGCGGCTCAGTTTCGGCAGTTGCTTGTAATAGCCCGCCGGCAGATCGCGTCGGATCGCGCGCACATGCTCATCGACGATATAGTAGTTCTCGACCAGCCATTCGGCCGCCGGCGAGGATGCCTTTCCGGCGCGCGAGTCCGCGACCAGCGTGCGATACGCTTCCTGGACGAGCTTCGCGTTGTCGCGCAGTCGGCTGCGCAGCGATACGCCGGCAGTCGCGCGCGCCGCGATTTCCTGCTCGCGCGCGAGGTCTTGCGCAAAGTGCTCGAGCCGCTCGACGCTGAACAGTTCGGCGGAAATCGGCTCTTCAGGTTCCGGCACGTGGCCGATGGGAGTGCGGCCGCGGCGCCGCGATCTCAGATAATTCAATGGCGCCTCTTCGAAGGATTGGGATGCGAGCCATTGCGGTGGCGCGTGTTCCGCAGTATAGGGCGCGGCGCGGCATCCGAGGAATCAAATAAAGTCGTTTGACGCGATGCGGTGTGCGGCAGCGTGTAATTTTTACCGATCGCGCGCAATGCGCGTCAGTCGGGGATGCGCACCCGTTTGAGTCGCGTCGACAAAAAAACGATCAGCGCCACTGCCATTTGCACCCAGCCGAGCCAGGGGTAGCGCGGCGACTCGGCGAGCCACAGCAAGCCGGACAGCCACAGCACGCCGGCGACGATCGCGGTATCGCGGCGAACGATCGACCGCTCGATTTCGCCGCGCAACTTCTCGATGCCGGCGCTCTCGACTTGCAGTCGAAATTCGCCGTCAGCAGCCTCGCGCACCGCCGACTTCAAAATCTTCGGAACCAATTTCAAGGATTCGAGCGTATCCGGCAGTTGCTTGCGCAGCCGCCGCAGCAGTGCGCTCGGACTCGTCCGATCGCGCATCCACTGGCGCAACACCGGCCGCGCCGTCTTCCATAGATCGAGTTCCGGGTAGAGCAGGCGGCCCAGGCCCTCGATGTTGAGCAGGGTTTTTTGCAGCAGGATCAGCTGCGGCTGGATCTGCATGTCGAAGCGCCGCGCGGTCTCGAACAAGCGCAGCAATACCTGGCCGAATGAGATGTCCTTGAGCGGCTTCTGAAAGATCGGCTCGCAGACCGTGCGCACGGCCGATTCGAGTTCGTCGATGCGCGTGTGACTCGGCACCCAGCCGGACTCGACGTGGAGTGTCGCGATGCGCCGATAATCGCGTTCGAAGAACGCCATGAAATTCTCGGCAAGGTAATGCTGATCGCGCGTCTCCAGCGTGCCGACGATGCCGAAATCGACGGCCGCGTAGCGCGGATTTTCCGGATCGTCGACCTGAACGAAGATATTCCCCGGGTGCATGTCCGCGTGGAAGAAATTATGACGGAACACCTGCGTGAAAAATATTGCGACGCCGTTTTCCGCGAGCTTGGCGATATTGGTCCCGCGCGCGCGCAGCTCCTCGATGTGGCTCACGATGATGCCGTGTATGCGCTCCATGACCATGACATTGACCCGGCAATAATCCCAGTACACCTCGGGGACATAGAGCATCGTCGAACCTGCAAAATTGCGCTTCAGCTGCGAGGCGTTGCCGGCCTCGCGCAGCAGGTCGAGTTCGTCGAGCACCGTCTTGCGGTACTCGCGCACCACTTCGACGGGCCGCAGCCGGCGGCCATCCTGCCAATATTCATCGGCAAGATACGCGAGACTCTCGAGCACCTCGAGGTCGCGCTCGATGACCTCGTGCATGCCGGGCCGCAATATCTTGACGACGACCTCGCGGCCGTCGCTCAAAGTCGCGGCGTGCACTTGGGCGATCGAAGCCGCCGCGAGCGGCGCCATATCGAAAGTCGCAAACACTTCGGCGAGCGGTTTGCCGAACGCGGTCTCGACGGTTGCGGCCGCGATCGCGCTGTCGAACGGCGGGACACGGTCCTGCAGCTTCGCAAGCTCGTCGGCGATGTCGACGGGCAGCAGGTCGCGGCGCGTCGACAAGGCCTGGCCGAATTTCACGAAGATCGGGCCGAGCTCCTCCAAAGCGAGCCGCAGACGCTCGCCGCGCGTCGCGCCGGCGCTGCGCTGGAACCAGGTCCACGGCGACAAATAGAACAGGAATCGCAGCGGCCGGTACAAATGCGTCGCGCGCACGAAATCGTCGAGGCCATGGCGAACCAGAGCGCGCTGGATCTGCAGCAGGCGGCCGACGACGCGCAGGCGCATCAGGTGCCACCCAAAAGGCGCATTTCGAGGCGCTTGAGCCGCGCCTCGACGCGGTCGCTCGCTTCGCGCAGCTCATCGACGCCGCGCAGGAATTCATCGATCTCGGGTTTCGCGACCAGATCGCGGCTTTCTTCTTGCAAATATTCGGCGACGTTGTCCCCGAATGTGCGCGCGGCTTGGCGCGACCAGGAGAGCGTTCCGCGCACCATGCGTCCGATGCGCCGCGCCGGCAGATCCCCGACGAAGCGCGACAGTTCCTCCTCGAGATCGGGCCGGGCAAGCGCGAGCAATTCACGGAACGCCGCGGCGGCCTCGGCATCGCCGCGCACTTGTGCCGCCGCAGAGGCGCCGCGCCGCGCGGTGCCGCTCAATAATTGCAGCAGCGCGGTTGGGGACCCTGAAATTACCGCGTCCGCTTCGCCGTCGTCGACGCTCGACAAAGCCAGCCGGCCGCCGATCACATCCGCACGCAAGCGCAAGAAGCCGACGACGTCCACTTGCAGCGACTTGCCCTCGAGACGCCCGCGCGCGAGTTCGCTCGCACCGCCTTGAGTTTGGATATTGCGATTGAGCATGGCCTCGATCGAGGCGAGCCATGCGGGCGTTGCGGGCATGTCAGATCTTGTAGCCGCGGTGCAGCGCGACGATTCCGCCGGTCAAATTGTGGTAGCGCGCTTGCGCAAAGCCCGCATCGCGCAGCATCCCGAGCAAGGTCTCTTGGTCGGGGTGCATGCGAATCGATTCGGCCAGATAGCGGTAACTCGCTTCATCGTGCGCGACGAGGCGGCCGAGCAGGGGAAGAACTTTGAAGGAATAGGCATCGTAGATCGGCTGCAGCCCCGGCGCCGTCGGTTTCGAGAACTCGAGCACGAGCAGCTGGCCACCGGGCTTGAGCACGCGATACATCGATCGCAGCGCAGCCGGCTTATCGGTCACGTTGCGCAGCCCGAAGCCGATCATCACGCAATCGAACGAGTTGTCCTCGAATGGCAGCCGTTCGGCGTCCGCGACGACGCACTCCACGTTGCCGACGAATCCTGCATCGATGAGCCGATCACGTCCGCGTTCGAGCATCGCCGAATTGATGTCCGAGAGCGTCACTCGCCCGCGTTTTCCGACCTGGCGCAGCATGCCGACCGACAGATCACCCGTCCCGCCCGCAACGTCGAGTGCCTGTTGGCCCGGACGCAGCCCGGTCAGCGACAGCGCGAATTGCTTCCACAGGCGGTGCACGCCGAAGGACATCAGGTCGTTCATGAGGTCGTACTTGCCCGCGACGGAGGCAAAGACCGAGCGGACCCGATCGGCCTTTTCGGCCCAATCGACGGTTTCAAAGCCGAAGTCGACGGTGCGTTTGGTGTCGTTCATAGCGTGCGTTGCCTCGTTTCGCACATTGTAGCCGACTCCCGCCCGCTAGTTATTTCGGCTGCGAGGCGTCCGGTTGCCCCGCGGCGCTTGCCTCCGCGCAGCGCTCCAGGTAGCGCTTCCAGTTCTTCTCGCGATTGCGCCCCAGGGCGTAGAGCAGCGTCCAGGAATAAAGGCCGGTACTGTGGCCATCGTCGAACAGCAAGCGCAGCGCATAGTTGCCGATCGGCTCGATGCTGCTGATGCCAACCTGCTGTTTGCCGAGCTGGAGAACGCCTTCGCCGATCCCGTGACCGGTGACTTCGGCCGATGGGGAGAAGACTCGGAGGTATTCGAACGGCAGCTCGAAATGCGAGCCGTCGTCGAAGCGGATGTCGAGCAGTCGCGAGCCCGTACGGATCTTTATATCGGTCGGTTGCGGCGGCGGCATCGGCGGGATCAGCGGCTCAATAATCTCAAAGGATGTAGCGCGACAGGTCTTGATCGCGCGCGAGCTCGCCGAGATGGGATTCGACGTACTCCCGATCCACGAGCAGCCGGGTTCCGCTGCGGTCGGCGGCGTCGAAGGATACACCTTCGAGAAGACGCTCCATGACCGTATGCAGACGGCGCGCACCGATGTTCTCGGTGCGCTCGTTGACTTCGAATGCGACCTCCGCAAGACGCTGCACGCCCGACGCATCGAATTGCAGCTCGAGTCCCTCGGTGCCGAGCAGCGCCGAGTACTGACGGCACAGCGAGGCGTCGGGCTCGGTCAAGATCCGCACGAAATCCTGCACGCGCAGCGGTTCGAGCTCGACGCGGATCGGCAGGCGGCCCTGCAGCTCGGGGATCAGGTCGGACGGCTTCGACATATGAAAGGCGCCCGAGGCGATGAACAGCATGTGGTCGGTTTTGACCGTGCCGTATTTGGTGTTGACCGTGCAGCCCTCGACCAGGGGCAGCAAGTCGCGCTGGACGCCCTCACGCGATACATCGGCGCCGACGGTTTCCTGGCGGCGCGCGATCTTGTCGATTTCGTCGATGAACACGATGCCGTTTTGCTCGGCGTTCTCGACGGCGAGCGCCTTGAGTTCCTCCTCGTTGATCATCTTGCCCGCTTCCTCATCGAGCAGCAGCTTGAGTGCCTCTTTGATCTTGAGCTTGCGTTGGCGTGCGCGGCCGCCGCCCAAATTCTGGAACATGCCCTGCAGCTGCTGCGTCATTTCTTCCATGCCCGGCGGGGCCATGATCTCGACGCCGGTGTTCTGGGCCCGCAGTTCGATCTCGATTTCGCGCTCGTCGAGCTCATGTTCGCGCAACATTTTGCGAAACCGCTGCCGGGTTTCATGGTCGCGCGGCGCGCCGTCGCCGACAAAGCCTGCCTGAGCCCGCGGCAGCAGCACATCGAGCACGCGGTCCTCGGCCGCGTCGGCGGCCCGGTGGCGCACCTTGACCATTGCCTCCTCACGCGTCATTTTGACGGCGATGTCGACAAGATCGCGGACGATCGAGTCAACTTCGCGTCCAACATAGCCGACTTCGGTGAATTTAGTGGCCTCGACCTTGATAAACGGTGCCTTCGCGAGCCGCGCGAGCCGGCGCGCGATCTCAGTCTTGCCGACGCCGGTCGGTCCAATCATCAGAATGTTCTTGGGCGTGATTTCCTGGCGCAGCGATACGGCGACCTGCTGGCGCCGCCAGCGGTTACGCAGCGCGATGGCCACTGCACGCTTGGCGGCGGACTGGCCGACGATGTGCTTGTCCAGTTCCTCGACGATCTCGCGCGGCGTCATTTGCGACATGCGGCTTCAGAGCTCCTCGATCGTCAAATGCCGGTTCGTATAGATGCATATATCGGCCGCAATCTGCAGCGAGCGCTCGACGATCTCGCGCGCGGGCAGCTCGGTCGACTGCATCAAGGCCATCGCGGCCGATTGTGCATAGGGGCCGCCCGAACCGATCGCGATCAGGTCGTGCTCGGGTTCGATGACGTCGCCGTTTCCCGAGATCACATAGGAGCTTTCGGTGTCAGCGACGCACAGCAGCGCTTCGAGCCGGCGCAAGCTGCGGTCACTGCGCCAATCCTTGGCGAGTTCGATCGCCGCACGCGTGAGATTGCCGAATTTCTCGAGTTTACCCTCGAAGCGCTCGAACAGCGTGAACGCATCCGCGGTGCCTCCCGCGAAGCCTGCGAGCACCTTGCCGCCGTAGAGACGGCGCACCTTGCGGGCATTGCCCTTCATGACCGTCTGGCCGAGTGTGACCTGCCCGTCGCCGCCGACCGCAACCTGGCCGTTGCGCCGTACCGCGAGGATCGTCGTGCCGTAAGTGGTATTCGGATCGTGATTCATGGGAACCTGCCGATCTGGGGTCTAGAAGCGCCGTTTCAAGCCGGATCAGGATCGACGGCGCGCGCGTGGATGCGCAGCCTCGTAGACGCTCGCGAGGTGCTGGAAATCCAAATGGGTGTAAATCTGCGTGGTGCCGATGTCGGCGTGTCCGAGCAGCTCCTGAACCCCGCGCAGATTACCGCTCGATTCGAGCAGATGGGTCGCGAAAGAGTGGCGAAACATATGCGGGTGCACGTGCATGCCGATGCCCTGGCGGCGCGCCCAGAGCGCAACGCGCAGCTGCACGGCACGGACCGCGAGCCGCCGGCCTTGGGGCCCGATGAAAAGTGCAGGCTCGGGCGCCGCGCGCTGCGCGCGTTCGAGTAACTGTAGGCGCTCCGCGAGCCAACGACGCAATGCCTCGACCGCATAGGCGCCGACCGGCACGATGCGCGTCTTGCCGCCCTTGCCGAGCACTCGTACGGTTCGATCCTTCAGATCGAGTTCCGGCAAGTCGAGGCCGACGAGTTCACTGACCCGCAGCCCCGACGAGTACAGCAGCTCCAAGATCGCCTTGTCCCGCACCGAAATGGAGTCGTCGACGCGAAAGCTGAGCAGCCGGCCCATTTGGTCGGCATCGAGCGTCGCCGGCAGGCGTTTCTTCGGCTTCGGAGCGCGCACGTCGTGCGCGGGATTCCGATCGCACTCGGTCTCCCGCGCAAGGAATGCGAAGAACGTGCGCGTCGCCGAGAGCCGCCGCTGGATGCTGCGCGCAGAGAGGCCCGCGGCGTGTTCAGCGGCCGCGAACGCGCGCACCATCGGGTGGTCGAGCTGCGCCCACGATGCGACGCGGCGGCGCTCGCAAAAACGCACGAGCGAGTCGAGGTCATGCCGATAGGCAGCCACCGTGTGAGGGCTCATGCGCCGCTCATTGGCGAGATGCGCAAGAAACCCATCAACCCACTTGGCGTCGTCGGCATTCACGCGTATCGGCGCCGCAGGTGCCGGCTAGCGCGTGAGCGCGTACGCGACGAGCTCGCCTATGCGCGACAAGAATTCGGTGCTCATCGCGGGATGGAAGCGATCCACGTCGCTGGCGCCGATCGCGAGTATCCCGAGGCTGCCCTTGGGCCCGATCGGGGTCAGCGCGACCGAGCCGATTTCGACCGTGTCTTTGCCGAACAGATAGTCGCGTTGCGTGTCCCTGATTTGGCCGCAGCGCGGCTTGCCGGATTGCAGCAATGACTCGAAGGTCTTGATCTCGGCGCCGGCCGGATCCGCGGCGCGCAGGAACCGGGTTGCCTGCGGCTCCACGGCGTGTGCTTCTTCGAGGAACAGCACGAGCACCGAGTGCATCGCTTCGAAGTCCTCGCGCAGGGAGGTCTCGATTGCATTGACGGTACCGACGAGGCCCTGGGCGCGTATCAGGCGCTGGCTCAGCCGATGAATGCGATCGGCGAGCGCGTCGTTCGCGCGCGCGACATCCACCAATTCCTTGAGCTTGCGCTCCAGCGACTGATTGCGTTCGCGCAGCACCTCGACCTGGCGCTCGACCAGGCTCACGGTCGCGCCCGGGTCGCGCAAATGCGGCAGACGCAGCTTGGTCAGCAGCGGTCCATTGCGCTCGAAGAAATCAGGATACGTCTGCAGATATTGCGCGACCTCGGCGTCGCCGAGGCTGGCCGGTTTGATCTCTCGCGCGTGATTCGTCGTCATTTCTTGATTTCTCCCAAAGATATTAAGTGTTATATCTCGATCGATCCCATAAATACGGTCGTCGCCGGACCCGTCATCCAAAGATGCCGGCCCGGTCCTTCCCACGATATGCTTGCCCGGCCGCCGACGAGATCGACGGCGACCTCCGCGTCGAGCAGGTCTTGCCGCCGCCCGACCGCGACCGCCGCGCAGGCGCCGGTTCCGCAGGCCCGCGTTTCGCCGGCGCCGCGCTCGAACACGCGCAACCGAATGTGGCCGCGGTCGACGATCTGCATGAAGCCGACGTTGGTGCGATTCGGAAATCGGGGATGGCACTCGATCGCGGGCCCCAATTCGCCGACCGGCGCCGCAGCGACATCCGCCACACGCAGAACGACGTGCGGATTGCCCATCGACACCGCGCCGAATTCAAGCTTGCGGCCTTGCACGTCCAGGCAATAAGTCAAGGATTCACCATTCGCGTCCATCGGCAGCGCGCGCGGATCGAAATTCGGGATGCCCATGTCCACCGAGACCAGACCATCCTCGCGCACGTGAGCGCGTACCGGTCCACCCGGACTCTCGAGTGTGAGCTCGCGGCCGAGCTTGGGATTTCGCGCATACAGCAGCGCGGCAATGCAGCGCGCGCCGTTGCCGCACTGTTCGACCTCGCTGCCATCGGAATTGAAGACCCGGTAAAACGCGCGTGCACTCGTGTCGCGCGGGACCTCCAGCATCAATGCCTGATCGAAACCGATGCCGGTATGACGATCGGCCAGCGCACGAAATTTTTCCGAATCCAGACGTGCTCCTGCGGACGCCGGCGGGGCATCGAAAACCAAAAAGTCATTGCCCAGGCCCTGCATCTTGAGAAACTCGATGCGCATAGGTGCGAGCATAGCCCAAGCACCGCGCTGCCGCGAGTCACAGATGCAAGGGGCTTGCGCAAAGCAGCGATGGGTCTTACCTTTAGGAAAACAACAAGAATGGATCCTATGCGCCACATCATGGTGTTGAACTCGAAGGGCGGCTGCGGCAAGAGCACGATCGCGACCAACCTCGCGGTGTTTTTCGCGCGCGAAGGCCGTCAGGTCTGCATCGCCGACTATGATCCGCAGCGCTCGAGTCTCGATTGGCTGGGCACGAGGCCCGCCGACCTGCCGGCAATCAACGGCGTGGCCGCCTTCGAAGAGGGCATCCGCAGCGTTCCACGCAGCACCGAGGTGCTGATCATCGATGCCCCGGCGCGCGTGCATGGCGCAGAGCTCAATGAGCTCGTGCGCCGAGCCGAGACGATCATCGTGCCGGTGCTGCCGTCGAGCGTCGATATGAAGGCTTGCAGCCGTTTTCTGGCCGATCTGCTCGAAATCGGCAAGGTATCACGCAAGCAGGCGCGACTTGCACTGATCGCCAATCGGGTCCGCGAACAGACCTTGATCTTCGAGGAGCTCGATCTATACCTCACGCAGCTCAAGATTCCGTATCTCGGCAGCCTGCGGGAAGCGCAGAACTACGTGCGAGCCTACGCACGCGGCATGGGTGTGCTGGAGCTGCCCGAATACCTCGCCTGGCCCGACTGGAAGCAGTGGGAGCCGATCACCGAATGGTTGGAGAGCAAGCGCAGCCAGCCTTCCGCGTAAGCTGCGCATCGGCCTTGCGGACGGCGTGCTAGTCTGCGGCCGCACAGGATCACGATGCGCATCAGTCTGACCAACTCGCAACGCAGTTTCAGCGCAACCCCGGACCAGTCATTGCTCGACGCGGCGCTCGCGGCGGGCCTGAACTTGCCGCACAGCTGCAAGAGCGGGCTTTGCGGTTCGTGCCGCGCACGCCTGATGTGCGGCGAGATCCGATATCCGTACGGCCGCCCGCTCGGGCTCACGGAGTCGGAGCAAGCCGACGGCTTTTTACTCATGTGCCAGGCGCGTGCGGCCAGCGATCTCGCGATCGCACCGACCGAGATCAGGCCGGCCGGCGAGACGACGATCAAACGGCTGCCTTGCCGCATCGAACGGGCAGTGCCGCTCAGCCACGACGTCATGGCACTCTACTTGAGATTGCCGATCGTCGAGGATCTCGAGTTCGAGCCGGGCCAGTACATCGACATCATGCTGCCCGGCGGCCGCCGGCGCAGCTTCTCGATTGCTTCGCCCCCGCACGACGCGAAGCTGCTCGAATTGCACGTGCGGCGCGTGCCGGGCGGCGAGTTCACCGAGCGACTGTTCCACGAGCAGACTCGCCAATCGCTGCTCAACATCGAAGGTCCGCTCGGTCAATTTGTCTATCGGCCGGTGGCCGCACCTCAGCCGGCCGCACCCATACTCATGGTCGGCGGCGGCACCGGACTTGCGCCGCTCAAGAGCATTTGGCGCCACATCCTCGAGCAAGGCATCGACCGGTCAATCACGCTGTACTGGGGCGTGCGCAGCGAGCGCGATTTATATGCGCAGCGGGAACTCGAGCAGCTCGCGCTGCAGGCGAGCCGCTTCCGCTACATACCGGTATTGTCCGAACCGCAAGGCAGTTGGACCGGCCGGCGCGGTTGGGTCCATGAGGCGGTGCTCGAGGACTTCGGCACGCTGAGCGGCTTCGATATCTATGCGAGCGGACCGCCGGCGATGATTGCCGCGGTGCGCCGCGAGTTCGCTCTACGCGGCGCGGATCCTGCGCGCCTATTTTTCGATTCCTTCGACTATGCGCCCGACGCGCTCGACCGCCAGCGTACCAGCGCCGCCACCAAATCCTGATCTTCTGCAGATGCGGCTTCGATCAGCGGCGCTCGAAGCCCGAGTTGGGCGAGGCTCTCGGCGACGCGCGTACTCGGTACGAGCCAGTGCGCGCGCTCGAAGTCCTCGCGCAGCCGGGGGGTTGCGAGGCGCAGCAGGCTCGCACCGATTTCGGCACTCGTCGCTGTGATCACCTGGATCGAGTCGGCGGCGAAGTGCCGTTCGAGTTCCGCGAGTTCCGTAGCGCTCGGCGCCGCCGGCACGCGCTCGTACACCGGCGCAAGTTCGACGATCGCGCCGCGTTCGCCCAGCGATTTTGCGAGCTGCTCGCGGCCGCCGCTGCCTTTGACTAATAGCACGTGCCTGCCCTCGAGATTCTGCAACCGCGAGTCCGCGAGCAGACCCTCCGAGTCGAACCCCTCGGCCGGCACCATCTCAACGCGATAGCCCGCTTGATTGAGTGCTCGCGTGGTTGCAGGTCCGACCGCGGCCAAATGCAGATCGCGCTTTTGATCGAGCAGGTGCGCGCCGAATCGCACGGCGTTGGCGCTGACGAATATGATCCAATCGAATCGCTCCAAATTTCCGAGGCGAGCCGCCAGCTCGCGCCGTGCGCCGAGCGGTTGGACGTCGATCGCGGGAAACTGAAAGCTCGCGGCACCTTGGGCGGCGAGGAGGCGGCACAGCGGCATCGCTTGTTGCTCGGGACGCGTGACGAGAACCCCGACGCCGAGCAATGCACTCATCGTTCAGCCGCTGCGAAGCCGCGCGAGCAGAGCATCGGCGCCGGCCGCAAGGACGCGCTCCGCGATCTCGGTGCCGAGCGCCACCGATTCGCTCGCGGGGCCCGAAATCCGCTCGCGCAGCAGGCGTGAGCCGTCGGGTTCGGCGACCAGTCCGTCGATCGTCAGGCGATCCCCGTCGAGTTGCGCGTAGGCCGCGATCGGCGACTGGCAGCTGCCGCCCAGGCATTTCGAGAAGGCGCGCTCGGCATTGATCGCGATACGTGTCGGCGTGTGCTCGAGCCGACCTAAGCACGCGAGCGTGCTCTGATCATCCGCGCGGCATTCGACACCGATTACGCCTTGGCCGACGGCAGGCAGCGAGACCTTCGGATCGAGTCGTACGGTGATCCGCGATTCCCAGCCCAAACGCTCGAGGCCGGCGCACGCCAGGACGATCGCGTCCAATTCGCCCTCGTCGAGCCGGCGCAACCGCGTATTGACGTTGCCGCGCAGCGCGTGAATCTTAAGGTCGGGGCGCGCCGCCAGTAGCTGTGCTTGGCGTCTCAAGCTCGAGGTACCGACGCGCGCGGCTTGCGGCAAGTCCTCGAAGCGCGCGTATCGGCCCGCGATCAGCGCATCGCGCGGATCGGCTCGCGGCAGCACGGCACCGATCACGAAGCCCGGCGGCATCTCGGCCGGAACGTCTTTCATCGAATGAACTGCAATATCGGCGCGGTGTTCCTCGATCGCGGTTTCCAGTTCCTTGATGAACAATCCCTTGCCGCCGATCGCCGCGAGGCTCCGATCTTGGATCAAATCGCCTTTCGTAGACATCGGCACGAGCTCGACCTCGAGGCCTGCGTACGCGGCGCGCAAACGCTCGGCCACGTGCTCTGCTTGCCATAGCGCGAGCTGACTCTTGCGGGTCGCAATCCGCAGCGGGCCCCTGCTCATGGGTGAGTGCATCGTTCTAATGCAGCCGGCGCGCTAACCGCCGCCGGCGGCGAACAGTTCGGACTTGAGGCGGTAAATCGATGAAATATCCTCGTCGCCATGGCCCTCGGCGATCAGTCGCGCATATTCTTCGAGCGTCGATTCGACCACCGGCAGCTTCGCGCCATGGGCCGCGGCCATTTCGCGGCAAATGCGCAAATCCTTGTCGTGCAAGCGCACGCGAAATCCCGCAGGATAACTTTCTTTGGCCATGTACGGCGCACGATTGACGAAGTACCAGCTCGATCCGGCGCCCTTGCCGAGCGTCTCGATGAGGCGGTCCAGCGGCAGCCCTTCGGCCTGCGCGAAGGCCATCGCTTCCGCGACCGCCTGGATGATTCCGGCGCACATGATTTGATTGGTCGCCTTGGCGGCTTGACCCGCGCCGCTGCCCCCCATGTACGTGATCGTGCGGCCGAGCTTCTCCAAAATCGGGCGCGCCCGCTCGAAAACCGCTTCGTCGCCGCCGACCATGATCGCGAGCGTGGCCGCGCGCGCACCTTCGACGCCGCCGCTCACCGGACAATCGAGGAACCCGATACCGCCGGCGCCAAGTTCGCGGTGCATATCGCGCGCGGTACCCGCGCCGACCGTGGAGCAATCGATGACGATCGAGCCGGCGCGCAAACCGGGTCGAAGAGCCCCGATCACGGCGCGCAGATCGGCGTCAGCCGACACGCAGACGACGATCGCGTCCGAGGCCGCCGCGAGCGCCGGCAGCTCGTCGAATGCGGTTACCTGCAGTTCTGCCGCGAGCGTCGCCGCCTTTTGGCGTGTCCGGTTCCAAACGCCTACCAGAAGTCCCGCGGAATGAAGATTTCGTGCCATCGAGGCGCCCATGGCGCCCAATCCGACAAAACCTGTGCGCATATGCTCGTACTCTCCGGGGCAAGCGGTTCAATGTGGACAGGTAGGGTAAGGCTTTGCGGCTGACGCGGCAAAGCGCAAATTCAGAAAATGACTGGGCGGCGGCTCAGGATGCCGCGGCTAATTACCGCTGCATATGGCGTCGGCTTCCTGCTTCGCATTGAGCCGCTGCGTGTCGATTTCCTCGGACGTCAAGAACACGCGCTCGCCGTTGTCACCGAGCTTGTACTGATGCCGGCTCTCGATCGTCTGCTTGTAATGGTCCTGGGCTTCGGCACATTGCTTGGCCTTGTTGGCCGCGACATCCTGCTCGACCGCCTGTTTGACCTTCGGCGGCACCTGGGAAGCCGTTGCATCGGCGGCCGCCGGCCGTGAGGCCGTCGTGCTCGCGGTCTGCGACGACTGATGCGTGCCCAAATAGGGAACCAATTCCGCGTGCACGCCGTCGGGCGGCCGGTCGCCGTATTGCACCTTGCCTTGTGAATCGACCCATTTGTAAACCACCGCTGACGCGAGCCCCGACCAGGCGAGCAGCGCCGCACACAACAAAACCCGTTTCATGGTTCGACCCTCAATTCAATGACATGATCCAACGCAAATAAGCCTACAAAGCGCGTGAACCCGATTCACCCGTGCGAATGCGCAACGCCTGTCCGAGTTCCGCAACGAAAATTTTGCCGTCGCCGATCTTGCCCGTTCGCGCCGTTTCAATGATTGCCTCGATGACCCGATCGACCTGTTCATCATCGACCGCCAGTTCGAGCTTTACCTTGGGCAGAAAATCCACGACGTACTCGGCACCTCGATACAGCTCAGTGTGGCCTTTTTGCCTGCCAAAGCCTTTGACTTCGGTCACGGTAATGCCCTGAACTCCAACATCGGCCAAGGCGGCACGCACATCGTCGAGCTTGAAAGGCTTGATGATGGCAACGACCATTTTCATTCGGGCAACTCCTTGAGTGTAGTCAATAGCCTACATTTAGTTAAGAAGGCAGTGTAGCAGCGTCAAAAAACCCTCAGATTTGCTGCAGAGCAGCATGGCGTATTGCACTTTGCTGAGGTATAAACACGCAGCGTCTTGCGCCGGGTGCGCGGATTAAAAAACGGCGCGGGTCCCTGATGGAACCCACGCCGCCGGAATATCGCACCGACGGGGGAGTTGGCTGGCTTGCCGGCGCGAGATGCTCCTAAAAAGTTACAACGTGTACCTCACTTGAGTCGTCCGCGGGGCCTCTTGGGCCGCTCGCGGTGACTGCCTAGTTTCGCTGCCAAATTCGTTAAAATCGCCTCAAATCGCGTCAGGCCCGGTCTCGCCGGTGCGCACCCGCAGAGCCTGCTCGAGTTCAAATACCCAAATCTTGCCGTCACCCGACTTCCCGGTGCGCGCAACGTTGCACACGGCCTCAATCACCTGTTCCGCGATCGAATCGTCGACCGCTAGCTCGATCTTTGCGGTCGGCAGGAAATCCATGTGCAAATCGGCGCCGTGGTGGAAATCCGTGTGTCCGTTTTGCCGCCCATATCCATGCACTTCCGTGACCGTCAGGCCCTGTATGCCAATATCCGCAACCGCTTGTCGAACTTCGTCAACCTTGAAGGGCTTGATGATGGCGGTGATCAACTTCATGGATTGCTCCCCGCTTGCACCAATCGACCGCGCTGCCTCCGAGATGAAATTCGACGGCTACTGGGCTGAACAATGCAGCTTCCGTGCCAGCGGCATGGCTTTTTTAAATCAATAGCTTACGCTTGACTGAGGCGATCTGGCGCACCGACTTGGCGCATGCTCGGCGGCGTAGCGCGTTATCGAAGTGCGGTAGACTTCGATCGCAGCGACGAATAGCCAATCCCCTCCCTGAAGGACATGCCAATGAGCTTCATGAATTCCACGTCCCTCGACGACCTGGCGCGGCGTTTGGCCGAATCCGTGCCGGAGCAGGTGCGCGCATTCGGGCGGGATATGGAGAGCAACTTCAAGGCGGTTTTGCAGGCGCAACTCAGCAAGCTCGATCTGGTCAGCCGACAGGAATTCGACGTCCAGGCGGAACTCCTGGCACGCACGCAGGCGCAGCTTGCGGCGCTGGAAACCCGGCTCAAGGACATCGAGGCGAAGCTTTAACCTCGAGGAGTAACCCGTGCGTTCGACCGTACCCGCCGGCACCGTTTGGGGCGACATTGTCGGCTACTCGCGTGCCGTGCGTGTCGGATCGATGATCACGGTTTCGGGCACGACCGCGAGCGGGCCCGACGGGAAAGTTCTGCACCCGGGCGAGGCGGGGCCGCAGACACGCGTGATCCTGGAGCGGATCGCAGCCGCTTTGAAAGCGCTCGGCGGCTCTCTCGAGAACGTCGTCGAGACACGTATCTACGTCACGAACATCGACCAATGGGAGGCCGTTGGTCGGGTGCACGGCGAAGTCTTCGGCGCAATCAAACCGGCCACCGCGATGGTCGAGGTATCGCGGTTGATCGACCCCGCGCTCGTCGTGGAGATTTCCGCAGTGGCGATCGTCGAGGCGTTTGGCGCCGGCCGGTGACGATGCGACGAGCCGAGCAAGGGGTTGCCGCCGCAATAGCCGCCGTCGTGATCTGGGGTCTCGTGCCGGTCGGCACGCGATTCTTCGTGCTGAAGTTCGACGCGCTGACCTTCAACGTGATTCGCTTCGCGTTCTCCGGCGCGGCCGCATTGCCGCTGTTGCTCATGGGAAAGCCGTGGGCGTGGCCCTCCGCCGATCGGCGGCGCCTCCTGTTCTGCGCGTTGCTCGCTGTATCGGGCTACAACATTCCGGTCGCATTCGCGGCGCGCTCGATTTCAGCCGGTCACCTCGGTCTGCTGATCGCGACTGAACCGGTATTCATCGTGCTGTTTGCCGCTTGGCTGCAGAAGCGCCGCGTTCACTGGCGGGTCATCGTCGGCGGTGCGGTTGCATTCGTCGGCGTCGGCCTGACTTCGCTCGCGGCCGGCATGCCACGTCTCGCCGATTGGGCCGGACCGCTGTTGGTGCTCTTGGGCGCAATGTCATGGTCCTTGTACACCGTGCTCGTTGCGAGCCTCACGAGGCGCCATGGTGCATTGCCGGTGACCGGCGGCGTGCTCGTGATCGGCGCGATCGTGCTGATCGCGGCATCGCTGCCGATGATTCACAGCGATGTGCTGGCCTCACCGCTCGCGGTCGGCGAGATCGGGGCGATGGGGTTGGTCAGCAGTTTGCTCGGATTTGTGCTGTGGAATCATGCCGCATCGGCGGTCCCATCCGAGCGGCTTGGATTGTTCCTGTACCTGCTGCCGCTGGTTTCCATTTCCGCGGGCGCCTGGATGCTCGATGAACACATCACGGCGCTGCTCGTGTGCGGCGGCGCGCTGACGCTCGCGGGCGTCGCATTCGGTGAGCGATCCAAGCCGCAAAGTCCTGCGTCGATCAGCGCATTGCCGAGCGATTTGCCCGGCTGAGCGATTCGCCGCCACCACGCAAAATTGCCCGCTCTCGGCCGATATTCGCGCTGCCCTGCATGCCGCGCGCGAGTACCCTGGCTTTTTTTCCGGCGAAGAGACGAACGAGCGTGGCAAGGGCGACTGCGGTGAGTACCGCGCTGAGCCGCGCGCCGCTCGGGTTGGCGGCGCCGCTGGTGCGCGTCGAGGTCCACCTCGGCAGCGGATTGCCGACCTTCGTGATCGTCGGACTGCCGGAGGCCGTCGTGCGCGAGAGCAAGGAGCGCGTGCGGGCCGCATTGAGCACCTGCGGCTTCACGTTTCCGGTTGCGCGCATCACCGTCAATTTATCACCCGCCGATTTGCCGAAAGAGGGCGGCCGCTTCGACCTTCCGATCGCGATCGGCATTTTGACCGCGAGCGGCCAACTGCCACGCCATGCGCTCGAGCGGCGCGAGTTTTACGGCGAACTCTCGCTCGGCGGCGAGCTGCGCGAAACGCCGAAGCTGCTGCCCGCACTCATCGCCGGCGCGCAGCTCGGCAATGAACTCATCGTACCGAGCGCGAACGCGCTCGAAGCGAGCTTAGCCGCTTGCCCGCAGATCCGAGTGGCCGGGCACCTGCGGCAAATCTGCGAATTCCTGCGCGAGGGAACGCCGCTGCCGGCGCTGCCGGTGATGGCGGCGGTGCGTTCCGCGAATTCGGCGCCGCCGCCGGATCTTGCGGATATTTGTGGCCAATTCTCGGCAAAACGCGGTCTCGAGATTGCCGCTGCCGGAGACCACGGCGTGCTGTTCATGGGGCCGCCCGGCGCCGGGAAGACGATGCTCGCGCAGCGCCTGCCGGGGATTCTGCCGCCGCTGCGCGCAGAAGAGGCGCTCGAAGTCGCGAGTCTCGAATCCGCAGCAGGGCATAGACCCACGCCCACGGGCTTGCGTCCGTTTCGTAATCCGCATCACACCGCCTCAACCGCCGCGTTGATCGGCGGCGCCGGCTTTCTGCCCGGTGAGCTGTCGCTCGCGCATTTAGGGGTGCTGTTCCTCGATGAGCTGCCGGAGTTTGCGCGCAATGCGCTCGAAGCCTTGCGTGAGCCGCTCGAGAGTGGCGTCGTCGTGGTCGCTCGGGCCAAGGGAACCTGCGTATTCCCCGCACGCTTTCAACTGGTCGCCGCGATGAATCCCTGTCCCTGCGGTTATCACGGCGATTCGCGCGGCGGCTGCCGCTGCACCGAGACTCAAGTCTCCCGATATCGCCACCGCATATCCGGGCCACTGATCGACCGCATCGACATTCACTTGGCGGTGCCTGCGCTGCCCGCCGCACAGTTGGCGGCCACGGCCACGGTAAAGGCGGAGCTGTCGGCGACGGTCGCGCATCGTGTGCGCGCCGCGCGGCAAGTCCAGCTGGATCGCCAGGGTAAGCTCAATGCGCGTTTGCACGCCGAAGAAACCCTGAGAATGTGTTGCCTGGATCGTGCCGGCCGCGGCCTGCTGGGAGGCGCGATCGCGCGTCTCGGCTTGTCGGCGCGCGCCCATCAACGCATCCTGAAGCTCGCGCGCACTTGCGCTGATCTCGCCGGGGAGCCCCAAATTGGGGTCGAACACGTCGCGGAGGCCGTAGGCTTGCGCGCATTCGATCGCCAACTCGCCTGATATCGCGACGGATGCTAATGTGCTGCGGGGAGGTTCGTGTGATGAGACTTTGCTTTTTTCTCGATGCTGGTAGCGGCGCGGCCGCGGCTGCCTATGTCGGATGAGGTGCCCGGCGCTGCGGCGATTGAAGGCGGCTGCCTTTGCGGGGCCGTGCGCTATCGGATATCCGGTCGGCCGCTGTACTCGGTGATCTGTCATTGCGTTTCGTGCCGCCGCGCGAGCGGCGCCCCGACGGTCGCCTGGTTGACGGTCGAACGCAATCATTTCGAGTGGCTCTCGGGTCGCCCGCAACCATTCGCTTCCTCGCCGGGGGTGCTGCGCTGTTTTTGTCGCGTCTGCGGCAGCCCGCTGACCTACGAAACCGGCACGAGCCCGAACAGCGTCGACGTGACCTCGGCGTCGCTGGACGATGCGAATCTCTTTCCACCGACGCGTGAGGTCTGGTTGGAGCACAGGCTCTCGTGGCAGCCCGTGAATCCGGCGCTCGCACCTTTCCAGCAGGACAGCGCGGCCGCAGCGAACTCCAAGCCCGTCTAGGGAGTCGTTCGAGGCATGACGGCGGGTAAAATCTATGCATCGAAAATCGACGGCTGGTTGGTCGTGCTGAGTCTGGCCGGCGGCGTCGCGATGCTCACCACACTGCTGTCGGCTCCGCACAGTGGCAGCGCGGCACTCAGAGTCTCGATCCTTTCGCTGGCCAGCATGACGTTGGGGTCGCTCGCCTGGGTGATCCTCGGAACCTACTATCGCTTCGACGGTCCGATGCTCCTGATATGCAGCGGACCATTTCGCTGGCGCATTCCGATTCGAGAAATCGTCTCCGTGACACCGTCACGCAGCTCGAGGTCGGGGCCGGCACTGTCGCTCGATCGCTTGGCGGTCGAATATGGCACGCCGCGCCGACTGATCCTGATCTCGCCGCGTGATCGCGGCGGGTTCATGCAGGAATTCGAGCGTAGAAGAGGGCACTGAAGTGGCGGCGCAGCCAGGCACCGCAGCCGGCAAAATTGCGGCATCGTTCGGCTTCGCACCGGTCTGCGGCGAGTCCGCGCGCATTTTGATTTTGGGTTCGCTGCCGGGGCAAACGTCCTTGCACCGCCGCGAATACTACGCACAGCCGCAAAATAGCTTTTG
The DNA here is from genome assembly GCA_049517075.1 of Steroidobacteraceae bacterium. Lineage (GTDB taxonomy): Bacteria > Pseudomonadota > Gammaproteobacteria > Steroidobacterales > Steroidobacteraceae > Bog-1198. The sequence goes on along the minus strand of JBEKSM010000003.1, from coordinate 143,366 downwards.
GCGCATCATGGGCGCGCTGTTCGGCGCTGGCCCGAACCTCAGCTATGCCGAACGCGTGCAGCGTCTGATCGCGGCCGCCCTCTATGCGCGTCATGTCGCCGGCCGTCTTGCGCCCCGCGATGCGCAAATACGCCGCGAGCGGCTGCCGTCGACGAGTCCCGCGCACGCTTCGGTGTGCTTCGATGCAAAACTCGCGGCTTGGAGGGCATTCGTTCGACTGGCGAAATCCGCGTGACGAGTGCAGCATGAATCGATTCGCGCACTGACGCGCGGTGAGGAAGCTTATGGTCGGCGCCGATGCGGCCGGTTTCGTCTATGTGGCGAACTCAGGCAGCCAGGACATCTCGGTTTTTGAACTCGGCGCAGCGGGTACGCTGCGCGCGCGCGCGCCTGTGGCCATTCAGCGCCCCGGCGGGACCGGCAGATCGATCGTTCTCGCCTCCAGTCCCGACCGCGCGTTTCTCTATGCCGGCTACGTGAACCCGGAATCCCAAGCCCTGGTCGCGACGTTCTCGATCGATCGGCATACCGGTGTGCCGCGGCTGCTCGCGAGCACACCGCTCGCCGACAGTGTCGCTTATCTTGCAACCGATCGGGCCGGACATTTCCTGCTCGGCGCCTCGTACGCGGGCAGCAAGGTCATGGTCAACGCGATCGCAGCGAACGGCATCGTCGGCGAGACGCTGCAGGTCATACCGACTGAATCAAAGGCGCATTGCATCCTGACCGATCCGCTCAATCGACATGTCCTGCATACGAGCTTGGGCGGCGATCGGATCTATCAACAGGTATTCGACGCCGCTACGGGTTCGTTGTCGCCCAACGATCCGGCGGCGATCGCGGTACGTGCGGGCGCCGGCCCACGCTTCATGAGTTTTTCACCGGACGCGCGATTCGTTTACGTGATCAACGAACTCGACGGCTCGATCGACGTGTTCTCGTATGATGCCGATCGCGGCCTGCTGGGGCCGGCGATACAAACCGCGAGCGCACTGCCGCCCGGCTTCGCCGGCAAGCCCTGGGCCGCGGACATTCAATTGACGCCCGACGGGAGATTCGTCTGTGCATCGGAGCGCACGAGCAGTTACTTGACGATGTTTCGCGTCGACCCCGAAAACGGTACGCTCGCCAAGCTGCACTCCTATCCCACGGTCGCGCAGCCGCGAGCGTTTCGGATCGACGCAGCGGGGCGGTATCTGGTGTGCTGCGGGCAACTCTCGAACAGCCTCGTGATCTACGCGATTGATCGACTCGAGGGCGGTCTTGCCCCGATCGGCGAAGCGCCGGTCGGATCCAATCCCACGTGGGTCGAAATCCTGCTTATGGTCTGATTTGGGCGGATCCAGTGGACTCGGCTGCCGCGCGCCGAGTACTATCGCCAGCCCCAAACGTGCGCCTGTAGCTCAGCTGGATAGAGTGTCGGCCTCCGAAGCCGAAGGTCCCGAGTTCGAATCTCGGCGGGCGCACCAAACACCTACTGTACGGTCTGATGACTTCGGTAGCATGACGGCCGAGTTAGTACTCAGCGCTGCGCGCTTCGCCACTGCCGCGGCGGACCTTCGGGCGTTAGTCATGCCGCGGGGTTACGGATTCTTCGGACCGCTCGAATAAGTGGGCAGGCCGGTTACCGGTCGTCGACTTGCCGGCGCGCTGTATCGGCTGCATGTCGCCGATCGCCGTCGAAAATAGATGATCCAAAAGACTGTGCGTGCCTTCGCCTCTGCCGAAGGTACGGCTGGACCACTGCAGAGAGGGCCCACCACCGCGCCCGGTCTGCACCGAGAGCGTACTACCCGGCGACTCCCATAGCGTCAACAGCCGTATCCCATGGCTGGATTTGTAATCGGCCAGGCGATCCCAGGCATTGGTCTCGCGCAGCATCGGAACGGATTCGGCCGCAGTCGTCACCGGCGCGGTCGCGTTGAGCGACGGTCCGTGCGGCCGAAATTCCGTGGTCGAGAACATGGAGCTCGATGTAATCGCAAATTTCGTGGTCAGATCGGGGAAGCTCTTGGCGTCGAACGGTGCCGCGGCCTTTGGCGATTCGCGCGCCGGTTTTGCCGGCGCGGCCGCGCGATCACGCGGCGGGTTCTCGGTGCGCAACGCACCGCCGCCTTCCTCGGCCCTCGCGCCAGTCGAGCCGATCAGCAGCAAATAGAGCAGCGCGGACAGACAACGGTTCACCGCGCAGGGTGCGCACCCACTGCGTCTCGCCGCTGCGGTATTGAACATAAGCATCAGCTGCTTCTTCGCGACCAAGGCTCCAGTGAGCCTGCGCATTTGCGCGGCTCGCGCATAGGTCGAGGATCACAGAATTGCCGGAAATGCGGCGCTCGCGCTGCGTCAGCTCTTGAGCGAGATTTCGATGCGCCGATCCGGAATGAACCAGAGGCAGGCCACCATGACATAAAGTGCCAGCGAGATCGACGGACCCACGAATGACAGCGCGATGCCGACGGCGTAGATCCCGATCGATATCAAGCCTTTCCAGTCCCTGCCGAACGCGGTCGCAAGCGTCGAGTCCTTGCCGTTGACCGCTGCCAGGCATTGTGCGAGCGCATAATAGGCGACACCGGCCATCAGCAATACCGCGCCATAGAGCGCCACCGGCGGCGCTGCGAAGTGGCTGGCATCCATCCAGGCGGTCGTGAATGGAATCAGAGACAGCCAAAACAGCAGATGCAGATTGCCCCAGAGCACCGCGCCGCTGATCTTTTGCGCGGCGTGCAGCATATGGTGATGATTGTTCCAATAGATTCCCACATACACGAAGCTCAGCACGTAGCTCAAAAATGTGGGGATCAAGGGGCCGAGAGAATCGAACTGAGCGCCGCTCGGCGCCTTCAGTTCGAGCACCATGATCGTGATGATGATCGCGATGACGCCGTCGCTGAATGCTTCTAGGCGTCCTTTACCCATGCTCCGTGCGCACGCCGCTCAGTGTTTGTGTTCGATCGCCGCCAGATCGGAGACCAGCGAGATCAATCGCTCCTCGCCCTGCGCCGTGCCGACGTCGGCGATGTATTTACCGTTGACGACGAAGGTCGGCACGCCGGTGATCGAGTAGCGCTGCACGAGCTGATCTGCACGCTGCAAGTCGGTCTCCACGGCAAACGAGTGGTAGGCGGCCTTGAAGGCGTCCGCGGAGATGCCCTGAGTTTGAACGAATGCGGTCTGGATTTTTTCAGTTTTGGCTTCGTCATTGCCCGAATCGACCAGCGGGTCGTTCTTGTCGTGGATCTCCTTGAAAACCGCAAGGTGCAACTCATTGAGCTTGCCCATGCTCTCCAGCGTGTAATACAGCCGCGCCAAGGAGCGATGCCCCTGGTTCCACATCACCGGAACGCGTGAAAAGCTGATGTAGGCGGGCTTGGTCTTTTTCCATGCTTCGACCAAGGGGTCTAGCGCATAACAATGCGGGCACGCGTACCAGAAGAACTCCAATACCTCGACCTGGCCCGACGGCACGGCCGTCGGTTGCGCCGGCACCAGCAAGGTGTAGTTCACCCCGGCTTGCCAGGGTGTCGGCGCGGCCAGCGTGGCCGCTGCAGCCGTCGAGGCGACGGCAGTGAGCAGAGGATTGTGCAGGCCGCTGTCGCCGCTCGCGTCTTCGACGGTTTCCGAGCCGTCTTCATTGACGCGAGTGATCGTCGCCGGTTCCGCCGCCGGGGCGGCTGCGTTTTGCGGCCCGCCCGCGGCAACGGCGGCCGCAGTCCCTGGCGCCGCCGCTGCGCTCGAGTTGTCTGCGGTACGGCCGGACTCAGTCGACTGCTGCTTGCCGCAAGCGGCGACGATCAAGCAAAACCCAAGAACAAGAACGCCGCGCATCGAACGAGTCATCATCGAATCCCCTTGATATACGCCGCCAAATCGCGCATGTCGTCTTCGGACAGCCGCGCGGCGATCGTTTGCATGATGTTGTTGGGTCCCGTCGCACGCGCGCCCGACGCATAGTCATGGAGCTGTTTGACGAAGTAGCCGCTCTGCTGGCCGCGCAGCGCAGGGAATTTCGCCGCCTCGATGCCGGCCCCGTCGGGACCGTGGCAGGCCATGCACGCCGGAATATTGCGAGCCGTGTCGCCGCCGCGATAGAGCTTCGCGCCGGCCTTCATGAACTGCGGTTCGGGTTCCAGCGGAATGTTCTTCTGGCTGCCGAAATATGCGCCGAGATCCGCCATGTCATCCGCGCTCAAACTCATCGCCATCGGATTCATGATCGGATTGCTGCGCTTGGCATCCTTGAAGTTCTGTAATTGTTGCGCGATGTAGTCGGCGCCGAGGCCGGCCAGGCTGGGCCAATCCGGATTGACGCTGTTGCCGGTCGCACCATGACAAGCTTGGCAAACGACGCTCTTCGCAGTGCCGGCTTCAACGCTGCCGGCCGACCAAGCCGTGCCGGCTACGAACGTTCCGGCAACCAGTGTCGCGAATAAGCACAGCCGCATGATGATCGTCCCGTACTCCGTTCTTAACCGAACCGCCGGCAACACTAAATTGTACACTACGCTCCACTATTCGCGTCCAATCGGCGGCCATGTCGCATTATCCCCTGTTGAGGTTTCTCACGAGCGCCGCCGAGATCAACCAGCTCGCGCCCGATATGGGGCGCGAAGTGGCGTTCGCGGGGCGCTCGAATTCGGGCAAATCCACGGCGATCAATGCGATCACCCAACGCTCGGGGCTCGCGCGCGTGAGCCGCACGCCGGGGCGCACGCAATTGATCAATTTTTTCGAACTCGCCGCCGAGCGGCGTCTCGTCGACTTGCCCGGCTATGGCTACGCCAAGGTCCCGGAACGCGTGCGCGCGCATTGGCTGGAACTCATGCAGGATTATTTCAACTCGCGCGAGTCGCTCGTCGGTCTGATGTTGATCGTCGACAGCCGGCGCGGCCTTGGGGAACAAGACGTCGCGATGCTCGAGTGGCTGTTGGCGCGTGACCGCGAGGCGCATATCCTGTTGACCAAGTCCGACAAGATCAATCGCCGGGATGCGACGCGCGTTCTGAAGGAAACGATCGACGCCTGTGCGGATACAGCGGTCACCGCGCAATTGTTTTCTGCGCACGCCAAACAGGGCATCGACGCGGCACGCGCGGTTCTCGATCGCTGGTTGTCGTAGGGCACAAAAAAAAGCCCCGAAGGTGCTTTGCAGCAACCATCGGGGCAGACCAACCCGGCATGGGGATGACAAACCGGGTCTGCCCGCTCAGGGAGAAGAGCGGGGAGCGATTTTGTCGCTCACGGGATTAGATGGGGACGATTCGGATAAGTTCCAGTCGAATTTCGTAAAATCTGGCAACCCGCATTAGAACTTGAAAACATTGGATTTTCTGCATCGGCTTTTGATTTCCCGACATGAAATCAGCGTTTCTCAATGCGCCTCGTCCCAATTTTTGCCGACTCCGATATCGACCTTGAGTGGAACCTTCAGATCCGCGGCGCGGACCATTCGTTCCCGCAGTTCGCGCGCGACGTGCAGGATCTCGGCCTCCGCGACCTCGAGCACGAGTTCATCGTGGACTTGCATGATCAGGCGAGCCGGCACGTGCGAACTCTGCAACCAGCCGTCCACGTCGATCATCGCGCGCTTGATGATGTCGGCCGCCGTGCCTTGCATCGGCGCGTTGATCGCGCTGCGTTCCGCGTACTGCCGCAGCGCCTGATTGCGCGACTGAATTTCCGGCAAATAGAGCCGTCGCCCGAATACGGTCTCGACGTAGCCGGTTTCGCGCGCCTGCTGACGTGTCTCGTCCATGTAGCGCTTCACGCCGGGGTAACGCTCGAAATATAGATCGACGTACTTCTGCGCATCGCCACGGCTGATTCCCAATTGCCGCGCGAGCCCGAATGCCGACATGCCGTAGATCAGGCCGAAGTTGACGGCTTTCGCCGATCGCCGTTGATCCGCGTCGACCGACGCCAAGGGTACGCCGAGCACTTCGGCTGCAGTCGCCTGGTGGATGTCGCGCTCCTCGGCGAACGCGCGCAGTAACGCCGCATCTGCCGACAAGTGCGCCATGATTCTCAATTCGATTTGCGAGTAGTCGGCGGCGACCAGGCGAAATCCCGGCGCCGCGATGAATGCCTGGCGGATGCGGCGTCCCTCCGGCGTGCGGATCGGAATGTTCTGCAGATTGGGGTCGGTCGAGGACAGTCTGCCGGTCGCGGCGACTGCCTGATGATACGAGGTGTGAATGCGGCCGGTCTGCGGATCAATTTGTTCGGGCAGCTTTTCCGTATAGGTGGAGCGCAATTTCGCGACGCCGCGATACTCCAGAATCAATTTGGGCAATGCGTAGGTCTCGGCAAGCTCTTCGAGCACGTCCTCGGCCGTCGAGGGCTGTCCGGTCGGCGTCTTGCGCATGACCGGAATCCCTAACTTGCCGAACAAGATTTCCTGCAACTGCTTCGGCGAATCGAGATTGAACGGCGATTCGGCTTCTCCGTGGGCCTGTTGCTCGAGTTCGAGCATGCGCGATGAAAGCTCGGCGCTTTGCGCCTTGAGCAGTTGCCGATCGACGAGCACACCGGCACGCTCCATGCGATAGAGCACGGCTACGAGCGGCTGCTCGATCGTCTCGTAAAGCGTCGCCAGTTTCGGCAGCGCCTCGATCTGCGGCCACAACGCGCGGTGCAGCTGCAGCGTCACGTCGGCATCCTCGGCCGCATACTCGGTTGCGCGGTCGACGTCGACCTGGTTGAAGGTGATTTGCTTCGCGCCTTTGCCCGCGACGTCTTCGAAGTGAATCGTTTTGATCCCGAGGTAGCGTTCGGCGGCCGAGTCCATGTCGTGCCGGTTCGCGACGCTGTTCAACACGTAGCTCTCGAGCATCGAGTCGTAGCGCTGTCCCGCGATCGCGATTCCGTAATTGGCGAGCACGTGCATGTCGTACTTCAGATGATGTCCGAGCTTGGGCTTCTGCGAATTCTCCAGCCAGGGCTTGAGCGCCGCGAGCACCCGGTCGCGATCCAGTTGCGGCGGTGCGCCTGCATAGTCGTGCGCGAGCGGCACGTAAGCTGCCTCTCCCGGCGTCACGGCGATCGAGAGGCCGACGATGCGCGCCGAAAGGTAATTCAAGCTGTCGGTCTCGGTGTCGAAGGACACCAGCGGCGCCGCGTCGATTTTGGCGAGCCATGCGTCGAGCCTCGCCTGCTCGAGGATTTTCTCGTAGTGGCGCGTTTGCACGACACCGGAGGCGCCGAGTCTTTCGCCAGGCATCAAAATGCCGACGCCTGTGGGCGCCACGGTCTCGGTGCCCGATGCGGTCGCCGCCGACTCCAAGGATTTGAGCAGCAGGCGCAGCTCCAATCGCGTATACAACTCGCGCAAGCGCGGCACATCGGGTTCGCCCGCCCGAAGATCTTCCGGCGTCGTGCCGACATCGAGAGCAGCGTCAATCGTGGCGAGTTTGCGCGAAAGCTCGAGTCCGGCGAGGTCATTGCGCAGATTCTCGCCGACCTTGCCGGGTATCTCCGCGGCATGCTCGAGCAGCGTGTCGAGCGTGTGATATTGGTTGAGCCATTTCGCGGCGGTCTTGGGGCCCACTCCCTTGATGCCGGGAATGTTGTCCGACGCGTCGCCGATGAGCGCCAGATAGTCGACGATTTGTTCGGGGAAGACGTCGAACTTCACCTTGACGCCGACGCGGTCGAGTCGCAAGTTGCTCATCGTATTGATGAGTTCGATTTGCGGGCCGACGAGCTGCGCCATGTCCTTGTCGCCGGTCGATATCAGCACGTCGAATCCGGATTCCGCGCCGCGCTTCGCGAGCGTACCGATCACGTCATCGGCTTCGACGCCGCTGATCCGCAGCAACGGCAGTCCCATCGCAGCGACCGCATCGAGCAGCGGCTGAACTTGCGCACGCAAATCGTCGGGCATCGGCGGGCGATGCGCCTTGTACTGGTCGAACAGATCGTCACGAAACGTGCGGCCCGGCGCATCGAACACGACCGCGACCCGTTCCGGTGCTTCATCCTTGAGCAGTTTATTGAGCATGTTGAGCACGCCGAGCACGGCGCCGGTCGGCTCGCCCTTGGAGTTCGTCAGCGGCGGCAGCGCATGGAAGGCACGGTACAAATATGACGAGCCATCGACGAGAACGAGTTTGCGCGCACTCACGGCGTCGATGCCGCGTCTGCAGACTTGTCGTCCTTGGTTTGTGTGGCAGGCGCCACAGTCTGCGGAACCGCCGGGCTGGTCACGACCGGCTTGTGCTTCTGCGCGTCGGGTAGCACGAGCGGGCCCTTTTGGCCGCATGCCGTCAGCACGCCGAGCGCGAAGGTCAAGGCCAGCATCGCAAAATTACGCATCGTTCAATTATACCTCTTACGGCAACGGCTCCGCCTGCACGGAACTTACGCGGGCGCGTCCCGGTCGAACTGTTGATATCAAACGACAGGAGCGATCGAATGAACAGGATCTCGGCAAGTATTTTTGCAATCGTCGGCGTCGGTGCCTGCGGCGCTTCCACGACGGCGCTCGCCGATGACCCCGCCGGCTTTTATCTCGGTGCCGGTATCGGCGAATCGAACTTGAGAAACGATGGCTACGGCTACAACAATTACTACGGATACGACGACCACCAGACGGCATGGAAATTGATCGCCGGCATTCGGCCGATCCCACCGGTGGGCGCGGAGTTCGAGTACATCGATTTTGGTTCCGGCAACGTCAACCCCAATTATTCGTACGGCGGTAATTTTTTCAATTCGAGCAACAGCGACGCCAAGGCCAGCGCTCTGTTCGGCGTCGGCTATTTGCCCTTGGGCCTGCCGTTCCTCGATGTCTTCGGCAAGGCCGGTGTGGCCCGCTTGCAGCAGAACGCGACCTCTTATTACAACTATCCCTGCCCGTCGTCCGGGACCTGCGCCGCGAGCGTTTACGGCAATAATTGGAGCACCGACTTTGCGTATGGTGTCGGTGTGCAGACGCGGTTTCTCGGTCTGTCGGTGCGTGCCGAATACGAGCGCATCAGCGCGCCGGGCGGCAACCCGGATGCATTGACCGTCAGCGCGACGTGGACGTTCTGATCGGTGCCTGAAGGTTGCGGCTCGCCGGCCGCGCTGCGCGGCGCAGTGCGGTCGGTGACCGTGTCAGATCCGCCATGCCACGCGTTTGGCGGCGGGCGTTTACTTGGAAGCCGGCGTTCCCGGTGTCGCAGGCGCGATCTGCGCCTTCGGCGCCGGACGCGTGCCCGCGGGCGCCGACGCAGCCGCGGGCTTGATGCTCTGTAATTCCATTTCGAATACCAGCACCGATCCCGCAGGAATGCCGGGGCGCATCTGCGTGTCGTAGGCGAGTTCCGACGGAATGTAGATCTTCCACTTGGCGCCCGGCTTCATGAGCACGAGTGCTTCCTGCCACCCTTTGATCACGCCGTTGACGGGCAGTGTCAGCGGCTGGCCGCGTTCGTAGGAACTATCGAACTCCGTGCCATCGATCAGCGATCCGCGGTATTGCACGCTGACCGTATCGGTCGGCAGCGGCGAGGCGGCTTTCGCATCGCCAGGAATCAGCACTTTATATTGCAGGCCGGAAGCCGTGGTTTTGACGCCCTTTTCTTGGCCGTTATGCGCAAGGAAATCCTTGCCCGCGGCCTTGTTGTGCGCCGTGATCCCATCGATCAGCGACTTGATGAACGCCTGCAATTGCTGTTGATCGCCCGGCCCCATCTTCTTGCCGGCCGAAATCTCGTCCTTCAAGCCGCGAATGATGTCGTCGACCGAGATCTCGCTGCCGATGCCGAGTCGCCGGACCTGCTCGCCGAAGTTGAGGCCGATCAAATAGCCGCCCTCTTCTTTCGAAAGCGGCGCGGGCGCGGGGGCCGCAGCCGGTGCGGGGGGCGCCGCCGCCGGAGCGGGCGGTGTTTGCGAAAACGCCCAGAGCGGCAGGGAAAGCAGCGCGGCGGCGCCGCCGGTGTGCAATGCGAATCGCAGGCTTGGTTTTTTCATGGCGCAGAAGATACGCCAAACCTCATGGCGATTGCTAGCGTCGCCAAAATCCTGCAAGGCGTCGACCCAAGCCCTTTACTTGGGCTTCAGCTGCGCCGCGATTCGCCGATACGCCTCGCGGAACGGGATGCCTTCACGGACCACGAGTTCGTTCGCTGCCGCCGCGGCGTCGATGCCGGGATCGAGACGGATCCGGTCCGGCCTGAAATGAACGCCGCGCAGCGCGCTCGGCAAGATATCGAGCGTCTCGGCACAGGAGTCGATGCCGCGAAACAGCGGCGGCTTGATCAGCTGCAGATCGCGATGATAGCCGGAGCTCAATTTTTGGGTGATGGCCAACACCTCGTTGAGCGCCGCCTGCGCAACCGCGCTGCGTCCGCGCAGCAGCTCGAAGACATCGGGATTGCGTTTTTGCGGCATGATCGAGGAGCCGGTCGTCATTTCGGCCGGCAAGCTCACGAAGCTGAATTCCTGCGTATAAAACAGCAGCAGGTCGGCCGCGAGCCGGCCGAGATCCTGTGTGAGCAACGTGATTTCGAACAAGAGCTGCGCTTCGGCCTTGCCGCGCGAGAGCTGCACGGCCGTCACGGGCTCGTGAGTGACGTCGAAGCCGAGCGCACGACGCGTCGCTTCGCGGTCGATCGGCAAATTCGGCGTCCCGTAGCCCGCGGCCGAACCGAGCGGATTCTTGTTCGTGCGTCGTGTCGTGAGCCGCAGGCCCTCGGCATCGTCGCGAATCTCGGCCGCAAAGCCGGATGCCCATAGCCCCACGGTACTCGGCATCGCCTGTTGCATGTGCGTGTAGCCCGGTAGCGCGATCGCGCCTTCGGCCTCTGCGAGCGCGTCGAGTGCTTGAGCCACGGCGATCGCGCCGTCGTGCAGGCCGATTGCGGCATCACGCATGTAGAGTCGCAGCGCGGTCAGCACCTGATCGTTGCGCGAGCGCCCGGCATGCAGCCGCCCGCCGGCTGTGCCGATGCGTGCGGTCAGGAGATTCTCGATCGCGGTCTGGCAGTCTTCCTGCTCGAGCGTGACGCGCCAGCCGCCTTGTTGGTGCTCCGCACCGATCGCGCTCAGCGCGGAGCGAATCTGCGCGAGGTCGGCGGCCGACAGCAGCTGCTGCGCCGAGAGCATCTCGGCGTGAGCGATCGATGCAGCGATGTCGTAGCGCACGAGGCGATTGTCGAGCGAGTGATCTTCTCCCGCGGTATAGGCGAGTACGCGCGCATCGAGCGGCGTTCCCTTGTCCCAAAGGCGCGTCATGGGTGCGGCGGCGACGTGGTCTGTTCGGCGGGCGTCAGGACGTTCAAATCCGCGACCACGAGCGTACCGGTCCCCTCGTTGGTGAAAATTTCTGCGAGCAGGCTGTCGCGCGAACGATAGGTGATCACGTGGACGCGGCGCACGCCGCCGCGTATCGCGGCCTCGATCGCCGTCGCCTTCGGCAACATGCCGCCCTCGAGGCTGCCTTGATCGCGCAATTTCTTCAGGCCCTTCAGATCCGTGTAGGAAATCACCGAGCTCGGGTCTTGGGCGCGCTCCAGAATTCCGGGCGCGCCGGTGCAAAGTATCAATTTTTCGGCGGACAATGCGCCGCCGATCGCCGCGGCTACCGTGTCGGCATTGATATTGAGCAGCGTGCCGCGCGCGTCCGCCGACAGCGGACTCACAACCGGCATCAAGCCGTTGTCGAGCAGCTTGCCGAGCATCGCGGTGTTGACCATATCGATGTCCCCGACGAATCCGTAATCCACGGATTCATTCAAACCCGCGAGCGCGACCGGAGGCCGCTTGTGTGCGCAAATCAGATTGGCGTCGACGCCGCTGATGCCGACCGCCTCGATGTCGAGCTCGCGGCACATCGCCAAAATTCGTGTGTTGATCGTGCCGTTGAGTACCATTGCGGTCACTTCGATCGTTTGGCTGTCGGTCACCCTTCTGCCGGCCACCATGCGGGTCTCGATGCCGAGTGCGCTCTGTACGCTGTCGAGTTGCGGGCCGCCGCCGTGCACCAGCACGACCTTGATGCCGACTTGATTGAGAATCGCGACCTGCTCGATGAGCCCGCGCGTCGAGGTTTCGTCGGCGAAGATCGCGCCACCCGCCTTGATGACGAAGACCTTGCCCTTGTACATGCGAATGTAGGGGGCGGCGCTCTTCAAGGCGCGGACCGCGATGGATGGGTCCGGTCGGTTCATGATCATAATGTTCGATTCTCCGCGACGATGAGCCGTTCAAGCCAGCATGCGATGCAGAACGGCCATCTGCACCACCAGACGATTCAAGGCTTCGCGCTTGACGACCGCTCTGGGACCGTCGAGCACTTCATCGGCGACGGCGACGTTGCGCCGCACCGGAAGACAATGCATGAGTTTGGCGCCCGGGGCGCAACCCTCGAACCAACTCTCGCGCACGCACCAATCCGACAACTCCGCACGCAAGCGGGCATCGGCCGGCGCGTCGCCGTAATGCGTGGTCGAGCCCCATTCCTTCGCATAGAGCACCTGCGCGCCGGTGAGTGCGGCCCGCCGATCGCTGGTCTCGCTGACGCTGCCGCCCGAGCCGCGCGCTGCGGCTTCCGCTTTCGCCATGATTGGCGCCGGCAGTGCAAAGCCCTCCGGGCGTAAAACGACGACTTCCATGCCGCGCATCGCCGCCATTTGCAAAGTCGCTGCCGGCACGGCGAGCGGCAGGGCACGCGGGTGGTTGACCCAGCTCAGCACGAACTTCGCGCGCGTCGCCACGCCGAGCTCGTCCATCGTGCGCCAGTCCGCGAGCGCCTGGCAGGGGTGATTGACCGCAGATTCCAGATTGATCAGCGGCTTGTCGCAGAGCTCATCGATGGTGCGAAACAGCATCTCGTTGAGATCATCGTCGAGATTCTTGCCGTCGGCGAATGCGCGCACACCGAGCGCATCGCAATAGGATGCGAGCACGGGAATGCCTTCGCGGATGTGTTCGGCGGCGGCTCCGTTCATGATCGCGTGCAGCCGAGTTTCCAGGCCCCAGGTACCCTGGCCCGGCGTGATCACGAAGGAGTTTCCGCCGAGGCGCGCCATGCCGGCCTGAAACGAGGCGAGCGTGCGCAGACTCGGATTGAAAAACACCAACCCTAGGATCTTGCCCGCGAGCGCCTGCGGCTGCGGCCGCTGCTGCAGGCTTTCGGCGAGCGCGAGCAGATCGAGAACGGCATCGCGCGAGAAGTCGGTCAGAGCGAGAAAGCGCTTCATGGGCGAATCTTCGCGAGCGCGTCGGCCAGCTGGTCGACGTGGCCCTCATTCAAGATATAGGCCGGCAGCAGCCGCAGAACGTTCGGATCGCCGCTCGTGCCGGTCAGGATGTTCTTCTCGAGCAGCGCAGCCTGGACTTCCTTGGCCGGCCGCGACGTCTTGAGCCCGAGCAGGAATCCTGCGCCTTGGGTCGCCGTGACCGGCCCGGTCACGCAGGTTGCGCGGATGTAGTTCGATACCTCGCGCACGTTCGCGAGCAAGCCTTCCGACTCGATCGTATCGATCACCGCTTCGGCAATCGCGCAGGCCATCGGGCCGCCGCCGAACGTAGTCCCCATGTCGTCGATCTTGAGCTGCTTCGCGATCCGAGACGACAGCAGCATCGCCGACACCGGAAAGCCGTTGCCGAGCGCCTTGGCGGTCGTGATGATATCGGGCGTGACGCCGTAATAATTCGCGCCGAATGGCGCGCCCGTACGTCCCACCCCGCATTGGACTTCGTCGAAGATCAATACCGCGCCGACTTCGTCGCAGCGGCGTCGCAATGCCTGCAGCATCGGTTTGCCGACATCGTACGCACCGCCGACACCCTGGATCGGTTCGACGATCACGGCAGCGGTGTTGCGATCGATGGTTCGGTCGACCGCGCCGGGGTCGTCGCGCGGCGTGAAGCTCACGTCGAACGGCGTGCGTGGGAAGCCGTACCATTTTTCGAGCGCTCCCCAGGTCACGGCGCCGGCGGCCGCCGTGCGCCCGTGCCAACCCTGTTCGAGCGCAACGGCTCGCGCACGGCCCGTGGTCTTGAACGCCAATTTGAGCGCGTTTTCGTTGGCCTCCGCGCCGCTATTGATCCAAAACACGGTGTCCAATCCGAGGGCGGCGAATTTGACGAGGCGCGCCGCGGCGCGTTCGCGAATCGCCATCGGCAGCGCGTTGGTCTGGAACGCCATCTGCTGTGCCTGGCGCTCGAGTGCCGCGAGCCAGCGCGGATGCCCGTAGCCTAAGCCCGCGACTGCATGGCCGCCATAGAAGTCGAGGATCTTGCGCCCGTCACGTGCGTACAGCCAGACGCCTTCGCCGTGCGCGATCTCGATTGGATATTGCGCGAAGACTTGTGCCAGATGACCGGCATGCGCGCTCTGAACGGCGTTGGGGGCGGTACTCATCGTCGACCTCAGGTCCAGCCCGGCGCGGGAGCGGTCAGGCCGGCCGTTTCCTCGAAGCCGAGCAGTCGATTCATCCATTGCATCGCGCCGCCGGCGGCGCCCTTGTTGAGATTATCGATCGCGGCCATGACGGCGATCGTGCGGCCGTTGGTCGCTGCGCTCAAATTCGCATAATTACTGGTCGCGACGTCTTTCACCCGCGGCGCCGCAGTCTGGACTCGCACGAACGGGCAGGATTGGTAATAGGACTTGAATACCGCGAGCGCTTCGTTCGCGTCGAGCGGTTTCTTGAGCGTTGCTTGCACGGTCACGTGGATGCCGCGAGCGAACGGTCCGGAATGCGGCACGAAATTGAATTCCGTATCGACACCGGTCGCCGACTTCGCGCAGGCCGCGATCTCGGGAACATGCCGGTGACTGAGCGCGTTGTAGGTATAGAAATCGCTATGCCTCAGCGGATGGTGCGTGCCTTCCGCCGGTTTACGTCCTGAACCCGTGCTGCCGGTGATACCGGTCACGAACAAGCGCGGCTCGGTCAAACCCGCGGCAATCAACGGCACGCTCGCGAGCAGTGTCGCGGTTGCGAAGCACCCCGGGTGTGCGATGTGCTGCGTCGGCGCCTTCGCCAAATGTTCAGGCACGGCGCAGGTGAAGTCGCTGATGCGTCCAGGAGCGCCATGCGCGTGCTGATAGACGGTCTCGTAGGCAGCGACGCTCGAATAGCGAAAATCGGCGGAAATGTCGACACAATGTATGCTTTTTTGCGATATTTCGGCGATTTTAAGCAGTCGATCGATGCTCGCTGCGGCAACCCCGTGGGGCGCGGCCGAAAACAGGGCCGTGGCCGGCGTACGTCGCAGCAGTGCGTCGATCTCGTCGAGCCCGGCAAACTCAAGATGCGGATAGGCGCTTTGTAGATGCGGGAACGCGGCGGCCACGGGCGTCCCGGGCTGGCTGTCCGACAGCACCGCCGCAATCGCAAGCTGCGGGTGTCCCGCGATCAGTCGCAGCAATTCGCCCGCCACGTAACCCGTGCCGCCGAGCACGATCGTCGGCGTGCGCGTATTGGCAGGCGGCACCAACTCGTTCGCCGGCGCGAGTTGGTTTGCCCGGTGCGGCCCACTCATTCTGCGGCTACCTTGGATGCGCGCACGTTCTCGATCCCGAGACGCGCGATGATGTGATCACCGAGATCCGCCGGATGGCTGATCGCATTGAACGCTTCGACATTCATTTGCTCGCGGATGATTTGGACACCGACTTGATTGTCGGTCGCGGGGCCGGTGACAGCGCAGGGCTCGATGCCGAAGCGCTCGCGCAGCAATTTGACGCCGCCCCAGGCTGCGACCGGATCGTTCGCGGAAAGCACGACCGCGGTCATCGCGGTCTTGATCTCCGGATCGAGCAAAATCGCCTCGACGCCGTATGTGCCGAGCAGGCCGTCGCCCAATTCGAACACGATTACGTCGGGCTGGCCGCTCGCCATCTCGGTGAGCATCGTGCGCGTCAGGGCCGGCCCGCATTTCGCGGTGGTCGTGACTACTCCCAAGTCGGTAAATATCATGGTGCGGCGAGCGCCCGCGTCTTCGAATGCGAGGATATCGCGGCGCAGAGATACGCCTGTGGCCTTGAACGCATCGACGACGAGTCCGCGGTGGCGCATGCGTGCAATGATCGCAGACGCTGCCGCGGTTTTGCCGGCCTCCATGCAGGTGCCGGCGAGCGCAACGACCGGTACGCCGCGCATCGTGAGACCCGCCTCGTAGTCGAGCGGCTTGTAGCCCGCCTTGGCGGGTACACCGATGCGCTCGCCGAGATACGGGAAGGTCAATACCGCACCGAGCACGCGGCAATCGAACGGCTTGCCTTTGTCGGGCGTCGCCGAATCGCAAATACCGAGCACGCCGCCGATGTTGAGCATTTGCACGATGTCGCCGGGCTTCAAAGTCTCGGGGATGTGGCCTGAATAACCGAACAAGGCCTTGCGGTGGCCGAGCGCCCCGACGACCACATCGCCGCGCGTAATCTTCGCCATGCGGCCGCTGGTCAGTTCCAGCGTGTTGTAGGTCGATTTGTTGTTGAGGATCTCGACGACGAGGACGACGCCCTCCTCGCAGGCGATCGTGTTCGAAATCCGGATCTCATGCGAAAGGCCGCAGGCCTGCGTCACCGAGGCGATCTTGTCGACGACTACCGTTCGCATGCCGCTCATGTCTTATTCGCTCCGGCTCGCTGATAAAAAATTCCGGTCAACGCAAGCATCTTCGAATAGCCCAGCGCATCGGCCGGCGTCCATTCGCCCGCAGCCTCGCCGTAAACGCCCTTCGATGCGGCCATCAGCGAGTAGGGCGAGCTCACGCCCTCGATGAATGCCGAGCCGGGGCGTAGCAGCACCTGGACTTCGCCCGTGACGCGCGCCTGGCTCGAGAGCAGCAGCGCTTCGATATCGCGGCATACCGGGTCGAGGTGCTGGCCCTCGTGCACGAAATCGCCATAGGGCTGCGCGACCGATTCCTTGATCCGCGCCTGCTTGCCGGTGAGCACGAGTTTTTCGAGCTCTCGGTGTGCCGTCAACAGCACTTCCGCGGCCGGCGCTTCGAATGCGACCCTTCCTTTGGTGCCGATCACCGTGTCGCCGAGATGAATGCCGCGGCCGATCCCGAACGGACCCGCGAGCCTCTCGAGCGCCTCGATGATCGCGACCGGCGAGAGCGCAGTGCCGTCGAGGCGCGCCGGAACGCCGCGTTCGAAGCCGATCGTGTGGCGCTCGGGTGTCCGCGGCTCTGTGAAGGCCCGCGCCGAGAGCACCCAGGCGGACTCGGGAATACTCGCGGCCGAGGTCAGGGTTTCCTTGCCGCCGATCGTCACGCCCCAGAGGCCGCGATTCACCGAGTAAGCGGCACCGTACGACGGGATCGGCAATTGGTGGTCTTGCAGATACGTCAGCTGTTCCGAGCGTTTGAACGCGCGATCGCGCACCGGCGCGATGATTTCGAGTTGGGGAGCCAAGTTTCGCAGCGCGACCTCGAAGCGCACCTGGTCGTTGCCGGCCGCCGTACAGCCGTGCGCGACGCTATGCGCGCCCATCTTTAGCGCGATCTGCGCGATCGTCTGCGCCTGCAGCACGCGCTCGGCGCCGACGCACAGCGGATAGAGTTGGCCGCGACGCACGTTGCCCATGATCAGGAATTTGAGCACTTGATCGAAATAGTTCGCCCGTGCATCGATGAGGTGATGCTCGATCGCACCGAGCGCCTGCGAGCGCTCGGCGAGCAGGCGGGCGGCGTCGCCGTCGATGCCGCCGGTATCGACCGTTACGGTGATTACCGGCCGCCCGTAGGTGTCTTTGAGCCAGGGCACGCAGAACGATGTGTCCAAGCCGCCGGAAAAAGCCAGAAGAATGGGCTCTGAGCCCGTGCTGTGATTCGTGATCATGGGATTTTAGATTCCGAAAATGGCGCGAAGCCGTTCGCCGAGCTGACGTTGCTCGCGCGCGCCGGCCGTCGCTATGAAAATGGTGTCGTCGCCCGAAATCGTGCCAATCACTTCAGGCCACTGCGCGCCGTCGATCGCGACCGCGACACTCTGCGCCGACCCGATCCGGGTCTTCAGCACGGTCAGGTTCGCGCCTGCGGTCATTCGTCCGCTCACGAATTGGCGCAATGTCGCGAAATCGCTCTTCGGCAACAGGTTTGCGTCGGAGAGCACGTAGCGATCGCCGCGCTTGGCGACGCCGAGTTCGCGTAAATCGCGGCTCACGCTCGATTGGGTCGCCTCGAAGCCGAGCTTGCGCAACAACTCGACGAGTTCGGCCTGGCGCCCGACCGCTTGCTCGCGAATGATCTTCGCGAGCACATCGCGGCGTGCCGGTGCGTGGTTGTTTTCGGTCGTCGTGCGCAGCATAATCCGCTTCAATGCATAAACTTGCGCGCATCTTGCATAAAGATGCAGACGCTGTCAATACGTAAAATCCTTCTCTTACAGTGATGTAGGGGAAAGTCCTCAATCAATTATGAATTTTGGATTGCAAATCGCGCATTGCATTGCGGCCGGCGTATCTTCGATGCATGCCGAGAGAAGCATCGGAACTGGAACGCGCCCTGGGGCGCTTGTTGACTGCGATCCAAAGCGAGGAGACGCGCGCAGTCGACTCGCCGGAATGGGCCCCGACGCACGCGATCTTGCAGCGCGCGGAAGGCCTTTATTGGGCCGCGAAAAGACGCTCGCTTAGGCAAGCCTTGGGCGCGGAGACGCCGCGTGTCTACCTCGGGCTCGAGTGGCTCGCGCGCCATCCGCGCGTGCTGCCGGCGATTCAGGACCTGGAATTGCAAATGCAAGACTTCGCGCGCCAGGCCTAGTAACCTTCCGCGATCTTGCTCGACACCCTCGATATCGAAACCGGACCATCGCCCGACGCGGCGATCATTTGGCTGCACGGCCTGGGCGCGGACGCGCATGACTTCGAACCCATCGTGCCCGAGATTTTGCGGCCTGGAGAGCGCGCCTGGCGATTCGTATTTCCAAATGCGCCGATCCGGCCCGTGACGCTCAATGGCGGCATGCAAATGCGCGCCTGGTACGACATCAAGAGCTTGGATCGGACCTCCGCCGAAGACGTCGCGGGATTTTGGGACACGGATGCTCGCATTCGCGAACTTGTCGCTCGGGAAGCCGCGCGCGGAATTGTGCCGCACCGTCTCGTGCTCGGCGGATTCTCGCAAGGCGGCGCCGCGTCACTGTATACGGCGCCGCGCCTGGCCGAGCGCATCGCCGGCGTTCTCGCGCTGTCCTGCTATCTGCCGCTCATGGATCGACTGCCGGCTGAACGCTTGGCCAGCAATCGGTCCACACCGATATTCATGGCGCATGGGCGCGCCGATCCGGTGTTGACGATCTCGCTCGGACTCGAATCGCGCGATTTTTTGCGCAAGCAGGGCTATGCGGTCGAGTGGCACGAATACCCGATGGCGCACGCGGTTTGTGCCGCCGAGATCGCCGACATTCGTGCGTTTTTGCTGCGCGTTTTGGGCTAAGAACCCGCATTTGCCCGAATGTGCGCGAATCACTCGGCGGACCTGCCGCTGCGTGCAGCTCCGAGGTGGCCGCCCTATCCTGGTGCAATAAGCGTGACAATCACGTGACAGGCATGGTACCGCAGCGCTAAGCTGAAAGGCCGTTTCACTTTGCGATCTAGGTGACCAGCTTGGCGACACAATCAAGATCGGCGGCCAAGCCGAAGAAGACGGCTGGGGCCCAGCAGCTGATCAGTGAAGCCGAGAAGGCGAGCGCACGCGCGGAGGCCGCCAAACAGCAGGTCCGCCTCGCCAAAACACAGCTCAAACAGGCGAGAAAAATCTCGAAGCAGGCCAAAAAGGCCGCCAAACTCGCACATAAGAAAGCCGACGAGGCCAAGCTCGGGCTCAAAGGCCAAGCAGCCGCAAGCGCCAAACCTAAATCGCCCAAGAAAAAATCGGCGGCGACGCCGAAGCCCAAGGCGAAGGCGGTCAAGAAGCCCGCGACCAAGGTCGCCGCGAAACCCGCAGCGAAGCACGTTGTAAAGCGCGCCAAAAAGAGTGCGCCGCGAAGTGCTGTGCAAGCCGCGAGCGTTGCGAAAAAGCCGGCGCGCTCGGCCGCCGCCGTAGCCCGACAAGTGATCAAGCGGCTCAATTCTGCGGCAGCGGCCGCGCCCGCTGCGGCTGCCCGCGACGCATCGCCGCCGACCCCGTCCGTGGCCGGGGAATCCGCGGCCGCAAACAGCGGCTAAGCGCTGCGCTAGGTCGGGGCGCCGCCCGCGATCAGGCCGAGCGTGTTCAGCAAGATCAACAGCAGTAGCGAGCCGACCCACACGACGAGCTGGCCGAGTATCCATACAGCGAATGCGCGGCGCACGCGGATCGATTCCATTTCGCTCAATCCCATGATCTGCAGCACGAAGCTCCAAGCGGCGAGCGCGCAATGGGCAACGAATTGCGCATGCAACAGCAGGCGCAGGAATGGCGCCAGGTCCTTGCCGGGTGCGTCGAGGAAGGTGGCCTGACCGGCCAGCAGCGCGGCGATCAGCCAGATGGCCAGCGAGGCGACGACCGGCACCCCGCCATAGGCAAACACGTGAAAGAGTTGCGCGGCAGTCGCGGCGCCGCCGGCGCGGCGTCCGAGGCGCGAATAAATTTCGGCCATGACCCAAACACCGAGCACGCCTGCGAACGGGCCGATGATCAACGCGTCGCCGAAGATCGCGGCGATGCCGGCGCCGCCTCCGGCGGATTGCGCACGACTCAGCACGAACATGCTCACGATGCCCTGCGCGGCCGCCAACAGATAGTCACGCCAGCCGATCGGTGTTGCTGCCAAGGCTCGAAATACGCGCCTGGGTTTCAGCCAGACGTCATGGAGCGGGCGGACGGGTGGACTCGATTGTTCGTCGTCGGGCATTCGGTGCGTATCGGTAGGAGATCGGCAGGGTACGCTAATGTCTGCGCGCAACTCCAGTGCGCAACGCAGATGACAGCAGACTTTTTCGGGGCTACTCTCACCATGAGGATTGGATTGACCCGCGAGGAGATGACTGACCATGGCAAAGAAGAGCAAAGCGAAGAAGCGCCCGGTGGCAAAAGCGAAGAAGGCGGCAGCGAAAAAGCCGGCTGCAAAAAAGAAGAAGGTGGTGGCGGCCAAATCCGCTAAGAAGAAGGTGAAGGCAAAAGCTGCGCCGAAAAAGAGCAAGCCGAAAGCTGCGGCCAAGCCGGCGGTAAAAGCCAAAGCGAAACCTGCAGCCAAAAAGAAGGCCCCGAAGAAGATCGTCGCCGCTGCGGCACCCGCGCCCGTCGTAGCGCCGCCGCCGTCGACGGTCGTTCAGGAACCCGCGCCGGCGCCGACGCCGAGCCTGGAGCCGTCCGCTTTTTGATGAGGACGGAGCGTGTCTGGGCGGCGCGCCGGCGAGGCGCCGCTCGGATACATCTGATCCTGAATTTGGGCGACGCTAGCAGCCGCGCCGCTCGGCGACGCGGCTCGTTTTTGCGCCCTTAGGTCAACGGCCGTTGCCTCGAAGCGTTCTGTAGTGAGCGTCCACATCGGAAGTGTGTCCAGCGCATGAATAGTTCAAATTGGTGTCGGACGAATCTGGCGGCGGGTTTGGTTGCCGCGATGCTCGCGACGACCTTGCTTACGGGCTGCATCGTGCCGGACCAGCGCCACTACGTGGGCGGCGTCGTGCTGGTTGCCCCGCCTCCTGCGCGTGAGGAAATCATCGGCGAGCCGCCGCAGGCAGGCTATGTCTGGTTGGCGGGTTACTGGGACTGGGTCGGCAACCGGCACGAATGGGTCTCAGGCCATTGGGCAGCGTCGCGTCCCGGACGGGAGTGGGTACCGCATCAGTGGGTACGCCAGGGCGACGGCTGGATCCTCAAGCCGGGGCATTGGCAGCGCATTCGACATTAGCGAGCTTGCTGCCCCACAGGGGCCGGGGCCTGCATGGGCGCCTTGGCGGCCGGTATCTCCCGCAGGCGGCCGAGCGTGCCTGCATCGAACCAGTGTTCGATCAATGAAAAGGAAATCGACTGCCGCGGCGGCAGAATCACCGCGCCGGCGGCGAGTTCGGCGCGTGTGAACCAGCGCGCATCCTCGAGTTCCTCGTCGTGCAGCTCGACGTCGGTGGTCAGCGCATGTGCCGTGAATCCCAGCATCAAGGATGCCGGAAACGGCCAGGGTTGAGAGGAGTGGTATTCGATCCGATGCGCCCGAATCCCGGCTTCCTCGAACACCTCGCGCACGACTGCATCCTCCAAGGACTCGCCCGGTTCGACGAAGCCGGCAATCGTCGAATAACGCCCCGGGGCCCAAGCGCCCTGCCGGCCGAGCAAGGCACGCTCGCCATCGCTGACGAGCACGATGATCGCCGGATCGATCCGCGGGAATTGTTCGGTTCGACACGAAGCACTGCTGCAGACCAGCGCGTGGCCGCTGCGCGCGGGCAGCGTCGGCGCGCCGCAGCTGCCGCAATAGCGATGGCGCCGCCGCCAGGTCAGCATCGCTCTCGCGTAGGCGAGCAAGCCGGCCTCGTCGGCGGGCAGCCGGGAGGCCAGCAGGCGCAAATCTTCGAAGCGTGCGCCGGCCATCAATTCCGGGGCCTCGATCGCGTCTATTTCATAGGCGAAGCAGTGACTCTCGCCGAGCCGGCCGAGCAGCACCAAGTGATCGGGATCGCGCAATTCCGCGGGAACCGCGCCGAGCTCGAGCAGGACCGCGCGAGGCGTCTCGCCTTCGAGCACCAAATTGCGTGAGTTCCAGACCGGCAGTGCGCGACTGCGTGCATCGGCGAGCGCGGTATCGAACCACGCGGGATCCTGGCGCAAATGCGCGGCACGGTCCAGATACGGTCCCGCGAATATGTTTCTGCGCTCCATCGATGCGATTCTAGCAGGGACCGGCGCCGTGCAACCGAGCGCTAATCCGGAGGGCGAGCCGCAATGGCCGCGCAGGTCGGGCAAGCGTGCCGCCGCCGTGCCAGGAGGTCGCAGAGCCTGACACCGCCGCAGCCCTCGCAGCGCTCGACCCCGAGCTCATCGTGTTTGCCCAAGGCGAGCAGCAGCATCCACGCATGCTCGAACGAAATGCACGCGGGCGCGTGCAGCCCCAAGTAAGCCTCATAGGCGATGCACAGCAGCGCGCCGGATTCCAGCGAACCAAGCCGATAGCGCGATTCGAGGCCTATGAACGTGCCGCGCAGCAGTCCATAGACGATGAAAAGACTGGCAAGCTGCGCCGCCTGGAATTGCACATCCACATTTCGGAAAAAATAGGACGCCTGGCGCGGCGACTTGCCGCGGTGCCTACGCACGCGTCCCGCTCCATCGGTCTCGACGTAATGTCGATAGAGCTTGCGGATGCGGTCATCGCTGAGCCCGGTCCACTGACGAATCGTGAACGTCCGGGCCTCGTAGTGAATCAGCCGCCAGGCCAAATTCAGGCGCGATTGATCGCGCGTGTAACGGTCGTCGGAAACCCGCATCTCGATCTCCTCAACGTCGCAATTCCAGTGGTTTGAGGCGCAAAAAGAATTTGACAGAAATTAATCACAAAGTTAGCGTGCTTGCCAAGGGGCGCATGGTGTTTTTCGCGGTGTGATCGCATCGAAATGCGTGCCGCCGGCGCAAGGAGCAATCGGCATGCCGAACGTCAGACAGAACGCGGCGCGGGCCCACCCACGGTCCGTGGGCGACCGCACGGCGCAGGCGCTTGGTGCAGCGCAGGACCCGGCCCGGTTGCACGATCTCCACGAGCCGCGCGATCTCGGATCCTTGCGAGAACTCAACCAACGATTTCTCGAATTGGACTGGACACATGCCGCGTTCAGCGGCCGCATCGCGGCGCTGACGCCGGCGCAGAGAGCCGCGGCCGCCAATTGTCCGTATGCGCTGTTCGATCTGCGGCTCGGCGACTGCGACTACTGGCAGTTGCGGCTCGAGCAGGTGCATGCCTGGCACGTCGCCGATCGAGACGCGATCGGCGCGGAATTGGCGGAGTTCATGCGGCTCGCGCTGTTCTTCGCGTGGTACGCCGCGAGTGCAGCGAGGCCCTCGGCAAAACTCGTGTTGAGCATGCACGAGCGCACCGCGGCCGCGTTCAGCCGCATGACCGTCACTCGGATTCCCGACCTCGTGATCACGGAATCGGCCTGTCTTTGTGCACGCTGGAGTCACTGCGCCGAGTTTTGGAGCGCGCTCGCGCAGGCGGCGGCGAGCGGCGATGCGCAGCGCCTCAAGTGGGTGCAGCTATCCGGCATTCAAGTCGCGGCCGCGGCGCAATTGCCATTGCGGCGGGAGCCTCGCGCGGTTTAGGCTAAGCGGCTCTTATGCACGCCCTAGTCCTCCGCCAACTCACCAAGACATACAAGAACGGCATCCAAGCGCTAAAAGGCATCGATCTTAACGTCGAGCAAGGCGATTTTTTTGCGCTGCTCGGGCCGAACGGCGCCGGCAAGACCACGATCATCGGCATCGTGACCTCCTTGGTCAACAAGACCAGCGGCCACGTCGAGGTGTTCGGCCACGATATCGACCGCGATCTCGAAGCCGCGAAATCCTGCATCGGAATCGTGCCGCAGGAAATCAACTTCAATCAATTCGAAACCGCGTTTACGATCGTCGTGAATCAGGCGGGCTTCTACGGCATCGAACGATCGCTCGCCAAGAAGCGCGCGGAAACCTATTTGAAGCAGCTCCAGCTGTGGGACCGGCGCAACTCGATCGCACGCGCTCTCTCGGGCGGCATGAAGCGGCGGCTCATGATCGCACGCGCGCTCATGCACGAACCTCAGCTGCTGATATTGGACGAGCCGACCGCGGGAGTGGACATCGAGGTGCGCCGCTCGATGTGGGAATTCCTGCGCAACATCAACGAGCAAGGAACGACGATCATCTTGACGACGCATTATCTCGAAGAGGCGGAGAATCTGTGTCGCAACATCGCAATCATCGACCGCGGCAATATCGTCGAACGCGACAACATGGCCAACGTGCTGCGAAAACTGCAGACCGAGGTCTTCGTGTTCAATTTGCGCACCCCGCGCGACTCGCCGCCGCTGCTTCCCGGCTTCAAGACCACGCTGACCGACCCCGAGACCGTGGAGGTCGAGGTGTCCATCGGACAGAGCCTCAACGACATCTTTGCGCAGTTGAGCGCCCAGGGCATCGAGGTCGCGAGCATGCGTAACAAGGTCAATCGCCTCGAAGAGCTGTTCATCCGACTGGTCGACAACAGCGACAAGCCGAGTCCCGCGGCCGCCGGTGTTGCGGCGGTGAACCCGTGAGAAGGTCATCGTGACCGTGGCCGTGAAGATCAGCCGCGCGCGCACCGAGTGGATCGGATTCGAAACGATCGTGATCCGGGAATTCGGGCGCATCGTGCGCATTTGGGGCCAGACCATCTTGCCGCCGGCGGTCACTGCGACGCTCTACTTCATCATCTTCGGCAGCTTGATCGGCCGACGTGTCGGCCAGATCGGCGGCTACGACTACATGCAGTTCATCGCGCCCGGCCTGATCATGATGAACGTGATCACGAACTCCTACGGCAACGTGGTGTCCTCGTTCTTCGGCGCGAAATTCGGCAAGCATGTCGAAGAGCTGCTGGTCTCGCCGCTGCCGAACTGGCTCATCGTTTGCGGCTATGTCGTCGGTGGAATATTGCGCGGTGTGCTGGTTGGCGCAGTCGTGACCGTCGTCGCGCTGTTCTTCACGCGGCTCAGCCTCGCCCATGTGTTCGCGACGCTCGCCGCGGTGCTGCTGACCAGCATCGTGTTTTCGCTGGGCGGTTTCATCAACGCGATGTTCGCCAAGAATTTCGACCAGATTTCGTGGTTCCCGACCTTCATCCTGACGCCGTTGACCTATCTCGGCGGCGTATTCTATTCCATCAAGATGCTGCCCGATTGGGCGCAAGTGGTTTCTCATCTGAATCCGATTCTGTACATGGTCAACGCATTCCGGTACGGTTTTTTGGACGCGTCCGACGTCGACCTGCGCTTGAGCTTCGGGATCATGATATCGGCCGCCGTCCTGATGTTCGCAATCGCGGTGACGCTCATGAATCGTGGCACGGGCATACGCGAGTAGGCAGCTGCAACGACGGAATGGAGAGGGGGTAAGCATGTCGATCTGCGTGCGGCGCCGGTGGGCTGCCTTGAGCTTGGGATTGTTCGCGAGCGCGATAGGCGCCGCTGCGGGAACGTCTGGCGCCGATTCGGCGCCCGGCGCCGCCACGATGCTGGGATTCTCTGCCGCGGGTGCGAGCGCGGAGGCGCAGCTCGAGCAGCGTTTCGATGCGGACCTGTCCGCGGAAGAAGAGCGCGCCTGGTTGCAGCGGTTGAGCGCCGCGCCGAATCAAGTGGGCAGCGCGCACAATAAGGACAACGCGGAATTCATTCTTGCGAAGTTCCGCGAATGGGGTTGGGACGCGTCGCTGGAAACTTTTTCGGTGCTCTATCCGACGCCGCGCGAGCTGCGGCTCGAACTGACCGCTCCGACACGTTTCGTCGCCAAGCTGCGCGAGCCGCCGGTCGAGGGCGATGCGAGTTCGAGCCAGACCCGCGATGAGCTGCCGCCGTACAACATCTACGGCGCCGACGGCGACGTCAGCGGCGAACTCGTTTATGTGAATCAAGGCATGCCGGATGATTACGCCGAACTCGAACGGCGCGGCATCAGCGTCAAGGGTCGCATCGTCATCGTGCGATACGGCGGCGGCTGGCGCGGACTGAAGCCGAAACTCGCGTACCAGCATGGCGCGATCGGCTGCCTGATCTACTCGGACCCCTTGGACGACGGTTACGGGCGCGGCGATGTCTATCCGAACGGCGGCTTTCGGCCAGCGGATGCGGTGCAGCGCGGTTCGGTGCTGGATATCCTTCAATACACCGGCGACCCGTTGACGCCCGGGATCGGCTCGACGCAGGACGCGAAGCGTCTCGCGATCGCGGACGCGAAGACGATCTTGAAGATTCCGGTCTTGCCGATTTCTTATGCCGACGCCGAGCCCCTGCTCGCGGCGCTCGGTGGTCAGGTTGTGCCCGCCGCGTGGCGTGGCGCGCTGCCGTTTGCCTACCACATCGGTCCGGGCGCGGCCCGCGTGCATCTCAAAATTGCATCCGACTGGGGGCAGAAGACGCTGTATGACGTGATCGCGAAATTGCCGGGCGCCGTGGAGCCGGATCGCTGGATCATTCGCGGCAATCATCACGATGCCTGGGTATTCGGCGCCAGCGATCCGCTGTCGGGCACGGTGGCATTGATGTCGGAAGCCAAGGCTATCGGCCGGCTCGTTCAATCGGGCTGGCGACCGCGCCGTACGCTGATCTACGCCAGCTGGGACGGCGAAGAGCCCGGCTTGATCGGCTCGACCGAATGGGCCGAAGCGCATGCCGCCGAACTGCAGGCGAAAGCGGCGCTTTACGTCAATTCCGACAACAACGCGCGCGGTACCTTGCGCGTCGGCGGCACGCATGCGCTCCAACATTTCATCAGCGAAGTTGCGCGCGACGTCAAGGATCCAGAGACCGATGCGAGCGTGCTCAGCCGCGCCGTTGCTGCGCGCCGCGTGCATGCTTACGAGGCCGGACACGACGGCGATCCGAGCGCCGCAGCTGTCGGCGCGGGCGCGCCAGGCGATCTGCATTTGGGTGCATTAGGCTCGGGTTCCGACTACACACCATTCCTTCAGCACCTCGGCATCAGCTCGGTGGACTTCGCGTTCGGCGGCGAATCGGATTACGGCGTTTATCACTCGGCCTACGATTCCTTCGATCACTTCCGCCGCTTTGTCGATCCGCAATTCGCCTACGAAGTGGTGCTCGCCAAAATTGCAGGCCGCACGATGTTGCGCGCCGCACAGGCCGATCTGCTGCCGACGCGCGCCGCCGACTTTGCGCGCTCGATAGGACAGTTCGACGAGGAACTGCACCAAACGGCGGATCGCATGCGCACCAAGACGCGCGATCTCGACGCGCTGCTCGATGCCGGTGTCTTCGCGTTGGCGGCCGATGTGCGCGAGGCGCGCGCGGCACCGCAGCGCAGCTCCGATGTCCCGTATCTCGATTTCGCGCCGCTCGACAATGCGGTCGAGCGCTTGAAGGCGAGCAGCGAAGCATTCGATCTCGCCTATGCGCGTGCATGCATCGCGCAGGACGCGGCAGCGCCGGCGCGACGCGAGCGGATCAACGCGATGCTGACGATACTCGAGGAAACCTTGACCGATGCGCGCGGTCTACCGACCAGACCTTGGTATAAGCATATGATTTATGCGCCCGGACAGCACACCGGTTATGAAGCGAAGACGCTGCCGGCAGTGCGCGAGGCGATCGAGGACCGGCGCTGGGCGGAGGCGAATGAGTATCTCGCGGTGGTATCGGACAGCATCAATGCCTACCGGGCCCAGCTCGAGCGGGTGATCGCAAGCCTTTGAGGAGTCGTGTATCGTGCCGGACAACAGAACGATTTAATGAAGGAGTCGATGAAATGACCGAAGAGAAGCAGCAGAAATTCACCGCGAAAGTACGCCGCGGCCTCGTGTGGGTGCATGGAGTTGCCAGCACCGAGCTCGCAAGAAAGAAGGCGGCGGCAACCGGCGTCAGGATCGAGGGCTTTACGGCCGCGGAACTCGCCGATGTGGAATCCGCGCTGACCTGGATCGAGCAGAACAAGGAAGCTGCGTCCAAAGAATCGACCTGAAGTCCGTCTCAGGATGCGAAGCATAGGCGTCGGTGAGTACGCCCGCGCGAGCGCGCGGCGTTAAAATATGGCGATGGCACGCAAGCGCGCGTTGATCGTCGACGATTCCAAATCGGCCCGTGTCATCTTGAGCCGCATGCTCGAGAAATACGACATCGAGGTCGATCTGGCGGAGTCGGCTGAGCAGTCGATCGAGTATCTGAAGGGCAATCGTCCGGACGCGATCTTCATGGATCATCTCATGCCCGGCATGGACGGCCTTCAGGCCGTGCAGGTGATCAAGAGCAATCCGCAGACCGCGATGATTCCAATCATGATGTACACCTCTCAAGAGGGAGAGCTGTATGTCGGTCAGGCGCGCGCGCTCGGGGCCATGGGCGTCTTACCGAAGCAAGTGCGCCCGGTCGACGTATCGAAAGTGCTCTACGAACTGCACTTGCTGCCCGATCGCCGCGATACCGATGAGCCGGCACTCGCACCGGTCGAACTCGTCGCCAATAGCGCCGTTGTTCAGGCGGTCCCTCCGATGGGTGGGTCGCCGGCGATCGCGGTCGCGCCAATGGGCGCGGCGCCGGTCGGGCCGACCCCGGGAAACACCGACTGGGCCCGTCGTGTCGAGACGGTCGTCAAGGACCAGGGCGCGGACCTGCGCCGCTTCATCGTTGCGAGTCTCGACAGCTTTGCATCCCGCATCGTCATCGATGTGCGCGACTCGCCCGTCAAGCCGGTCGCGGAGCCGCTGCCGCCAGTCCCGGAGCCGGCGCGCACGGCACCGCGCTCCTGGGCTGCCCCAGTCTCTGCAGCGCTCGCCGGCATCGCCGCGGTGGCGTTCGCGGTCCTATGGTTTCAAGCGCGCGAGCAGTTGGCGCAATCGCAGGCGCAACTCGCGGGACTCGCAGCGGCGAACGCGGAGCTTGCCCGCTCCCGCGATGATCTGAACGAAACGGTCAAGGACCTCACGAGCGCACTCGCGGCGCTGCCCGCGTTGGGCGCTGCGGCGCCAGGCGCAGCCGCGCCTGCGCCGCAAGCATGGTCGCGCACGGAGCCCGTACCCTATGGCGAGGCGCCGCTCGATCGAGGCCGCGTCGATGTGCTGCGGGAAGTATTGGGCAAGCTCGAGGCGCAAGGTTTTCACGGCATCGTGAGGGTCACGAGCTACGCGGGTGCCTATTGTTTGTCCGGCAACCTGGCCGAGGGCTTCGTGCTCGCGAATGCATCACTGCCGATGAGCAAATGCGATCTGGTCGGCAACCCCGTGGAGGAAGCGGCGGCCGGCTTGCAGCGCCAGTCCTTGGCATTCGCCAATTTGGTTGCGAGCATCCGTCAGCGCAGCGGCGGCGCAATTTCGGTCGTCGCCGAGAACGCTGCCAATGGACGCGCGTCGGTACCGTATCCGACCAGGAGCGAAGCGACGAGTGCCGGCGATTGGAACAAGATCGCCGCCGCGAACAACCGCGTCGAGTACCTCGCGCAGGCCGGAGCCGCCTCTCCTTAAACCCGCACGCCTTAGAACGCGACCCGCAAGAACAGCTCGGGACCCTTGGACTCGAGCACGAACGCGCCCTGGTCGGCCTGCTGGCGCGAGACCAAGTTGACGCGTGTGTCGCTGTAGCCGAGCGCCAATGCCACATTGGGATGAATACGGTAGAACACGTCGGCGTCGTACACGCTCAAGGTACCCGAGAGGTGGTCGACCGATATCTTCATGTATTTGGCGTTCGCATCGAAATAAAAGTGCCTGAACGGGGCCCAGGTCAATGCGATTGCCGGCGTCGGAAACGGGCCGGCCAGCGACTGTGAGTCGTAGACGTGGCGCGTCGCGGACTGCACGCGAACACTCGAGTTGAGCTCGGTGTCGTTGATCGCAATGATCCCGGTCAGCTCGAATTTCTCGAAATGCAGGAACGAGTGTCCGAAACCCACGCCGAACACCCGCAGGTTCAAGTCCGTTTGCACCGGATCACCTGCAAGCAGCACGACATCGCCGTATGCGGCAGGCCCGGAGGCGAGCACTTTGGTGTCGCTGCGATCGAGCGAGAAGTAATCGAAGAACAGCCGCGTCGTGCCGCCGGTGCGCACCGCGGCTTCGAATTTCGGTTCGACATCGGAGCTGTCGAGGCCGAGATCGCTCTCGCCGTTGAACGTCGTGCCGGCGGTGCCGGCGCTGTTGTCCACTCGCATCGATGTCGCCGACGACAGGTGGACGACGCCGAGCGAGAGCGCGACCCGCTCGTCGGTCGGGCTGAAATAGTCGCCGTCGGCGAGCGCCGCCGACGCGATGAGCGTCAAACTTACGCCCACGAGTATCTTGCTGTTGTTGATCACGTGCTACTCCTCAAAATCAAATCCTTGGTCGCGGCGACCCTCTGCGGTTTTGGCAATGAGGGACCGATACGGTTGAGCACATGGGCTGCCGCGGCGCGCCATCCGGTCAACTTGCCGCCGAAGATGCCGAGCACGCGCGGCTTTCGATTACGATCGGTCGTGAAGATGGTTTCGCGCGAGCGGCCGAAGGCCGCCTCGCTCGCAGCCGGCAATACGCGCAGGCCCGCAAACCGCTCGATGATCGAATCGCGCGTGAGGTAGCGAAGCGCCGGAAAGTAGCGGCGCGCCACGTCGAGCAGATATTCCTCCTCGGCCGGCAGCGGGTGCACGCGGTCCGGATCGCCCTGGTACGGCGTTTCGGTCGTGCCGATCATGGTTGCGCCGTGCCATGGCATCAGGAAGACCGCGCGGCCGTCCGCGGGACTTTCGACGTAATAAATGCCGGCAGTGACTGCGAAAGGCACGACGATGTGCGTACCCTGGACCAGATCGATCGCCGGAATCGATATCGCGGGATG
Organism: Steroidobacteraceae bacterium; assembly: GCA_049517075.1. Classification (GTDB taxonomy): domain Bacteria; phylum Pseudomonadota; class Gammaproteobacteria; order Steroidobacterales; family Steroidobacteraceae; genus Bog-1198. The sequence goes on along the minus strand of JBEKSM010000003.1, from coordinate 111,954 downwards.
CACGGCGCGACTGACCGCGGCGGCCCATGGACCCGCCGCATTCACGAGCACACGTGCGCGGCGCTCGGTGCGTGCGCCAGCTTCCTCGTAGACGACCGTAACGCCGTCCTCGTCGAGTTTTGCCTCGATGAAATTCGCGGGCATCGCGACTTCGCCGCCGAGAGCGCGCGCCGATTGCACGACCGCGCGCGTCAAGCTCGCATCGTCGGTCTGCGCGTCGTGATAGCGAATCACCGCATCGAGGTTCAGTGTGTCGAGCCCGTCGAGCGATGCCCACTGCGCCTTGGGCACGGCGCCGAAGCGCGTGCTTGCATCGAAGCCGCCGAGCAGCGCATAGAGAAACAGGCCGACCTTCAATTCCCAAGGCCGCCGCCGAGTGTCTTTGTAGACGGGAATGAAGAACGGCTTGAGTTCGACGAGGCTCGGCGCGATGCGCAGATGTATCGCGCGTTCCCGCAGGCTCTCGCGCACCAGCGAGAACTGGCCGGACTCCAGATAGCGCAGGCCGCCATGAATCAATTTGCTCGAGCGGCTCGAGGTGCCGCTCGCGATCGCATGCTGTTCGATCAGCAGCGCGCGATGGCCGGCCGCGACGGCCGCCTGCAGCACGCCGGCCCCATGGATGCCGCCGCCAACCACGATGACGTCGAAGTCTCTCATTGGGTCTTAGGATGCGGGAACCGGAACCGGACCGCTACCTGTCGCGTTTTTCTTCGAATTGCACGACCGGGTCCCCGGACGTGACATCGATATCGCCATCGACGATCGCACCCTGGGCGATTGCCACGGTGCGCGCGCTGACGCGGCCGCGGATCACCGCCGTGCGGCCGATCTCGAGCTTGTCCTCGACTTCGAGGCTGCCGACGATCTGGCCGGCGACGATCGCGCGCTGCGCGCGGATGTTGCCGAGCCAGGTCGCGCCGACTGCGAGGCTCAAATCGCCGAGCAGCTCACCGTCGCCCTGCACCGCGCCCGATATCACGAACGGGCCGAATCCCCGCATATTGCCGATGAATACGGAACCCGCGCCGATCACGGTCGGGGTCGACGCCGAGCGGTCCAAAAAGCGCCGCTTGCCGGCCGCCGCGGTTGCGGCAGGCGGATTTTTGATTTCTTCAGTCATCGCGCTTTTTTTACCTTATTCGGGGCCGGGCATGATGTGACGAGCTTGGCGGCGCCGACAGACAGCGCAAACCGAAGTAGAATAAGCAATCAAACGACACCTCGTGGGACTCAACATGGATATCAAGATAACGGTCGCGGCGCTCGCCCTGGCCTTGAGCTTAGGCGTTGCCGGCTGTAGCCGCGAACAGAGCGATTGGGAAAAGGCGCGCGCGTCGAACAATACCGATTCCTACGAGCTGTTCGTCAAGAAATATCCCAGCGGTTCGTTTACAGCCCAGGCGCAGGCCCGTCTCAAGGAACTCTACGAGGAGCGTGACTGGCAAAAAGCCCGCGATGCCGACACGCCCGATGCCTATCAGGCGTTCCTGAAGCAATATCCGGAAGGCAAATGGACCGAGGAAGCGCGGATCCGGGTCGAGAACTTCTCACTCGCGCAGGCGCCATCCACGGCACCGGCGACCGAAGCCGCACCGGGCGCAACCGCCCCCGGCGGCGCGGCCCCGGCCAGCGCTGCGACGGCTCCGAAGACGAAGCCCACGGTGCCGGCGCCCCACGCTGGGGCAGCACCGGCGGCCAGGACCTCTGCTAAGCCCGCGCCCAAGACCACGGCTAAGGCCGGCGTCGCGAGCGGCGGTTACACGATTCAGTTGGGCGCCTACAAGACCGGTACCGCGGCCGCCAACCATCACTGGACGCTGCTCGAAAAGAAGTTTCCTTCGGCACTCAAGGGCTTGACGCCGACCGTCAAACCGAGCAGCCCCGGCGCGCCTGCGCTTTATCGTCTGCAAGTCACAGGTCTTTCGCATGCGGCCGCGCTCTCGATCTGCAAGACGCTCAAGGCCCAAGCCGCCGCCTGCGTGATCCTGCCCAAAGCACGCCATCACTGACAAAAATTGTCAGTTCGAGGGCCGCCCGCTGGTTGGTACGCAATTGAATTGATTGAACATTGCGCCGTGGCACGCAGTTTGCTTCGTCTTGGATCATGCAATCCAAGATCATCACGATGTGGGTGCCGCGCGGCAGCAGTCAGGCGGCCATGTTGGTGCGACGCGGCGACGGTCGGCTCGCGATCCAGGGCATCGATGCACGCGTCGCCCGCGCCGCGCGCTTGGCCGGGGACTTCTTGCGCGAGCACCCGGCGTTAGGGCGGAATCGCCAATTGGCTCAGGATGAACGCGTATTCGGTCGCGATCTCTCGATAGCGCTGGAATCGGCCTGACTTCCCGCCATGGCCGGCTTCCATATCGGTATGCAGTAACAGCCGGTTCCGGTCGGTTTTCAGAGCGCGCAGTTTCGCGACCCACTTCGCGGGCTCGTAGTACTGAACTTGGCTATCCCAAAGCCCCGTCGTGACCAGCATCGCGGGATAGGCTTGAGCGCGCACGTTGTCGTACGGAGAGTAGGACAGCATGGTCCGATAGCAGGCCGCATCGAGCGGATCGCCCCACTCGTCGTACTCGTTGGTCGTCAGCGGGATGCTGTCGTCCAGCATCGTCGTGAGCACATCGACGAACGGCACCTGCGCAACGATGCCGCGATATTCCAGCGGCGCGAGATTTGCAACCGCGCCCACGAGCAGGCCGCCGGCACTGCCGCCCATCGCGAATACCGCGTCCTCGGCCGCATAACGCCCGCGCAGCAGGTGGCGCGTGACATCGATGAAGTCGGTGAAGCTGTGCATCTTTTGACCGAGCCGCCCGGCGTCATACCACGCCCGCCCCAATTCCTGGCCGCCGCGCACATGCGCGATCGCGTAAACGAAGCCGCGGTCGAGCAACGAAAGACGCGACGAGGAAAAACTCGGATTCATCGACAACCCGTAGGCGCCATAGCCGTATTGCAGCAGCGGCGCGCTGCCGTCGAGCGGGGTATCGCGGCGATACACCAAGGACACCGGAATGCGCGCGCCGTCGCGCGCCGGGGCGAACAGGAACTCGGTGCGGTAGTTTGCGGGATCGAAATCGCCGAGAACCGGATCGCGCTTCATGAGCACCTGATCGCGCGTGCGCACGCTGTAGTCGTAAACCGTCGTCGGCGTCGTCAACGAGGAATAGGTGTAGCGGACAATATCGGTCGTGAGCTGCGGGTTGACCGAAATCGACATCGAATAGGCGGGCTCGCCGCTCGCGATGTAGAACGGCGCGGCGCGCGGGGCGTCGGGCCCTTCGAGCGGCTCGATGCGGATCTTGCGCAAACCCTCGGTGCGCACCGACAGTGCGATGAACGCCTCGAACACGTCGAAATCTTCGAGGAACGTTGCCTCGTCGTGAGGGACGAGTTCCCCCCAGGTGTCGCGATCGGAATTCGCGCCGATCGGCGCTTGCATCAGGCGAAAATTCTTGGCGCGCCAATTGCTGCGCACGATGAAGCGATCCTGGAGGTGCTCGATCTGATACTCATGGTCGCGCTCGTGCGCCAAAAAGACCTTGAATTCTAGCGCCGGGTCATCGGCGTCTGCGTACCGCCATTCCGAGGCCACGGTGCTCTCCATCTGGATGAAAATGTAGCGCTCGGACTTCGATTTCGACACGTTGGTATAAAAGCTCAGGTCGGTCTGGCCAAAGACCAGCCTATCCGCGGCCGGGTCAGTGCCGAGCCGGTGCTTCTTGACGCTGATCCCAAGCAATGTTTCCGGATCCTTCTCTACATAGAAGAGTTGGCAGTTGTCGTTGGCCCAGGCGAGATCCGCCTCGACGCGCTCAATCGCAACCGGGTCGATCAGGCCGGTCGACAAGTCCTTGAAGCGTAGCCGGTATTCGCGGCGGCCGACGATGTCTTCGCAGAACGCCAACATGCGGGAGTTCGGCGAGACCGCGAGGGAGCCGATTTGGTAATAATCGTGACCGGCGCTCAACTGGTTGGCGTCGAGCAGGATTTCCTCCGGCGATTCGCCGCCACCGCCGAGATCCGCGCGGCGTGCGAAGATCGGATGCTCCTTGCCGACCTCGAAGCGCGTGTAGTACCAAAATCCGTTCTTTCGATACGGCACCGAGGCATCATCTTGCTTGAGCCGCGCGACAATTTCGTCGAACAACGTGTTCTCGAGCGGCTTCGCGGTGCTGAACTCGGCCTCGAAATAGGCGTTCTCGGCCTGAAGGTAGGCGAGCACCTCTGGGTCGCGCCGTTCGTCGTCGCGCAGCCAGTAATAAGGATCGATGCGCTCGCCGTGCGGCGATTGCAGCAGATGGGGTCGTATATCGGCGATCGGAGGTTTCGGCGCAGGATCGGTCACGGCCTTAAGAGTATAGGGGCAAGCCTCGTGCGTCCGAATTGCGATTGACGGTCATCGCGGGCTAGGTATTATGACCAGCATGTAGTGGCACGCGCAGCTGCGTTTACCCCGCCCGGCGCTGAGCTTCGCGGCGCGCGCCAAGAACCGATTTAAGTACTTGTTTCAAAACATCTTTATGGCTTCGGCTGTAAGGCTCGGGGCATCATGGGCACGACATTCGCGAATGATCAGGCAGGCGAGGGCGCGGCGGCGGATCCGCGAGCGCTGGATTGGGGTTTATATCGCCGCGGCTATGAGAAGGATTCCTGCGGCTTTGGATTGATCGCGAACCTCGACGACAAGCCGAGTCACTGGCTCGTGCAAACCGCGATGAGCTCGCTCAATCGTCTGACGCACCGCGGTGCCGTCGCGGCCGACGGCAAGACCGGTGACGGCTGCGGTCTGCTGATCAAGATGCCCGTGGGGTTCTTGCGCGCCGCCGCCGCGAAGGCGGGTTTCGCGTTGACGCCCCAATTCGGCGCCGGCCTCGTCTTCTTGCACCGCGATCCCGAGAAGGCGGGGGCCGCACGGCGCGCGCTAACCCAGCAGCTCGAGCGCGAAAAACTCAGCGTCGCGGGCTTTCGCATCGTTCCGACCGACCCGGAGGCTTGCGGCGAGCAAGCCCTCAAGAGCCTGCCGTTGATCGAGCAGGTGTTCGTCAATTCACCCGCGGACATCGACGAGGCGACGTTCAATCGCAAGCTCTATCTTGCGCGACGGCGCACCGAAAAGCAGTTGGAAGCGGACGATGCGGCGTTCTATATCCCGTCGCTGTCGGCGAGCACGATCGTCTACAAGGGCATGGTCATGCCGCAGTATCTCGCTCAATTCTATCCGGACCTCAAGGATCCGCGCATGGAGGCGTCGGTCGTGGTGTTCCATCAGCGCTTCTCGACCAACACGCTGCCGCAATGGCGGCTCGCGCATCCGTATCGCTACCTCGCCCACAACGGTGAAATCAACACGGTCCAGGGCAATCGCAGCTGGGCCGTCGCGCGCGGGCCGCTGTTTCGCTCGCCCGTGCTGCCCGATCTTTCCGACATCCTGCCCGTCGTGTCCTTGAGCGGGTCCGATTCACAGTCGCTCGACAACATGCTCGAGTTGCTGCTCATCGGCGGCCTCGATCCGATGCATGCGATGCGCATGCTCGTGCCGCCGGCATGGCAATCGGTCGACATGATCGATCCCGACCTCAAGGCCTTCTATGAATACTATGCGACCCACATGGAGCCCTGGGACGGGCCCGCTGGCATCGTACTCACCGACGGCCGCTATGCCTGCTGCACCTTGGATCGCAACGGTCTGCGGCCGGCGCGCTGGGTCATCACCAAGAACCGCCACATCACGGTCGCCTCGGAGGCCGGCGTCTGGGATTATCTCGACGAGGACGTCGTCAAGAAGGGCAAGCTCGGGCCCGGCGAATTCATCGCGCTAGACCTGCATACGGGCGAGCTCATGGACACCAAGCGGGTCGACGATCTGCTGAAGAGCCGGCATCCGTACAAGTCCTGGCTGAAGAAAGGCGTGCGATACCTGCAGACCGACCTCATCGATCCGCGGCTCGCCGCGGAGCCGTTCGACCGAGACACCTTGGCGCTGTTCCAGAAGATGTTCAACGTCTCCGCCGAGGAGCGCGACGAGATCATCCGGGTGCTCGCCGAAGACGAGAGCGAGGCGGTCGGGTCGATGGGCGACGATACGCCGATGCCGGTGCTTTCCAAGAGAGTGCGTTCTCTTTACGATTATTTCCGTCAGCAGTTTGCGCAGGTGACGAACCCGCCGATCGACTCGCTGCGCGAGAGCATCGTGATGTCGCTGCAGACGCAGATCGGACCCGAGTGCAACATCTTCGTGCCGGCTCCACAGCATGCCGAACAGATCGTGCTCTCTTCGCCGATCCTCTCGCAGCGCAAGTTGCGCCAGATCGTGAGCCTCGCGGATTCCGGCGTGCCGAACGAGTTCATCAGCCTGCAGTACGATGAGAAGCTCGATCTGAAGTCGGCGATTCTGGCCGTTTGCGACCAGGCCGAGGCCGCGGTGCGCGCCGGCAAGCTCGTGCTGTTGTTGTCCGACCGGTATCTGGTCAAGGGGAAGATACCGATCCATGCGCTGCTCGCGACCGGCGCCGTGCATCGGCGGCTCGTGATCACGGGACTGCGCTGCAAGTGCAACATCCTGGTCGAGACGGGAACCGCGCGCGATTCGCATCATTTCGCGTGCTTGATCGGCTATGGCGCGACGGCGGTCTATCCGTATCTCGCGTATCAGACGCTGTTCGATCTGATGCGCAAGGGCGCACTCAACATGGAGTCCGACACGCGGCTCGAACTCGGTCGCAGCTACCGGCGCGGCATCCGCAAGGGATTGTTCAAGATCATGTCAAAAATGGGGATCTCGACGATCGCGAGCTACCGCAGCGCGCAGCTCTTCGAGATCGTCGGTCTCGCCGATGAGGTGGTCGAACTGTGCTTCGAGGGATCGGATAGCCGCATCGCCGGCGCGGATTTCGACGATCTAAAGCGCGACGCCGACTATCTCGCGGCGCGTGCCTGGAATCCGATGGAGGGCGTCGAGCAGGGCGGCTTGCTCAAGTACATGCACAACGGCGAGTACCACATGTACAACCCGGATGTGATCGCGACGTTGCAGGCGGCCGTCATGAGCGGCGACTACGAGATCTATCGGCAGTACGCGAGCTTGGTCAACGATCGGCCGGTCTCCTGCATCCGCGACCTGCTCAAATTGACGCCGAATCACGCGCCGATCCCGCTCGATCAGGTCGAGCCGGCCGCCGCGATACTCGCGCGCTTCGACAGCGCCGGCATGTCCTTGGGAGCGCTGTCGCCGGAGGCGCACGAGTCGCTCGCGATCGCGATGAATCGCCTCGGTGCGCGCTCGAACTCGGGTGAGGGCGGAGAAGACCCGATCCGATACAAGACCGAGAAGAATTCGAAGATCAAGCAGGTCGCCTCGGGGCGCTTCGGCGTCACCCCCGAATATCTGATCAACGCCGAGGTGCTGCAGATCAAGATTGCGCAGGGTGCGAAGCCCGGCGAGGGCGGCCAGCTTCCGGGGCACAAGGTCAACGAGATGATCGCGCGTCTGCGCTTCGCGCGTCCGGGCGTCGGACTGATTTCGCCGCCGCCGCATCACGATATCTACTCGATCGAGGACCTCGCGCAGCTGATATTCGATCTGAAGCAGGTCAATCCGCGCGCGCTGGTCTCGGTCAAGCTCGTGGCCGAGCCCGGCGTCGGCACGGTCGCGGCCGGCGTCGCCAAGGCGTATGCGGATCTGATCACGATCAGCGGCTATGATGGCGGCACGGGCGCGAGTCCGCTGTCCTCGATCAAATATGCCGGCACGCCCTGGGAACTGGGGCTCGCCGAGACGCATCAGACTCTGCGCGCCAACGAGCTGCGCCATCGCGTGCGCCTGCAAACCGACGGCGGCTTGAAGACCGGGCTCGACGTCATCAAGGCGGCGATCATCGGCGCCGAGAGTTTCGGATTCGGCACCGCGCCCATGGTCGCTCTGGGCTGCAAGTACCTCAGGATCTGTCACCTCAACAATTGTGCAACCGGCGTCGCCACGCAGCACAACGTGTTGCGTACCAAATATTTCATCGGCCTGCCCGAGATGGTCATGAACTATTTCAAGTTCGTCGCCGAGGAGTGCCGCGAAATCATGGCCGCGATCGGCGTGCGCAGCATCGAAGAGTTGATCGGCCACACGGAATTGCTCGAGGTGTTGCCCGGCGAGACCTCGAAACAGCGCAAGCTCAATTTGAAGCCGCTGCTCGCCAACAGCGGCCTGGTGTCGGACAAGCCGCAGTTTTGCGTCGCGCCGCATAACGCGCCGTTCGACAAGGGCGCGCTCGCCGAAAAAATGTTCATGGACATGCAGGAGGCGATCGCAACCAAGTCGGGCGGCAAGTTCAGCTACCCGGTCAGCAATTTCCACCGTTCGATCGGCGCGCGCATCTCGGGCGAGATCGCCAAGCGTTGGGGCAACCATGGAATGAAGGACGCGCCGATCGTCGTCAATCTCAAGGGCTCGATCGGCCAGAGCTTCGGCGTATGGAATGCCGGCGGCCTGCATCTGCACCTCGAGGGCGAAGCCAACGATTACGTCGGCAAGGGCATGGCGGGCGGCATGATCGTCGTCAAGCCGCCGGCGCGCTCGACCTTCATCGCGCGCGATACGGTGATCATGGGCAACACCTGCCTGTACGGCGCCACGGGCGGCGAGTTCTATGCGGCCGGCGTCGCGGGCGAGCGCTTCGCCGTGCGCAACTCCGGAGCGCTCGCGGTTCTCGAAGGCGCGGGCGATCATTGCTGCGAGTACATGACCGGCGGCGTCGTCTGCGTGCTGGGACGCACCGGCGTCAATTTCGGCGCGGGGTTCACCGGCGGGTTCGCCTACGTACTCGACATGGAGCGCGATTTCGTCGACCGCTACAACCATGAACTCATCGACATCCATCGCGTGTCGCCCGAGGGCATGGGAACTCACGTGCAGCATTTGCGCGGCCTCATCGAACAGCATGTCGCGGCCACGGGCAGCGTTTGGGGCACCGCGCTGCTCAATGACTTCCGGACCTATATCGGCAAGTTTTGGGTCGTCAAACCGAAAGCCGCTGCGATCGGATCGCTGCTCGAAAATCTGCGGCGCGCAGCCTGACGCGAGAACACGCCCATGGCCGACAAAAATTTGCAGTTTCTAGAATTTCCGCGCAAGGATCCGGACAAGCTCGGCCTCGAGGCGCGGATCGCCGAGTTCCGGGAAATCTACGCGCCCTACAGCCCCGATGATGCCAAGCAGCAGGCGGGACGCTGCCTGTCCTGCGGTAATCCGTTCTGCGAATGGAAATGTCCGGTCCACAATTACATACCGAACTGGCTCGCGCTCGTGGCTGCGGGCAAGTTGTTCGAGGCCGCGGAATTGTCGCATCAAACCAATTCGCTGCCGGAGATGTGCGGACGCATCTGTCCGCAGGACCGGCTCTGCGAGGGCGCCTGCACGCTCAATGACGGCCTCGGCGCAGTCAGCATCGGGTCGATCGAGAAATACATCACCGATGAGGCGTTCAAGCTCGGCTGGAAGCCCGACATGTCGCACGTTCGGCCTACGGCCAAGCGCGTAGCGATCGTCGGCGCGGGACCTGCGGGTTTGGGCTGTGCCGATGTGCTCGCGCGCAACGGCGTCTCTGCGGTCGTGTTCGATCGCTATCCGAAGATCGGCGGGCTGCTGACCTTCGGCATTCCGCCGTTCAAGCTCGAGAAGGAGGTTGTCGAGAAGCGTCGCGAAATCATGGAAGGCATGGGCGTCGAATTTCGTTTGGGCGTCGAGGTCGGCCGCGATGTCGCGTTCGAGCGCTTGGTCGAAGAGTTCGATGCGGTGTTCCTCGGCATGGGCACCTACTCCTACGTCAAGGGCGGATTCGCGGGTGAGGATTTGCCGGGCGTCTACGAGGCCTTGCCGTATTTGATTTCGAACATCGATCGGGAACTCGGTCTCGGGAAAGATCCCGCGCGCTTCATCGACATGCGCGCCAAGCGCGTCGTCGTCTTGGGCGGCGGCGATACGGCGATGGATTGCAATCGCACGGCGATACGCCAGGGCGCCGAGAGCGTGACCTGCACCTATCGGCGCGACGAGGACAACATGCCGGGCTCGCGGCGCGACTACAAGAACAGCAAGGAGGAGGGCGTGAACTTCTTGTTCAATCGCCAGCCCATCGAAATCGTCGGCGCCGACAGCGTGCAGGGCGTCAAACTCGTCGAGACGCGTTTAGGAGCGCCGGATGCGCGCGGCCGGCGCGTGCCCGAAGCGGTGCCGGGCACCGAAGAGACGATCGCGGCAGATGCCGTGATCATCGCGTTCGGATTTCTTCCGAGTCCCCCCGACTGGTTCGCGCGGCAGCAAATTGCGTTGCACCGCAATGGCCGCGTGCGTGTCTCGGCCGCACCGGAACGCCGTTTTCAGACCACGAATCCAAAAGTATTCGCGGGTGGAGACATGGTGCGCGGATCCGATCTCGTGGTCACGGCCGTGTTCGAAGGACGCGAGGCCGCGCTCGGGATACTCAATCAGCTTGGATTGCGCGCGCCCGACGCTTGAGCGTGTCGCGCGCGCGTTCAATTACTTATCGGCTGAATCGGAATCTTTCTTGTTCTCATCCGAAGCTTTCGGCGATTGATTCGGCTCATCGTCGCTGCGTTTCGGCGACATGAACATGACGAACACGATCGCGAGTATAAACGCTATAAATCCAAGGGTTTCGAGCATGGGGTTTGCTTCTCGGCGCTGCGGTTCACTGACGTTGCGCGCGAGGTTAGCACCGAGCTTGCGCCGCTGCGAGCGACGCGTCGCGGGTAAGTTCGCGGACTATGGATATGAGCGTGCATCCGTAGTAGAGTTCCTGAAAATTCCGGGATGCGGTAATTTGCGGCTACGAGCGCGGCGATGAACCGATCTCGCAGGGATTGGATCGCGCTGCGAGCCAGCGCATGAGTCGGCGGCGATGGATTCCAGCCACGTTGCCATATGATAAAGAGGGGGTATTTTAATGCGTGCATTCCTCGGTCGGCCTCTGATCAGTTCGTTGCTGACAGGCGTTGTGATGTTTGGCGGTTTCGGTGTGCTCGCGCACGCGGAAGACGAAGGCTACCCGGGGGCCAACATCGACAACGGCAAGAAGATCTTCAATGAGGGCAAAGGCGACACGGTACCGGCCTGCATGACTTGTCATGGCGCCGGCGGCTGGGGACTCGACGCGATGGGTGCTCCCCGTCTCGCGGGGATCGGATATCCCTATGTCGTCAAGGAACTTGACGATCTCGCCAACGGCCGGCGCACGCCCGGCGGCGCGGGCGCCGTGATGCCGGTGTTTGCGATGGGCTTGACCGAGCAGGAGCGGCGCGATGTCGCGGGCTACGTCAATACGCTCGGCGGGCCGCCCGATCTGTCGGATCTCAAGGCGCTCAAGGAAGCCGGCACTGTGATCGGCGAACGCTACCTCGGACAATCGATCGTCAAGTACGGCGTATGGGGCAAGGTCTCGGCCTGTCAATCCTGCCACGGCTACAACGGCCGCGGCGCCGCGCCGGTGTTTCCGGTGATCGGTCAGCAGAAATACACGTACCTCGTGACCCAATTGACCTCGTGGCGTGACGGCAGCCGCGCGAACGATCCCTACGGGATGATGCGCAAGATGGCGGCGGGTCTCACCGATGAAGATATCAACAATCTTGCGACGTTCCTCGCAACGGCGCCGCCGACGACGGCCGGGAATTCGATCGTTCCTGTAACCAACCAGTGAAATGACCGGACCCTAGCAAGCCGATCGAATCGAGACGCGGCGCATAATGGCGCATAATGGCAAGGCGACCGAGCACGGTCGCCTACCTGGAGGTTTGCCATCGCCACGATGAAGACCAGTGGCTTGCGATTGGGCGAAAAAATTCTCTTCGGCATCGCGGCAGCCTTCGTACTGTTGGCCGTGATGAGTTTCATCGGCATGGAAATCTATCGTGCGCGGTCCAATCAAAAGATGTACGTGCAGACGACGCATTTCGACTTTTCGCCGGATGGACTCAAGGGGTCGGAGCGATTTCGCGATCTCGGCTGCACGAATTGTCACCGCGCGGTGCGCAACGGCACGAACAACGGCGTGAGCTTGGACGGCATCGGCTCCCGCCGCACGCCCGAGTATCTGACTGCGTTCCTGCATCAGCCCGAGTCCACTTACGGCGCGGCGACGATGGATCATGGCGCAGACAAGGGCGCAGACTATGTGGCGCGCTTGCCCGAACAGGACCTGCGGGTGCTCGCGGTGTTTTTGTCGGAGTTGAAGGCCACGCAAGGATCGCCCGATGCGCGGATGCCGAGCGAAGGCCATTCCGGCTTCATCGATGAGATGGTGAAAATTTGGGCGCCGTCGACCTGGAAGACGCAATACAAGGATGTCCGCGAGGAGGCTGCACCCGCGGCTTCTGCAGCATCAGCGGCGCCCGCGCACAACGAGGATCGATAGCATGACCGAGACCACACTGGCGCGACCGGGGATCAATGACCCCGAATACACGCGCTTCACGCTGCTGTTCGTTTACGCCTGCATCGTCTACGCGATCATCGGCTTCTCCTGGGGGGCCATCATGGGCGGCATCCCGGTGCTGCGCATGTATGTCGACACGGCTCCGCACGGGCATCTGATATTGCTCGCCCATGGACACATCAATCTTCTGGGCTGGGTCGAGATGGCGATCTTCGGCTCGATTTATTATTTCATTCCGCGCCTCGTCAATCGCCCCATTTACAGTCTGCCGCTCGTCAAGCTGCATTTCTGGATGCACAACGTCGGGCTCGTGGGCATGGTCGGCTTGTTCACGCTCGCGGGTATCATCGGCGGCTACGATCCGAGCGAGCATGTCGAACGCACCGTCTCGCATCTGATGGCGGGCGTCGGCTCATTCGGCATGCTGGTGTTGATCGCCAACATCATCTGGGGCTACAACATCTACAGAACGGGTCAAGGCTATTCGTCATGAACCTCAGGTGCGCGCCGGCGGCGGCGGCCTTCGTATTGTTGATGCTCTGTGGTTGCGACCGCGGGGCCCAGCAGTCTTACTACGCCTCTTTGGCGCTCAAGCAGGGCGAGGCGGCGCCGCGCGTGCGCACCAACACACTCGCCGACGTCGGGGGCGACGTATCGCGCATCACGACCTATCGCCAGCCCGATCCGCGCATGTATCAGTACTCGGTCGATCAAGCACTCGCGAGCGGCAAGCCTATTTTGTTGGAATTTGCGACGCCGGCACATTGCACGCCCTGCGACCGGCAACTGCAGATGATCAAGTCGCTGCTCGACAAATACCAGGACCGGATGATTTTCATTCACATGGATCAATACGACAATCCCGGAGCCTACAAGGCATTCGGCGTACCGGGTGATCCGTGGACTTTCGTCATCGACCGCAAGGGCGTCGTACGCTTTCGACAGGCGGGCTCGATGCTCTACGGCGAACTCGAAGATGCGATCCAAACTGGGCTCTGAACCCAGGGTGTGACAATTGGACAACGGAACACGCTACACATTGCGTCGCGACTACCGCGGCCTGTTTTGGGATGCCCTGCTCTACGTGCCCACGGTCACCGCGCTCGCATTTTTTGCGATCGGTAGCTTTTACGACGACAAGGTGCCGGTCGCGTACCTGCTCGGCTTTCTCGCCTGCTTCTTCTTGTTCGCCGGCTCCAATCGAATCCTCACGACGCGGCTCATGTGGCTGCCCTCGGCGCCGGTCGCGATCGAGATCCGCCCTGCCGCGGCCGACTTGATGCTCAAGAGCGGTGAGATCATCCGGCTCCGGCAGGACCTGAAATTGTTCCGCGATCGATCGGGCCGCAGCTTCGGCCTGACCGGAATCAGCGATGGCGGAGCACGCAAACAGTTCATCTTTCATCGCGGACAGTTCGGCCAGGCCAGCGAATTCGAGGCCGTGATGAATTGTTACGACCCCGGCAAGGCCGGCAAAACCGGCAAGGCCTAGCGCATGAAATTGGGGGATATGCTGGCAAGCTCGCGAAGCGCGTTGGTGCTGTTGCCGTGGGCCGTGTTGGTCGGCATCGTGTTGCGCACCGATCCTTACGGACTCAGCGAAGAGGGAGCCAAGGCGCTGCTCGTCGCCTGGTCAATCGGCGATGCGGTCGCGAGTGCTGCGTTCACGCTCGGCGCGCCCGATATTCGCGTGATCCTGTTTCTGCCGCTGGGATTCCTATGGCCCGGTGAGGTGCTTGCCGCGAAGCTGTTGACGCTGCTCGCGATGGGCGCTGCGGCAATCGCGCTCTATCGCTGGCGCCGGCGCGGCGATCAGGATGAAGCCGCGCTGCTCGCGACCGGCCTGCTGCTGATCGCTCCGCTCACGGTCGAGGGCATCAACGCGCTGTCCGCGGCGCCATTCTTGCTCGCGCTCTGCGGCGCCGCGACGTGGATCAACGAAAAAGTCGTCGCAGAAAAAGGCACGATCGGCGGTTGGTTCTTTTTCCAGTTGTTGGCTTGCGCGGCCGCCGTCAGTTTTCATCCGGCGGGTCTCGCTTACCCAGCGATGCTCATTTATACCTGGTCGCAGGCGCCGCGGGATCAGCGACCGCGTGAGTATTTTCTGATCGGCATTCCGGTCGTGGTCGCGGTCGCGCTTGCGATGCGCATGGGGTGGGCCGGCATCGGCTGGTTGCAAAACCCGCTGCCCGCGGCCGCGGCAATTTTCAACAGCAATGGCGCCGAGCTTGCGTTGCCGGGTGCGGATTGGGTTGCGGGCGCTGCGCTGATCGCAGTCGCCGTGGCGGTCGCCGTGCACGAACGCCGGCGCTTGTTCGCCGATTTGACCGGCGGCAGCCTGCTGTTGGCGTTGCCCTTCGGCGCGCTTGCCGCGGATCGAATCTGGGCGCTGCTGCTGTTTGCGCTGCTGCTCTATGGAGGCCTGCCGTGGCTGCTGCGCGCTTGCGCGCCGCTCGCGGGCCGTGGACTCATGATCCAGCGCGGCTGGCTCTGGCTGATTCTGCTGCTGGTCTGCACGGCGTTCATGCGCACGAACCGCGGCGATTTCGAGGCTGCGCGCAACCTGCGTTTTTCCGCCGAGGATCAGTTGATCCGCGACTTCGCCGACGGCATCAGCACATTGCGCGCCACGGAGGCCCCTGCAGCGGCGGCGGGATCCACGGCACCGGCTGCAGGCGCCGCGCCGCCGGCGGCGCCGCTCGGCGCCGCACTCGCCGCCGCACCGATCCTCGTCGCGAGCTCATGGCCCGCACGCACCTCGATCGCATGCAAATGCGACGGCCTGCCGCTGCCTCCGGCCGCGAGCGATCCGCAGAGCCAACTCGCGATGATGCGCGGCGTCTCATACGTGATTCTCGGCGACAGCGTCGATAACCGCCCGCTCGCGTTCAATTTTGCGCAGATGGGCGCGCAAATCGAGGTGCTCGCGCGCGAGCCCGGTGGCGTCATATTGCACTTGAAGCCGCCTCGAGCAGTGCTCTAATTAGGCACGCTTTGCGATGCTTCGGGCCCCGTGGTAGTCTTAAAAATAATCACTGTATTGATACAAAGGAGTGGCAGATGAACGTCGGCTATTTATTGATTCCGGTAGTTCTGTTCGTTGGCGGCATCCTCGCGTCGACCGCGCTGTTCAACGCCGGAATGAAGCGGCTCATCGAGAAATAAGCGAGCCTTTGGGACCGCTTCGACCGTAGCCCACTGCAGGTTTCGCCTTGACGGCTCGCACTGCGGCGAGCCTCGGATTCCACACCGTCTAGGGTTTCTTGAATTGCCGGCCAGAAGGGGCGGCGGACCCATCGATTTCCACACCCTATGTCCAACGTGCTTCCCGCCGATGGCGCCTACCATCGTAGCCTGGTCAAGTTCCTGGCTGTCTCCGCGACCGCGCTGCTGATCGGCACGATCCACGGCATGCTGCAGGTGCTGCCGCCGATTAGAGCCTGGCTCGATTCGATCGGCAGCCCGTTCGGCGGTCCGGGGCACATGATCGACCCGCTTGCGCATGCGCACATCAATCTCGTCGGCGGCGTCGTGATGTCGGTCATGACCGTGACCTACTATTTATTGCCGATCTTGTGCGGCCGGCCGATCTATTCGTTGCGCCTCGTCAAGCATTCATTCTGGTGGATGACGCTCGGCGTGTTCAGCTTTTACGCAGTGCAAATGACGTTCGGGATTTGGGAAGGCTACCTGATGTTCCACGATGGCGAGGCTTTGCGCGCGGTGCATCGTTGGTACGGCGGTTTGGTCGCAGTTTCGGGCACGGTCATGGCGGTGGGATTCATGGCCTACTTCGCCAACGTCGCCCTCACGCTGACGCTCCCGTCGCGCGCGCCGGACGCCTGAAGCGCCGATCACTTCAAGGGGATGCGCAGCACCGTCTCGCTGCCTTCGGTGCGAATCCACACCTGCACGACGGAATGCTCACCGGCATCGACCTTGGCTGCGCGCCGGTAGACGCCCACATGGCCGTCTTCGATCGCCTGTTTCCAGGGATCCTGATCCGAGGTGCGCAGGTCGACGCGGCAATCCCAGGCCGGCAGCACTCGATTTCGATTCACGAATACCAGCAGCTCTTTTGTATCGGGGATCGGGCCATAGCTGCGCGATTCGACATGCACCTGCAGATCGCGCCAAGTCAGCGTCGGCGAGTCCAGCGTGTCACCGCTGCACCCGGCCAAAGCCAGCGCCGCGGCCGGCAGCGCAGCGCGCAGCAGTTCAGTGAGCATCCTTGGGCTTTTCGGTCTC
This sequence comes from Steroidobacteraceae bacterium, assembly GCA_049517075.1. Classification (GTDB taxonomy): domain Bacteria; phylum Pseudomonadota; class Gammaproteobacteria; order Steroidobacterales; family Steroidobacteraceae; genus Bog-1198. Next base: position 95,251 of record JBEKSM010000003.1, on the reverse strand, counting down.
GGCTGCGCCGTCCGATGAGGGCGGCTTCGACGAGCCGAACATGCGAACCATGTACCAGACGAACGAGCCGGCAACCGATATATAAACCAGCGCGATCAAAAAGCCCCAGTCCAACCAGGGCCGATCATCTCCGGGCCGCAGGCCCCAGAACGGAAAGCTCAAGCCGATGCCGACCAGCAGCACCACGGCGACGACCGCGAAGAACCAATAGGGCACGGGCTTCTGCGATTCCGGAATTTTTTCGACGATTTCCCAGTCTTCGAGACCGCGCTTCGATCTGCGATCTTCGTCGGATTCATAGCCGAAGTGTCCGGCATCGACCGAGCCCCATTTGGACTCGACCGAACTCAAGGCATCGGCGGGTTTATCCTGCTCGTTCATTGCGGCGCCCCCTATTCTGAAAGATGCTCGACAGGAAAATTGACGTGCCAGTCGGCGGCCGTTACGTCCACCGCAAAGGCATGCAGTCCGCGCGGCAGCTTGTCCGAGAGCGACAGCATGACCGAATCATGCCCGGCCGCCGGCAAGTCGAGTTGCGTTGTGCCCAAGCGGTAATCCTTGGGGTCGAGACCGGTCACGCGCACCGAAACCCGTCGCGCATGGTAGAGCTTGTTCGAGATCGCGATTCGGTAGTCGAGATTATCCTGCTGGTGCTGGACATCCGCGCGGTAAACGACGACATGCAGCGGCTCCCAAGTGTGCAGGCCCCAGACGAACAGGCAACTGCCGAACACGCCGAGCGCCAGCATCCACTTGCCGCGCGCCGCGAGTCTGGTCGCATTGTCGCGGAATCGCGAGCGCGCGAGCGCCTTCTGCTGCGACTCGCCGAATTCGAAGCGCAGCAGACCCGGCTGTTCCGATTTGCTGTGGATCCGATTGCAAGCATCGACGCATTCGCCGCAATTGATGCAGCTGTCGTAAACGGCAGTCTTACGCGGATCGATTTCGATGAAACAGGCGCTCACGCAGTAGCTGCATTTGGTGCAGCTCGCGGAGCGGCTCGCATCGTAACTCACGTGCAGCGTCTCGCGGGTCCGGAAGCTGTGCTGCCAAACACGGTAGACACAGGCGAAACGACACCAGAAATGGCGGATGAATGCCACATCGAGCAGGATGATCAGCACGAACACGAAATAGATGTAATGCAGCGAACCGGCGAGCCGCGGATCTGCGCGCCAGGTCACGAAGGACCAAACGGTGGCCGGCGGGTAGAAATAAAACAGCGGTACGATGCCGACGACGAGTGCCGCCGCGAGCAGCGAAAGGCCGAGCAGCAGCCAGTTGAGCGCCTTGTCCTTGGTCGTGGCCACGAGCGGCGCGCTGCCGTCCATATTGACCTTGGCGCGGCGGCCGAGGAACTTGCGCGTCACGAAATTGGCCCATTCCGAGAGGATGTTCTGCGGACAGACCCACCCACAGAATACCGTGCCCGCGACCGAGTAGAGAATCACGAGCGCACTCGCGAGCATGATCCAGAGGCCGGCGATCAGAAAGAAATCCGCGAACCAGATTTGCCGGTCGAGCACCACGAGCGCGCCGGCGCTCGGGTCCATGCGCAGCAGTCCGGAGGCCGGTATCCCGATCGCGAGCGCGAACGACAGCGCCTGCACGAGACGGCGCCGGCCGTGGTAGCGCTTGGAATTCGCGCGCGTGGGATTCGCGCTCGTCGGAAATCCCACGGGCGCGGCCGCGCCCGAGGACGCCGCAGAGCCGCTAATGAGATTGAATATTTGTTGCATTTGAGACCGGCTTGCGCCGCCCGATTTTCCTGCAGCAACATCGTGCTGCCCGATTCGAGTGCGCGAGCATATGCCTCATTGTAGCGCGCCGCTCGACTGCGCGGCGCAAGCCTTGCTTGTGGGGCCGCAGCATTGACAGTTGCGCGGTGTCACTCCGATAATGCATCGAGGTCCGCCGTTAGGGCCTCGATTTCTCGCAAATAGATCCTAAAGGTTAAGGGGGTTGATACCAATGGACGATCAAGCGAAACATTCGCGTCGGAAAGTCATCAAGATCGGTGTGACGGCGCTTGCCATCGCTCCACTCGCGGGGTTATCCGAGAGCGCATTCGCGACACAAAATGCTGCGGTTCGGACGGCGCTGAAGTTCCAGCAAACCCCGAATGGCGACAAGAAGTGCAAGGTCTGCGTGAATTTTTTGCCGAACAAAGATAAGCCGGACAACGACGATGCAGTCAACGGCTGCAAGCTCTATCCGGGCGATACCGAGATCTGCACACATTGCTATTGCGTGGGCTTCGTGCAAAACCCGGCTGCGACAGCGGCAGGCGCTGCCTGGTCGCCCTGGGCGGCCGCGAAGAAGTAATCAAATCCCTGGGTTTCGGAATCGTATTCCGAAATCCGGGGTTCACCGTTTGTGTGGTTGCTCGGCCGACGAATCGAGAGCGGCGGGCGATTTTCCGATAGCGGGTTGATTTTCTGAACGCTGCTGGCGCGGCAAGCGCTGCAGCGCGGGAGTTCAGATGGGGGGAGCGATCGTGTTCAGGGCCGGCGAAATCCTTGGTACGCGCATCCGCGGTTGGCGCGCAGCGCCGCTCGCCGCCGCGCTCGCAGCCTTACTCGTCGTGACCGCACCGGCGTTGGCCGCCGGTCCCGCTGCGCCGGCCGCCACCGCGGCGCAACCGATCGCGACGCCGAACGCAACGGCACCGGGAGCACCGCCGTCCCCGGTCTTGTCTGCGCCGCCCGCGACGTATCAGCCGGGCGGCAACTATGCATGGCATGAGCCGTTTGTTCAGGACGGGCCGATCGGCAGCCAAACCCCCGACGGCTACGACGCGCTCGGGCCGGAGGTCACGCAGCCCATCGAATTCCCTCATTACATCCACGTCGAGCAAATGGGAATCGACTGTCTCTATTGTCATACCTATGCGAGGCGCAGCGCGGTCTCCGGAATCCCGCGCCTCAACAAATGCATCGGTTGTCACCAAAGCATTCCGGAGGTGCGCGACAAGCCGCGCATCCAGCTGTTGTTCGATTACTGGGACAAGCAGCAAGCCATCCCCTGGAAAAAGGTCCACGACTTGCCGGATTTCGTGCGCTTCAATCATGAGCGCCACATCCAGCGCTTCATTTTTCAGCAGGGCCGCCCGACGCGTGAAGTTTGCGGCTACTGCCACGGCGATGTCGGCAAGATGACCACGGCGCGCCGCGTCAAGGCCATTTCGATGGGATGGTGCATCAGCTGCCACGAACAGGATCACAAGCTCGCGGCAGTCACCAACGAGACCGCCAAGGGGCCCAACGACTGCTGGCAATGCCACAAGTAGGCTCTGATATGCGCGTGATCACAGGGGGATTTCGATGAACGGTAATGGCGTCAGCCGCCGCGATTTCTTGCAAGCCGTCGGTCTTGGCGGAACCACGATCGCGCTCGCGGGATGCGGCCATACTTCGATCGAGTCGGGCGTCGAGCTCGTTGAGTCCTATGTCCAGCCGGAAAATTTCGTCGTCCCGGGCGTCGGTGTCTTTTACGCATCGACCTGCACGCAATGCGCTTCGGCCTGCGGCATCATGGGCCGCGTGCGCGAAGGGCGCATCCTCAAGCTCGAGGGCAATCCAGAGTCCGCGATCAGCGGCGGGAAGATCTGCGGCCTGGGTCAGGCCGCCGTGCAGCAACATTACAGTCCCGATCGGCTCACGACGCCGTTGGTCCGAGACCATGGTTCGTTGACGCCGACGACCTGGGAAAAGGCGATGGCGCTGCTCAATGCGGCGATCGCGCCCGCGGATCGCAGCGGCCGGCGGGTTTGGCTGACGGGCCCGACGAGCGGCCACCAGCAGATACTGTTGCATAACCTGGTTGAGGCCGGCGCTGCGACCGACCATGTCGTCTACGATCCACTCTCGACCGCGGTCGAAGCCGCGGTCAATCGCAAACTCTATGGTGTCGATTCGCCGGTGGGCCTCATCGAGAAGGCCGGACTCGTGCTCTCGTTCGGCGATGATTTCCTCGGCGCCGGCGCCTCGCCGGTCGCAGCAGCGCGCCAGTACGCGCGCTTCCGCCGCGCCAAGCCCCGCGGCGTGCTCGTGCAAATCGAGCCCAAAATGACCTTGACCGGCGCCAACGCGGATCGCTGGATCGTGATCGCGCCCGGCACCGAAGGCGTATTCGCATTGGGCCTTGCGCGCGAACTGCTGCAGCGCAAGGACTTCGCGGGAAATCTGTCGCCCGCGGTGGCCGCGGCGATCGAACCCTACACCCAGGCCGAGGTCAGCCGCATCACCGGCGTGCGCGGCGATCAAATTCCGCGGCTCGCGGCGCTGCTTTGGGAGCGTGCGCCGACGCTCGTGCTTGCCGGCCGCTATCCGCAGGGGCATGCGCACGGATCGCACAACACCGCGGCGATCGCGCTGCTCAACGTCGTGCTGCAGAACCAGGGCAAGACCTTGATGCGCTCCGCGGAATTGCCGTTTCCGCAATTGGCACCGACCAACGGTGATTTCAAATCACTGGCCGACCTCAACCAATCGATCGCCGACGGAAAGTGCCGCTCGATCGTGTTTCATGGCAGCAATCCGGTCTACACCGCGCCGGATTTTCTACAGTTCGCCGCCAATCTGCAAAAGGTGGCGTTCAAAGCGGCGTTCGTGACCGAACTCGATGAGACCGCGATGCAGTGCGACTTGGTGCTGCCGCTGCTCTCGCCGTTGGAGGATTTCGGCACGCACGTTGCCGCGAACCAATTCGACGGTGTCGAGATATCGATTCAGCAGCCGCTCATGGAGAAGCTCTACCCGGAGTCGCGTTCGTTCGGTGACGTCGTGCTCGACTTGCTGCGGCAGACCAAGCCGGAGAGCTACAAACTGTTTCCCGATTATTACGCCTATCTCAAGAGCGCCGTGATTGCGGCCAAACCGGCGTTCGCCTCGCAGGCGCCCGACGAGGAGTTTTGGGAAAACACCTTGAGCGCGGGGGTTCTACACCGAGCTGCGCCATTGCAGCCTTTGACGTCGAGCGAGATCACCGCGGAGATGATCGCGCAGCCCGCTGCAAGCATCGAGGACGCCGCCTATCCGTTCCACCTGATTCCCGCGGTCAGTGCGAGCATGCGCGATGGCCGGCCGGCCAATCTCTCCTGGCTCCAGGAGTCGCCCGACACACTGACCACGGTGGTCTGGGACAGTTGGGCCGAGCTGCATCCCTCGACCGCGAAGGCGCTGCAAATCCGCGAGGGCGATGTGCTGGTCATCAAGTCCGCGCATGGCTTCATTCGCGCCAAGGCCTATTTGATGCCCGGCATCCACCCTGGGTCGGTCGCGGTTCCGATCGGTCAAGGGCACGTCGCATACGGCCGCTATGCGACGAACGTCGGCGCCAACCCGTTGAAGATCCTTGATCCAATCTTCGACAAGGAAACAGGCGAACTCTCGCTCTACGCGACCCGCGTCGCGATCACGAAGACCGATCAGAACGAACGCCTCTCCAAGGACGAAGGACCGACGGATCTGCAACAGGGCAGGAAGCTCGTCGCGACACTGGCGGCCGATCAGGTCGATCTTGCCAAGGAGACACCCTTTGTCATTCGATAACCTGACCGCCAACTGGTCGAAACTGCGGGTCAAGCGGCCGCAGCCGGATATGTACAAGGATGCCCCTTACAAGTGGGCTATGGTCATCGATCTGGACGCCTGCACGGGCTGCAACGCCTGTACGACGGCTTGCTATGCCGAGAATAATCTGCCGGTCGTCGGCAAGGATCGCTTTCTCGCGGGCCAGGCGATGCACTGGCTGCGCATCGAGCGCTATTGGGGCGAGGGCACCGAACACACCCAGGAATTTCCGGAGCAGGGTGCGCAGTTCCTGCCGATGATGTGCCAGCAATGCGAGGCGGCGCCTTGCGAGATCGTCTGCCCGGTCGGCGCCACGCATCACACGCCGGATGGACTGAACTCCCAGGTCTACAACCGCTGTATCGGCTCGCGCTATTGCTCCGCGAACTGTCCTTACAAGGTGCGCTATTTCAACTGGTACAACTATCCGGAAACCGCCTGGGCGAGTCCGCTCGAGCAGCAATTGAATCCGGACGTCACGGTGCGCAGCAAGGGCGTCATGGAAAAATGCACGTTTTGCGTGCAGCGCCTCACCGAGGCAAAGAACAAAGCGCGCACCGAAGGCCGCACCGTGCGCGATGGCGAGGTCGTCACGGCCTGCGCACAGGCGTGTCCCACCTCGGCGATCCATTTCGGCAATCTTGCCGATCCCACATCGACGGTCGCCAGAATGTGGATGGCGCAGCAGGTCGAGCTCGCGGCTCATCCGCAGAGCAAGGACGAGCAGCGGGAAAAGGAAGGACCGCTCGACGAGAACGCAGAGACGCTGCGCGGCTACCGGATTCTCGAGGAGCTGCGCACCTTCCCGTCCGTCGTGTATCTCGAACGCATTCGATCTTCGGAAGCATAGGCAAGCATGAGCAACCCGCATGACGAAACGGAAATCGCGGCCGAACCGCGATTCGTACCAAAGCCCAAGGACATCGACTCCGATATCGCCTGGGCCGAGATCAACGGCGACGTGCTGCGCAGTCTGGAGCGCCCGCGCCCGCTATTTTGGGTGATATTTTTCGGCTCCTTGGGGTTGTTCCTCTGGGGCGTCTACTGCGAAATCTATCAATACAACACCGGCTTGGGCGTCGCCGACTTGGAGAATCCGCACGTCTGGGGCCTCTACATCGCGACATTCATCTTCTGGATCGGCATGAGTCATTCGGGCACGCTGCTCTCGGCGATCCTGCACCTCATGCATGCGGACTGGCGCAAGCCGATTTACCGCTTCGCCGAGGCGATGACGACGTTCTCGCTGATGACCGCGGGATTGTTCGTGCTCGTGCACTTGGGGCGCGTCTGGCAGTTCTACTATGTGGTCGCCTATCCGAGCGAGCGCTGGACCTGGCCGAATTTCAGCTCGCCGCTCGTATGGGACGCGACCGCGATCGGCAGCTACCTCACGACCTCGGTGATCTTCCTCTATTTCGGGATGATCCCGGATCTTGCGATCTGCCGCGACAAGGCGACCGGGATCCGGCGTCTGTTTTATCGGGCAATGTCGGTCGGCTGGATGGGGACCGACCGGCAGTGGGCCAACTTTCGGATCACGTATCTCACGATCGCGTGTCTGTTGATTCCGCTCGCGGTTTCGGTGCACTCGATCGTCGCGACCGATTTTGCGGTTTCACAACAGCCGGGCTGGCATACGACATCGTTTCCGCCGTATTTCGTCGCGGGCGCGCTCTATTCGGGCTGCGCCGCGATCATCACGCTGTTCATCATCCTGCGCTATACGTTCCGCTTCGAGCAGTACATGACGATTCCGATCTTGGAAAAGCTCTGCAAGCTCACGTTTGCAATTTCCATGGTCTGGACCTACCTGAACCTCATCGAGTACGCATCGGTCTGGTACGGCACCGATTCCTTCGCGAAACAGGCGCTGATCTACCGTGCGACGGGTACCTATGCGGGTTGGTGGTGGGCCATGAACATTCTCGGCTCGATCGTGCCGTTCACGCTGACGTTCAAGGCGATGCGCACGAATATCCCGGCCATGATGATCGTCTCGCTGCTGCTCAATCTCGGCATGTGGATCGAGCGGTTCATGATCATCTCGCCGACCTTTGCCCACGGCTACTATCCCTGGACTTGGATCGACGGCTGGTGGCCGAACTGGGTGCAGGTCGGCATCATCCTCGGCAGCTTCGGCTGGTTCACGATGCTGTTCATGCTGTTTTGCAAGATCTTCCCGTCGGTATCGATGTACGAGGTCAAGGAAATGGTCTACCACCGTCGAGCGCCCAAGAAGCACCGCGCGGCGCACGCGCAGCCCGTCGGCCAAGCACAGCCGGATCCGAGCTGAGCCATGAAAAAGAAATCTTATATCCTCGCGTTGTTCGCCGACTTCGACGTGGCTGCGCACTCGATCGCGGCGCTGCGCAATTCGTCGATCAAGGGATTCAAGATGAAGGACGTCACCTTGAAGTCCCCAATCGACCATCCCGAATGCGCGGCCGAACTCGGAGACCGGCCGGTCTATATTCAGCTGTTCTCGGCGATGGGCGCGATACTCGGCGCAAGTCTCGGGTTCCTCGCGATTTCATCGGCGCAGGCGAACTTTTTGCGCCAGCCGCGCGGCGGATTCCCGCTGATCCCGATTCCGCCCAACATGGTCATCACGTACGAATTGTTCATTTTGACGTCGGTGTTCTTCACGATCATCGCCTGCTATGTCGTGTTCGCGATTCACCGGGTCAAGAGCACGCTTTACAGCGCGGAGATCTCGGTCGACAAGATCGGAATTCTCGTCAAAGCGGATCCCGAGGCAATTCCCGGCATCAAGCAAATCTTTTCGACGCACCACGCACTCGAGATCAAGGAGAGCCAATAGATGCTTCGGTGCGAAAATCCGCGTCTGAGCCGCTGCGCGGCTTTGCTCGCGCTCGCGGGACTCGCGCTCGTGCCCGCGGTGGCCGGCGCCTGGCCGTGGAGCATGGACATGGCCAATCAGATCAGCATCAAGCCGCAACACGGGCCCGATTCGGTTCGCCCGTTCCCGAAGCGCTCCGTGCCGATGGCGGGAACCAACACGCTGATCCACGTCCATGACCGCGACGGCGCACTGGCGCTCGTCAATCCGAACCCGGCGACCTTGGAGTCGGTCGCGCGCGGCCGCAAATTCTTTCAGATCTTTTGCACGCCTTGCCACGGCAAATCCGGCACCGGCGACGGCACGGTCGGCGCGAAATTCTTGATTCGCCCGTTCGACTTGACCGCCGATCAGGAGCAGAAGGTATTGAGCGAGGGTTACATCTTCGGGACCGTCACGTTCGGCGGTGCCTTGATGCCGCCCTACGGCAATGACATGAGCCCCAGCGAAGTCTGGGATGTCGTCAATTACGTGCGTCACGGCCTGATTCCCGATGGCGCGGCCTCGGGTTCCGGTCCTACGGGCGGAAAACCAAAATGAACAAATTTCCGCTTCCGCCCAATTTCATTGAATTTCGAGCATAGGGATACACCGCGATGCCATTCGCCAGTTGGTCAGTAGTGACCGTCGATTTCCTGGTCGTGCTGCATCTCGCCATGGGCGGGGTCACGCTGGCGGCGCTGCTGCACCTCGTCAATGCAAAATGGCGCTTCGACATCCGCTATATCAGCGTCTCATTCTTCGCGCTGTTTCCGCTCGCGTTCGTGCTGTTGCTGATCCTGCTGTTCAACGGTGCCAAGACCTTCCCCTGGGTCGGCTCGCCGGCCGACATGCCGGGTTGGAACAATCTCGGCTTTCTAGCCGCGCGCGAGATCGTGGGCTTTTGCATCATCGGCGCGCTTTATGGGCTGTTCATCAAATTCCAAGCCGTCTCGACCCATAGTGCGGCGCAGGCGCAGATGTTTCGCAACATCGCGCTGCTCGTGCCGTTCGGCCACGTGCTGTTCTGCACCATGGTCGCTTGGGATTTCGAGATGACGCTGACGCCGGGCTGGTCGAGTGCCATTTTCGCGATGTACCACATCGTCAGCTCGTTCGGCATGATGCTCTCGGTGCTCGCGCTGACATTGATGTTGCTCATGGGCAAAAATCTGCTCAAAGCGCCCCCGGGCGAGTACATCTTCAATTTTCTCGCGCAGCTCATGCTGGCCTTCACGATTCTTTTCGTTTACACGTTCTTCGCCCAATACTTGATCATCTGGTATGCGAATCTGCCCGATGAGACCGGGCGATTGTTCCAGATGCAGAACGGTCCCTTCTCGACACTGTTCTGGCTGTTCTTCATCCTGAAATTCGTGGTTCCGTTTCCGATCCTCGTGATTCCGTTCTCGCGGCACTCGCGCGCCGTGATCGCGTTCGTCGCGGTGTCGATCATCGTGGGCTACTGGATCGAGCGCTATACCTGGATCGCGGGCGCCGCATCGGACTCGCCGATGTCGATGTTCTCGCCATTCGCGATTCTCGCGTCGGTGGTGATTTTCGGGACGGGTTTTTTCCTTGTGCGCGGCGCAATGCGCAAATACGGGCTCATCAAAATCGCTGATTGAGATTCATTCGCGAATCGAAATGCATGAACTGACGCAAGATCAGTTTGCACCCTGAAATTAAAGGCTTTCTGGCCGTTGCATTGAATGACAAGATCGATTAGCGTGCGGCATAGTGTTACCGACACTGGTTCGGGCATTCATCGCAGATTAGAATTAAGCCGGCGATCAGCCGGAGGGGAATGACAGATGTTCAAATACCTGTTCGCCAAGAACGACGATATTCCGGCGGGCTCGTCGTCGGTCTATTTTGGCTTTTCATCCATCGTCTGGTTCGTGATCGGAACCGGCTTGGGCGCGTTCAACGCCGCCAAATTGGCATTCCCGGATTTCGTGCATGGCCTCGAGTTCGTCTCGTTCGGCCACATGCGCCAAGTGCACGTGCACGCCGTGATCTTCGGTTGGATCTCGATGGCCTTTGCGATGGCCATGATGTACATGACGCCGGCGCTCGGTAACACCAAGCTGTGGTCCGAGAAGCTCGGTCTGTGGAACTGTCTCCTCTGGAACGTCGGCCTCTCGCTCGGCCTCACGCTGCTCTGGGCCGGCATGACCTCCGGCCGCGAGTACTCGGACTTCCCGTGGTTCATCGATCTCTACATTTCGTTCTTCATGGCGATACCGCTCGGCGTCAACGTCTGGATGACGATCCTCAATCGCCGTACCCAGGGTATCTACACGACGAATTGGTTCTTCGCGGCCGCGACGTTCATGCTGATCATCGTGTTCATCGTCGGCAACCTGCCGGAATATTTCCACCTCACGGGCCTCACTGAGGCCTATTTGACCTGGTGGTTCGCACATAACGTCTTAGGACTGTGGATTACCCCGGTGGCCGCGGCGATCGCCTACTACACGATCCCGAAGGTCACGGGCAATCCGCTGTACTCGCACCGCATCGGCCATCTGCACTTCTGGTCGGTCGTCGTGTTCTACTCGACGCCCGCGGCGCACCACCTGATGTCCGCGCCGCTGCCCGAGTGGCTCAAGTCGTTCGCCTCGGTCGAAGGCGTGCTGATCCTCGTGCCGGCGATCGCGTTCGTCTCGAACATCCTTCTGACCATGGAAGGCAAGTGGAACATGTTCGTCGAGAACCTCGAGGTGCGCTTCACGGTCACGGGCGCGCTGCTCGCGATTCCGCTGAACATGCAGGGCGGCTTCCAGCAAACCCGTGCGATCAACTGGTACATCCACGGCACCGGCTGGATCGTCGCGCACGCGCATTTGGCCCTGCTCGGATTTTCGACGTTCATGGAAGTCGCGGCCGTCTATCTCGGCCTGCAGACGATCCTCAAGCGCAAGCTGTACTCGCTGACGCTCGGCAACATCCATTATTGGGCGCTGCTGATCGGCTTCACGATCTACTGGGTCTCGATGACGATCGCCGGGCTGATTCAGGGGGCCGGCAAAATCTATGAGGTCCCCTATATCGACGTCGTCATTGCCGAACATCCGTACATGATCGCGCGCTGGCTCGGCGGCTCGCTCGTGTTCATGGGCAACTGTGTCTGGCTGTACAACATGTTCATGACGACGCGTGTCGGCACCGTGGTACCGAAGGGCCGCATGCCCCATGAACTGGCATACGAGCGATAGGCCGCGAGCTGAGCACAGGAGACCTTAGATGAATTTTAGAGAATATAAAATCGGCAGTCGCATGTTCGGCGTGGCGCTCGGGGGCTCCATGACGATTACCTTGTTGCTGCCTGCGCTCGACATTTCCAAAGTCGATGCGACGCCGATCTCGATGGACAAGCAATTGACCGCAGGCTACGAGACCGGCTTCAACCTCTATGATCCGCTGCTGCTCGGCCACCACAAGCCGCTCAAAGTGCTGCTCAAGACCGATCCGAAGACCGGTCAGCCGATGGAGCCGACCTACGCGTATGTATACGAGAAGGGCACGCCGTTTCCGGGCGGCATCATGCACCCCGATAATCTCGGTCCTCAAGCCCGCCAGCTGAGTCTCAATGTCGGCAAAATCGCCGAAGCGCACAGCGGCGAGGGCGCGGTGTTCGTGATCAAGACCGATGATCAAAAGCATCCGTATATCGAAGACGCGACGGTCACCCAAGGCTGGCAGCCGGATGCCGTGATCAAGGCGGCCGGCGATGAAAACATCTCGCATGCGGGCGCCGGCAAGACGCTGTTCGTACGCGAGGGTTGCTGGTGGTGCCACACGCTGCTGCCCGAGCAGACTCAGGACTGGCAGGTCTTCGGCGCACCGCCGATGCTCGGCGACTTCAACGGCGAGTCACCGACCGCGTTCGGCTCGGATCGCAAGGCACCCGACCTGCTGCACGTGGGCTCGCGCAACTCGTCGCGCGAATGGATGATGATGCATTTCTTCAACCCGAGGCTCGTCCAGCCGCATTCGATCATGCCGCGCTTCGATTACCTCTGGGGTGAAGTCGACGCCGACGGCAAGAAGATCGACTATGCGAAGTGGGACGAGGAATTCGATGCGTACCGCGCCGGCAAGCGCGATACCCCGCCGGACGTGCCGACCTATGCGCCCAACAGCGAAGCGCGTTGGATCATCGATTTCGCTCTGAACCTCAAATAGTCGGCGCCGAAGAACACCGGAGATCAAGAAAATGGCTTGGACTTTCAACGAACCGATGGCGACTTTGAGCGATACGCCGACCGTGGAGAAGGCGGAGAGCCTCTGGGAGCGCGAATCCTTGGGCGGGCTGACCGAAGACAACAACCCGATCCCGGCGCTCGTCGTCTGGCTCGTCGCATTGACGGTGTGCACCGCGTTCTGTGTGACCTTCCCGCTCTGGGGTCAGCGGCCGACCGCCGCGCTCTACGTGCCCTACGTCGAATCGATGAACAAACCCGAAGTTGTGGCCGCCAAGGATGACGTCGAGGCCATGGAAAAGATCGTCGCCATGAACAAGGGCGTCGGCAACAACGATGCGCAGCTCGCGCGGCACCCGGTCACCATGGACGACCTGCGCCTGATTGCGCCGCAGATCGAGGCGCTCAAGGCAAAGCCCGGCATCGATTTGAAGGACTACACGGTCGTGGGCGCCGACGTGGTCATTGCGAACTTCGAAGGCAATTACCGGCCCGACGGCACGCGCATCCGGCAGCAGCCCTGGTGGGACAAGGGCTATACTATCGACCTGTTCTACCTGACGGCTTTTTTCGCGGGTGTGTTTCTCGTCGTCAAGCGGCTGCCGCCCACCAAATGGCAACCCCGGCACGGTCATGAGAGTTGATCGGAGCGCCGGCGGTTTGTGGACTAGTTTGAATTGGAGGATCACGAAATGATCGATTTTGATTACGGTCCGGTCGCGGTCATGCTGCCGATCAGCATCGCGTTCCTTGCGCCGTTCATCTACAGCTTTTTCGTAGACCATTTCGACAAGAAAAATCCGCAAATCAAAGGGTAGTTTGTCGATGATGGTTCTCGCGCTGAGCGCGCCGGATCCCCGGATCGATCTCAGCATCGAGAGCATCAATAGCCAACGCTTCGGCGTTGGCGTTTTCTTCATGTTGATGATCGGCATCGCCTTGTTTGCGGGAATCATCCTTGCGGTCTTCAAGGGTTCTGGCAAGCAGAAGGTCACCCGAACCGGCGAAAAACTGATGTTCGGCGCGATTATTCTCGGGGTCGTCGTCGCCGTCGTGTTTGCTTCCCTGCAGATGTTGTCCGGCGTTCTGTTCTAAGATAACGGGCACCGGTAGGAGGTCGATGACCATGCACTTTTTCGAATCACTCGGCGACGGCTGGAGCATCTATCTGTGGCTCATCGTCGGAGCCGCGATCATCCTCGCGAGCTTCTATGGCATATGGTGGGCCTGGCGCAACGATCAATTCGACGAGGACATCAAGTACCTGGTTTTCACCGAATCGGATCAAGACAAGATGACGCCGGCCGAGTACCGACATAGCCGCGAGGTGCTCAAGGCGCAAGAGGCCAGCCGGATCAAACACCTCCAGCTCAAAGCGGAGTCGCGCCACCCGACACCATGAAGCGCGGCGAGGCGCTGATTCTGGCCACGATGGCCGTAGTCGTCGTGGGACTCATGGTGCGCAATGTCGTGAGCCTGCATTCGGGCGCCGAGCAGGACCGCGGGATTCCGTTTTACAGCACCGCAAGCCCCGGTTTGACGCGCGAGGCCGGGGATCTCTACCGCGACAATAACTGCAAGCAGTGCCATACGCTCTGGACGATCAAGAGCGCGTTCGAGTCGGTACCGGCGCCGGCGCTCGACGGCATCGGCAGCCTGCGCACCGAGCAGTGGTTTTACGAGTATTTTTCGGCGAAGGATCCGCAAAGCATCCTGCCGAGCCGCCTCAAGCTCGAATACCGGATGCCCTCGCTCGCAGGTCTCCCGGATGACGAGCGGCATACGCTCGCGCAGTACATGGCGAGCCTCAAAGTGCAGGACTGGTACCTCGAGAGCACGCGTGCCGCCGAATATGAAAAGCTCACGGGGAAGGCGTATCCTGGCGCGCATGCGGAAAAGTAACTCCGGGCGTCTTTCCCGCGGTGCGGCAGCGCTCCTCCTCGCGACCGCCTTCAATCACTTCGCCGACCGGCTCCTGGGCGTTCAGATCGAAGCCTTTACGGGCGGCATCGGCTATTTCAGCCCCTCATGGGTGTTCGATATGTTCCTCGTGCCATTTGTCGCCGGTGCGCTGGTGAGTGTGATTTATGGCAAGGGCGGCAAGTGGCTCTCTTTTATACCGGCACTGATCGTGCGCTGCATCAGCTACTTCGGTATCGCGAACCACCTGATCGGCATCCCGGCGGCATCGACGTTGATGCCGGTCGGCTGGTGGGGTTTCTACCTGATCCTCACGATCGAGGCTGCCATGATCGGCGGCGTCATCGGCGAGGTCGTGGTCAAGCGCACCTACGGCCGTTCCGCACCGCAAAAGGTCGACGAACCGGTTCGGCCGATTCAGCGGTAGAGGTTGTTCGTGGCTCTCGCGTCCTATCGCCCGGCCCCGCTGTCGGTCAAAGAAAGACAACATCGGCGCCGGCTGCTGATGATGACCTTTCTGACCTGTCTCGTGCTCGTGATGATCGGCAGCACGATCCACGTGGTCATGCTCGGCCGGCTTCGCTTAAGCGACATGCGCAAGCTCGCGACCTATGACCTCAAGGAGGAGAGTGCCCACGTGCGCGCGGCCGGCGAGGACATCATGCTGCAGATGACGCACGAGGCCAATCGTGCGCCGAGCGTCGGTTACACGCTTGCCGAAGCGCAGCGCTTGGTGAGCCGCGAGCAGTTCGAGCAGCTCGATTCGATGGTGCGCATCGAGGCCGGATCCTTTTTGATGGGCACGAATCTGGAGCGCGCCGACGAGCAGGACAAGCCGCAGCATAAGGTCATGCTGCCGACGTTCTACATCGACAAGTATCTCGTGACCAACGCCCAATATGCGCGCTTCGTCGCCGCAACCCAGCACCGCCCACCGCTCAACTGGCAAGACGGGCGCATTCCGCAAGGCGAGCTCTTGCTGCCGGTCACGATGGTCTCCTGGAACGACGCGGCCGCTTATGCGGCGTGGGCGGGCAAACGACTGCCGCACGAGACCGAATACGAAAAGGCCGGCCGCGGCACTGACGGCCGGCGCTGGCCCTGGGGCGACAAAATGGACCCGGCCCGGCTCAACACGTATTACAACGTCGGGTCTGCAAGCGCCGTCACGGCCTATCCAAAGGGCGCGAGCGTCTTTGGGGTATACGATCTTTCGGGCAATGTCGCCGAATGGACTGCCGATGATCTGCAGCCCTACGAAGGCTCGACCGCAAGCTGGGTGACTTTCGGCGCGAATGCGGCTGCGGGCAAGGCGGCGCCGAGCCTGCCCTACAAAGTGCTGCGCGGCGGCTCGTGGAAAGGCGACCCATTCTCGACCTCGCTCTATCATCGCGACTATGCATTGCCGGATCACGCGACCGATTTTTACGGGTTCCGCTGCGCAAGCGACGTCGAGCGCCCGGTCAGGACGCAGCCATGAGACGCGCGCTCGCGATCACGCTGTTGGCGTCCACGCTGCTGCACGCGAGCAGCGGCTACGCGATCGACAGCTACCGGTATCTGCACGTCAGCATCGAAACGCCCTGGATGATTTTTCTGTTTCTGCTCGTCGCGGTCTTCGTTCCGTTCGTACTCATGGTGGTATTGATGTGGCGCGGTGCGGCGCGCAAGGCGGACGCTGAATCGAAGAGCCGCGATCATGCCGACTAGCTGGTTGCGGGTGGTGCTCGCCTCGATGCTGATGCTCGCATTGCAGCCTGCGGCGAGCCTCGCCGACGATGCGCGCCCGACCTCGAGCGGCGCGCAGATCCTCGAGCAATTCTCCCGCCAGCAGGCCCAGCCCGCGGCACGCACGACCACGATCGCCGACCATGAACGCCAGGTGATCATGTTCACGATCGGCGCGGTTCTGCTGCTGTTACTGATCAGTACCGCCTCGGTCGGCATCGCGGTGGCGGTGTTCGGCAAGCCGCTGTTCCTCGTGCACATGATTCTCGCCGGGCTCACGGTCACGGTCGCGATCGTGCATGTGATCGTCGGGGTCGTCTGGTTCTTTCCGTTCTAAGCGGCCGCGCAGCGCGCGGCGCCGCCCCCTGGCTCGCCGCATTCGGTGCGCTTTCCGGACTTTGCGGCGTCGCCTACGAAGTGCTCTGGGCGCGCATGTTCGGCCTGCAATTCGGCGTCAGTGTTTTCGGCGTCGTGGTTACCGTCGCTGCCTTCATGTTGGGACTCGCGGGCGGCAGTTTCCTCATGGCCGCACGCGCACAGCGCTGCCCGCGGCCGCTGCGCCGGCTCGCGCTGCTCGAGGCGGCCATTGCCGTGTTCGCCCTGCTGCTGCCTTGGGGCGTTGCGCTCATGACGCCGGCGCTCGATGCAGCCGCGGTTCATTTGGCGCCATGGCAATGGCGCGCGCTGCTCGCGTCGGCGGCGCTGCTGCTGCTCACGGCGCCGGCCGCCGCGATGGGCGCGGGATTCCCGCTGCTCGTCGAGGCGTGGCGCCGCGCGGGCCGCGAGATCGGCACCGCCTACGGCAGTAACACACTCGGCGCGTCCGCGGGCGCGCTGCTGCCGCTGCTGCTGTTGCCCAGCCTGGGTTGGAGTCAAGCGACGCGCGCGGTTGCACTGTTGAGCCTCATCGCCGCCGCGGGCTTCTGGATCATCGACCGCCGTGCCGCCGCGACTGACGCCGCGCCGGCGAGCCCTGCGATTGCCGTGCCGGCCACAGCCTCGAGCCGGCCTCGGCCGATCGTGCTGCTTTGCTACGGCGTCATCGGCGCCGCGAGCTTGCTGCTCGAGATGGCTTGGATCCGGCTGTTCAGCCTCGTGATGCTGCGTACCGAATACGTGCTCGCGCTGATACTCGCGGTCATGCTGCTCGGTATGGGTCTTGGCAGCCTGATCGCTTCCCGGCGCCAAGCACAGCGCCTCATTGCAGTGCTGCCCTGGTGCGCCTCGTTGAGCGCGATCGCGGGCTTGTACGCATTGCCCGCGGTCTCGGGCTGGCTCGAGAAGAGCGATTTTCATTCGCTGACGACGGCCCTGATCGGCCAGGGAGCTCTGCTCGCCGCACTGACGCTACCGGTGACTTTGAGTCTCGGCGCCTGGTTGCCCGCGCTCAGCGAGCGCTTCCGTCTCGACGGCAGCCGGCTCTACGCCGCGAACGCTCTCGGCGCGGTGCTCGGCGCGCTCGCCTACGTCGCAGCCGTCGCGGTGATCGGCAGTGCCGGTGTGGTCGCACTTGCCGCGGTGCTGCTATTGCTGCCGGGCCTCGCGCTCCTGCAGGCGCGCCGTGCGTGGGCCTGTGTGCCGCTCGTGCTCGCAGCCGCTTGGGGCGCGAGTGCGCTGCCGCCGGTCGCCGCGTTGCTGCCGCGGGCCATGGCGGGCAGCCGCGATCTCTATCGCTACGAAGATGCGATCGCGATCACGCAGGTCGTCGAGCAGAGCGACGGGCAGCGCGTGCTGCTCACGGATTTGCGCCGCCGCGATGCGTCGACCGAGCCGACCGCGGTGTTCGTGCAGGCCAATCAGGCGCGCCTGCCGCTGCTACTGCATGCGGACCCGCATCGCGTGCTGTTCATCGGCATCGGCACCGGCATCTCGGTCGCGGGTTCTCTGCCGTTTCCGGACCTGCGGCGCAGCGCCGTGGAGTTATCCGCGGGCAGCATCGAGGCCGCCGGCCGCTGGTTCACTGCCGACAACCTCGGCATCATGCAGCAGACGCGCGTGACCCAGGACGATGCGCGCCATTTCTTGAGCGCATCAGCGGATCTCTATGATGTGATCGTCGGCGATCTGTTTCACCCGGACCTCGCGGGCGTAAGCTCCTTGCTCTCGGTCGAGCAGTTCCAACGCGTGAAAGCGCGGCTCGCGCAGAATGGTCTGTATGTGCAATGGCTCGCGCTCAACCAGTTCGATCAGGAAACGCTCGGCGTCGTGCTGCGCAGTTTCCACGAGGTCTTTCCGGAGTCGCAGCTGTTTCTCGACGGCTTGCATCTTGCGCTCGTCGGGCCAAGGGATCATTGGCAGGGCGCGGCCGCGCTCGAGCAGCGTCTCGAGCGCATGAGCGGCGATGAGCGCGCGCACATCGAGGCGCCCGAGCCTGCGATCGAATGGCTCGGCCGCTATTGGGGCCCGATCGATCCGGGTGCGGGCGCCTTGCAGCACGAATGGGCGCCCGTGATCGAATTCCTGCTGCCGCGGCTGCATTACGCGGGCGCCGATTTGGCGCCGCTGATGCGCTCGCTGCTCGCACGCCGGCCGACCATCGACGCGGCAAGCCGGCAACTTCGGGTGGCAAGCGCGCAACATGAAAATTTTCGGCGCGCCTACATCGGCACCGAGTTGCGCGTACGCAGCGAACTCGCGAACTGGCAGGGCTCGGCGCTCGAAGCGGATCGCTTGCTCGGACTCGCCTACGACGCGGATCCTCACGATCGTTGGGTCGAGTACGCACTCGCCGATCGGCTGCTCGCGAATCTCGATGCGGCCGCGCAGCGCGGCATCGGTCGAGAAGAACTGTTGCAAAAGATAGTGATTATCAATCCGTGGTCGGTCGATGCATGGAAGGCGCTGCGGAGGCTGCAAATCGCGAATCATGACGCTGCCGCCGCGTCGAGCCGTGCGCGAATTTTGGAATTGAGTCCGCTCGATCGCGATGACGCGAGGATCGAAAAATGAGATCATTCGTTTCGTTGCATCGACGCACACAGTCGAGTAGAGTCTGGTCGCGTCGCGCTTTAAATCACGGGTTTTGGGGGCTAATCAAATGCGAAGAAGATCAATAAATTCTCGTGCGTTTTGGGTGATCATCATTGGCGGAATGGTGACCGGCATGGGCAACGGCAGCGTGTTCGGTGCCGCGATGATGTGTTTCTTGGGCCGCGGCGGCTTTGCAGATTGGGGCGGATGGTTCCCGCTGGACTATGATCCTCGCACGTTCGATGGCTTCATGAATTGGTGCATGTTCGTATTCGGCTTCGCGTATGTGGCGATGCTCGCGATTGCACTCAAGCGCCACGACATCGAAGAGAACGGTCCGGAAGCGCAGACCGCCTCAGCGGCGCATTGAACCAGCGGCCCTCGATAACACCAACCCGGAAGAGCCTCCAATGATCACGATCATCGCAACTGTTTTCTGCCTGCTGCTGGCATTCTCCAGCATGGTTTTGTCCTGGTACATTCTGATGCCGCGCAAAAAGAAGAGCGCCTAGGGCCCGACCGAACCTTACCCATGCGCCCGGCGCATGACCCCACGATGTGTTGGATAAATACAACAACATTTTGCATCGTGGAAAGCTTGTGATACTGTAAATCCTGTGTCGTCGCTCGAACGCCGCAAAAACGGCGGGAGCATGGGGAATCAAATTTTAAGGAAATCCAAATTTATGGAACAGTCCAACCAGTTTCGTCTAAACGACTGGGCACGACGATGCGGCGCGGTGGCGCTCGTACTCTTCGGCCTCGTCAGCACCCAGGCGGCGCAAGCGCTGCCGCTGTTCGCGAGGCAGACCGGCATGGCGTGTCTCGCCTGCCACACGGTTTATCCGGAACTGACGCACTTCGGGCGCATGTTCAAGCTCAACGGTTATCAGCTGGATAACGGCAAGGACTTGCAGGTCACCAACGATGAGGGCAAGCAACTCTTGGCCCTGCCGGCGATCCCGAACTTGGCGCTGTTCGTCATGGTCGGCGATGTGCAATTGGCGAAGCCGCTTCCGGATAGCAACGTTGCCGGAGCGCATTCGTATGGGAACGGCGGCATCGAGCTCCCGCAACAGCTCTCGCTGTTGTACGGCGGCAAGATCGCGCCGCATTTCGGCGCGTTCGCCCAAGTGACCTACGACTTCTCGGCCGACACGTTCAACATCGACAACACGGACTTCCGCTTCGCCAACACGATCGTGCTGCCGAACAAGCAGCCGTTCGCGTATGGCGTGTCGATCAACAACAACCCGACGATCGAAGATCCGTGGAATACGACGCCGGCGTTCGGCTTCCCGTATGTACCGCCCGAAGTCAATGTGCCGTCGGTCGCGAATCCGATCATCAATGCGGGCACGGCCTATGAAGTGGCGGGCCCGGTGGGCTACATCCTGTGGAACGAGCAGTTCTACGCGGCGCTTGGCTTCTACCATCACGCGCAGAATGGATCGAATTCGCCCGGCAACCCGATCACGGGAGAGGGCGGCCCGGTCGATTCGGCGACCTCTAACGTGGTCAGCGGCTGGGCTCCTTATTGGCGCGTCGCTTACGAGTACGACTTCGATAACTTCACGTTCGAAGTGGGCAATTACGGCGCTCAATTCAAGATCTTCCCGGGCGGTGGAAACGCACTGACCGGTTTGACGAATAATTACACCGACGTCGCCGAGGATTTCCAGGTCCAGTTCATCGGCGAGAAAAATACCGCGACGATCAAGGGGACCTACGTCAGGGAAAACCAATCCCTGAATGCCAGCGGGCCTCTGGGTTTGGGCACGTCGAATGCCTCCGATTGGGTGAGCTATCTCTCGACCGACTTCACCTACTGGTATAAGAGGAAATACGGCCTCACCGCAGGCTACATCTCGACCCATGGATCGACGGATAAACTCCTATACAACGGGGGTTGCGTGACGGTGCCCGTGACCGCCTGTTCGTCGGGCGGGCCATATACGAGCCCAATCAATGCCTCGCTCCCCGTGGGCGTCGTCAACAGTGCCAACGGTGACCCGACCACGAATGCGTGGGTGGGAGAACTCATGTATGCGCCCTGGCTCAACGTGAAGATCGTGTTGCAATACACGCACTACACGATGTTCAACGGTGCGTCGAACAACTATGACGGGGTCGGTCGCAATGCGTCCGACAACGACACGGCCTACCTCCTGATGTGGTTTGCACTGTGAGCCGGGGAAATCATATGAAAACTACCAAATTGACGGTACTCGCAATCGCTGCTTCGGCCGCGATTTCCTGGATGTCCGCGGTACGAGCTGACGACGTGTCGCCAGCCGACGCCGTATGGGCGGAAAACATGGCAGTCACCAAGTGTCAGTGGTGCCATGGCCCGCAGGGACATAGCAATGGCACGATCTATCCACAGCTCGCGGGCCAGAAAGCCTGGTATATCGTCGAGCAGCTGCATGCGTTCAAGGATCAGTCGCGAGCCGATCCGTATGCGCGAGGCATTATGTGGGGAATGGCGGCGCAACTCACCGATACGCAGATCAACGCGCTGGCCGACTATTTCAGCAAGCAAACGCCGTTCGGCGGCCAACCGGTGCCGTTCCAGGACGCCGCGGCCGTCAGCCACGGCAAGAGCGTCTACTCGGAAGGCGTTGCCGCTGCCGGCGTCGCTCCGTGCTCGGCCTGCCACCAGGACGACGCGAGGGGCAACGACCAATTTCCGCGTCTCGCGGGACAGCATGCCTCTTACTTGCTCAAGCAGCTGCGGGCCTTCCACAGCGGTGCGCGCGAGCAGGCCGTCATGAACGGTATCGTGGGTCCGCTGCAAGAACCCGACATGAAGGCCGTAGCGGCCTACTTGGAATCGCTGCACTAGTAGAAGATTGATTCGATCCGATGGGGTTGCCGAGACGTGCGAATGGCACGGGCGGCAACCCCTTTTCTTTTCAGCGAATCATGTCCCGATAGGCATGAAATGTCGCATGTCCGAGTATCGGGCTCACGATCAATAATCCCAACAGCAGCGGCGCATAGCCGATCACGGTCAGCAGCAAAATGAGTCCGCTCCAGACGATCATCGCGGGGATGTTCGTGAACACCGCGCGTATGCTCGCGCGCATCGCTTGTCCTGCGCTCGCATGCTGCGCGATGATCAGCGGCACCGAGACAACCGAGAGCATAAAGACGAATGCGGCGAGCAGTCCGCCGACCGCGAAATAAGCCTCGACTTGCGAGCGGTTCAGCGTATCGATGAAGCCGCGATATAAAGTCTGTTGCATATCGGGTGCCGCAACGTGAAATACGGTATCCAGCATGACTGCCGAGACCACGAACCAGACGATTGCGCAAACCGCAAGGATCGCGCCGAATCGCAGCAAGGCACTCGAGTTGCGCGCGAAGCCCTCCATCGAATCATCGAATGTCGCCGATTGTCCGAGCGCATAGCGGCGTGACATCTCGGCGAAACCCGCCGAGGCTACCGGCGCGACCAACAAGAAGCCCGAGATCGCCGCGGCCACATAATAAGGATGGGTGCCGCAAAATATCAGCAGAGTCCAGCCGAATGCGACGATCAGAGCCCCGTAACCCAGACTCGTGAGCCAGTTGCGGCGCATATCCTGCAGCCCGAGCCACAGCCAGGTGAACGGACGGCCGATCGAGACCCGTGTGATGGCGATTTGCGGACTTCGAGCTTCCCCGGTCGCGGTCATTGCAGTCATGTGATTCCTCTTATCATTGATCGTCCCCACGCAAGTGCCGTCAAAGTGTACTCCCGACCTGTCGGGATAAGAAAGTGAGTGTCCAATCAATGGCTTGAGTTGACACGGCTCGCGACGCCGCGGCAGGCGCCCATGCTGCGGAGATGCAATGAAACGCTCGCCCCGTATCGCCGTTTCGAGGTCCGAAAACGGCGAGTATTCGCGGCCGCTTTTGGCTAGTCTGAGTGCATGGCACTCGATCCTGAAATCTGTCTTCGCGCGCTGCGCGCCCGCGACCGGCGATTCGACGGGCGATTCTTCGCCGCGGTCGTCACGACCGGCATTTATTGCCGGCCGATCTGTCCGGCACGCACCGCGAGAACTGAGAATTTGCGTTTTTTCGCAAGCGCAGCAGGCGCCGAGCGCCAGGGATTCAGACCCTGTTTGCGCTGCAGACCCGAGCGGGCTCCGGGACTTGCGCCCATGGACGCCGTGTCGCGCCTCGTGCGGGGCGCGATTGCGGGAATCGAAGAGCATGCGCTATCGAGTACCGGTGTCACCGATCTTGCCGCAAGCTTGGGCGTCAGCGATCGGCACCTGCGTCGTGTGACCGAAGCCGAACTCGGCGTCTCACCAATCGAGCTTGCGCAAACGCAGCGCTTGTTGCTCGCGAAGCGGCTGTTGCGCGATACCTCGTTGAGTCAGACGCATATTGCGTTTGCGAGCGGTTTCGGCAGCGTGCGTCGCTTCAACGCGCTATTCAAGTCGCGCTATGGCATGAGTCCGCGCGCAGTGCGAGGCAACAGCGAAATCACCGAGACGCTGCACTGCCGGCTCGACTATCGGCCGCCGCTCGCCTGGGACGCGCTGCTGCGCTATTTGCAAGCACGCGCGATTCCCGGTGTCGAAGCCGTCGACGACACGCAGTACCGGCGCACCGTCGCCATCGACGCATCTCAGGGTTGGCTCGTAGTCACACAAGTGCGCGGAGGACATGCGCTCGATCTGGAAATCTCCCACTCCTTGGCGCCGGTCATCGGTACGGTCATCGCGCGCGTCAAGCGGCTGTTCGACTTGTGCGCCGTGCCCGACGCCGTCGCCGCGCAACTCTCGCAAGACGCCGAGCTCGCGAAATGCGTGCGACGCAACCCAGGCCTGCGCGCTCCCGGAGCATTCGACGGTTTCGAAATTGCCGTACGCGCGATACTCGGCCAACAGGTCTCGGTACGCGCGGCGACGACGGTCTGCGGCCGGCTCATCGACGCGCTTGGCTCGCCGATCGCAACGCCGTTCGCGGACTTGCAGCGCCTGAGTCCCGATGCGCGGCGGATCGCGCAGATCGACGCCTCGGCGATCGCGGCGCTCGGAATCGTGGGCGCGCGTGCGGCCTCGATCGTGCGGCTCGCGCAAGCGGCCGCGGACGGCGTGCTGCAATTGACCGCGGCCGCCGATGCGGACACTGAAATCGACAAGCTGCTCAAGCTTCCGGGCATTGGCCCCTGGACCGCGCAATACATTGCGATGCGCGCCCTGCACTGGCCGGACGCGTTTCCGAGCGGCGATCTCGTGTTGCGGCGCGCCGCCAACTGCAGCGAAAAGCAATTGCTCGCACGCGCCGAAAACTGGCGCCCCTGGCGCGCCTATGCGGCGCATCATCTTTGGCAATCGATCGGAGTCATCGCATGAACTACTACACCACCGTGGACAGCCCGATCGGGCGGCTGCTGCTGACCTCGAACGGCGAGGCCTTGACGGGTCTTTACATGGACGTGCCTGCGCGCGATGCGGAGCGCCATGTCGAGCGCGCCGTCGAGGGCGGCACCGAAGACCCCAATGCCGCGCCGCTGCCGAAAGCGAAGCAGCAACTCGCGGAATATTTCGCCGGAAAACGCCGCGTGTTCGACCTGCCGCTCGCGCTGCAGGGCACGCCTTTTCAACAGCGCGTCTGGCAGGCGCTGACCGAGATCCCGTTCGGCGTGACCTGGAGCTACGGACAACTCGCGCAGCATATCGGCAATCCCAAGGCCTCACGTGCCGTTGGCCTCGCGAACGGCAGCAATCCGATCTCGATCCTCGTGCCCTGTCATCGCGTCATCGGCGCGGACGGATCCTTGACGGGTTACGGCGGCGGAGTCGAGCGCAAGCAATGGCTGCTCGCGCACGAAGGGATCGGGGGCTGGCTGCTCTAGTCTTCGTGCGGCCGCGGCGCATCCCGGCGCTCAAATGATCGGCAATTTCACCGTGAAGATCGCGCCGCCGGAATCTGTGCGATTCGCAGCCGAGACGCTGCCCGAATGGAACTCGGCGATCAGCCGCACGATGTAGAGGCCTAAGCCGAAATGCGGCTTGTCGTCGCGACTCGCGCGCTGTTCGAACAAGGATTCGAATAATCGGCCGAGCAATTCTTGCGGGATCGGCGGCCCGTCGTTGCTCACGGTCAGTTCATAGTGGCCGACGCCGCGCGTCAGCGTCACCGCAATCAGCCCGCCCTCGGGGCAGAAATCGACCGCATTCTCGACGAGCTTGTCGAGCAGCTGCGCGACGAGTTCGGGCGCGCCGCGCATGAAGCAGGCATCGGGCGGATCTCTAAGCTCCATGCGAACTTTCGGAAAGCCGCTTTGATAGGCGCCCATCGCCGAGATCAGCAATTCGCGCAAATCGAAGCCGACACGATCGGCCTGCTTGATGCTTTCCTCGACGCGCGCCGCGGCGCCGAGCGCGCTCAAGATCGAACTCAAGCGCTGACTGCCTTCGCGTGCGCGGCGCACGAAGGCCCGCTGCTCCTCGGTCAAGCCCTCGGATTCGAGGTTGTCCAACGAGGAGCGCACGATGGTCAGCGGCGTGCGCAGCTCGTGCGACAACTTGCCGCCGAGAGTGCGCAGGTACTGATCGTGCTCGTTGAGCCGAGCGAGCAGGGACTCGAAACTGCGCGCGAGCGCACCGATTTCGTCGCCGCGCGCGGCCTCCGGCATGCCGAGGCGAATGCGCCCGTCGTTGCCGATCGCCGATTCGGCGGCGATGCGCAACCGGTCGATGCGGATGCCGAGCCAAGTCGCGAATCCGAACACGAACGCGACCGCGACCGCAGTCGCGAGCAAGGTCAGATCGAACAGGTGCGTCAGCGCGCGGTCGCGCAGTTCGATCAATTGATCACCGGCCTGCTCCAGCACGACCGCGCCGCGTGTGGTGCCGTCGATCGTGATCGGCGCCGCGGCCGCCAATACCGGTAAATTGCGGCGGCCGGTGCGCAGCCAGGCGGTACCGAGGTGTCCCGCGAGTGCCTCGGTCGCGGGCGCACCGTCGATGCGGTCGGGCGCGGTCGAGCGCTCCGGCAGCGCGCTGCTGTCGCCGGCCATGAGCCGCCGGAACCAGGTTCCACTGAACATCGGCGGCGCGGGCTCATCGGCGCCGGCGTCGAGATGGCCCGCAACCCCGAATTTTAGGCCGTTCGAATCGATCACGGTCGCACGCGTGCCTTCGCGCACGAAGGTCGCGAGCAGATCATCGAGCCCGCGCGGCGCAAAGAACAGCCGGCCGCCCTGCAATTGCTCGATCGCCCGTAATTCCGGCGAGGGCGGGGGATCTGCGCCGCTGCGCGTCTCGATCCAGAGCCGATCGTCAATCAAGCTCAAGGGAATACGCGCCTCGACGTGATAGCCCGATTTGCTCTGCAGCCAATAGGCTTGGATTCGCGGTTCTGCGGTCGCATGACCAGACCCGTCCTCGCCCGCGACGAGGCTCTGCGCCGCGATCAGTCCGGGCGCATTGGTCGCAAAGAAATAGGATTGGAGCGCGCCATCCGGCCGCTGCACGAGCAGATCGATGCGATCAAAACGGTCATGTGCCGGGTGTGCATCGCTCGGCTCCGGTTTGAAATGCGGACTGTCGACCTCGATGTACAAATACAAATAGCGCTCCGTGATGCCCGCCTGCACGCGCGCGCCGTGCGAGGACTTGCCCGGCAAGGCCACGGGGCCTTGCGCGATTCCCCAGTCCTCCCGGTAGCCGTCGAGCAAGGGTTGGCGATCGAGCGGGAACACATAGAGGTCGCCGCTCGCGGGATCGAACGGCGGTGAGTCCGCGCCATCTCGAAACACGCGCTGGGGTGCTGCGGACAGCGCATTGGCGATCGTGCCGGCGCTTGCGAGCAGGCCCTGCTCTTGGGAGGCGCGCAATGCGGTTTCCAGCTCGCGCGCATATTGGCACCCCGCCCACGGCAGCACGAGCGTGCTCAAGCCCACGATCAGCAGTTGGGAGCGGATGCTCACTCGACCCAGCGATAACCCATGCCGTAGACGGTTTGAATCGCATCGAAGCCGGCATCGACCGCGATGAATTTGCGCCGCACGCGTTTGATGTGGGAGGTGATGGTTTCATCGTCGAGCACCACGTTTGCCGCATCCATGAGCTGTTGGCGGTTCTTGACGTGGCCGGGATTGCGCGCCAAGGCGTGCACGATCCAGAATTCAGTCAAGGACAGCACGACCGGCGTGCCGTTCCAGCCGGCCTGCAACTTCTGCGCATCGATCGCAAGTGCCCCGCGCCGTAGGATTTGCGCGGCATCGGCCGGCTGGCGCAATGCATCGATGCGGCGGAACAGCGCCGCGACGCGCGCCGCCAGATGCGGCAGGCTCACATCCTTGGTCAGGAAATCGTCGGCGCCGAGCCTAAGTCCCGAGACCGCATCGAGTTCGCTGTCCCGCGCGGTCAGAAAGACGATCGGCAGCTCGGCCGATAGCGCGCGCAGGTCGCGACAGAGGTCGAATCCGCCCTCGGCCTCGTCTTCGAGCGAAATGTCGATGATCGCGAGGTCGGGCAAGCGCACATTGAAGGCCTGCATCGCGAGTTTGCGGTTGGCATAGGTCTTGATCTGGTAGCCATGGCGCGCGAGCGCGGCGGCATAGTTTTCGCGCAGCGCAGGCTCATCTTCGACGATCGCGATCTGCTTTTTCATCGCCCGATCATAGCCGATGACGGAGCGGAAAATGGCGCAATCAGGGCATTTCGCGACGCCGATCGTAATGCCCTAATTTGCCCGAATTTGCCTGATTCTCGGCCGACTTCAGGCCGCGCAGATCGGCTATTTGTTCGCACACTGCTCCTCGAGTGATCCAACCACCGAAGGAGTTCGTCATGACGCCTCTCGATTCGACCCACAACTGTTATACGCCGCGCCAGTTCTGGTCCAAACACCGCGAAGCGTCGCTCAACTGGCTCGCGCTCGGGCTGCTGCTCGCCGCTTGGAATGCGTCGGACAACGACGCCGCGCAAAACGCTCCAGCGGCGATAATTCTTTCGAAGGGTCACAAAAGCGTCAACGTACTGTAAAGCTGCGTCTCTCTAATACGGTGGCTGATATGATCGCCACCGAAACCAATAAGCAGATACTGATCGTCGATCGGGATGTTGCCGCCGTTGAGCCCCTGCGTCAGAAACTCGCTGAAGCGGGTTTCGTCGTGCGTGCGGTGACCGACGAGTCCACGGCTATCAAGGCGCTCGCCGAGCGTCCTCCGCATCTCGTGATCGTCGATTGGAACATGCCCGGACTCGCCGCCTTGGAGTTGATCCAGGGCGTGCGCCGCGCGCGCGTGCCGGAGACCGTGCGCCTGATCATCCTGTCGGCGCTGGCCGGCGAACAAGATGTCGTTTCCGGCTTGAATCTCGGCGCGGACGACTACATCGCCAAACCGTTCTCGCTGCGTGAGGTCGTCGCACGCGTTTGCGCGATCCTGCGAACACGGCGCCCCGAAGCGCAAAGCGTGGCGCTCAGCTGCGACGAACTGGTGCTCGATGCGTCCGCGAATCGCGTCAGCGCGCGCGGACGCCTGCTCAACTTGCGCGGTGTCGAATACCGCCTGCTCGAGTTTCTGATGTCGCACCCGGGACGCACGTTCAATCGCACCCAGCTGCTAACGCGGGTCTGGGGCAATGACCGCGATGTCGACGAACGCACCGTCGACGTCAACGTGCAGCGGCTGCGGCGAATCCTCATGCAACAAGGCTACGAGGCCTACATTCAAACCGTGCGAGGCTTCGGCTATCGGTTCGCCGCGCCGGCCGCCAATGGCGCAGCGCCCAATGTCTGTGCGCCCTTAGGTATACCCCCCGTTGCCTCATGAGCTGCCCAGTCAAAACAGCGTAGGGCATCACATAATTCGTGTTCCACACGATGTTCCACGGCTAAGTTCCTTTTTTGTAAACAAATCTTCTTCCCTGAGTAATCGCTGCGTAACACAAGATTGCAATTGTGTCATGCGGTGGGAAAGGTTCTAGGGAGACGAAACATGGGTCAAGCCCCTTCGATCAGAGTCCGCACGGTATTCATCTCGGACATCCATCTGGGTTTTCGAGGCTGCAGCGCCGACTTGCTGCTGGATTTCCTGCACAGCGTCGAAATGGATTACCTGTTCCTGGTCGGCGACATCATCGACGTCTGGAGCATGCAAAAGACTATGTATTGGCCGCAGTCGCACAACAATGTGCTGCGGACCATCCTCGGCAAAGCCAAACGCGGCACGAAAGTCATCTTCGTCCCCGGCAACCACGACGAAGTGTTCCGCGATTTCGACGGCGCGGTGTTCGGCAATCTGGAAATTCATCGGGAATACATCCACGAAGCCGCCGACGGCCGGCGCATGTTGGTAT
The DNA here is from genome assembly GCA_049517075.1 of Steroidobacteraceae bacterium. Taxonomy (GTDB): domain Bacteria; phylum Pseudomonadota; class Gammaproteobacteria; order Steroidobacterales; family Steroidobacteraceae; genus Bog-1198. The sequence goes on along the minus strand of JBEKSM010000003.1, from coordinate 65,697 downwards.
TGCACGGCGATGAGTTCGACAGCGTCGTGAAGTGCAGCCCCTGGCTCGCCAAGTTGGGCTCAACGCTCTACGACATCCTGCTTGCCGCCAACCCCTATATCAATTGGGTCCGCCGCAAGTTCAATCTGCCGCACTGGTCCTTGTCCTCGTATTTGAAGCAAAAGGCGAAGAAGGCCGTACAGTACATCGGTAGCTTCGAGGACGCGGTTGCTCAGGCTGCGCGCAAGCGCGGCGTCGGCACCGTGGTCTGTGGGCATATCCATCATGCCGAGGTGCGCGAGATCAACGGGGTTCTCTATTGCAACGACGGCGACTGGGTCGAGAGCTGCACGTCGCTGGTCGAAGACATGAACGGGCATCTGCGGCTCGTCGATTGGCCGAAATTGCGGGAACAAATTCGCGTCGCGCCGGTCGCAGTTCCTGTGGGGCAAGCTGCGTGATCTAAATGCCACGCAGACTTCATACGCCCGTCAAGTGCGCGCGGTTTAATGAACGAGTGGTAATGATTGGCGGCAATGGAGCAGTGCCATGAACGAGATCAGCGAAATGTGGAGCCTGCCCTGGCATGAGTTACAGCACAGCCTCGCGAACGGCCTCGCGGCGCAAGCCGCGCCATTGGTCGCCGGCATCATCATGGCCCGCAAGGCGCAGGTTTCGAGTCTGTCGGCACCGTCATGGCTCGCGCGCGCGCGTGCGCAAGTTCAGCAAGTGGCCGGGCGGGGCCTGTAACGCCGCCATTGTTTACTGGTGTCTATCCTTCCCCAGACTGCAACTCCAAGGCCTCCTCGAGAGGCCTTTTCTTTTTGCGCGCTCTCAAAGGCGGGGGCGCAAGACGATGTTTCAAACAACTGCCGCATAACTGTCCGCGAATCGTCATGTTCGCACTGCAGGATCTGCTCAAGAGCATTGAACAGAACACGGAGTGGTAGGACCCATGAGCAGTCTCGACTTCGACCTCGACGCGCAAATGATGCAGGTGGAAATGGAGTGGCGGCAGGCATACGAGGCCAGCATCTCGGCCCGGGTCGATTACCAGAAGCTCGCCGCCGACCGCAAATCCAATGCCGATCTGCTCGATCACGCGCGCGAACGGCTCGATCGTGCCGAGGCGCTCAAGGCCCGGATCATGGTCAAGATCGAACGCATCGAGGACGCATTGCTTGGCCAAGATTGAAAGCCCATTTGTAGCGGAGAAACCCATGATCAAAGGTAATCCTGAGGGTGATGGCGCGGCGGAGCTTCTCGAGCGTCGCTGGTTCGCGGCGTTCAAGGCCGCATCAAACGCGCGTGCCAAATGCGAGGATCTGCTCGAAGCGATGGAGAGCACCGAAGCGGCTTGGAATCGGGCGCGCGCACGACTGTCCGAACTCGAGGCTTTGCGCGACGCACTCGGCGAAGAATTGTCGGAGCTCGATCGGCCGGCGATGGCCGTGGAGCGCGACCGGGAACTCGATAGGTTGACGTCCGCCGCCTGACCGCCATTAGGCCGTCATCTGCGGCCTTTGGATTCCTCGAATCATGCCTGTGCAATTTCGCTATATCGCGTTGACGATGTTGCTGAGCTTTGGCGTCAGTTCCGCGTATTTGTGGTGGCGGCAAGCTCCCGCGATCAAGGTCGAACCAACGGTACCGCTGCCGGCGGCACTGCTGCAGCGGCCGATCCCGGCGCTGTCGGCGATGCCGCTCGTCGAAGTGGTGGCCCAACCGCAAGCGGCGGTGCCGACCCCGCAACCTCAAGCGGCCCCGCTACCGCCGCCGCCCAACGACGACGGTCCGCCGTTGCCGGTGCTGTTCAACGTCGCGAGCCAGGCCGTCCCCGCGAGCCAGCCGGATGCTGACGGCCCGCCGGTCGACTTGCCGACGAGCGTCAACGTGGGGAACATTCTCAACACATCGGATCGGCTGCTTAGAATAACCGTCATCGACTTCAGTACGTCGAACCGGAAAACCGCTCTGGCTTCGGTGCTGCTGACGCCGGGCGGTCGCCAAAATTTCGGGCCGGACAGCGGACTCAACATGGAATCGGGCGATCAGATCACGCTGCGCAGCGATGGGTTTCACGATCTGACTCAGACCGTGCCCTGATCAGGCCAGCAAGTTGCGCTCGAGCGCGCTCACGGCGCTGCGATCCGCGTAGGCGAGCGGTGCAGCAAGCCGCATCCGCGCCGCGATGGCGCTGCGGTAACCGCGGTCCAATGCGAGGCGCACCGCGATCTCGACATACGTGGCCGTATCCGTCGCGATCGATTCTGCAAGGTCGAGACGGCGAAGGGTGCCGCTGCCTAATCGGCCGCGCAGGTACCGGCCCTCGTGGCTGACACAGGGCAGCGACGCTTCCACTGCCTGCATCAAGGTGTTGAATCCCGAGAATCGCAGTGTGTCGAGATAGACATCGGCGCGTGCCAAGAGCCCGAGGAAAGATGCACGCGGTTGCCATGGGATCCAGGCGAGGAACCGCCGGGGATCGAGTCCTGCCGCCGTGAACGCTGCAGCCACGCGTTCGCGCAGGCGCTCACTCAAGGCCGGACGTTCGTAGGTAAAAAATAAGAACTTGCAGGCCCCGAGGCGACGGGCAATTTCAACGAGCACGGCATCGTCCAGCGGGTCATATTTGAACGGCGTTCCCGGGCAGATCAACAGCGGCACGCTGCTCGCGATGCCGAGCGCCTCCAGATCGACCGAAGCCGCTTGTACGCCGGTTGGCTTGTAGTAAACACCCAGATTCGGAAGGCGAATCAGGCGCTCACTATAGTGTTGATCGGCATCGGCGGGTTCGAAAGCATCCGCCGAGAGGAACACATCGATGGTAGGTAAACCTGTAGTCTCGGGATGTCCCCAGGCCGCGAGCTGCTGCGGCGCCAAGCGCAGACTCGCGAGCGCGAGCGTATTGCGATCGATACCGACTTCAGGATAAAGCAGCGCGTCCATATTCTGCGCACGAATGAGCCGTGCCCACTCGGGCACCGTTCGAGACTGCGCCTCGACTCGATCTGCGCACCTCTCCGCGAGCTCGGTTGACGCGTCGCGTCTGCCGCCGAGGTTGAACAGCGTGATCTCAATGCGCTCGCGGTCGATCGTTTCGAGCCAGCCGCGGGTGATTGCATTGAAAACCGAATGATCGCCGACCTGCGCGGAGACGATGCCGAGTCGTAAGCGCCCCGCAGGATAGGGGCCGGGCGGCGCCGCTGCGGGTGGGGTGTAAGGTGCGAGCCGCGCAGCGCTCGCGCGCCGGTAGCGCCGCAACAGCGGCAGATTCGACACTTCATGATAGCTCGCGTAGAAAAAATGTTGCCTTGCCAGGGTCCAGGCGTCGCTTTCGCTCAACGTGTGGGCGCCGATCCATGCCTCGAAGTCGGCGAGTTCGCGTTCGAAGTCGCCCCGTGCTTGCAGCGACTCCGCAATCGAACTGGGTACCGCCGGTATCGTGGCCGCGATCAGACCGCAGCGTGCGCCGAAGTGGCTGGGGTTGATGGCGAGCGCTTGCCGATAGCAGCGCGCCGACGCGCCGGAGTCGCCGAGTTGCTGCTGCAGAATCGCGCAATTGCACCAGGTGTCGACGTCCGCGGGAGCGAGCTCGATCGCGCGCTCGAGGCACGGCAGTGCCTCCGCATGACGATGCAGTTGGCACAGGGCGGCGGCCCGATATTGCAGCACTTCCGCCGAATTCGAATGGTGCGACAGCGCCGCATCGGTAGCCGCGAGCGCCGCCGCCGGCTGTGCAAGCGCGAGCAGCGCTGCGGCCTTGAGCGCGATCGCGGCCATATCGAGGGGACGGAGCGCGCGCGCCGCCTCCAGGCTTTGCAAGGCTTCTTGCGCACGATTCATGTGCAGCAGCAAACGGCCGTGCCTCAGCAATACATCGGCATTGCTCGGCTGCGAATCGATGAGCCGGCCGTAGATCTCGAGCGCCTGCGCGAAGCGCTCGAGGCGTTCTGCGGCGAGGGCCAAGTTGGCAAGTCCGATCGAATAATCCGACTTTATCGCGATGGCACGTTCGAGAAAAACGATCGCCTCGCCGTAACGGCCGAGCTGCAGCAGCGCTTGACCGAGATTGTTGAGTCCGCGCAAATTCCCGGGTTCGATGTGCAGCGCGCGCTCGAGCGGTTCGATGGCAGCCGCGGGTTGGCCGATCGATATCAAGGCCTGGCCCAGCCTTCGCAGGTTGGCGGCATCGAGGGGCGCGAGCACGGCGAGCTCGCGCCATTGCTCGATCGCCGCATGGATGCGTCCGTCCGCCGACCGCAGATCGGCAAGCAAGTTCAAGGTCGCGCATCGGTCGGACGCAGTCGCAAGAATGCGCTCCGCCATGGCTTCCGCTTCCGCTAATTTTCCGCGTCGAAAAAGCTCGACTGCGGCGTCGAAAGATTCCATCACGGCGATGGTAGCTGCAATTGAGCTGCGCGAGGCGGGACGCGCCGCACGTGTCGCCGCTCTGTCATACCAATGTATGTCAAGAGAACTGCCGCACACTCGAAGCACACCGTTGTGGTCAAAGGTTCACATTTCCATAATTGACATGCCACATCCCGTGCGCACCATACGCGCAGTTAGCTGAACCAAGCCGTGTTGCTTGCGAATAACAGGGACATTTGGGGACGCCGCCAGGCAAAACGTCTGGATCAGTTTCTGCTCTGATTTCTCATCCATTCTTCAGGAGTTAAACAATGAACAATTTGGTCAAATTGGGTATCGCGGGCGGCCTCGCCCTGGGTTCCCTTGCCGCGCAAGCGGGCATCACGGTCGGCACGAGCAGCACCCCCGGCAATGCGATTCTCTTCGCGGACATTTTCAACGGCACGACTTTGGTCAAGGCCTATGCCGGTGATACGGGCTTCTCGCTGACCGCGCTTGCGGGCGGCGCGACTGGATCGTTCGAGGATGCCAACCTGACGAGTTTCCTTGCCGCCGACGCCCCCGGAGACACGGTCGATTGGTTGGTCGTCGGTGCGGGTGGCAACTCGGGCCCTGCGCCCGCGACTGTCGTGTCGACCGGCGGTACTCTTGCTACCGCGCTCAACACGATTCGCACCCAGAATGGCGCCACGCTGGTCGGCTGGAACATTGAGCTGACACCCGTGGTCAACCTCCTCAACGGTCTGATCGCCGCCGGGAGCACTCCCACGGCCAATTCCTGGCTCGGAACCAATAATGGAACAACGGCCGGTAACAGTTTTGCGCCGTTCGGCACCACGAATGACGCCTCCAACCTGGGCGGTAGCACCGGTCAAGTCGCGACCGCCGGTCTCGGCTCGGTCACCCTGTATTCACTGAGCGCTGCGAGTCAGAGCGGCGGCGCGCCGGCTTCCATCACTCCGGTCCTCGACGTGTCCTTGTCGTCCGCGAACGGTCTGACGTTCTCGGCGATTTCGACCGCGCCGGTTCCGGTCCCGGCTGCCATTTGGTTGCTGGGCAGCGGTCTATTGGGTCTCGCCGGCGTCAGCCGTCGCAAGAGCGCGGCCGTCTGATCACGATTTCGAATCTGGTCAGTTGAATTAACTTTAGGAGTCTCATTAATGAATCGCAATATCACCATCGCGGCCGCAGTAGCGGCCGTGCTCTCGGGCGGTGCAGCGTACGCGGCCGCCCCCACTCTCGCCGAAATCACCGCGGTCCCGGCGGCCAACACGATCAACATCATGGGTTCTTCGGCCATCAAGAACGCGCTGCTCGCATCCATTCAAAACAACTTCTGCGGCGGTGCCGGTAACTTCACCAATATCACCAGCAGCGGCAACAACAGCAACTTCCTCGGCGTCTCTTGCACCCCGGCCGCGAACCAGGCCACGAATGCCGGCGTCTACAACGTGTTCGTCCGTTACGAAGGCGGCTCGGTCAGCGGCTACCTGCCGATCGTCAACGCTGCCTCCATCGTCGGCACCTGCTGCAAGGAAATCTCCGGTTCCTCGCTGACTACGTTGACCCCCTCGATCAATGGCGAATCCACCACCAACGGCACGGACGATTCGTTCCAGATCACCGGCGGATCGTTCGCCGAAGTGGTCCCGGACATGGGTATCGGCGATGTCGAAGCTGCGGCGCTGATCGGGAACAACTACCCGACCGCATATTCGAGCGCTGTGTGGGGCCCGACCAACGACGCCGGTCTGTTCGGTCTTGGAACCAAGGGGCTGGTCGACGAGGTGTATGCGTTGTTCGTGAACGAGAACAGCACGCTGTTCACCGAGAACCCGCTGAACCTGAACCTGCAGATGGTCAACAACATCCTCCAACACAAGGTCACGAACTGGAGCCAAGTGCTCGATGCCAACGGCAATGCGGTCACGAGCGGCGCGCTCGCGATCACGATCGTCAACCGTGAGCCGGGTTCGGGCAGCCGTACGGCGACCGACATCCTCTTGGTGGGGGACGGCTGCGGTTCCGCGAGCAGCCCGGCGGCGATCTTCAACAAGTCCGGCGCGGCGCAGTACTTCTCGACGGGCGACGTGCTGAGTGCGGCGAATACGGTGGCGGGTGCGATCACCTACGCGACGATCGACAATGCCGGTTCGAAGGCGAATTTGTCGCTGGTTTCGCTGAACGGCGTCGCCCCGACCAACCTGGCCGCGGCGCAGGGCACGTATCCGTTCTGGGTGGAGGCTCAGTACGTGAATAATGCCGGCAACACGGGTGCGGATTCGGCGGCGATCAATAACATCGCAACGGCGCTGCAGTCTTTTGCGACCACGGCCGCGCTCGCGGACATCAACGTGATTCCGGCGCTGGCCGCGGCGAACGGTACGGGCACGCTCAACACACCGGTCCATCTGAACCCGGTTGGTAATGGTGCGGTTCCGACGGGCGGCGGCACGGCGACGGTGTACATCAATCCGTACACCCGCTCGGGCCACACCTGCGGCTACACGCTCGACGACGCGACCGTCGTCCCGTAGGCTCATTCGAGCTCAACCAGTCTAGGGCGATTTGGCTGGCCTCCCCGCGCGGGGAGGCCAGTTTTCTTTTAAGCTGCGGCGTCTCCCCTCTTCGGTTCTCGGCTCCATGAAACATCGCGGCATGTTCCGGATAGTCAACCTCGCCACGATGATGCTTGTCACATCGTTGGTCGACTTCGCAAACGCTGAGGCACCAGGTGATGACGCTACTTCCGTAGCGACGAAAGAAGCGGCCTTCGACGTGCTCGAGTATCGTGTACTCGGCAATACCGTGCTTGATCCCCGCGATATCGAGCGCTTGCTCTATCCATTGCTTGGCACGAAAAAACACCTCGACGACGTTCAGGCCGCGCGCAAGGCACTGGAGGATCTCTACCACGAGCGCGGGTTCGGTACTGCGTTCGTCGATATTCCGCCGCAAACCGTGCGCGACGGTTTGGTGCGTCTACATGTCACGGAGGGAATCCTCGAGAGTCGCGTCATCAACGGTGCAAAATATTTCCCGGAACGCGCGGTCATCGCGCAGCTGCCCGCGGCAACCCCGGGCCAGGTCTTGCAGCTCTCGAAGCTGCAGGAGCAGTTGGGCGTCGTGAACAGCCAGACGCCGGATCGCTCGGTGGTTCCGGTGCTGAAGGCGGGTTCCGAGCCCGGGACGGTCGACCTTGCATTGACTGTCAACGATACGCTCCCCTTGCACGGCAGCTTCGAGATCAACAATCAAGCGACCGTCGATACGCGCGAGCTGCGCGGCATCGCGAGCATGGACTACGACAACCTGTTCGGCCGGCTCGATACCTTGTCGCTCCAATACCAGTTCACGCCCCAGGAATTTTCCCAGGTGCGCGTCGTCGCGCTGAACTACGCGGCGCATGCGTTCGAGTCGGGGCTGCAGCCTTCCGTGAGTTACATCAATTCGAACAGCAACGTCCCGACTGCGGGAACCCTGGGTGTCCTCGGTATCGGTGAAATAACGAGCGGCAAGATTGCCTATCCCATATCGAGCACAGCCGGCGCGCAGCAAAGCGTGACCCTCGGCGTGGATTACAAGCATTTTCGCAATACGATCAACCAGAATGCCACGACGGCATTCGAAACGCCGATTACCTACGTGAATCTTTCGGCAGCCTACGCCGGAAACTGGCGTGCCGAGGCGCGCACGACGACCTTCAGCTTTGTCGTCAACGCCGGGCCACGCCACCTGGTCAATAGTCCGGAAGCCTTCGAGAACGACCGCTTCCAGGCGCGCGCCAATTTTTTCGACGTACGCGCCGATTTTGCAACCACGCTAAAGCTTCCCAAAGATTTTTCGGTCAAGTTGCGCGTCGCGGGACAGGGGGCCAACGACCCGTTGATCGCGAACGAGGATTACTCGCTCACGGGCGCGGACGGCGTGCGCGGCTACCTCGAAGCAGAAGAGCTCGTCGATGCGGGCCTCAAGGAGACCGTGCAGCTGATTTCGATGCCGCTGCGCAGCGGCGGGCGCGTGCTTGGCGATGCCTTCACTTTCTTCGATGCCGGGAAGGGCCGCGTATTCGACGCGCTCCCGGGGCAGCCGGGTGATATTAGCGTCCGGAGCTGGGGCCTCGGGTTCGACGTGCTGCCGGGTGAGAAGATTACCGGCTCCGTGTCTTGGGCAAAGGCATTAGATACGGCGAGCACAACGCACGCCGGCGATTCTCGCATTCTCTTTTTCCTGCGTGGCTCTCTGTGATGGGCACAGCGCGAACTTCTCATGGACGTCCGCCACGGCGATGTCACATCGGTCCGCTATGATCGAAGTTTGGTCTTTCGTTCCGAGGCTCATCGCATGAAGCGGCTCGCGCGGCGCATCGTTTTTGCCTCCATTGGACACTGGGCTTGCGCGGCTCACGCCGCGCCGCCGACCCCCGCACCCACACAATTGCCGATTCCTTGCCAGCCGGGGGTTTGCAGTGCCAATTCGACATTCGTCACCTCGGGCGCGGCCACCGCGGTTGCTACCGGCAATAGCCTCACGGTGCAGCAGAGCAGTAACACGGCGACCTTGAACTGGGCCACGTTCAATATCGGTGCAAACGGCAAGGTCGTGTTTCAGCAGCCATCGAGTCAGTCCGTTGCGCTGAACCGCATTTACGACGCCAACCCGAGCGCGATCTTCGGTACCTTGAGTGCCAATGGCCAGATTTATTTGATCAACGCCAATGGCTTCCTGTTCGGCGCCAGCTCCACCGTGAACGTCGCGGGGCTGATTGCCTCCTCGCTGAATATCACCGACCAAACGTTCGCGAACGGCATCCTGAGCCCGGTGGCCAATCAGCTGCCGGCACTCGAACCGTTCTACGTGTCGCCGACGAATTTCTCGTCCGACAGGGGTCCGAACGGCACGATTACCAGTCCTCTGCTCAATACCGGCAGCATTACGGTGCAAAACGGCGCACAGATCACCGGCACCGATGGCGGACGCTTGCTGCTAGCGGCGGCGACCGTGGACAACGCCGGCTCATTGACGGTACCTGATGGTCAGATCGTGCTCGCCGCGGGCCAAAGCGTGTATCTGCAGGCCGCACCGAGCAGCGACACGACGCTACGCGGCCTGATCGTGCAGGTGGACGCCGGCACTTCGGCCGCAAAACAGTTGCAAGTGGATGCGGGCACGATGGCGGGGAGCCCGCTCGATAACGCGATCAACGAAGCGACCGGTTCGCTGTCAGCGGCGCGCGGCAATATTACGCTCGCCGGACTCATGATCAATCAGGATGGCCGGATCTCGGCCACCACGAGCGTCGCCGCCAATGGATCGGTGATCCTCACCGCGGGAACAAAGCCAAACGCATCCTTGCCCGAGATTGCTGAAACCCAAGGTGGGGAAGCCGTGCTTGGCCCTGCCAGTGACATCGAAATATTGCCCGAACTCACCGACACGACAACAGCGGTCAGCGCACAAACGCAGCTACCGTCGACCGTGACGATCACCGGCCAGAACATCTTCATGCATGGCGGGACCATAAAGGCTCCTGGAGGTAACCTAGATGTGACCGCCACGCCGAACCCATCCTCCATCGCGGAGCTCACGGGTTATAGTTCGGCCGCGAGTTTGCGCATCGACGCCGGTACCGTGATCGATTTGTCGGGTAGCGACGCCACTCTGCCGGTTTCGGCGAATCTGATTCAAGTTCAGCTGCGCTCGAATGAACTCGCCGACGACCCCACCCAGCGTAATGGCGCGCTGCGCGGCGACACCGTGACAGTGGATATTCGCGCCGACGGCGGTTTGGGCTCGCCGATCGCGGATCTTGCCTCGGACATTGCCGCAGTAGGCGAAAACATTGCGCAGCGCACAGAATCGGGCGGCACCGCCACGTTTCAATCGCTCGGCGACATCGTCTTCAGTCCCGGTGCGTCGATCAACGTTTCCGGCGGCGCGACGACCTATCTCGGCGGCACGATTCAAACTACGAGACTCGTCGGCTCCAACGGCCAGATCTACGATATCGGGTCCGCGAACCCGCTGTTGACTTACGTCGGGGTCATCAACCCGACCTTTACCGAGACTTACAATAACTGGGGCGTCAAGGACGTCATCCCGACCCCGGGACTCGGCGAGTACCAGCCAACCTACCAGCAGGGTGCCCCGGCCGGAACGGTGCAATTTGCGGCACCGAGCCTGGCGCTCGCCGGAGGTTTGGTCGCGAACTCGATCACCGGACCATATCAGCGGGGAAACCTCGGAACTGCAACGGAGCCACGCGCCACGCTTGGCGGCACCTTGATCCTCGGCGAGCCGAACGGACAAGCCAACGGCGCCGGGCTCGTCGATTATCTCGCTCCACCCATCGAGGTCGTCACGACTCCGATCCCAATCGTGGTCGCCGATGCGGCCAGCTTGCCGATACAGACACTCCAGCTTCCGGCCGCGTACCTGAGCGGTGATGGGTTTACGAATTTTCAGTTCGCGAGCAATACCTCTTTCAAGCTGCCCTTCGGACTGCCCTTGACGCTTGCGCCGGGAAGCGCGCTGTCGATCGTGGCGCCGCGCATCGACGTCGACTCGAGCATCACCAACCTGGGCGGCTCATTGAGCTTCGAGAGCGAGGGGTCGGTCGCGGAAAACCCGGAAACGTACAGCATTCTCGGAATTCCGCGGCTCGGCATTGGCGTGGGCGACGGGGTTACCTTGAACGTCACAGGTCAGTGGACGAACGACAGCGTCTTGACCGCGGGAACGGCATCGGGGCCAAGCTTGCAAAATGGCGGATCGATCAATCTGCAGCTGACTCAGCCGGACAGCGAACTGGTGCTCGGCAACAATGTCGCATTGAAATCGGACGCCGGTGCTTGGGAACAGACTTCCGGGTCGGTAACCTACGGCACGGGCGGCTCGATCACGCTCGATGCAAGCCCGGCACAGAGCGCGATGCAATTCGGCACCGGTGAGATCGTCGAGGCTTTCGGCGCCGGCACAGAGGCCGGCGGCAGTTTCACCTTGCTCGCTCCGCGACTCGCGCTGTCGCCCGGGAGCGGATCGGCTTGGACAGAAGCACAGCGGATCGACGACCTCACGGCCCCGGGTGGCGTGCTGCAGATCTATGCGCCGCTGCTGTCCCAAGACGGCTTTGCGAACATTTCGCTGACGGCAACCGGCGCAGCAGCGACTCCGGGCGCCGACGTGCTCACGGTCGCGGCGCCGCCGACACCGGCCGACGCGCCGTACGTTTTGACGCAGCAGTCTTTGTTGCTCGATCCCGGTTTTCAGTCTCGCGCCAGCGGCGGAACCATCGCCGACTTTTCGCAGCTGACCACGTTGATGCCCTACCAGCGTCCACCGACGAATCTCTCCTTGAACGTCTTGCGGCTTGCTGACGACGAGCCGCTGGCATCGCTCGACTACGGCGTCCTCGACGTACAGGCCGGCGCCACGATCGCCGCGGACCGCGGAGCCGACATCAGCCTCACCGGCGAGGGGAGCATCGCGATCGGCGGTACTCTGCTTGCGCCCGCCGGCAATATTTCGGTGACTCTGAAGTCGCCGACCGACTACGCGTACGGGACGGTCATCGACCCAGGGTATCTCGCGGGCCTGGGCATCACCGTCGCGCCCTCGGCGGTACTTGATGTGAGCGCTCCCGGCGCCGTATTGACGCCAAACGAACAAGGCTTGCTGCTCGGCGGCGTTCCAGGCGGAGGTTCGGTGAGCATCGATGCGGAGCGCGGCGCGGTGGTGGTTGCGGCTGGCTCGCACATCGAATTTGCCGGTACCAACGCGATGCTCGATGTGCTCAATGCGAGCAACCAGAACTACACGCGCGAGGTCGTGGCTTCCCCTGCGGGATCGCTGACTGTCTCCTCGGTTGAATCGATCGAATTGCTGGGTTCGCTCGACGGCCACTCCGGCGGCAGTGGGACCGCCGGCGGCTCGCTCGAAATCGACCTGGCTCGCTCGCAAAATATTCCGGGACAACCGGATGTCGACCAACCCTTGCAGATCAATCTCGTGGCCGATGCCGGTTCCGCTGCCGCTCCGGCGGTTGGGCAGGCGACAATTGGGATCGCGCAGATTCTTGACGGCACCGGCATCGATGCACTCACGATCAATGCCGGCGGTACCGCGCCTGGAGTTATTTCCGTGCAGACCAGTGCGCCGATCGTGCTCAACCGGTCGCTGGTGTTGGAAAGTGAAGTGCTCGCGGTTCCCAATGGAATTACCGCCAGCATCTCCGCGCCCGACGTCGAAATCGGCAACCCGCTGACACTGCTGTTCAACGGCGCGGTTCAGCCAAGCCCGACCGCCGGCACCGGCAGTCTGACGGTTGCCGCGGATCAAATAACCTTGGACGGCAACGTCACGCTCGAGGGTATCGGTAATCTGACGTTTGCGAGTCAGGGCGATATCCAGCTGCTGGGGACGACGTCGACGGCAACCAATGGCGGCCTCAACGACGGATCCTTGGTGACGGCAGGCAACGTCAGGCTACAGGCGGAACGTGTGTATCCGGACACGTTCACGATGTTCATGATCCAGGCACAGTCGGGGACCGCAAGCACGAATGTCGACATCGACCCGATCCTCGTCAACGGCAAGCCCTCCGTATCACCCGGGGCGCCCCTCTCGGGCGGCGGTCAGCTCACCGTGGAAGCGGCCAACATCGAAATCGGCGGCGATCTCTATGCGCCGCTCGGAACGATTACGCTGACCGCGAGCCAGTCGCTGCAACTATCCAATGGCAGCCTGCTGTCGGTCAGCGGCGCCGGGCTCGACATTCCGTATGGCCAGACCGTGCTCGGCGGCACGACCTGGGAATATTTGAACGGTCTGAATACGATTACCGCCGTGCCGACCAAGGGGATCAACCTTACCGCGCCGAATGTGGTCCTCGAACACAGCTCTCAGGTTGATCTGCAGGGCGGCGGTGACCTCTATTCATATGAATGGGTTCCGGGCACGGGCGGCAGCGTCGATGCTCTGGCTTCACCGGCGAATGGCGGAATCGCTGGGCTCTTCGCGATTTTCCCCAAACAAGTCGGGCAAGCGGCCCCCTACGATGCCGAGGAGAGTCCCGGCTACAGTACGATGAACACCGTGTACCTGAGTGGTGGTGCGGGTGTTGCGCCGGGGTTCTATGCGTTGCTGCCGCCGCGCTACGCGCTCGCCCAGGGTGCGCTGTTGATCGCCATTGAACCGTCGTACACGAGTGCGACCGGCGGCCAGATCGGCTCCCTCGCCAACGGCACGCCCGTGATCGGCGGATATTTGAGCTATGCGGGCACGACGCTACATGCGGGTCCGAGTACTTACGAGGGCTTCGCGGTCTACCCGAGCGGCTACGGTCAGCAGCTTGCGGCGTATACGATCACGGATGCGTCTAGCTACTTTAGTTCAGCCGCGGCCTTAGCGGGTACCGGCCGCGTGCCCGAGCCGGCCGATGCCGGCTTCCTGAACCTCACAGTCAATGCTGCAGTCAACAACTCCTTGTCGCTGCTCGGTACCGTCGAGACGCGGGCAGCAAATGGCGGAAGTGGCGCCATCGTCAACTTCAGCGCGCCGAACCTCGAGCTCAGCGCAGACGGCTCGGCGTCGCCGGGATTCCTCGGCTTATCGTCGGCGGTACTTCAAGGTTGGAATGCGAGCGAAGTGACTCTCGGCGGCACTACGACTGCCAATGCCGGCACCGGCGCCGAGGGCAACACGGTGTCGGTGGCCGCGAATCAGGTGCTCGTCGCCGACGGCGCGAATCTCACCGCGAATCAAATTTACATCGTCGCGCATCAGAGCATTGAAGTCGCTTCTGGCGCCATGTTGGCGTCCACCTCCGGCACCGCCGGGACACCATTGGCGACGCTGCCGGCGATGCAGCCTTTAATCTTGAGCGATCCGAGTGCGGCGTTTCTCGCGGTTTCCGACCTGGGACTGCCGCTCGTTGCGCGGACTGGCGCAGCCTCGGGCGGCAGCGTAACCCTCGACCCGGGATCGAATCTGAAGTCGGGCGGTGCGCTGGTGCTGGATGCGCCAAGCAACGTCTCGATCGCCGACGGAACCGTGAGCGCTGCCGGCGCCAGCTGGTCGCTCGGGTCGAACAGCATCGCCTTCGTCGGCATCTCGGGCCAACAGCCGGACACGCTCAATATCGACGCGTCGCTGACGCAGGCGCTGCAATCGGCCGGCGCGGTGCGACTCGCGAGTCAAGGCAATCTCGACCTGTACGTTCCGGTCACTCTCGGCGCCGTGTCAGTCGGCACCGCCCCGACCTTGGACGCGCTGACTTTGCTTGCGACGACGATCGATAATCAGAATGCCGGGTCCTCGGTCTTCGGCGCGCAAAGTCTGACCCTCGGCAGCCTCACGCCGCCTGCGACTGCGGCGCCGGCCGCAGGTGCGGGGACGCTCGCTTTGGTTGCCAATACGCTCAACCTGGCATCGGGCGGGACGAACATCGGCGGATTTGCGACTACCCAGCTGCAAGTGGCCGGCGTCGTCACGAGTGCGGCCTCGAGCACGTCGGGCCTCGATGTCGGCGGTGACCTGAATATCAACGCCGTACGGATCGCTCCCGGAGTCGCCGCCACCACGACGATTACTGCCAGCGGTAACCTCACGATCGGCGCCGCGCCGGCGCTCGCCGCCGGAACCAGCGTGACGACCCCGGTCGGTGGGGCCCTAGCGCTGCAAGCCGCGTCGATCATCGATGATGGGGCGATCGCGGCGCCCTCCGGCATCGTCACGCTGACGGCTACCGGTGGAGACCTTCAAATCGGGGCAAACGGCTCGATCACGGTCGCGGGCACGCTGATGCAAGCGGTCGATCAGACTGCACCGACGCCGGGCGGAAGCATAGCGCTCAGCGCCACCGGCAACGTTACGCTCGGCAGCGGCACGACGATCAACGTCTCGGGCGAACAAGTAGCGCCGGCCGGGACCTTGAGTATCTTTGGCGCCGGTCAGGTCACCTTGGCAGGCGCGCTCTTGGGCGCGGCGGGCAGCGGCGGGACCGGCGGCGACTTTTCACTCGACGCGGGACAACTGGTCGGTGGGCTGTCGTCGCTCGCGGCAACGCTCATGAGTGGCGGCTTCAGCGATTCGGTGAGCGTCCGCACGCGAACCGGCGATTTGACGCTGTCGGGAGGAACGCTTGCAGCGACGACCATCAACCTGACGGCCGATACGGGCACCGTCGAGATCGCGGGCTCACTGCTCGCTTCTTCGGGATCCCTGCACGGATTCATCGATTTGTCCGGCGACAACGTCATTTTGGATTCCGGTGCGACGCTGCAAGCCATCGGCGGAGAGATCGAGCTGAACGCCGGCGATGCGATGGCTCCGGGCACGATCCCGACGCCGGCCGGCATGACGCTGATTCCTGCCTGCTCGAGCTGCGCGATCACGCTCTACGGCGGCAGTACGATCACGACAGTGAGCGGCACCGAGGCGGGGCAGCTGATTCTGCGCGCCCCAGCATTGCAATCGAGCAACGACGTCGCGATCAACGTTCCTGCGACCGGGATCTCCGGGATCGGTGCGAATGTGTCGAATGCCGGTCAGGTGATCATCGAACCGGTCATGAGCTTTGCGACGAACAATGATTTCATCGGCAACGACCTGCCGAACGACGTCGCGGCGGCGTCCTCGTTTCTCACGGTCGCGAGCTCGGTGATCCAGCAGCGCCTCGCGCCGTCCGCCGCGCAATACACGTCAGCGACTCCGCCGCTGGTCGAGGTTGGCGTCGACCTCATCGACCCCGTCAACGAGACTTTGATGCTACCCGGCATCGACCTGTCACCGTACAGCACCGGCATCAACACGGGAACTCCCCAAGTGATCAATCTCGCGATTCGTGCGGCCGGTCCCGTGACCCTACTCGGTGGTACCGCAAGTACATACGGGGGAATTTCCGACGGATTCGTCAACGACAACAATCCGGCCACCCAGACCGGTCTGCTGGCACTCAGCAACTTGCCATCCGCGTCCATCAGCATCGTCGCGGGCGCGGATACGAGCAGCGCCAATGTGCTGTCGACGCTGCGCGGTTCGAATGCCAGCCTGACCCTGGCGACCTCGGGCCAGCCGGCGGACGGCACCGAGGATGGCATCGGACCCGGTGTGGTGCGCACCGGCACGGGCGACATCAACCTCGCCGCGGCCGGCAACATCGTGTTTGAGGAGGACTTCAGCGGCGCGGCCGGGGTCTACACCGGCGGCTATGCCCCGGCCAACGCCCCGCCAGTCGCCTATTTGAACGACGAATTGCTCATGAACTTTGGTACGAATGGTGGGAGCGTGCGACTGTCCGCAGGCGGCAATATCGCGGGTTCAGCGGTCGGAATGCTGGATCCGCAGACGGACGGCGGTGACTACGGCGTGACCGGCTGGCTCTTGCATCAAGGCAGCGCGGGCTTGGGTGGTTTGCCGGCGCAGTATGGTGTCGATTACGGTAACTTCGAATCGAACCTCGGTGCTAGCTTCGATTGGAACATCGGCGCGCTCGGCGGGGGCGATGTCAGCGTGACCGCCGCCGGCAGCATTACGAATTTGTCTGCCGCGGTGGCGAGCAGCCTGGTATTGGTTCCCGAAGCGGCAAACCCCTCGCTCTCGACCGCAACGCCTTTGGGTTTTGGCGGTGACCTTAGCATGCGTGCGGGCGGCGACATCGGCACGCCGCAAATTTATGTCGGCAACGGGGTGGGAACGCTGATTGCAGGCGGTGGCTTAACCGCGACTGAATTCTATGTATCCGGCACGAAGCAGAATCCCGTCGGTGCGGGGATCGCACTCGGCGATTCTTCGGTGTCAGTGTGGGTCCGCAACTCGCTGCAGGTGGATGCGATTTACAATCCGACCGAAATCGCCGGGCTCTTTAGCGATCAGGCACTGTCACTCAGCACCTATTTGACCTACGCCGACAATTCTTCGGTCACCCTGTCGAGCACAACCGGCAGCGCAACGCTCGAGTTGCTGGAACAGGCCAACGGTCAGACCGGTACGCTACTCGGCAGTAAAGCCGCGGACGGGCCCGACAGCAACTATTTCCTGGTGTTACCGCCGACGCTCGCCGTGCAGGCACCGCAGAGCAATATCATCCTGAGCGGCAGTGGCGTGACCCTAGCGCCGTCGAGCACCGGCCAGTTGTCGCTATTTGCCGGCAGCGACATCGAAGCGACCAATTCGAATGCGACGATCGTGATGTCGGACTCGTTCTCTGCGACCTATCCGACCGTGTCCGACCTTGGTTCTCCCGACGCGAACGGCAGCGGGCTCAAGCCGTTCGCGGGCGTCATCCATGCCGACGATCCCAATCCGGTGCTGGTGACTGCCGGTCTCGATATCGTTGATCTGCAATTGTCGGTGCCTAAACCAGCGCAGATCGTTGCGGGTCGCGATCTCGTGAATCTCGGATTCCGCGGCCAGAATGTGTCATCGAACGACGCCACGCTGATCGAGGCGGGGCGCGATCTGGATACTACCGGGGCGGGCAGCGGATTCGGGCTGCAGCTGGGAGGCCCCGGGAGCTTCGACGTGCTGACGGGGCGCAACCTGAATCTCGGATTTGGCTCGGGCATCGTCACGGTCGGCAACCTCGTGAATCCGAACCTGCCGACTGCGCAGGGCGCGGACGCCAACGTCTTGGTGGGCTACGGCAGCCAAGGTGCCGACCTCTCCGGTTTCCTGTCGCAAATCATCGCCAAGCCCACGAGCAGCTATAACTACGAACAAAATCTGATCAGCTATGTCGAGTCGCTGACTGGCGCAACGGGCTTGACATTCGCCGAGGCCGAAGGCGATTTCTCGCAGTTTTCGATCCAGCAGCAAAGCGCATTAATCGACCAAGTGTTCTTCGACGAACTGTTGGCGTCGGGCCGGGAAGCGAGTTCCGGCACCGGAATCGGTTTTGCGCGGGGCTACGCAGCGATCGATGCGTTGTTCCCTGGGAGCCGCGCCCCGACTGCGGCGAACCCTTCGCCGTACGATGGCGACTTGACGCTGACCTCGAGCCGAATCTACACCGAAAGCGGCGGCGACATCTCGATTCTCGTTCCCGGCGGCAACATCAACGTCGGGCTGGCGAATCCACCGCCCGCGATCGCGGCAAAGCCCGCATCGAGCCTCGGTATCGTCGCCGAAGGCGCGGGCAACGTGAACATTTATTCGCTGAGCGACGTGAACGTCAACAAGTCGCGCATCTTCACTTTGGGTGGCGGCAATATTTTGATCTGGTCGACCCTTGGCAGCATCGATGCGGGCAACGGTTCCAAATCGTCGCTGTCGGTGCCGCCGCCGACCGTGAGTGTCGACAAGAACGGCAACGTCACACTGAATTTCGGTGGCGCGCTTGCGACGGGCTCGGGCATCCGAACGATTCAGATCAGTCCGGACGTGCCCGCGGGCAACGTCGATCTCGACGCCCCCGTCGGCACGGTAAACGCCGGCGACGCCGGAATTGGTGCGGCCGGCAACATCAACATCGCCGCCGCGCACGTGATTGGTGTCGACAACATCAATTTCGGCGGAACTGCCACCGGGGTACCGTCGGATGTCAGTAGCCTGGGCGCCTCCCTGTCCGGGGCTTCGAGCGCAGCAGCCGGCACACAGACCTCGAGCGCCAATTCGGCGCAGGAGTCGGCGGCGGCGGCCAAGGAAGCCACGCCGCTCGCGCAGACGGCGATCAGCTGGCTCGATGTCTTCGTGACGGGCCTCGGCGAGGACAACTGCAAGCCGGACGACATCGAGTGCCTCAAGAAGCAAAGGACTACGGCACCCTAAAGTCGATAGATTCGTCGTCAATTTGTCATAAAAGAATCACGCGATCTATCCACAATAGATGGCTCAAAGAGTCTCTGCAGAGAAGGATCAGGACACCGATGAAGAGTCATGCCAAGCTGATCGGGCTCCTTGCCCTTTTGATTCCGGTGGTTGCACTGGCGGGCTCATGGTGGAACGGGGATTGGAAATACCGCAAGGAGATCGATTTCGACCTTTCGCCGACAGGTGCCGATGTGGCGGGCACGCCGATCGATGTCCCTGTGCTAATCCGTCTGTCGCTCGGCAATTTCAATTATTTCAACGACACCAAGCCCGACGCAGCCGACTTTCGGCTAATCGCGGGTGATGACAAGACGCCGCTGAAATTTCACTTCGAGAAGTATGACGTCACGAACCAGATGGCGCTGCTCTGGGTTAGCATCCCGCAACTCACGGGCGGCGCGAAGACCGACAAGATCTATGCCTATTACGGCAACGCGGACGCGCCGAACGCTGCCGACCCCGCCGGAACCTATGACGTTTCGCAGGTGCTGGTGCTGCCGTTTTCTGATGCGAGCGGCCCGCCCGCCGATCTCACGGCCTACAAGAACAACCCGACCGCCTCCACGGCAGAGCTCACGCCGGCCTCGCTAATCGGCGGCGGGGCCAAGTTCTCCGGCACGCAAAGCATCACCGTGCCGGCCTCGGCCTCGCTGCGCTTGATGCCGAACCAGGGTTTGACTGCGTCGGCGTGGCTTCGGATCGACCAAGCGCAACAGGCGACGGTGTTCCAGCTCGCCGATCAGGGCAAGTCGATCGACCTGATCATCGACGGTGCGCACCTGGTGGCGCGTGCTGCCTTCGGCGGGGCGCCGGTGACTGCCGCGCAACCGAACGATCTGGCGATCGCGCAATGGCATCATGTCGCGGTCACCGCGGGCAACGATAAGTTGACGCTATATGTCGACGGCCTTGCGGTTGCAAGCGCGCCGGTCCATTTGGAGGAGATCGGCGGAGCCTTTACGATCGGGTCGGGATCCGGAACCAGGTTCCTGAACGGCGAACTCGATGAGGTCGAAGTCGCGAAGACGGCTCGTTCGGCGGATTGGATCAAGGCCTCCGACCAGGCGCAGGGCATGGATGAAAAGCTCGTCGTGTACGGCGCCGACGGCCAGAAGGACAGCGGCAGCCAGGGCTCGTACTTCGTCACGATTGCAAAGAACCTGACCGTCGATGGCTGGGTCGTGATCGGCATCTGCATGGGCATGCTCGCGATCGCGCTGGTGATCATGTTCTTGAAGGCGATTTTCCTGACCCGCGTCGAGCGGGCAAATGCCCGATTTCTGAAGGAGTTTCGCCGCTTGAGCGGCGACCCGACCGCGCTCGACAAGCCGCCGACGGGCTCGGAGGAGCACGATCTGATCGCCACGGCGCCCTCGATGGCCGAACTCGCGAAAGCCGACCACCAATATGGCGCTTCGACGCTTTATCGCTTGTATCACCACGGCGTGTTCGAGCTCAATAAGCGCGTTGCGGGAAGGACCGTCAGTGCGCAGCGCGCCCAGATGTTGTCGCCGCAGTCGATCGATGCGATCCGCGCTGCAATGGATTCCTCGATGACCCGTCTGCAGCAGACCTTGAGCAGCCAGATGGTACTGCTCACGATCGCGATCTCGGGTGGCCCGTTCCTCGGCCTGCTCGGCACGGTGATAGGCGTAATGATCACGTTCGCCGCGATCGCGCTATCGGGCGACGTCAACGTCAACGCGATCGCGCCGGGTACCGCCGCGGCGCTGGCTGCGACGGTGGCTGGACTGTCGGTCGCGATCCCGTCCTTGTTCGGCTACAACTGGCTCAACACGCGCATCAAGTCGATCACAGCAGACAATCGCGTGTTCGTCGACGAGTTCGTCACTCGCATCGCTGAACAGTACAGCTAGGGGCGCGGCACATGTCAGGTCCCATCGATGACGACAAGGGTGTGTACGACGACATCAACATCACCCCGATGCTCGATCTCGCCTATGTGTTGATGGTGATTTTCATCATCATGACGACGGCATCGGTCCAGGGCATCAAGGTCAATTTGCCGAAGGCTAGTGATACGCCATCGCTCGCGAAGCCGCAGACCAAGGCGATCACGATCACGGCTGACGGCACGATGTACCTCGATACGTATCCTGTCAGCATGCCGGAACTCGAATCGGCGCTGCGTACCGCAAAAGCGGTCAATCCGAACTTGCCGGTCGTCGTGAAGGCGGATTCGACGATCGCCTATCAACGTGTGGTCGACGTGCTGGATCTGCTAGGCCGTCTGGATATCTCGCAACTGGGTCTCGTCACTCAGCGGCCGAAGTAGCGGTGCGCGGTGGCCGATCGGAGCGCGCTGCGTCGCCTGGGCTCGAGGATTCTCGGTGGCATCGCCGTCTTGGCACTCGTCTATCTCTTCGTCTCGTTCGTCGACAAGATGATGTCGATGAAGTCGAGCAAGCCGGAGCGGGTGGTGCAAAACATCACGGTCATTCGCCCGCCGCCGCCCCCGCCACCGCCGGACCAGCCGCCCCCGCCACCGCCGGAAAAGATCGAGCAACAGCTGCCTCAGGATCAGCCGCAACCAACCCCCGACGAGCCGGACCAGGCGCCCCCGGATACGCTCGCCAACGACGGACCCGCGGCCGCCGGCGGTGACTCCTTTGGCATGCATCAAGGATCCGGAGGCACGCCGCTCGGCGGAGCCGGCAACGCACCGTTCGCGTGGTACACGACGCGCATGCGCGATGCGATCAAGGAACGGCTTGCGGCGTCGCCCTGCGTCAAGTCCGCCAAGGGGTCTCTGTTGACCCGCATCGTCGTGGGCGCCGACGGCCGGGTCAAGCAAATCAAGCTGACGGCCTCGACGGGCAATTCGCACGTCGATGAGTGCGTCGAAAAGGCTTTGTCCGGATATACCAGCATTGGCACAGACCCGCCGAGCGGCATGCCGGAAGCGGTGGAATTGCGAATCGTATTTTAAGCGATTTTTCGAGGGAGATCTGTGGACATGTTCAATGCCAATGCAACTCGACTAGCGGCGCTGCTGGCGCTCGTTTGCCTCACAGGCGCGCGCTCCAGCGTAGCGGACGAACGCCAGTCCCTGGAGGAATTGCGCAACACGGTCACGAACCTGCTGCAAGCGCTCGTCGATCAGGGGGTCATCACGCGTGAGAAGGCGCAGCAAATGATCAAGGCGGCTCAGGATAAAGCGGCGGCAGACGCGGCGGTCGTGGCCAAAGCGGACGAAGGGGCGGTGCGCGTTCCCTATGTGCCGCAAATCGTCAAGGACGAGATCGCCAAACAGGTGGCCGAGCAAGTCAAACCGGGCGTGGTCGCCGATGTGGTTCAGGAAGCCAAGGACGAAAAATGGGGGGTCGCTGGTGCGCTTCCCGATTGGCTCACGCGTACCCGGCTAGGCGGCGAAGTCACGCTGCGCGAAGAGTCCCTGCTGTTCGACGGCAGCAACGCACATCAGCAGTTTTATAACTACTATGCGATCAACCTGGCCGGCTCGATCGCGGCGGCGGGGCAAAACGCATTTCTCGACGATGACGAAACGCGAATCCGATTTCGCGGCCGAGCACGGCTCGCGATCGAATCGGACCTCAGTGATTCGATCACGACCGGCATGCGTATCGTGACCGGCAACACGACCGATCTGGTGTCCGAAACTCAGACCGTGGACGGCACGGCGCCGTACCAGTTCGGGCTAGACGAACTGTACATCCGTGCCGACGAGCGCAACGCGCAGCGGTTTCCGTTCCTGAGCACCGTCGTCGGCCGCTTTTTGAATCCATACGAGACGCCGACCGATCTGATTTTTCACAAGGATTTGACCTTTACCGGCGCCGCAGCAACCGCGCGCTTTGGTCTTGGTGACGGCAGTGCCGAGCAATCGCACCTGTTCTTCACGGTAGGCGGCCATCCGTTGCAGGAAATCGAATTCTCGCCGCAGGACAAATGGCTGGTTGCGGGCCAGGTGGGGACCAATCTGCGCTGGGGCGAGACCGAGCGCCTGCGTGTCACAGCTGCCTTTTATGACTATTTCAACGTGACCGGCCGCGAGAATCCAATCGGCTCACCCGGCCTTTACAATTACACTGCCCCGGCATTCATGCGCTACGGCAACACGGTATTCGACATCGCGAACGCGGCGAACCCTTCGGCAAACCTGTTCGCGTATGCCTCGAAATTTCGCCTCGGCGACGTGACGGCGACTTATTCCTTCGGACTGGGCCGTTACCGCCTTGGCTATACGATCGATGCAGTCAAGAATTTCGGCTTCAACGCCGAGGATATCTTCAACCGCACGGGTCAGGTGGTTAGCCCAGATCGCAACACCGGTCTGCAGACCGAGTTGACGTTTGGGTACCCCACGGTCTTGACCCCTGGAGCCTGGCGCACAGTGATCGGCTACCGCTACTTGCGGGGCGATGCCGTTATCGATGAGTACACGGACTCGGACTTTCACTACTTCGGCGGCACGAACGCCAAGGGCTATTACTTGGTCGTCGACTACGGCCTCGCCAATCGTCTGTGGACCCGGCTCCGCTATCTGAGCGCGAACGAGATCGACGGTCCGCGCTTCGGTGTCGACACCCTGCAGATCGACCTCAGCACCCGATTCTAGGAGCATCGCCGCAATGAGCATACCGACACACAGAGCGAGCTTGCTGTTGGCCCTCGCCGTAGTGTGCGCTCCGCTGTACGCACAGACACAGCGCAGCGGCGGCGGCGGCAGCGAGGCGCAGAAGATCATGCAGCAATACCAGCAGCTCGCGGGGGAAAAGACGGCGCTGCAGGCGCAAATCACGCAGCTGAAAAAAGACCTCGATGCATCAAAGAGCGAGCTCGCCGCGGTCAAGAAGGAGCGCGACGCGCTCAAGGCGCAGTCCGGCGCAGCGGCGGTCGCCGCCGCGCAGCTCGCGGCCTACAAAGACTCGTCCGACAAGGCGGCCGAACAGAGCAAGCAGCGCATGACGGAGCTGATTGCGCGCTTCCGCGAAACCGCGACGAATCTCAAAGAGGTGGAGGCCGACCGGAGCAAATTGCAGAACGATCTGCGCGTCCGCAACGAGGCGTTCGACAAGTGCGCCGCCGACAACTTGGGCCTGTTCGAGATCAACGCCGAGGTGCTCAATCGTTACGAGCATGTCGGTCCGTTCACGAAAGTCAGCGCGTCCGAGCCCTTTACCCGGATCACGCGCACGCGTATTGAGAATTTTGTGGATGAATACCGCGAACGAGCGCTGCAGCTGCGCGTCAAAGCGCAGGCCAATACCCCGCCGCCCGTAAATTGACAACAGTCAATTCAGGATGCAGCGCGCCACGAAATCACGCACCTCGTCGATGGGGGCGCCGAATGGGTTCTCGTGGACGAGTTGTTTCTTGACGATCCCGTATCGATACAGCAGGCAATCCCACAGCAGCAGCGAGGGATTCAGCGACTGTTTGTACAAGTCGTAGGCCTCCTCCAACTGCGCGGCGGTGATCTTCGACGAGTCCTTGAGACCCCGGCGCAGCATCAGAAACTTCTCATACGGCCCGAGCGCGAATATCGGTTCGATCGGAAATTCCCGCCCGAGCTGACGCGACAAGCCGAGTTCGTAGAGGTCGATCACCGTTTGGCGCGAGGATACGGGACGCATCTCTTGCCAAAAGCGATTGAATACCGCGGACTCCAGCACGGATCGCGCGAACTGCAAGAAATACGACTGGGCATGAAAACCGTCCTGCCACGATATCGTGAGGGCGCGGACTCGAGCCTCAAGCGGCATGGGTTGCCGGAGTAGCGCGGAAAACCTGCCTGCATCGGCAACATAAAACGAGGTATTGAGCAGTACCACTTGCTCATAGCCCCGCGAAAAGGCGTCGAGCAACCCTTGTCGCCATGAATAAAAGTCGTAGCCGACATTCTCGCGAACGACGACGCGCACGCCCGCGAGCCGATCCCGGTAGGGCGCCGCGTTCAGTCCTGTGGAAACCAGCATCAGGTCGGCGAATCCGCCGGCGCGCAAGGCATCAATTAGTGTCAGCCAGTCCCGCGAGAGCTTTCCCGCCGGATCGAAATGGGCGATCAGGATGAGCTTGTCGTGTGCCATTGGCCGTCAGTTAGTCCGCGCCGATTGTAGCGCGGCCGTGTAACTTCCGCAGCGACGGTCGGCAAGGTGGCGATATGCTAGGCGCGAATTCAAAGCGGCTGAGATTGAAATGTCCGTAAACGAAAATCTGGCGACTGCTTGGTATGTGACCGCCCGCTCGCGCAAAGAGCTCGGCGACCTGGCTTCGGCATTGGCCTGCTATCGCCGCGCACTGGCATTGGCGCCGCACAATGCGGCGATCCTCACGAGCTGTGGTACGGCGCTATACCTGTTCGGGCGGCGCAACGAGGCTATCGGCATGTATCGGCAGGCGCTGGCTCATCATCCCGACCACGCAGGAGCGCGCGCCAGTTTGGAATTTGCCTTACCGTCGGCGCCTGGGGAGACGCACCGCCTGGGGCGACTACGTGAGGAGGCGGAACGTCTGCGAAGGGCAGGCAAGCTGCACGAAGCATTGGAGCTGCATCATCAGGCAATTGCCATCGCGCCGCATGTCGCCGGCATCTGGCTTTCGGCCGGGTTGCTGCTGTACGAGATGGGAGATCAGCCGGAAAGCCTGCCGTTCTTCGAGGAAGCCGCCAGACTGGACGC
The DNA here is from genome assembly GCA_049517075.1 of Steroidobacteraceae bacterium. GTDB lineage: Bacteria > Pseudomonadota > Gammaproteobacteria > Steroidobacterales > Steroidobacteraceae > Bog-1198. Next base: position 39,874 of record JBEKSM010000003.1, on the reverse strand, counting down.
TACGCTCGCCGCCGCCGTGGAAGCGGCGCGCCGGATATGCGTGGGAGCGGGGCTGCTCGAGAAAGCCGCTTACTATTCTGGGCGGGCTTTTGCGATCCAGCCGTCCGACGACATTCGCATCGCTCGAGGATTGACTCTAGCGGCGATCCAGCCCGCGGCGGTTGCGATCGATCCGGCAAGAGCCTCTTACGAGTGCGTCCTCGATGGCGCGCTCGGCGAAGCGCTACGGATTGAAAATCTTTACGCGGCCAACTGTATCGGCGGATTCTTCCTCGCGTATCACGGACGGAACGATCGGATGCTGCAGGAAAAGGCCGCCGCCTTTCTGTTGCGGACGATCCCCGGGTTGTCGATGACCGCCGCGCATTGCCAGGCCGCGCGGGGTCATCATGGAAAGATACGCATCGGTTTCATCTCGCGCTTCTTCTATGACCACTCTATCGGCAAGACCTCGCGCGGTCTCATGCGCGAATTGTCGAGGCATTTGTTCGAGGTCGTCGCGATACGCATCACACCATCGAAGAACGACCAGACAACGGAAATGATCTGCGCAGCGGCCGACCGGGTCGTCACACTCGATCCGGACTACCGATCGGCACGCGAACAGGTGGCGACACTCGAGCTCGACATCCTGTTTTATCAAGACATCGGCATGGAGCCTACATCGTACTTGTTGGCGTTCTCCCGGCTTGCACCCGTTCAATGTGTGTCGTTCGGACATCCGAATACGACGGGTATTCCAACCATGGACTACTTCATATCGAATGACTTGTTCGAGCCGCCGGATGCGGCGCTCCATTACAGCGAGTCGCTTTTTCTGCTCGAGGATCTTCCGACACTCGCCTATTACTATCGTCCCGATCCGCCCACCGGCAGGATCGACCGGAATGACTTTGGCCTCGACGAAAATGATCATGTCTACGTGTGTCCGCAAGTGTTGTTCAAACTGCATCCGGATTTCGACGACATTCTGGGTGGGATCTTGCGTCGAGACCCCAAGGGAGTCGTGGTCTTGATACGCGGCCAATATCCCGATTATGACGCGCAGATCGCGGCGCGATTCGCGCGCAGCCTGCCCGATGTCGTCGATCGAATATTAATGCTCGATCGCATGGGCTTCCGACGATTCCTTTCTCTGCTCTCGATTGCGGATGCATGTCTCGATACGCCCCATTTCAACGGCATGAATTCATCGCTCGAAGCATTTTCGATTGGCGCGCCGATCGTGACCTTGCCGGGCGCGTTTCAGCGGGGCCGGCACACCCAGGCGATGTATCGAAAAATGGGCATCCTGGATTGCATCGCCAATGATCCGCAAGATTATATCGGCATTGCGGTGCGCCTCGGCTGCGACAAGGCCTATGCGGACGATCTGCGCGCACGCATTCGCGCGGGTAACGGCGTTTTGTACGAGAGCCGTCGAGTTGTGGAGGAGTTCGAGAGATTTTTCTTGCACGCGGCCGGCCGCGCCGGCTGATCGGCTGGCTGTCACAATAAATACATGCGGCGGCTGGCAAACTAAAGGGCCATATCCATGCCGAAGGCCCCGCGGCCGAGCGATACCCTCTGAATATGATTGGCAAAATTGGTCGAAACGACGCGTGCCGTTGCGGCAGCGGCAGGAAGTTCAAGAAATGCTGTGGCCAGCCGAGATCGGAGGCGCAGCCAGCGTCGGCAGCCGGATCCCTCGATCTGGGGCCGCTCATTGCACTGTTGCGGGCTCAGCGTCATGCCGAACTCGAAGCCGCGGTCCGTGCGCAAATCGAGGCGCATTCGAACACAGGGATCTTATGGCAACTCCTCGCGGCAGCCCTCTATGGGCAGGGCAAAGATCACCTTGCGGCGCAGGAAACGGCAGCGCGGTTGCTGCCGAATGACCCGGAGACGCAGACCAATCTCGGCAATGCCTTGCGCGCGCGTGGCCGGCTCGACGATGCCGCCGCACGGCATCGTCGCGCGCTCGAACTCGATCGCGGTTACGCTGAGGCCCATAATAACTTGGGCAGCGTGTTGCGCGATCTTGGGCGTCCCGCGGAGGCGGCCGCGAGCTTTCGGCGGGCGATCGCGCTCAAGGATCGCTTTACGTTGGCGCACAACAATCTCGGGATCGCGCTGCTCGAGTGCGGCAGTACCGAAGAAGCGCTTCAATCACATTGCCGGGCGATCGCGCTCGCGCCGGATTTCGCGGATGCGCATGCCGGCCTCGGCAACGCGCTGCACAGTCTGGGGAGGCTCGAGGAGGCGGCCGCGAGCTATTGCCGCGCCACGGACATTGCGCCCGATCATGTCGAGGCGCTGCTGCATCTCGGCGCCACGCAGATGGAACTCGGGCGGCTCGAGCCCGCGGTCGCGGCTTACCGGCGCTTGCTCGACCTCGCTCCGAACTATGCTGAAGTGCATGGCAGCCTCGGCAATGCCTTGCGCGATCTCGGTCAGCCGGCGGCCGCGGTTGAGAGCTACAAAGCAGCCCTCGCGCTGCTGCCGGACTCGCCCGAACTGCACAACAGTTTGGGCAATGCACTCTTGGATATCGGCCAGATCGAGGCCGCAGTGGACAGTTACCGGCGATCCATCGAACTCAAGCCCGATTCGGCGAAGGCGCACAGCAATTTGGCAAGCGCGCTGCGCGAACACGCGATGTTCGACGAGGCCTTGGCCAGCTACGAGCGGGCATTGGAACTACAGCCGGATTCGGCCGATATTCTGACGAACTTGGCGACCGTTCAGCGGCTACTTGGCCAGCCGGCACAGGCCGAGGCGAGCGTATGCAATGCGCTCGCGCTCAATTCTGCGTCCACGGCGGCGGTCTTGGTCCGCGGCGATCTCGCCGCGGATCGCGGCGATTTCACGGCGGCGGAGAACCAGTACCGGCGGGCGTTTGCGATGGACGCCGATTCGGCTGCGGCGTGGGCGGGCATCGCAGCAGTACGCAAATTTGCCGATGGCGACGACGAGTGGATTGCGCAGGCCCAGCGGCTCGCCGAAGGCCCGCTGCGGCCGCGAGACGCCGTCCAGCTGCATTTCGCGATCGGCAAGTATTTCGACGATAGCAAGGATTATGGCCGAGCCTTTGCGAGCTATCGCGCAGCCAACGAACTGGTCAAGACTTACCGCCCGCCGCACGATCGAGCGCAACTGACGCGAAGCTTTGAGTCCGTCGCACAACTCTACGATCGCGATTGGATCGAGGCAGCGCGGGCCGTCACCCCACCCGACGCCAGCGCACGGCCGATCTTCGTGGTCGGCATGCCGCGCTCGGGAACTTCTCTCGCAGAACAAATTCTCGCGTCCCATCCGGACGTGTTCGGCGCCGGCGAGCTGTCGTATTGGAAGCTCGCCGCGTTCGAGTTCGGGCGCATGGGCCTAGAGGCCGGACCGAGCGCCGCGCTATGCTTGGAGTTTGCCGAAGGTTATCGGCGGCTCCTCGCGGCCTTGGCGCCCGACCACGGGCAGGTGGTCGACAAGATGCCCGCGAATTTCGTGCAACTCGGCTTGATCCATTCGGCACTGCCAGAGGCTCGCATCATCCACATGCGCCGCGACCCGATCGATACCTGCTTGTCGATCTATTTTCAGAACTTCCATACGGCCCACTCCTACTCCAACGATTTGGGTGATCTCGCGCACTATTACGACGAGTATCGGCGCCTGATGCGCCACTGGCACGAAGTGCTTGCGCCCGGAACGGTCCTCGACGTGCCGTACGACGCCTTGGTGGACGACCCGGAGTCGTGGACCCGACGGATGCTGGAGTTCGTCGGACTGCCCTGGCACGAAGCCTGCCTCAATTTCCATGAAACCAACCGGATGGTCAGAACCTTCAGCAAGTGGCAGGTCCGCCAGAAGATCAACCGCCGATCCGTGCAGCGCTGGCGCAACTATGCAGCGTTCGTTGGCCCTTTGCTGCGCCTATCGCCGCATGCGGCCGTCGCCTAAGAGGCGGCGCGCGGTTTGTCCGCCGCGACGAAAGCGGCGGGCGGTAGACCCGCTGCGTGGCGCTCCCACATGAGCTGATACGCGCCTTCGAGCGTACGCCGGTAGTGATCGGTGTCGAAAAAGCGATGTTCGGCACGCTGCCGCACCAGCCCCTGCTGGAGCCCGCGCAGCCGAGCCGGATCCCTGAGCAGCGACTGTGCTCTCGCCTCGTAATCCGCCAGTGAAGTCGCGACGAGTTCGCCGAGTCCCAAATCGCACAACAAACTGCCCGCCATGCGGCCGGCGAAGGAGTCTCCCGCCAGCGTCAGCACGGGCACACCCATCGTCAAGGCGTCGCTGGCAGTTGCACCGCCGTTGAATGGCGTCGTGTCGAGAAATAAATCGGCAGCACGGTATCGCGCCAGGTAGTCCAGGTAGGGCGTTTGTTCGGCGAACACCAACCGATCTGGTGAAACGCCGCGGGCCGCGGCTTCGCGCCGCAGATTGTCGGCTGCAGCCGGGTGCGTTGCCAACAGCCATAGCACGCTCTGCGGTGCGGCACCGAGCAGGCGCATCCAGATATCGAACGTCGCTGGATTGAATTTGCAATTTCGGTTGAAGCAGCACAAGACTAGCCCCGCTTCCGGCAGGCCGAGCGCGGCTCGCGACGGCGCCGGCGGTGGGGTCTGCCGTCGATCGTCATTCGGTTGAAAGCAGCCGTCGAGGCAAACGACTTTTTCCGCATACCATGGTTCGTGGTACGCCGGAATAATAAATCGATCGGCAATCAGGTAGTCAATGTAAGGCGCGCCCATGGTGGCAGGCAGGCCCAGGTAATTGACCTGTAGGGGCGCTGCGCGCTGTGCGAGGATATTCGTACGCTGACCGAGCGTATGACCCGTCAGATCGACGGCGATATCCACTTCGAACTCGCGCATCAAGCGCACGACCTCGGCGTCGCTGCGCGCATCGATGTCGATGAAGCGCGTGAACGAGCGCTCGATGCGCCGGCGCGCCGGTCCGTCCGATTGACGATCCCACGCGAACGCGATCGTCTCAAATCGATTCTGATCGTGGCGCTCGAAGACTCCGGCGAGCAAGTAGGTCACCGCGTGCTCGCCGAGGTCGCCCGACAGATACGCGACGCGGATCTTATCGTGGTGATAGTGCATTGACTCGCCGACTGCAGGTGCTCTCGGCGGATAGTAGACGCGCGTGAATGCCTCGGCACAGCGCAACTGTGCGGCGGCCGATCCACTGACGCACAAGAACGCCGCCGGCATCGCGGCGTGCGCACCGCGATCGACGGCCTCTAACAGTGCAGTCGACCACAGTCCCCATTCTTGCCAATCGCAATCGCAGAGCTTCGCATAGACGAGGTTGCCGAGCGCATGCGGGAACTGCGGTGCGAGACGCGCGAGTTGCGCGAATGCGTCGCGCGCCTCGGCGTAGCGCTTGAGCAGCATCAGCGCAGTGCCTAGATTGTGCCAGGCCTCGGCAAAGCTTGGGTTCAGGGCCAACGCGTGCCGAAAATCCTCGACAGCCGCCGCACCGTGCTTGCGATCGAGTTGGATCAAGCCGCGGTTGTTGAGCGCCTGCGGATAGGCGGGTCGCTGCGCGAGAGCCTGTTCTGCGCTCGCGAGCGCTTCGTCGAACCGCCGCAGAGCGCGCAGCGCTGCCGCGAGGTTGTTGAACGCCTCGGGAAAGGCCGGTTGTTGTCGAACGGCCTCGCGGTAGCAGTCGATCGATTGCGCCAGCGCCTGCAGATGCTGCAGCACGTTGCCGCGCATCAGCCACGCGGCGGGGTTGGTCGGCTGCAGAGCAATCGTGCGCTCTAAGGACTCGAGGGTCGCGCGCTCGTCGCCCTTGGCGAGCAGTACTCCAGCCAGCGTGTAGTGCGCGGCAGCGTTTGCAGGATCCACGGCAAGCGCACGACGTAGCAGCGCGATGCCTTCGTCCACGCTACCGGTTTCCGTGCAGAGCAGCCCCAACAGGTGCAATGCGTCGAAGTTACGCGGATGATCCTCGAGGACGGCCAGGTATCCCACACGCGCGGTTTGGTGATCGCCGCGCCGATGGGCCTGCAGTGCATTGTTCAGACGCTGGTACAAATATTCCCCGCCCACCTGGCGCGGCGGTCGCCGGCTCATCCGACCGAAAACGCGCTCGGATTCTCACCGCGCGCGTGCCGTTGCCACATCTCGAGGTAGGCTGACTCGAGATGCCGCACGAAACGGTTCGTATCGAACAACGGGCTTGCGCGGCGATTATCGATCAAACGCCGACGCAATGCCTTTAGGACTTCCGGGTGCCGCGCGAGTTCAATCGCCCGGCTCGCGTACACCTCGAGGTCGGTCGCGATCAGCTCGGGCAGGCCGATCGTGTGCAATAGACTTCCCGCCATACGCGCCGCGAACGTCTCCCCGGCGCAGGTTAACATGGGTAGTCCGGCCCATAGCGCGTCACTCGCGGTTGTGCCGGCATTAAAGGGCAGCGTATCGAGGAACAGATCGGCGAGTCTCAGGCGAGCCAAATGGTCGGCATAGGGAATGCGCGCGGAAAAGATCAGTCGCTCCGGCACGATGCCGCGGATCCCAGCCTCGCGGCGCAGGTTCTCGGCGACGGTCGCCTCGTGGCCCAGCAGCCAAAGCACGCTACCCGGCACCTGCGCGAGTAGTCCCATCCACAAATCGAACATCCGCGGATTGAGTTTAGGGCTGTTGTTGAAGCAGCAAAATATGAACCCCTCCGTCGGCAGGCCCTCGTCGGCGCGCGCGACCGGGCGGTCGCTAATCACGCGCGCATCGTCATTCGCCTGAAAACAATCCGGCAGATAGACGACGGCCTCGCTGTAATAGCGGCGCGCATCGGGTGGAATGACGAAGTCATCCGCGATGAGATAGTCCATGAACGATGCACCCATCGTCCCGGGATACCCCAGGTATCCGATTTGAATAGGCGCCGCGCCGAGCGCAAAAATCTTTGGGCGGAAACCCTGGGTATAGCCCGTCAAATCGACGGCTATGTCGACTTCGAGGCCGTTCAGCATCTCGGCCGTCGCTGCATCGGTCATGCTGCTGACATCGATGAATCGGTCGAACGCGGCCTGGATACGTTGCCCCATCGGCGACGATTCGGCCGGACGCAGCGACACCCCGAAGGTCTCGAACCGCTCGCGGTCATGGCGCTCGAGCGCTGCAGTCAGCAGGTAGGTGACGGCGTGCTCGCGTAGATCGGCGGACACGTAGGCGACACGAATCTTTTGGTGATTGAAGTGCCGTTCTCGTCGCGGCGGAGTCTCGATTTGGCACTGGGTTCTTGCAAATACCCTGGCGCACTCGAGTTGCGCCGCTGCGTCATCGCTGATCGATAGGAAAGCGAACGGCGCGCAGACCGCCGCGCCGGCGCGAACCGCGGCCAGGATGCGGTCGCGGCCGGCAACCGGCGCGCGGACCGACCAATCTGCGCGGCTGGACTGCAGATGAAATAGTTGACCGGGTACGAAAGGGATATCCGGGTCGAGCATGAGACCACTGGCATATCCCGTAATTGCTTCGTCCTGATGATCGCCCCACTGCAGCAGCGCGAAGGAGCGATCGCATTGGACGATGGCATTGCGCGGATCGAGCTGTAGGCTTTCATCGTAGGCCGACACAGCTTCCGCGTAACGGCGCAGTGCGCGCAGCGCGTTGGCGCGGCCATGCAGCGATTCAGACAATTCACCGCCCATGCGCACGGCGGCGTCGTGCGCCGCCAGACATTCAGCCGGGCGCCCGAGATCCAGCAGCGCATTGCCAATGCCGCGCTGTGCGGCAGCGTAATCTGGACGCAGCGCGAGCGCGCGCTCGAAGCTCGCGAGCGCTTCGGCCGGACGCTGCAGGTCGCGCAATACGTCGCCGCGCGCCACGAGGGTTTCCGGGTAATCGCGGCGCGCGCGAAGCGCCTGGTCGTATGATGCCAGCGCTTCGTGCGGAGCCTTCTTGAGACAAAGCGCCAGGCCGCGCTGCAGTAGCGCCTCCGGAAAGTCCGGCTCGATGCACAGCGCCGAATTCAAGCTCTCGAGCGCAGCATCCGTCTTCTGCAGCAGCAACAGCGCACTGCCCCGATTGCAGAGCGCGACCGCGTCGGTTGGGCGTAGCGCGACCGCACGGTCGTAGCTGTCGACGGCGGCCCGCGGGTCCTTGCATTCGAACTGTGCATTGCCGCGCTTGACCAGCGCCTCGAAATCATCCGGGCTGTTCTTGAGCACGCGATCGAAGCTCGCGATCGCTTCGCGCGGCCTTTGCAGCGCGAGCAACGCGTTTCCCCGACCAAAGTGGGCGCTGATCAAGTCCCGATCCCGACTCAGGGCCGCGTCATAGCTTTCAAGCGCGGCGAGTGGTTGGCGTAGCGTCGACAGCGCATCCCCGAGCAGTGCGTGGACCCGCGCCGGCGCCGGATCCGATTGCAAGGATCGCCGTGCCGCGATCGCCGCATCTCCGGGCTTGCCCGTCTGGATCGCAATCACCGCGTGCAGCAACCATGCTTGGGCGTGCGCGGCGTCCTGCCGCACAAGCTCCGCGCAGAGCGCCGCCGCCCGCTCGAATTGGCCGCGGCGCGTCAGGTCGTAGGCCTGCCGCAGGATATCCCCAGTGTCATCAGCCGTTAGGTTCATGTCGTGTGAATTGTAGCCGTTGACGCCCTTGCGTGGAGCAGGGCCGGATCTACAGGCATGGGCTGTCATGAATTGTTCATCGAGCGACGACGGCGTAGGGCCTCCGCTACACTTCGAGGCTATGAACTCGTTGTGCCCGAACACCCATTTGTTTCAGATTTTTTACTCCGAAGAAACCCGCGCGATGCTCGATCCGGGGTTCCGGCCGCTCGATAATCTCGAGAATGAGCGGCCCGATTGGCGCGAGTATTGGCCGATTCGCAATTTCCTGCGCAACCACTCGCTGATCGCCGGCGACTACTATGGTTTCTTCTCCCCGGCGTTCGGTCGCAAGACGGGACTGTCCTCGACTGCGGTTTTCGAGTTCGTAAGGGCCCAGGGCGGAATCCCCGACCTCTTGTTGTTCTCGCCGTTCTACGACCAGATTGCCTTTTTTCTGAATCAATGGGAGCAAGGCGCGATGACCCATCGCAGCAACGACGTCTTTGAGCGCAGTCTCGAGCTGGTAGCGCCGGAGTTCGGGATCCACCGCACGGTTTCCAGCTCCATCGACAGCGTTTTTTGCAACTATTTTGTGGCAAAGGCGGAGTTTTGGCACGAGTGGTTCGGGCGTTGCGAGCGCATCTTCGAGTGCGCCGAACGAGGCGACTCCGAACTTGCAAAGGCGCTCGGAGAATCGGTGCATTACGGGCCGCAGGCAGCGCCGGCCAAGGTGTTCGTGATCGAGCGGGTCGTTTCCGCACTGATCGCGACGCAACCGCGCTGGAAGGTCAAGGCCTACAACTCGATGCTGTTGCCGTTTTCCGGCTCGACGATCAGCGCGATGGGGCTCGAGTTGTGCGCTCTGGACGCACTTAAGATCGCCTATCAGTCCGAGCGTCGCGAACAGTACCTGCAGGCATTTTTCGATCTGCGAGCGCGATACGCCGCCACTCAACCAAAGCGCTGAAAGACGCTATAAATGAATTTGCGGATAACTGAACCGGAGCTTGCTCGCGGTGGGCCGCCCGATCTCGGCGAGCATCGCTTTCAGACTGGGCAGCAGACCGTGAATGGTCGTGTCGACGACGTCATTGCGGTCATGACCCTCCCACCACGAATCGGGCCGTACCATCGAACGGCCGGCGTCCGGTGCGCCGGCGTGCTGCTTGAACGTCTTGAAGTATTCGTAGCTTTGGCACACGTAGTGATTGATCCGCAAACGGGTGTGTGAGGGTTGCGCATGTTCCGCGAAGCCTTCCGTGACCGGTCGCAGCAGCTCGTCGACGGTGCCGCGCGGCGTCTGGAAAAGATGTGAATTGTGGCCGGCGTGAACGGTGTCCCCGAGGCCGCCCCTAACGATGCTCTTGACGTGGCGGTTCGGAGCAAAATCATCCGGGGCTCGTCGAGTGTAGTTTTCCGTTATCAACCCCGCAGGCTCTTGAAGGTAGCCATTGCTGCCAAAACATAGCCAATAAACACCAAGAGCCGACAGATCTCGATCGGCGTACGGTGTGAGCACCTGGCGCATATCGTGAATCGCGGGGGAGTAGAGAAATTCATCGCCGTCGATGAAGGCCATCCAATCGACTTCGGCCCCGAAACGCTCGTACGCATGCTGATAGGCGCCGAGCTGCGGCCGTTCAAGGTCGGCACTCAGCGTAAAGACTTGCAGATCGAAGGTCCTCTGGAGTCGTAACAGGACTTCCAGCGTGTCATCCATGCATTGGTGCGCATAGAAATAGAACTTTCGAAACCCGACCAGGTAGTGAAAGGCCAGCCACTCCTCGACCCAGCGGCCGCGGTCACGCTGAATCGTGCAAATGCCGAGCTTCATGGATGACAGGGCGCGCAGGTGGCCATAGTCAAGCGATTCTGTTCGGCGTGCCGTCAGAAGTCCAGATCATAACGGTGCAGTTCCAATCGCTCGTCGAACCGTATGTCCTTCGACAGCAAGGTTTCGCTGCCCTCGATCCGCGGCATGCCAGCGAGCATTCGAGCGCGCCGGCCGGTGTCATGTTTCTGTCATGGCGAGAACGGACGCTGGGGCCACCGAACGGTAACGTTCGGTCGGTAGCTTAGAACCGAAGCATCAGCCGCGCGCCCGCGCCGCTGCAAAAGGGGGGGGTGGATGAGTAATTGGACTGGTGGATATGTCGCAGGAATCGATTACACCTTCGGCTTCCAGCCCGAATTATGTCCTTTGCGAATCCGGCTCGCGTTGACCAACGCGGGGGTCGTTGCGCCACGAATTGCAACCGCCTGCGAACTCGGCTTTGGGCAAGGCATGACTGCGAATCTGCATGCGGCCGGGTGCGGGAGTCAATGGTTCGGAACGGATTTCAATCCCGGGCACGCTGCCTTTGCGCAGGAGGTCGCCGCCTCCTCGGGGGCGGACGCGCGATTTGCCGACGAGTCGTTCGCGGATTTTTGCAGTCGCACCGACTTGCCGGATTTCGATTTTATCGGTCTGCACGGCGTGTGGAGTTGGACGACCGACGAGAACCGCCGGATCATAGTCGATTTTTTGCACCGCAAGCTCAAAGTAGGCGGAGTCGTTTACATCAGCTACAACACGCAACCGGGCTTTGCAGCGCTTCTGCCGCTGCACGACCTACTGAGCCGATTCGCCGATGCGACGGGCGAGGCACAGCGCGCACCGGGTGCCCGCGTTGATGCCGCACTGAATTTCGCGCATCGGCTCCTCGCCGTGAGTCCGCAATACGCCAATGCGCACGGCCTGTTGGCCGCGCAACTGAAATCCATCAAGAACGAGGATCGCCGCTATCTCGCCCACGAATACCTCAACCGCGACTGGTTACCGACTTCGTTTTGCCGTGTGGAGGAGTGGCTTTCGCCGGCGAAACTCGATTTCGTCTGCGGCGCCCATCACTTCCACACCGTCGATGCTTGGAACTTGTCGCGCGAACAGATGGCAATGCTCGCGGAAATTCCGGCCGGCGCCTATCGCGAAACGGTGCGAGACCTCATGACCAACAAGTCTTTTCGGATGGACTATTGGGTCAAAGGCGCGCGCAGCCTTCTGCCGCCGGAAAGAATCGAGGCATTGCGCAGCCAGCGTGTGATGCTGGTCCGGCCGCGCAGCGAAGTGCGCTTCACGGGTGACGGCGCATTGGGGGAGTTCGCATTTCTCGAATCCCAGGCCGGCCCGGTCTTGGACGCGCTCGCCGACCATCGGCCAAGGACTCTGGGTCAGATCGAGCAAATGTTGCTCGGCACGGGACTGGAGCTATCCCATATCGTCGACCTCGCGATGATGTTCAGCAATATCGGCGCGATTGCCCCGGTGCAGGACGATATAGAGATTCAGGCTGCCAAACCACGCACGGATCAGCTGAATGAGTTCTTATGTCGCAAGGCACTGATGGGAGCCGATATTCGCGTCCTCGCGAGTCCCGCGACAGGAACCGGGTTCATCGAGACCGGCGGCCGGATCGCGCTGTTTTTTCTGCATGCGTTCGCACGCGGGGCGCGGCAACCGGTGGAACTTGGCGCGCAGGCCCTGCAAACATTCCGAGCGCTCGGCATCGGTATCTTCAAGGAGGGAAAAATCGTCGAATCCACCGAGGAGAGTCTGACCATTTTGACCGCGCAGGCCGGCTTCTTCATCGAAAAACAATTGCCGGTTCTCAAGGCCATGCAAATTGCGTGATGCACGAACAATATGCCGCTTCGACCGATCGACCACTAGCCGCTCTGCGAGACAGCTCATGCACGATACCGCGTTGACGAATGCCCGACATTTCTTCAACTGTTACGCCAAACATATATCGGCGGGCCGCCCGAAGCTGCTCGAAATCGGCAGCCAGGATGTCAACGGGGCGATGCGCGGCATCGTCCCGCAGCAATTCGATCACATTGGTGCCGACATGGTGGCGGGCAATGGAGTCGACGTCGTGCTCGAAGATCCCTATGTATTGCCCTTCGCCGGCGAATCGATCGACGTGGTGGTCTCGACCTCGTGCTTCGAGCACTCCGAAATGTTTTGGCTCGCGTTTCTTGAAATAATGCGGGTGCTGAAACCCGAGGGGCTGTTCTATCTGAATGTCCCGTCGAATGGTGCGTTCCATCGCTACCCCGTGGACTGCTGGCGATTCTATCCTGACAGCGGCCGCGCATTAGTCCGCTGGGCGCAGCGTAACGCGATCAACACCGCGTTGCTCGAGTCCTACACCAGCCATCAGGTCGCCGACATCTGGAACGATTTCGTCGCGATATTCGTGAAGGACGAGAAACACGCCCCGCAATTTCCCGATCGGGTCGTGCATACGATCCGCGATTACAACAATGCGACGACCCTAGAAAGTGCGGAGATTCTAAAGTTCAGCACATTTTCGGAGGACCGTAAGAAGCTAAACGTAATTTCGCAAATCATTTCCAACAAGTTGAAGGTGCAGTAAGCGGGCATCACAGCCCGCTCAAGTTGCGGCCGTCACTCAGGATTGCCACTTGGAGATATAATGCTCATATGCGAGCCGCCAGCCGGGCGCACCGAAGGCCCCATCGCTCTCGTGCATGACGCTGATTCCCCACGTGCCCATACGCAATCCGCGCAGCTCCGCGGTACGGCAAAAATCGAGGTCATAAAAATGAAAATCGAACGCCTCGTCGAATAGCACCTGCTTTGCGAGCAATGTTTCGCTGCGCGCCGCCAGCAGAAGTCCGTCGAGCAGTTTGACCTCGTGGCCCGGCGCGCCGTAGGCGCTGATGTAGTCCGCGGGCCAGCCTCGACCGTGGGCGACGATGCCGCTGAGATTGTCGCGATGGTCGCGAGTGAATTTGTCGTCGAGGAATCTCCACGCCGGTTGACCCGCCACCCGGCGCCGGTTGCCGGCTAGGCCAAGAACATCGAATTTCGTGAGTCCCTGCGCTATGCGTGCGGGCCACGACAAATCGAGCAAGTGCACATCGTCGTGCACGAACACGAGGATCGCCGGATCGATCGCGGATTCTCTGATTGCCTCGTTGTACACCTGGGGCAAGCCGGCCGAGTTGGACGGAAACAGGCGCAGCTCGAACAGCGTCGCGTAGAGCGCCAGCGAGCGGCCGAGGGCGGTCCGCGCTGAAAAGTTCTCGGACGTTTCACGAGTGGCGCACACCACTCTCAACTTGGAGCTCATCGGTAAGCCGCACTTCCTTTACTGGTCGAATCCCATCCTACGGGCGCACCTGCGCAACCCGCAACGCGGCAAGCTTGGTCCCACAAAATGAAATGTGTCAGCAAGATGACGGTCGGTCCCGTCGGTGTGTGCGTCAGCAGGCCGCGAAAGCTCTTCGAACAAGTTATAACACTCGCCGCCAAGTGCCTGTTTTTCATAATGCAACTGTCACCTATTTCTTAACATAACGAGTTTCGATCCGATGACTATGTATGTGAAATACGTCACAGAAGTGCCATTCGCACGACACACCGTTGGCCTACCATTGCCCGCGATCGGTCCTACAACGAGCTTATGGGGAAGGAGTGAAGGTGGTCGAACAACGAAAACAAGCGGTCTCGATTCGGCTTGGCGAGAGCGACATTCGACACATCAAGCGCATCGCCAAACGATTGGGCGTGCGCGACTCCGACATCATTCGATTTGCGCTCAAGGCGACCTTGAGCCGCATTGCGCCGCTATGTGATCCGGCCATACGAGGCCGCAATTTAGTGCCCGTGTTGGTCGAATCCGGCGACGAGTTGATCCGCTATTTCGAGCTGGATGCGTTCCGGCTGGAAGGCATCATCAATGAGGGTGTCGAGGAAGGCCGGCAAGTGGAGCGCGACGACATCGCGCTGCTGACCATGAGCGGTTTGCGCGAAGAGTACCTGGCGATGCGTCTGAAGGATGGCAGCGGCGACAGCGCCGATGCGGCAAGCCCGGAGAGATCGCTGCGCGGTTACCTCTACGACAAGTATGTGTACCGCAGCGCCGATCACCAGCCGACTAACGGAAGCCACAGCGGCGTCAATAGTGTGCCGCCGGAAGCCAACGTACGTGTTTTGTTGCGGCAACCCGTAGCTTAGTGTCCGTGCGCTCCATCAACCCAGGAATCAACATCAGGAAGGGGAATATCGTGCCACTTCGAACCGTTTATGCAGCGCTCACCTTGAGCCTAGTGGCTGCGCTCATTCCACTAAGATCGGTCCAAGCTGAAACCGTGATCTACAACAGCGCGGGATTTATCCAGGGCCAGCAATCCTTCGTTCAATCATTCGACATAACGACCGCGGGTACCGTCACGGTAACCCTGTCGAATATCCCTTGGCTCGATACGATTTCCGGCTTGAATTGCTTTCTCACGACCTCGAGTGGGCTGCTGGCTCCCTCGATGGGTGTCGGGACAGAGTCGATGAACGTTGAACCCGGAGTGTATTACGCACACTGGCTCGGCGACGCAAACGGCGGATACGGCGTCGGCGTGTACGGCCTCGATATCACGTTTCAACCCAGTGGGGTAACGCCCGTGGCCTTGCCGACATCTTCGATCCTGCTGCTTTCTGGGTTGGGTCTGGTTTTCGGTTGGCAAAGGCGTTTGCATCCCCGGCGGCTGTAATCGGCGTTTGTTGACGAATAACCGACGATTCGATGACATTGGCAGCCGAAATGTCCTCGGTTGCAATGAAACTCTCACAAACGGTCTTTACACTCCGCCGTCCTAGGGGCTTTTTGAAGCGTGAACCGTGTTGTCATCGCGGCTGAGTCTGTCGGGCTTTTTGGTTTTGTTACTGCTGATTTGCGCTGGACTGCCGCTCCGCGCACAGCAGCCGGCTGCCACCGCGAAGGACGTGGCGACCGTAGCAGGCGTTCTCGACGTGCCTGCAGCTCCCGCGGAACTTGTGGCTGCGGGCGAATACAACACCGCATCGGAGGGCTACAAGCTGCGGCCCGGCGATGTATTGCAGATCTCGGTTTGGAAGGAAACCGATTTGACCGCCGAGGTATTGATACGCCCTGATGGTGGCATGTCGTTTCCGTTGGCCGGCGAATTTGCAGCTGCCGGCAATACGGTTGCCGACTTGACTAAGATGCTCGAGGCGCGGATTCGCAGATACATTCCGGACGCCGTGGTCACGGTCGCGGTAAAGGCGGCGTCCGGTAATCGTTTATACGTCATCGGCAAAGTCACCCGTCCCGGGGACTTCCCGCTGACCGGTCCAATCGACGTGATGCAAGCCCTGACGCTCGCCGGCGGGGCGACCCCGTTTGCCGACCTGAACGGAATTCGCGTCTTGCGCAGAGACGGCGAGCACCAATTTTCAATCCGCTTTCGCTACGGCGATGTCGCAAATGGCAGGCATCTCGATCAAAACATCCTCTTGAAAAACGGTGACACGGTTGTCGTGCCATGAACTGGTCTGGTTCGGCGCTTGCCTGCCTGCTAGGTGCAGCCATGTCGGTCGCTAGCGTTTCAAAGGCAGGCGTCTGGGTAACCCAACCGGACTTGGGCGTTTCCGGAGATTACAACTCCAATCCCGTATTGTTGAACGTTCCCGATACCGCCCAGACCGCCGCCGCCTTGCTGCTCGATGCTCCGACGACCTACAGCGCAAACGACTTCAAATTGTCGCTGATTCCGAGTTTCCGATTCGGTACGACACGCGGCTATGACTCGATAGACTCTGACTTCGAACATTTGACCTCCAAAGCCGAATTGGATTCGGAACGCAACGTGTTCAGCGCGTCGATCGGCGCGGCCCGCGACTCGAGCCTCTATCATGACTACTTGTCCGACGGCGTCACCGGCGTGCGGCGTGATACCGGGACGGTCGATTTGAACTGGGACCGCCTGCTCACCGAGCACATCGACTTCAACACCGACCTCACATCGCAGCGCGTGACGTACGGCGCACCGGTGGGCGGCGCGCCAACGCTGACCAATTACAAATATACGAGCTTGTCGCCCACGCTAGCCTGGGACGCCACCGAGCGCAGCAAACTGACAGCCTCGGTGAGCGGCGGCCTCTACAATTCCCTCGACGGTGCGACCGAGAGTAGATCGCTCAACCCTCAACTCGGCTACATCGGTAAGCTCAATGAGATCTGGTCGCTGTCGGCGACAGCGGGCTATTCGCGGGCAATCGATCAAGTTAGCGAGACGCTGACCGAGTATTTTTTGACACCGACGGGCGTGCAGAGCGTGTTGGTACCCTTGAACGAGAAATCGAGCCAGGACGGAAGCGTCTTTTCCTTCAATTTGGGCCGAAAGGGAGAACTGCTCTCGATGAATTTCGCCGCATCTCGACAGCTCGTGCCGTCGGGGTTCGCGTATCTCACGCGCCAAGAGATCTATGAGATCACCGCCAGCTATCAATATACGGAGCGGTGGAGTTTGAGCGGAGACTTGCGACTGGTGCAATACCAAATCCCGACTCTCGGGCAGAACGCGAGCAGCGACTTGTCGACGTACTATGGGTCGGTATCCGCTGCATGGCAGTGGACCGAACATTTGACTCTGACGATGAGCATTGCGCGGGCCGTCGAGAAGTTTGCGACGCCGGCCATCAGCGTCGACGCGAACAGCGTCAGCATCCAGCTGGTGCGCAAATTCAACCAGATGACTCTCTAGAAGATATTCTTAGAAAAACCCAGATGGACCAGACTCCCGACAACAACTCGACCGACCTGCGCGAAAAGCTGCACTCGTATTGGCGTCGACGCGGAACATTTTGGGCCGTTACGGGTGTGGCGCTCGCGGCCACGGTTCTGCTCGCGCTGCTCCTGCCGCCAACCTACCAGTCAATGGCTACGATTCTCATCGAACAGCAGGAGATTCCTCAAGAACTCGTCCGATCGGTCATTACTTCGTACGCCGATCAAAGAGTCCAAGTCATCTCTCAGCGCGTGATGACGACTCAAAACCTGCTTTCGCTGATCGAACGCTACAATCTGTATCCGGACATTCGCCGGAAGGAGCCGCGCGAGGTGCTGCTGAAGCAGATGCGCGAGGATATCGGCATGAAGATGATCAGCGCCGATGTCATTGACCCGCGCAGCGGCCGCCCCCAACAGGCGACCATCGCCTTTTCGGTTTCCTATCAAAATCATTCTGCAGATCTCGCGCTGAAAGTTGCCAATGAACTCGCGAGCCTCTATCTCAACGAGAATCTCACGAACCGAACCGAGCTCGCGCAGCAGACGTCGAGTTTCTTCGGCGAGCAGGCGACGAGGGAGGCGGCGCGAATAGCCGAATTGGACACTGCTCTCTCGGCGTTCAAAGAGAAACACCGCGATGAGTTGCCCGAGTTGGAGCAGCTCAACGTGCAGACCATGGATCGGACCGAGCTCGAATTGCGCGACGCGCAGAATCGCGTGGATGGACTGGAATCTCAACGGGTCCTGTTGGAGGCGCAACTCGCGCAAATCCACCCCAACTCGGAGGTCTATACCGATGCCGGCACGCGCGTGTTCGGCACCGAAGACCGTTTGAAGGCGCTCAAGTCGGAGCTAGCCGAATACAAGGCACGTTACTCACCCGAGCATCCTGACGTCATTAGAACCGAGCGAGAGGTGGAAGGTCTGGAAAAGGAAGTTCAGGGCGATGACATCACTTCCGACTTGCTGCGCGATTTGGCGGACGCGAGGGCGCAATTGGCGACCGCAAAGAAGAAGTATTCTGGCGATCATCCCGACGTGATCCGGCTGCAGCACGAGATCGAGAAGCTCGAGAAATCAGTCGCCGACTCCGACCTTGCAAACACCAAGAAGATCGAAAATGCCCATGTGGACAATCCGGCTTACATTCAGGTCAAGGGCCAGCTAAACGCCATCGCGGTCGACCATGAGACAGCGATCAAAAAGCGCGACGAGTTGCGTGCCAAACTGGACGACTACGAACGGCGGATGGCGCAATCACCCGAAGTCGAGCGCCAGTTTCATACCATGGCGCGCGATCTCGAAAGTGCGCAGCTAAAATACCAGGAAATTCTCTCTAAACAGACCGAGGTCCAGGTTTCGCAGAATCTCGAGAGCGAGCGCAAGGGCGAAAAATTCACGATGATCGAACCGCCTCAGCCGCCGGAAAAGCCGATTCGTCCGAATCGCATCCTGATTCTGGCTGGGGGTCTGTTCTTCAGCTTGGCTCTTGGCGTCGGCGGCGTCGTGGCGCGCGAAGCCTTCGATGCGTCGGTGCGTGGGCCCGGCGATATTCGCATGCTGCTGTTGGTTCCGGCCCTGGCCTCGATTCCCGTGATCGTGACGGCCGACGATCGAGCCCAACGCAGGCGGATCAAGATGTTCGCTTGGGGCGGCGGTCTTGGGTCCCTGATGGTGACGATCCTCTGTCTTCATTTTTTCTATCGGCCACTCGACGTATTGTGGTCGGTGCTCATGCGGCGCTTGGGAGTCTGAGCGGTGGATAGGATCCGCAAAGCCCTGGATCTTGCACGCATCGAACGCACGAAGCTGGTCGATGTCGCGAGCGAGGACGGTACGACGGATGATATCCAAGCGGATATCAGAAATGCTTCGTCGGCGAAGGCGGCGCTGGCGGCGATCGTCTATAGCCGCACGAAGGTGTACAGCCCGAGTCCGGACGTACTCGAACGAAACCGAGTACTGAATCCGGCATTTGGTGAATCCGCCGGCGGCGCGTTCCGAATGCTGCGCACCCAGGTGCTGCAGCGCATGGATGAACACGGCTGGCGTTCCCTCGCCGTTTTCAGTCCGACCGCGAGTGACGGTAAGACAACGACCGCGATCAATCTCGCGATTAGCTTGGCGAACGATCGGCTGCACACGGTGTTACTCGTGGATTTTGACTTCAGACGCCCGACGCTCGCGGAGCGACTCGGGCTAATTCCGGAATTTGGATCTGACGACGCATTGATCGGCAAGGCCTCCGTCGAGGATTGCCTCTATCATCCCGAGGGATTTGAGCGACTGGTCATTTTTCCGGCGCGCTCGCCGCTCCTTAACTCCTCGGAGATCCTCGCGGGGCCCCGCAGCCGCGAAATTGTCAACGAGTTACGCGCCAGATATCCAGAGCGGATCATCGTCTACGACCTGCCGCCCGTGCTGAGCGCCGATGACGCGCTGGCGTTTGCACCTCTCGTCGACTGCGGTCTGGTCGTCGCCTCGGAGGGGCTGACCCGACGGAATGATCTGGTTCGCACGGTTGAATTGCTGAAAAAGACTTCACTGGTCGGCACGGTACTGAATCGTGCGGTCGAAGCAGTGACAGGCTACTGAGGCGCGCATGTACCAGCGACATTTCGGATTCAAGTCAAAGCCGTTCGCGCTGACACCGGATCCCACATTTCTTTACGAATCGCGCCAACATTCCATGGCAATGACGATGCTCGAATATGGCCTCGAGTCGCAAGCGGCATTCTCGCTGCTGACCGGCGATATCGGGTCCGGTAAGACGACCCTAGTGCGACGGCTGCTGCGGCAAGTCGGCGATCAAGTCGCGGTCGGCCTGATAAACAATACTCACGCAGATTTCACATCGATTCACGGCTGGGCCTTGTCGGCCTTGGGCATCGTCCCGTCCGATGATTCCGACATCGCAAAATACGAAGCTCTCGTGGATTCGTTCGTGCGCGAGTATGGCAAAGGGCGGCGAACACTTCTGATTTTTGACGAGGCTCAGAATCTGTCGGTACAGGTGCTGGAGGAGTTGCGCCTATTGTCGAACGTGAATTCAGAGAGCGATCTGGTGCTGCAAGTGCTGCTCGTCGGACAGCCCGAACTGCGCGATAAGCTCTCGCGACCCGAACTAAAACAGTTTGCGCAGCGAATATCGGTCGACTTCCATCTGCGATCGCTGGATCGCGAAGAAACCTACGCCTACATTCGTCATCGGCTCCAGGTTGCCGGCGGCAATCCCGACTTGTTTCAACCCGACGCGATCGAGTTTCTTTACGCGCGTACCCAGGGTTTACCGCGACTGTTGAATCAACTCGCGGATTTCGCGCTGGTCTATGCGTTTGCAGATGGGCGCTCGGTGATCGATGCGGAATTGATCGTGCACGTGCTGCGCGACAGGTCCAAGGGACAAGCTTTGAAGACGTTTTCGCCGCCGAAATTTCCCGCGTCTCCGGGAATCTCCGGCAGCGGCGCGGCCTGACACCGCAGTACCGTCGTGCGGCATGCGTTCGTGCTTGGCCTGGCGCTCTACGCCGGGCACGCTGTGGCCGAGGGCCTAACGCCGGAGCGTCTAGGAGTCATTTACAATCTCGATGACCGCGCGAGCACGAGGATTGCGCGCTACTACGAGGACCGCCGGCATATCCCGGCCGTCAATGTGATCGGATTGTCTGTACCCGATCGCGCGATCCTATCTCGGGCAGAATTGCGGGAGCTCCGGGCAATCGCCCTTGGTAAATTGCCGTCGGCAGTTCAGTCTTTGCTGTTGATCTGGTCGAGACCCTTTGCAGTCGAATGCATGTCGATTACCACCGCATTTGCGGCGGGCTATCAGCCGGGCTTCTGCGAGCCCGGCTGCGAAGTTACGACCGTGAGCCCGCTCTACGACAGCCTCGGATGGCTGCCGGCCGACACGGCCGGGTGGCTGCCCGCGATGTTGCTGCCAACCCAGGATGAGTCGCTTGCACGGACGATCATCGACCGCGGCATCGCGGCCGACGGCACACATCCGAACGGGACGGTATACCTCGTTCGCACGAGCGATCAGGCACGCAATGTCCGTGCCGTAGGATTCGAAGAGGTCGAGACGCAATTCGCCGGCCGCCTCGCCGTGCGTGAATTGACGACTCCGGTTGCCGCGCCTCCGACGGGAGCGATCGCCTATTTTACGGGCGTGGCTCACGTCACTGAATTGTCGGAAATCGTCTTTCGTCCGGGTGCAGTGGCAGATCACCTGACATCCACCGGCGGTGTTCTCGAAGGATCCACACAGATGTCGGCCTTGGAATGGATGCGCCGGGGAGCGACGGCCTCGTATGGGTCCGTGTCGGAGCCCTGCAACCGACCGGGAAAATTTCCGAATCCGCGAGTACTTCTCGACCACTATTTGGATGGCGATACCGTACTCGAGGCGTACTGGAAAAGCGTCGAGATGCCCGGCCAGGGATTGTTCATTGGCGAGCCCTTGGCGCGGCCCTTCGGCCGCTCAACGGTCTACTAGAAAGGATTTGCACTTAGGGCTATGCCGACACAAGAATCCATCAAGTTGGTCTTCGTAAACCGCTATTTCGACCCCGATCAATCGGCAACGAGCCAGCTGTTGACCGACCTGGCGCGCGGCCTGGCGGCCCGTAGTTTGCGGGTCCACGTGGTCTGCTGTCGGCAGCTCTATCTTGATCGAGACGCAAAGCTGCCTTCCCACGAGACAATCTCCGGCGTGACGATTCACCGCGTGGCCACGACCAGCTTCGGCCGTGGGCGTTTGCTTGGCCGCGCCATCGACTATGCGTCATATTATCTAGCAACCGCCTGGGCCCTCGTTCGAATGCTCGATGCCGGCGACGTGCTGGTCGCGCTGACCGATCCGCCACTGATCTCTATTCTCGCGGCGCCGATCGCGCGCCTGCGGAAGGCCCGCCTCGTGAATTGGCAACAGGACGTCTTTCCCGAGGTGGCGTCCCAGCTAGGCGCGAATCCTCTGCCTCGTCGGCTGGATCGGCTGTTGCGGCGGGCGAGAAACGCGTCGATGCGCGGCGCCGCGATGAACGTACTGATCAGCGAGCGCATGTCCGAATATTTTGCGCACAATGGGGTTCCGGCCTCTCAGTTGTGCGTTATCGAAAATTGGGCGGACCCGGCGTCGGTGACGCCAAAACCAGTTTCCTCCAGTGCGCTCCGCGCGCGGCTGGGGCTCGCCGATCGATTCGTCGTCTGTTATTCGGGCAATCTTGGTCGAGCGCACGAATTCGATACCTTCCTTGTTGCAGCCGAAGAACTGCGCGCCGATCGC
Organism: Steroidobacteraceae bacterium; assembly: GCA_049517075.1. GTDB lineage: Bacteria > Pseudomonadota > Gammaproteobacteria > Steroidobacterales > Steroidobacteraceae > Bog-1198. The sequence goes on along the minus strand of JBEKSM010000003.1, from coordinate 17,445 downwards.
TCGATCGCATTCCTCATGATCGGCGGCGGCGCGAAAATGGAAGAATTGCAACGCCTGGTCGATGCACGAAAATTGGAAAATTTCGTTTTCCTGCCCTATCAAGCACGGGAGGATCTCGGCGACAGCCTCGCGGCTGCGGACATCCACCTCGTGAGCCTGCTCCCTACGCTCGAGGGCCTCATCATGCCCAGCAAGCTCTACGGCATTCTCGCTGCCGGCCGGCCGGCCATTTTTATCGGCGATGTTGACGGCGATGTTGCGCGCGTCATTCGCGGTGCCAGGTGCGGCTCGACAGTTCCCATCGGTGCGAGCAACGACCTGGTCGAACTGTTGCGCATTTATCAGCGAGATCCCGAAACTCGCGCGGCGATGGGCGAGCGCGCACGCGACCTGCTGTTGGGTCGCTATACGATGGGTAGTGCGATCGAGAAATGGAGCGCCGTTCCCGGCATCAAACCGGCGCACCCGAACGCCGCCGCCGCGCTTCCAAGACCTTCAGATCAATGAGGAACTCGTAGGTCGCACGCATCATACTGAAAGCAAGACCGGCGCGACCATCGAGAAGCCCCAGTCGCACGACGTACCAATAGAAAAAAACCAAGCCCGGACGCATCGGCAAGCGGTATGCGATATTTTTGAGGGCCCGACGCCGTTCTACCGGACTCGAGCTGAACAAAGCGGAGATCCGCAGCGGAGTTTGCGAGACCTGCATCTTCGCGAGCGCTTCCATGTCCGAATAGCGATTGTGCCTCTCGAACCAGTAGGCGACTCCCTTGTTGAACGGGTAGTGGTGCAAATGCGATTGAAGGTACGCGGTCTTGCCGTCGGCAATGAATTCCTCGTTGACCTCCCGTTCTACACGGACCTTACCGATTCGCATGAGTCGACCGAACCAAGTCGGATAACCGCTGCTGCGCCTCAACCATCGTCCCAGAAAAAAATCTTTGCGGCGCATGTAGAACAGCACGGTTTCGCCCTCGGCTTCGGATGCACATCGCTGCAATTCGTCTGCCAAATCGTTCGGCGTGCGTTCATCGGCGTCCACCATCAAGAGCCAAGGATGCTTGTATTGAATCTCGGTCAGGCCGGCATTCCTCTGCGCCGCGTAATTGTCGAATCTTCGCTCGAAAAAGCGCGCATGACGCTGAGTCGCAATCTCGCGGGTGCGATCGATGCTGAATGAATCGAGTACCACAACGTCGTCGCTCCACGAGCAAGACTCGAGGCACTCGGCGAGGTTGGCCTCTTCGTTTAGCGTCAGGATCAATACCGATATGTCGGACATTAGCGCAACAGATTCGGAAATCGCGGCGTGTTCTCGAGCATCGTGGCGCGATGAGCGGAGTCGTGCGCACGCTTGAGCGCGGGCGTCTCGAGTCGCGCTAATACAATTGCATAGGCGAACACATAAACGCTGAACAGGAGCGATCCTTGTTTCCACGATAAAATGAGTTCAAAGACGAAGAGCCCGGTCAGAATGGCCAGTGCATTGCGATCGGATGCGCTCAACGCGGCGTTTCTACTGATACGTATTGCGTTGCGAAAAGCCAAGAAGAGAATCGCGAAATAGATGATTGCTCCTAAAATGCCCTCTTCCGCCACCACCTCCAGTGCAGTAATGTGCGGATAAAAGCCGACGACGTGGAATGCGCTGGAATTACCGAGCCCGAAAACCGTCGTCGCGAAATTAGCGGTCGACGCGGCGATGAGGACTCGCGCCATGTCAATTCGGCCGGCGACGTCCTGCGAGGCTCGGGCGTCCGACCAACGTGTGCTGTCTATGTCGATGAACGAGGTGGCCCACCATCCGAGCCCGAGAACGAGGGCTGCAATGATGAACATCATGAGTATCGATTTGCCTTCCGTGGGGCGAAACGCGATCGGCAGGGCCACGAACACCGCAGCACCGCTCGCGAGAACTTGGCCGCGCGAACCGCTGCGCAAAATGACCGCGAGCGCGAGCGGAATGCAAATCGCCGCGAATATTCGCATGAACCACCGATTCGGCGGGCCCAGCGACAATGCGCAGATCAGGAAAACGACGCCCGCCATCGTCGACAACGCGAGCGGATTGGTCTCGTAGCGATAGATATTGTCCAAGTCCTGCAGTGTGTCGTGGCCGAACACCAACAAACCGCGATCGCCCCACCGGCCGAAAACCATCGCCAGTGCGCATAACACTGCGCCCGCAACAGCGGTCGAAACGAATGCCGTGCGGGCGTCGTCAAGATCGTTCAAAAGCAATGGGGCGAGCAGCGTTATCGTGATGATATAGGGGATCGAGATGATCCACTGGTCAAATGAGGTCTGGGGGTCGGGAGCCCAGCTCACCGAGACGAACGCATAGGCGAATAGCGCGAGAACCAGCAGCGACGTCGCAGGAGTGCGGCAAAAAATGCAGGATCGCTTTTGGGCGGCACGCATCAATCCGAGAAGCACGATCACGAAAACTGCGAAGTTGGTGAATTGGCGGTATTCGGAAAAAAACGCGGTCGTGCTTTGGCCCCATTGCTTGAGGCCATAGAGGCACAATACGGCAGCGATCGCGACTGGCGGGCGACGCCAAGTGCCGACGAACAAAGCGATCATAATCAGTGAAAATGTAATCAGACCGAGCATAATGGGCAGCCGCGAGGCTTCAGGGCGCTGGGAAGACCCTTCAACAGGGGCTCGGCCGGCGAGTTATTAGCCTGTAGATTTAATTTTCGAGGCTAGCGCAGGAATGTTACCGTTTTGCAACAATCGGCTGTCCTAGGCAGCCTTTTTCAGCCGTAGATTTGCTGATCCGATCAGACTTGCGCCGAGCAGTCCGAGCGCCCACAAAGGCAACGGAGAATCGGTTGCCGTCGAGCCCAATGCGCCTGCGACCGTGATCGTCCCTGTGGTGTACAGCGCACTGGTATTCCAAACGAGGCCTGCAGGCAGTGGCGGGAGATTGATTGCGCCGAACCCGCCAGAGAGCGACCCGCCCCAGCTGAATAGTTGGTAGCTCTGCCCAAGCGTGGGCGCAACGCCGCTGCTGAGGGTCACATTCAGAGTCGGTTGATTGAGCGTCAGCGACTGCGCGACGTTGTAGATGCCGCCGCCGCCGCATGACGGTGGGCCGCTCAGTTCAAGGCTCAGCGACATCGTCGCCTCGAGTACAACGCTGTATTGTTCGGTTGTGCAACCGGCCACGAGAATCTCGCCCATGAGCGCCGCAACCTCGCTCGCCGCCAAAACTTGTCCCCCGTAAGGCGTGTAGTGAAGGCCGTCGACCAAAAAGTTGGCGCTTTGTCCGCTCGTTGCGTTCCATCCAAGGCCGTCCATGAGTCGGCGCGAATTGATCACCATGACGTTGGGATCGGCCTGTGCAACGGCCAATTGTGCGCCCACGTATTGATCGAATTGGCTCTGTTGCGAAGCCGTCAGGCCGGTCCGATAGACATCTGCGATCAAGATGACCGGGAAGCTGGGGGTTTGCACCCAGGAGCGGACCAGGCTGATCAGGGCTTCTTCTTCGGACTGAAATTGCTGTGCGGAGAGCCTGGCCCCGATGTCGTTGGCGCCGTAATGCAGAATCACTGCCTGAAAATCCAGTGCCTGGAATATCGCTCCCGCGTCGCCATTGTTCTCGAGGAAGCTCGAGGTTTGGTAGCCGCCCTGTGAATAGGTGTCGACGATGACGCCTTGCGGGTAGGACTCGTTGAAATATCGCAGCCCGAGGATGTCAGTGAGCTGTTGGTTGTCCGTGCCTGCAACCTGCAAGGCCATGTAGAGATTACTGTTGTAGGGCAGAGCGGCCGTGGTGCCCGATGACACCGCGAACGTGCTCGAACTGAGCCCGAGCGTCAGCGTGCCTGACAAAGTTGTGGGCGCGTAGTAGCTCGGAAGGCCCGAGGTGTAAGGTTGGGCATAATAAGTAATCTCGCCCGATGAGGCGTTGGTCGCTGCAAAGATCTCGGCCTTGACGATTCCCGACGTGTTGAAGTAGTCGACATCAGACGGTATTTGCGCGCCAGGGTCTACATCCAGGGCGTTCTGTTGCAGCAGTGTCAGCTGGCCGTAGTACTCGCCGTTAATATTGATGCCGCCGTTCAAGGTGGAGAAGGCGCCCGGACTCATATTCGGGAGAATCTGGTTGGCAGCCAGGCGACTAGGAGAAGGCCCCGGCGACGCGCAACTCCCTGTCAATAGCCAATCCGCCCAGGGCGCACCCGATCCGTAGAAAGTGCAGCCTTCGAGTGGGGTCTCCGGGACGTTGCCGAAATGTTTCCACATTTCATAGTTCAGGCGAGGAATGTAGACGGATCCGTGTCCCCCGGGCGAAGTTTCTTGTGAGTCGCCGAGTACCGCAATGCGCACGGTATGAGTCTTGGCTTGCTGCCAAAGATTTTGGAAAACCTGGGGGTTTTGCGCATAGAAATAATCGATTTGACTGAAGTCCTGAAAACTCGTTTGCCATGCGATGGCGGACAGTTGCGTGCACACACACATCGCGAGGGTCAATGCGAAGCGGGGTCCGGCACGTTGTATGTGATTACCCGATGAAATCATTGACAAGACCGCGCGCGGGACGGCGGCAATCGGTCCTTACTTGGCTTGTTTCCTACCATTTCTCGCCTTCGTTGGCTCGAGCATGCTTATACACAAAGACGGTTGCATCGCAATGACGGAAAGGTGATGGCAGGTGGCCCAGCAGGCGCAATGCGTTCGGAGTATTCTGCACGAATATTTCACGCGGCCACTCTCGCCGGTAACGATCTGCTCAGTGAATGCAACTTCCCAACCTAATCTGCGTCGACGTAGGCTGACGAACGGACTGATAGCGCTGGCGGGGATCGGACCCGCCAGCAATGTCATCGGCCAATCTCGATTCAAACTATTTGACGCATTGCTCCACCACGGCAAGCCCGATTTGCGTCGACAGGGATTTCAATCACTTCCGATGGTAAATGCCATTTGGCGGCCCGAGGCCTCTCATGAGATCGTTGACGAGCCAGGATTGCGCGTTGCACTCGCGCAAATGCCACCGGGCACGGCAACTTATTTCCTGGACATTGAAAACTGGCCGGTACTCAAGGTGTCGCCACAAGTGCGGCAGGACAGTATCGCCAAACTATTGAACGTGGCGCAGATCGCTCGTCGGTTTGCTCCCGCATCGCAATTCGGCTTTTACGCGCTGCCGCCGGCAGTGACGTACTGGCCGCTCGTCGAAGACCGCCCGGCGGAACTGGCGGACTGGCAGAAGACAAATCGACAACTTGAGCCGCTCGCGGATCTGGCCGACTGTATTTTCCCCTCGATATACACGTTTTACGAGAACAGGCGCGACTGGCTAATCTATGCGACCGCGACAATCCGGGCGGCGCGTCGCTACGGCAAGCCTGTTTATCCGTTCCTTTGGTTCGAGTACCACGACAGCAATATCTTGTTACGCGGCCGCGAGCTCGATGGCGATGCATGGAAAGAGGAACTGCAGTTCTGCCGCGAGCACGCCGATGGTATTGTTCTATGGGGCGGCTATCAGCAGCCATGGGATGATCGCGCGCAGTGGTGGCAGACGGTGCGCAGCGAATTGCACCTGCCGGCTTGACCGACGGAAGGGCGAACTGCGACCCAACCGCGCCCATAAGTTCGACGATTGAGAGAGTCCGATTGATGGAATCAAAGCCACGCGTGGCCATCGTTTACGACGGCTTTCCGCATTACCGAAAGGGCGTCATCGAAGAGTTGGCGTCATCCACAAACTGTGATTATTGCTTCGTTGGTGATGCGACTTACCGCGACGCCAGCATCAAGGCATATCAATTCGCGGCGCAAATCGATAGGCAGATCACCACGAGTTTTGCACTTGGTCCATTTCACGTTCAATGGGGAATCTTGCGCGCGCTTCGTCGCAAAGAAATAACGCATTGCATATTTCTCGGCAACCCCTGGTTCATCGCGTATTGGGCGCTCACGCCTATTTTACGGCTCCGGAACGTCAAGGTTTATTATTGGACCCATGGCTGGATTTCCCGGGAGGAGCCGCTGATGCGCAGGCTCATCAAGGAGCTGTTCTTTCGATTGCCGAATGGGCTCTTGCTGTACGGACGCAGGGCCAAGGAAATCGGGGCCTCACGAGGTTTTTCTCCCGAGCGGATGCACGTTTTGAACAATTCACTCGACTACAAGGCTCAGAAAAGCGTCTATCAAGGACTTTCCGCAGTATCGCAGGGGACGCTGCGCACCGAGCTACAGCTCCCGCAGTCCGGCAACATTATCATCTGTACGGCCCGATTGACCCGCAAATGCAGGTTTGACGTGCTGATCAGGGCGGCCCATATCCTCAAAGGAATGAACCGCGACGTGTTCATCGTTTTGGTCGGCGATGGCCCGGAACGCGAAGCGTTGTCGGGCTTGGCTGAGTCCCTGGGAGTGACACATCGATTTTGGGGTGCCTGCTACGACGAAATGACGATTGCCAAGCTTCACAAGGCCGCCGACCTCACCGTATCGCCGGGCAAGGTCGGCTTGACGGCCATGCACAGCATGGCCTATGGCACTCCGGTGATCAGCCATGACAATTTGGACCACCAGATGCCGGAGGTTGAGGCGATATCTCCTGGAGTAACTGGGGCATTTTTTGCCGAGAACTCCAGCGAGGATTTGGCCAAAGCGATCGCAAAGTGGTTCACCGATCATCCGAGCAAACCCGAGCGCGCGTGCGTAGCGCGCATCGAGGCCGAGTTCACACCGTCGTTTCAGAGGCGTGTCATAGAGGCCGCGTTGCTCGGTCGGGCGGTCGAATCATGAAGCGCATGCGGCTCGTGCTGCGCGCATTCAAATGCATGCTATTGATTCGCTATCACCGATTGACGCAGGTCCATTGGACGGCCTATATCGCCTTTGGATCTAAGATATCGAGGGATTTGGTCGCGCATGAATACTCCTATATCGGTGAGGGCGCGATGATAGGCCCCCGAGTCTCGATCGGCGCTTATACGATGCTGGGACCATGCGTAATGTGCACCGGTGACGATCATCGCTTCGATGTCGTCGGCGTGCCGACCATCTTTGCGGGCCGGCCGGAATTGCGGGCGACGGTCATCGGAAGGGATGCCTGGGTAGGCGCACGGAGCGTAATTCTTGCAGGAGTCGAAATCGGCGATGGTGCCATCGTCGCAGCCGGGACCGTCGTCACAAGCAACATTCCGGCTTGCGAAATTCACGGCGGCGTACCCAATAAAAAGATCAAGAATCGCTTCGCGAACGAGGCCGATCGGGAGCGTCACCTGAGCTTCCTGCAGCAAGCTCCGGCGCAGGGTGAATTTGCGCAGAAGCGCTAGTGCTTCTGCGTAGCCGGCGGGGAATTCAGGGTGCCCGCCGGGAGTACAGTGCTTCCGTGATTTGGGCGCTCAATTTCCGCGAGAACTCTACCGCTCCGTCATGGAGCAGATGATGCGTGTCCTTAAACCACTGATCCCGAAATGCGAGTCGCTGATCGTCTATCACGACCGCGTTCGGCAGGGCGCTCAGTTGGGCCTTGAATGCATCGAACCGTCCGAGATTCTGAAAATTCGCGAAGCACGAGGCGTGAACCGGAGAGTAAACCAAAAAGAATATGCGCTCGGGGTGTTGTTTTACTCGCTCGATCAAGCGTGCGTTTTGCTTTTCGTCCGGAAAATAGCCGTTTGGTCCCTGCAGCCGTTTGCGAACCGCGTCATCCAATCGTGCGCGGTCGAAGGCCCAATATTTTTCATAACTGAATCCCCGATCGACTTTGCGCATCAATTGAACGCGATCGTTGATGAATTCCTTCAAATAGTAATCGTAATAGCCGAAGTAGCGTACCCCCGGCACGTAGAAGCGCCAAATCATCGAATTGGATCGATCTAGCAACCGGCGGATCCGCGGATCAAATGCAAAAGGAATAAACGCGCTCACGTCCCCAATGTCGTGAACTGCTTCAGGCTCGAGATCAATGATAATCGGAGTCGTCTTCTGCTTCGCGAGCTCGATTTCTAGATATGCATCGACGACATCCAGTCCCGATCCATCCAAGCCGTAGTTATAGACATTCAGTCCGAGCTCGGCAGGCACATAATCGTAGTAGGCCTTCGACGCTCCGAATACGGGCACTTCATCGGCGTTCTCGTGCATCAGATGGTAGAGGCGGCCGGCGTCGCCCGAGGCATTTTGGTAAATGGCCCAGCGTGTGAACGAAAAATCGGCAGCCACGCTCGAGCATAAAAATGCGACGATCATGAGTGCCCAAAGACGATGGTTCATGATTCAAAAGCCCGCATAGATGAACCGGCCGTTGCCAAGGTGACCGAGGAACATCACCAACAATGCGCAAATCAGCGCAAACACCGGAGTCGAAACCGCTGACTCACGACGAAACGCGCGAGCGATCGCGAACCACAGCGCAACAGCGACGAGTCCCAAAGAAAAATCAAACGGACCCTTGTGAGCAAACAGCTCGGCCGCACTTTGAATCATCTCGACGTGAAACAACCGCGAGTAGACCGCCCCGGCATTCGAGAGATTCGATGCTCGGAAGAAAACTTCGCTCAATGCGAAAAAGCCCATCGTATACACCCACGCAGTAAGCTTGATGAGGCGCGGCGGCGCTTGTTTGATTCGCCGGTTTCGCCAACGCCTCGTGAGCGCCTCCAAGGACATCGCGACTCCCTGCGACACACCGAAACACAGGAAAGTCCAGCTCGCCCCGTGCCAGACGCCGCAAATCGCGAACGTCACGATCAGCGCGATGACCACGCCGGCCGAGCCGAGCTCACCGATTCGGATCAGCAAAGGCATGAATAGATAGTCCCGCAACCAAAACGACAGGGTCATATGCCACCGGCGCCAAAGCTCCGTGATCGACGTGCTGGTAAAGGGCCGATCGAAATTCGGATCGAGCCTGATTCCCAGTAATCGTGCGCTGCCCATCGCGATGTCGACATAGCTCGAAAAATCCGCGTAGAGATTCAAGACATTGTAGATGCAGCCGACCAAAGTCGGGAGAGTCGAATAGTGAAGCAAGGATCCGGGATCGGGGGCCGCGAAGATCTCCGTGACATAGTCGTTCAAGCGATTGGCAACCACGAATTTCTTGAACAGTCCGTAGGCGATCAGTCGCAATCCGATCTCACGGTCCTCGGCGCTCGCGCGCGCTCCCCCCGACAATTGCGGCAGCAGGCGCGATGCGCGTGGGATTGGACCTGAGGTGATCTGCGGAAAGAAGACGCTGAACAGCGTGAAATCACTCCATTTTCCGTCGGGCGCCCAGTCGCGACGGTACGCATCCGTAGCACATGCGATCATCTGAAACGTGAAGTACGAAATGCCGAGCGGCGCCGCGATCTCGAACGCGCCGCTCTGCAGCGCGCTGAGGGCGGCGTGATCGAGCCATGCTTGCATCAGCTGGGACCAATATTTGAAAAAAGCCAGCACCAGCAGGTCGAGCGCAACGACGGCGCCAAAAACGATCGAGCGGACTCGGCCGTCCTCGGAGCGGCTCAGCTTCAGAACGACCAGATAGTTCACGGTGCTGACGACCAGGAACAGACCCAGGTAGGCGACACTCGAAAATGAATAGAACACCAAGCTTGCACCGAGCAGCAAAGGCATCCGCCAGCGCGCTGCGAGCGCGGAATGCGCCACTACGACAACGAACAGAAACAGAAAATAGCCGGCGCCCTGGAGTTCCATGATTGCAATCCGCCGGAACAGCTAAGCGCGGGGCAACCCGGCGAAATCACCGGTCTCGCCGGGCCGCGCTGCATCCGCGGCAAACCGGGAGGCATCGACGGGAGCAAATCGAAAAATGCTCAAGACTCGAACGTCACTGAAAGCGATCGCACAATACAGGAATGGCATGATTGATTGCGCAGTTGGGCGAGGGCGTCGAGCGAATCATTGGTGGCTTGGCCGCATTGTATTCGATTATCGAGTCGGCGGCCGCCGCGCCTCGCTTTAGTAAAACTGAAACCGCGGCGTCATCAAATCGTCACGGAGTGGATGGCCGGAGCACGCGATTGGCGCCCGCGATGGATCGTGACCGCCAGTCGTTGCACGCTCGTTTCCGGCGTCAAGAATCCTACGCAATCGCTACGTATAATCGGCTCAAACAGCGAAGGCCCCGCAGCAATAGACGACCGGATGTCCGGTGGAGGTATTCGGCGATGGATGAACCACAGATATACGAGCGACTGACCGAGATATTCAAGGACGTTTTCGACGAGGATTCGATTCATGTCACACCGGAGCTCACGGCAAACGACGTTGCAGGCTGGGATAGCCTCACGCACGTGCGACTCATTGTGACCGTGCAGAAGGCATTCAAGATTAAATTTACGACTTCGGAAGTCACCAAGATGGCGAAAGTCGATGACCTCGTGCGATTGATCAAGGTGCGCGCCTAGATCGACTCGCCGCGAATTGGCGAAACCCCATGAACTCTCTATATGCCGAACTGCAATGGCTGCCGCGCGCTCCGCAGGATTTTGCGCAACGGCTGAAGGCGATCGGAGTCTCCGAGGAACCGCTCGGCCTCGAGTTGCAGTCACTCGCGTCGCATGCGCTGGATTTGAACCAATTGACGAAGTTGGCGCAGACCATCGATCGGTCGCGCGCCGCCGGCGTGTCATTGCAGCCGCTAACGCCATTCCGACTGGCAGTTCTCAGCAACTCGACGACCGATCTCGTCAATCCCGCGCTCATCGCAACTGCGGCACGCCACGGAATTGCGCTCGAGATCATTCAGCCCGCCTATGATCAAGTCGCGCAAGAAGCGTTGACGCCGAATTCCAAGGTCAATACCTCGCGGCCGGACGCCGTGCTGTTTTCGCTCGATTATCGCGCGCTGCCGCTGAAACTGTCGATCGGGAATCCGGATGCCGCTGCTGCGACGGTGCAGGGCGCAATTGGTTTTTTGCTGGCGTTGCGCGACGGAATCAAGGCCAACTCGAACGCGATTTGCATCTTTCAGTCGTTCGCACCGCCCGTCGAGACGCTTTTTGGCAGTTACGATCGAGTGCTGCTCGGTACCTTGCGCAGCCTCATCGATGGCATTAATCACGAACTCGCCGCGTTCGCGCGGACCTCCGGCGACATCGTCCTGGACGTCGCCGGCATCGCGGAAACCGTCGGCCTCGCGGATTGGCATGATCCGCAGCTGTGGAACCTAGGCAAGTTCGCATTTGCCGATCAGTTCATTCCGCTCTATGCCGACCACGTCGCCCGCATTCTGGCGGCAATTCGCGGCAAAAGCCGCAAGGTCTTGATTTTGGACCTCGATAACACCGTTTGGGGGGGTGTCATCGGCGACGACGGCGTCGAAGGAATCAAGGTCGCCCAAGGAGACCCTACCGGCGAGGCACACCTCGCAGTCCAACGCCTCGCGCTGCAACTGCGCGAGCGTGGCGTCGTCTTGGCCGTCTCGTCGAAGAACACGGACGAAATCGCGCGCTTGCCGTTCGAAAAACATCCCGAGATGTTGCTGAAACTGAGCCACATCGCGGTCTTCCAGGCAAATTGGAACGACAAAGCGACCAACATTCAGGCGATCGCAGATGAGCTTTCACTCGGATTGGATGCGATGGTGTTTCTCGATGACAACCCTGCCGAGCGCGGGCTGGTCCGGCAGATGCTCCCACAGGTCGCAGTTCCGGAGCTGCCCGACGAGGTCGCCCTATATGCGAGAACGCTCGCGGCCGGCGGATATTATGAGGCGGTCAGCTTCACATCCGAGGATCTCAATCGGGCCGGTTTGTACCGGGACAACGCCAGCCGCGCCGATTTGCAGAGACAAGTCGGCGGCGTCGTTGCTTACCTGAAATCGTTGGACATGACGATCACATTCATGCCGTTCGATGCGACCGGAAGAGCTCGCATCGTTCAACTGATCAATAAATCCAACCAATTCAACCTGACGACGCGGCGCTACACTGAACCGGAAATTTCCGCGCTCGAAAACGATGCGGGCATTTTCACTCTGCAGGTTCGACTATCGGATATTTTCGGCGACAACGGCATGATCAGCGTCGTCATCTGCCGTCCCGCCGGGCCCGACGGTTGGGAAATCGACACCTGGCTCATGAGTTGCCGGGTGCTGGGTCGCAAAGTGGAGCAAATGGTGCTGCGCGAGATACTGGCTCACGCGCATGCAGCGGGCGTGACAAAGCTGATCGGCACCTACCGGGCCACCGACCGCAACGAACTCGTCGTCGATCATTACGCCAAGCTTGGATTTACAGAATTGACCGCGGAACAATCTGGGTTGACGCGCTGGCAAATGATCGTCGACGGAGCGGATCCCGAACATGCGCCTATGACCGTGATATCGACAGGGTTTGCCGGAGTGGGACGGTCGATTGAGTGAGAGAACTCCCGGCGCATCGCAGTCGCGACAATTGCCGATGACGAAGTGCGCTTCCGCCTGTTCTTGATCTTAACGCCGCACCGAAATGAAGTGGTCGAACTCTTGCAACAATGGCTTGGTCGCATGCTCCGGCCAAACTGCCGTACAATGAAGCTCTACGCCGCAGTCACGTGGATGGCAGGTCATGTTTGAGTAAGTTGACTGATCCGCCCTTACGATTAATCAAGAATGTGACTAGTACATTTCGGGCAATCGTGCGCATTCCGAATCAATTGCGGACTTTGCGCGATTTAATCCTATTTCAGCAGACCAAAGAACTGCAGGCGGCCCACCCAAATCCCTTGAACAAGTTCGGGCGAAAGTGCTTTTCGCAGTCGGATGAAGACGGAATCACCTTGGAGATTCTGAGACGGATAGGCGTCCTCACCGGGGGAGTTTATGCGGAATTCGGTGTAGGAAACGGAACCGAGAACAATTCCCTGGTTTTGGCCGCGATGGGTTGGCGCGGATTCTGGGTCGGCGGAGAGAGTCTCTGCTTCGATTACAAGCGCATTTCCGGCAAGAAATTTGCCTACATCAAGGACTGGATAACACGGGAGAACATCGTGGCGCTGGCCAATCGGGGATTGACGATGATCGGTGCTAAGGCGCTCGACGTCATCTCCCTGGATCTCGACGGCAACGACATCTATTTGGCGGAGACACTGCTCTCGCAGAATTTGAGGCCGAAACTCTTCATCGTCGAATACAATGCCAAATTTCCGCCGCCAATCGAATTCAAGATCGCATACGACGCCAAGCATTTATGGCAAGGCGATGACTATTTCGGAGCATCCTTGAGTAGTTATGATCGCCTATTCAAGAAATTTGGCTACAGGTTGGTCTGCTGCAATTCTCAAAGCGGAGCGAACGCGTTCTTCATCGACAAAGAATTCGAGCAACACTTCACGGAAGTCCCGGTAGATGTGAACGACATCTACGTCGAGCCGCGTTATCACGAATATCAGAAATACGGATTCAATCGCTCGATAAAAACGATCGAACGGCTATTCGACGACGCGTGATCGAACCACGATTCGCCCGCCGGCGCTATGCCGGCCTCACTGCAACTCCGCGATGGGCGGCCGGCGAAAAGCTTCGGCGGGGTGCTCGCAGACACCGAAATACCGGCGTCCCATCGACTTTGTCGCGAAATTGTCATGAGGCGGCAATATCTTCTCTGAAGGTTCCCCGCAATGACGACAGATCCACTAAATGCCGCGCGCGCACCGTACCCCGCGTGGACTTATCCCGCGCGGGCCCTGTGGACCTTTGTTCAATTTTCGATCTGGCGCGTTGCCTGGAGCCGTATCTACGTACTGCGACCGGCGATTCTCAAGCTGTTCGGGGCAAAACTGCCGTGGCGAACGTTGATTTCCGGCGACGTTAGAATTCACTTTCCGTGGCATCTGCAGATTGGCAGGCATTGCGCGATCGGGCCTGGCGTAACGATTTACAATCTGGGCGGACTATTGATCGGCGATCGCGTCGTCATTTCACAGGACGTGTACTTCTGCGGGGGTACTCATGACCACACCAAGGCGAACTACCCGTTGATTCGCCGCCCCTTGACCATCGAGGACGATGTATGGATCGGCGCCGGAGCATTCATTTGTCCCGGTGTGCGCGTGGGAAAAGCTGCAGTCGTCGGAGCGCGCGCCGTGGTGACGAAAGATGTGATGCCTTGGAAGATAGTTGCCGGGAATCCTGCGCGAGTTATTCGTGACCGCGTCATTCGAAGCGAGGATGGATGACCGTGCTGAATGTTCTGCACGTATGCACGGATTTCTTTCCGAGCATAGGCGGTATCCAATCCTTTGTGCTCGAACTTGCGAAACGATCGAGCGAGGTCGGGATTCGTGCGGCAATCCTTTGTTGCGACCGCGTGCGCGGCTGTCCGGGAAACCTGCCACCGGTCGACGAGGTGAACGGTATCCCCGTCCGGCGCGTGCCGTTCCTCGATCTTCATTTCTACAAACCCACCTTCTTTCGGCCGTCGCTGGTTCGCGGCTATGACCTCGTGCACGTTCATGGAATCGGAGCGCAGCTCGATTATCTGTCCATGACGAAGAGCCTGCATCGGACGCCCATTCTCGTGTCGACACACGGCGGTATTTTTCATACCCCCGCACTTCAGCGGGTCAAACAGGCCTATTTTCGCGCGATTCAGCCCATGGTGATGGCGAACGTCGACTTGGTGGCCGCGTGCAGTCGTAGCGACGCGAAGCTGTTTTCGTCAGTTTCCAAGCGGGTTCATCTTGTCGACAACGCAGTCGACGTTGAGCCGTATCTGGCTCTACGGATGCAGCATAAGGTCGATGGACGGTGTCTTTATGTTGGAAGGCTTGCTGACAACAAAGGCATCGAATCGCTGCTGAAGGTGTTTGCGGTTGCAAAAGCTCGGGGCGCAGAGTTTCTCTTGAGACTGGTGGGACCGGATCCATTGGAGCAGACGGCGCACTATCGCGCGATCGCCGCGACACTAAAAATCGGAGCGTGCGTCGAATTCGTCGGCATGGTCGATCCCTCTCAGCTGCTTGCGGAATATGAGCAGGCTGCGTATTTCGTGTCGGCGTCCCGGTACGAGGGATTCGGAATCTCCGCGATTGAGGCAATGGCTGCCGGCTGCTGCCTCATTCTCCAGAACAATGATGCATTTGAATCACTATTTTCGTCGGACGCGGACGTCAAGCTCATGAATTTCGAGGAAATCGATTCCGCCGGCGCGTACCTCGCTGAACGACTGAAGTCTGGGCCCCGAGGGGCAGGCGCATCGGGACGTTCACGCGCCGGGATTTATTCGTGGGAACGGAAGATTTTGGAGTGGTCCAGCATTTATGCGAGAGTCGCAGAAAGGCAGACCCCAAGTGGCTCGAGATTACCGGCCTAGCAGCCGCGATTCTGTAACCAACACCGACTATATTTCGTCGCAACCATGAAACAAGTGATAGCGAGACCGCCCGGAATGGAATCATTTCCATTCTATGTGCACGAGACCGGGGACGAATTCATCTCCACGCGGATCGCCCGGACCGGCGTTTGGGAACCGTTCGAGTCGTCGATAATGCTCTCGTTACTTACTCCCGGAGATCAAGTGATTGATGTGGGCGCTAACATCGGCTGGTACACGCTGGCTGCAGCACATGTGGTTGGCGCGGCGGGCCATGTAATCGCATTTGAGCCGGAGGCGGCGAATTTTTCCTTGCTGAGCGCCAATTTATCTCGAAATGCCGTCCATTGCGTTACGGCGCGGTGCAGCGCGTTAGGAGCGTCGATCGGCTCGGCTCAGATTGAGAAGTCGGTCACGAATAAGGGCGATCACCGCGTTCGAGGGATGGTTCCGGGCGCGACCGGCTCCGACAGTGCAAATGACATTGCGGTGGAAAAACTCGACGACGCACTGCGCGATGTTGATGCCTTCAACATGGAACGGCTTCGCATCATAAAAATCGACGTGCAAGGATACGAGGCGGACGTGTTGCGCGGTGCGACACGCTTGCTCCAAACACTGCCGAAGCGCGCGATTATCTTCATCGAATTCGACCCTGAATTGCTGCGCGCCAACCATTCGTCATCTTGTGATTCACTTCTGGAGATCCTCTCGTCGCTCGACCTCAATATCCTGCAGATTTGCCGCCCATTCTGGCGGCTGCGCCGCCTAACGATCGCCGATTTGCGCGCGTCCGCCGTAGGGGGGTGCGAATCGCGAGATCTCATTTTGGCGCACCATTCGCAGATGCACGCGCTGCGCCTTGCTTTGCCTTCGGTACCGCGAGCGCTCAGCTCGATGGCCTTTATTGCCGCGAGTCGCAACCAATAGGTCAACCGACGAAAAATCGAGGTTCCTGCCAGGCGCGACTTCCTCAGACAGGGTCTGCTGGAGTCGGCGCGGCGTTCAAGAATTTACGCCGAACGGCCTTTCGCAGCGCTGCCGCGACGAGCATGTAGCTGTCTTTCGCCAATAAATCGAGCCCAAAATACACAAGCGCGCAAAAACATAGTCCCGAAACTGCGATACCCAGCCAGGCGTTGCTCACAAAATGCCGGGCGCCCAACGCGGCGGCTGAGGCGGCTCCGACAACGAGCCAAGGTCGAAGGAGCATGTTCGCAATCTCGAATGGCCGGACTGCGATGCCGGGTAGCACGACCGCGGCGTTTAGCGCAGCGCCAAGCAATGCGCCGACGCCAAAGCCGATCG
This sequence comes from Steroidobacteraceae bacterium, assembly GCA_049517075.1. Lineage (GTDB taxonomy): Bacteria > Pseudomonadota > Gammaproteobacteria > Steroidobacterales > Steroidobacteraceae > Bog-1198. The sequence continues at coordinate 856 of JBEKSM010000003.1, read as the reverse complement.
CAGCGGCGGCCGCCGATCCCCCGATATACGCGCCTGCGACGGTACCGGCGACGGACATGACCGCGCTAAGCAGCGTAACCAAACCCCATTGACGAAACCGCCCTGTCGCCATTTGCAGTGCGCGCAATACGCTGATTCCTGCGGCGGCGGGCCAGACGACTGCCATGATATAAACGGCGCCGGCTGCCGCTGCCCACTTGCCGTGCCACAGTGCGCGTTCGAGCGGCTCATAGACCGCGGCGATCGACAGGCTAGCGACGGCACCTACGAGCACGACAACCGTCAATGCGCGCGGTACCGCGGACCGAATTCGCGCGAGGTCATGGTTCATACGCGTAAAGCTCGGGACCAGGACCTGGTAGACGTTGTCGGACAGCAGCACGCCGAGTTGAACCACGATTTGATAAGCGAAGAAATAGGTTCCAACGACCTCGCTGGGCAGAAATTGTCCGAGAAGGAAATACGATCCGTTGTTTCCCAAGCCGATCGCGAAGGTGCCCAATAATACCCATCGGCCGGACTCGAACAACTCGGGCCACAACCGGAATCGGGGCGGCATAGACCATGGTGAGTAGCGCGTCACCGACCACAGCAACAGCGAGTCGGTGACGTTGGTAATCAACAGCGGCAGCAGGAGGCTGCGCGCGCCGTAACCGGACGCGGCAAAATATAATAGCAGTGCATTGCGTGTAATCGCAGAGATGACTTGGATGATGCCGAGTTCCCGGAACTTCAAGTCGACGGCCAAGCGCATGCTCAGTACCGAGGGCAGTACGCTGAGTGGGATCGTAAGAGCGAACAGGGCGATCACGCTGGATAGTTCGGGAATCTGATAAAGCTGCGCGGCGGGCTGCGC
>JBEKSM010000002.1:0-192666 GCA_049517075.1 Steroidobacteraceae bacterium | reverse complement strand
GGGTAAGCAACATTGAGGCTGGACTCAGTGGCGGGTCCGGAATTCTTAACAGCGCTTATACTTTCGATCTTGTAGGCGATGTGACGCAGCGGCAAAACAATAATCTGGGGTTGACCGAAAATTTCTATTATGACGCCGATTACCGACTGAATCATTCGACCCTTAACGGCACTGTCAATTTGCAGATGGCCTATGACACGGCCGGCATGGGGAACATTGCTTCTCGCAGCGACGTGGCGGGAGGGACAGCATGGACTTACGATCCGGTCCGCAAGCACGCGGTAACTCAGGCCGGTACCGGCGGATACTCGTTTACGTACGACGCCAATGGAAACGCGACAACTCGCAACGGCTACAATGTGACATGGACGAGCTACAATTATTTGACCGGCATTAGCTCGTCGGGTGAGTCGGCGACGTTCCAATACGGCCCAAATCGCCAGCGGTGGCAAATGGTTTACACGGGTAGTAGCGGGACGGAAACGACCTATTACATCGGCGGTCTTATCGAAAAGGTCATAACGCCTTCTGGGCCCACCTTGACAACCTATCGCAACTATATTTACGCGGGCGGCGAGGCCGTCGCGACCAACGACCGCAACAGCTCAGGTTACAATTCTGTCCATTACTTTCTGGAGGATCACCAAGGGAGCGTCGCGAGTATTCTTACTTACGCGGGTGCGGCGCAGGTCAACGAGAGCTTTACCGCGTACGGGAACCGACGCAGCGGTGAGACCTGGTCCGGCGCGCCGACCAGCAGTGACGAAAGTACTATTAACGGAGTAACTCGCGAAGGTTATACCTGGCAGACCGCGCTCGGCGTGTCGATGGGTCTGAATCACATGAACGGCCGTGTACAGGACGCAATTACGGGCCGATTTTTGTCACCCGATCCGCTTATCCCTGACCCAGGCAACACGCAGAGCTACAATCGGTACAGCTACGTGCTTAACAATCCGTTGACGTACACGGATCCGACGGGGTTTAAAACCAACTGCGGTATCGGATGTGCCGTGCACGGTGGTTGGAAAGGTTGGAGTGGCTTTAGCGGGTTTTACGATGATTTCTTTGATGACAGTGGGCCATCTGATAACTGGGCGAACATTTCCGCAATGATTGTTGCGTACGCCGGTGCCGCGGCGGCAGCATTCCCAAATTTTTTGGATAGCTCTTTTGTGAATGGATCGAGCAACTCGGGGGCGCAAAGTCAGGCGCCGGCGCAAACTGGGTCGTCGGGGGATCAGCTCCAAGAGATTACGGTTACCGCACAAGCTGGGAGTCAGGGCCAGGGCCCTGACATCAGTACGGACGTACTTCCCGAAATTGTCGTCACGGCGATGCAGACGCGGCCGTACGCGATAACCATGAGCACATGGAGCTATAGCAAGATTGCAACTCAGCATTTATGGTTTCCTTTCTCGAACACAAGTCAATTTCTACCGAGTTACAACGGTTACGCGAAATTGTATGGTCTCGCCGGCACTATTTGGGGTAGAGGTGCCAGCAACGGCTATTTTGCGAGCAATGGAATGTTTGTAGCCTACGCAAACGTGGGACAACCAGTCGGGACTGATCAGTCGGGCAACTTGACGAACTATGGCACTATCGTGGTTCTTCCAAATCCTGACTGGCCAGGTGAGGGAGAGGTGATTTCAATGTATCCGGGGCAGCCCGGTAATATCCCTCAGTACTGATGTTGAGAGTGGGAGTGGTTATGCACAAACTTGCACCGTCCTACCTCGAAGCTTGGAGAGCCTGCCTATGGTCACTCACATTTTCTCTGTCAGCGATCGTTACTGTAGGTGCTCAGAGCCAACCGGATTTGGCCGAAGGGCAGGAGTGGTCAATAAAATCTGCATCTCCAACGACAGCGAAGATTGTCATTGATCGGATAGAGCCTTGGAAGAACCAAACTGTAGTCCATATCTCAATTATAGATATTCCGGCGTCTTCATCAGAGCCCGGCACAAATCCCGTTACTCGAATAGCTCACATTCCCTTCGAAAAGACAGTACTGGCAACATCTGTAGATAAACTCTTAGCAACAGGCATCTCCCCACCGCCGAATTTTGAGATAGGTTACAAACAGTGGAAAGAGAATAATGGCGGGATTTACACCATCTCTGTTATGCAGGTTCTCGGGACGAGACTCGGGCCCGCCAACTAGTTGTTCATCGTCATGAAAGAATCTCTGGTTGTTGGCGTTTCTGCGTGGGTTATTCAAGACGGCAATTACCCGAATTTTAGCCGGGGCGATCGATCCGCATTTGCTCTGGAGTTTTATCCGCAATCAGATTTGGCTGTGAGCGATGCGAATGGTGCGCAAGCGCCCTCGTTCGTGCATCTGGGTGCCAATCTCTACCATTGCAAAGGCCGAGTCGCTTACGTATCAAGCGACTGGTGGGTCATCGACGTGGGCGTAGGCCTATATCGAGCGCAACGGCCTCCTCAAGGCGCGCAGCAAGGCTGGCATTTCGACGACGAAATTCATATCGGGATAGATCCTTTCTTTTATTCTCAGCGATTCTCGCGCCATCATGAAGCGCCACCGTTAATCTATGACTGGGAAATCACTAAAATTGAAATTCGCACTGCGCCGCCGGAAACTACACAGGGGGGAGTGGTTGATCCGGATGGGTCAGGGTGGCGGGAGATTGATGCGACCAACGCGTGGCAAGACAGCGGAGGTCGCGCCGAATATGTCCTGCATTGTGCATGCCTAAGTACTACGCCCCGACGGTAGCTCAGCGCTCTCTGGCGGCGCCAGCTTGATCGAAATGATTGCCCCGGTTTGCAGCAAGAAATCTGGTGCTACCGCGCCTTGACGATCGGCCGCTTGCGCGCGTAGTCCAGGATAGCGTCGTACGCCCTTTGGGCGTCCGTAGGTGCGGCCTTGAACGTCTCCCGAAACACGAAAGCCGTATCTTCGGCACCCCAGGGCTGGCTCTCCCCGCGCAAGGCGAAGGACAGCACGGCGTTAACGAGCTGGGACAAAAAATGTCGGCCGTGCTCGACCGACAATCCCTGGCTGTCGAGTATGTGGCCGATCATGCGCAGCGCCCGCCCGGTCTCGTAAGCCGCCTCTGGATCGGAGAGACCTGGCAGGCGCTCGATGGTCTCGAAGTGTCTCTCGTTCGGCCCGGGCGTGTTGTCGGTGGCGACGGGGATATCGAAACCCGGATCAGGGTTCTCGGTGTAGCGCATCCCCTTGACGCCTACGCGGAAGGCGGCGCGGGTCGCCACCGTCTCTTGAGGAATCGGCGGACGGTTGGTCATTGGAGTCTCCGGCGAGGAGGACAGCGCCCAGTGTGTCATGTCCGGGCGGGTCGGCGGAGCGGCATCGCGCCGGGTGACGGGAGTCGGCGGCGGTCGGCTGGTGGGTGGTGGAAATCCGGTCTCGCCGCCGGGGGTTCCCATGGAGGGGAATGGTTGAGGCACACCCGACGCATCTGGCGATGGCAGACAAACCGCCGTCCCCGAGCCGCCCTTGGAAGCGGCTTTCCTTGGTGTCACAATGCCTTAGCGCGTCAGACGGGCCGTCTGACGAACCCCGCTTTAGTCCCCCTGACTTTGCAGTAATCTCCGGGAGAAAGCCGTGTCTGACGCGTCTGCCAGTATGCTCAAGAAAAGCTCCGGCGCCCGCATCACGCTGCGCTTGAGCGAACGTGAACTCTCGGCGCTCAAGGACCTGGCCGAGGCCCGCGACGAGGACTTGACCAGCATCATCCGCGAGGCGATCGGGGCGTACCTTAACCGCGAGAAGGACGAGGCCGCCCACCGCGCCGAGCATCAGCGGCTCGCCGCCGAGGTGGCGGCCGGGGTCAAGCGCGAGGCCGACCGGGTGATCGAGCGGCACGAGCAGACCACCCGCGCCCTGATCGAGGCGCTGAATGAGCACCTGGCCGGCAAGCCGGCGGGCAAGCCATGAGCTTCCCGGACACGCTGCGCATACTCTGGAGCGGCAAGGGCCTCGCCAACTTGCTGCCCTGGTTGCCCGCGGGTGCGCGCATCGCGCTCGCCGTGTGGCTACCGGTCGCGTTCAAGGTGGCGATCGGGCTCATCGTCACGGGCCTGGTGTCTCGGATGTTCTTCTCCCAGCCGCGCAACCGCGGTCAGCACATGCGCGGCAGCCGCCTCATCGTCCACCGCTGGGCGACTGTAAGAAAGCACTTCGCGCTCGATCAGCACCGGCTGCGGATCGGCGGGGTGGCCTTCCCGCGAAAGCTCGAATCCTTGCACCTGCTGATCACCGGAGCCACCGGCGCCGGCAAGTCGCAGACCATCCAGGGGACCCTCGATACGATCCGGGGGCGCGGCGATACGGCGATCTTGACCGACATCGGGAGTGAGGCGCTCAAGGGCTTTGGGCAGACCGGCGACAAGCTGTTGAACCCGTTAGACGCTCGCTCGGTCCCCTGGTCCCCGTTCGCCGAGATGAGCGGCCCAGCGGACGCCGAGCGGCTCGCCAAGAGCATGATCCCGGATCAGACGGAGACCGAGCGGCAGTGGTTCGTCTACAGCCAAGCGCTCGTCGCGGCCGTGCTCAAGCGCCTCTGGGACCGGGGCGAGACCACCAATGCGGCGCTCCTGCACGCCTTGACGCTCGCCGGCATCGAGGAACTCAAAAACCTGGTGGAAGGATTACCCGCGCAGGCGCTCTTCCACGAAGGCTGCAATAGATCCGAATCAACTTTTTGAGGACGCCGTCGCTCGGCTTAAGCAAGTACTTGAGGGGGTCATCGCGTCCCTGGTGGCCACCCGAGAGCAGTGGTTACGTGGCGCTCTGATTGCAACCGTGCGTCTGCGCGAATTGGAGCAAGCTATAGGTAAATATGTCGCTGCGAACTTTACCGCTGAATGCATCCTTTCGACCGCGCCCGCGCTCATGCGTGACTCGGCGAATGAGAACGAAATAGAGACCCGATTCATCACGGGGCAGATAAAGGGACAGCTAATCGAATTGCCGCTCGAACCAAAGGTTTCCGGTTTCGACAGCGCAATCGCGCAACAAGTTAGCACCTTTCTGATTCAATCGATTTGGCATCGGTTTTTCCACCGACCCAGGAAGTGCATTGATGCCGGTGTGACCATTAGCAGCTTGTCGTTCTGGGCTCAGGCGGTACGCCATTCCAAAGACGTAGGCGCGCAACCTTTCGCGCTGCTATCGATAAGGGATATGACCGCAGTATTCCAGGAACTACTCGGCAGTGGCGCGCAAGATACCGGGGCGCTCAACTTTCAGCGCCGCGATCCGGACCGCAGCCAGTCTCACAAAGGATATCGCTTTTCCGTAGATAACATGGACGTCTATGTCGTGGACATCCCTGCTGGGACGATATTTATCTCCTCGGAGCAGCAACTAGTCTCCTTCGAGCTTCTTCTAGTACCTGGCTCGACCACACAATTTGCTGCTAGCTTTGTACCTCAGGGTGAGCCGCACGGCGAAGCGCTTAAAATTCAATGGGCGTCGCGCATAGTTTGGGCCGAGACAGCTGTAATCGAGTTACGAGCCGCGGCAGCGGGATCCGTTTGACGCTCCAATGCCACCTCGAAGCGCCACAAGTATGAAGGCGAGACAGTAGCTTTTGGCCTCGAATTGCAAGGCAGCGAGATATCCCCGAGAAACATTAGCCGCTTGCCGAGTAGATCAGATCGCAGCTTGATGTCCAGCGGGTGGTTGTCCTCATTGGCCATTCGAGCCTGATAGGATCTCGTACCAAATACTAGCGAGTCGGGGACGGATGTGTCGCCGTGGAATTTAACCAGAAGGGATTCGCCGGCCACGGATTCGCACACAAGTCTTCCACAGTGACAGCACGCCGATATTTTCGGCCGTATTTACAGGCAGCCAATTCAAAGAGGTCGACCACTCACTGTAGACAAGTATCTACCACCGGTGGCGGCTAATTCTTAACAATCGCGAGCCTTGGTCCACTGTCTTCAGCAAGCGCACGCGCATCGACGATCCCCGCCGTCAATCCGAATACCAGCGACTCGATCTCGTCTGGTGGAAGTGTCAGTTTGCGCGCGACCGCTTCCTTCGAAATCCGGCGCTTCCATAGCTCGCGGAATACGGTTTGCCAGATATGTGACCTCTCTCTGGGCAGCGGATCTGGCTCCTGAGTCCTGAAGCCCTGCCGATTGATCTCGATAAAGCACCGTCGTGCCTGCCATTCGCTGAGAATTCCAAGCTTTGCCAGTCGATAGGTCATTGCGGACAGTGAAACACCCCACCGCACCTTGACTGCACGAACCTGACTCAACGAATGGATTTGCAGAATCCTCGAGCGGAGGTCTGCCTCCGGCATCAGAAAGCTAGATGCGAACGCATTGGCCTGGGACTCGAAGGCAACCTGGCGAGTTCCGCCGTGTCGATGAAGGCACAGATGGCCAAGCTCATGGGCGGCATCGAACCGGCTGTGCTCTGCCGATTTGAATGTGTTCAGGAAGATATACGGGACGTTGTCTCGCCAGCAAGAGAAAGCATCGACGGCCAACGTGTTCTCGGCTAAGGAGAAGACACGGACACCCTTTGCCTCGAGCAGGTCGATCATGTTTCGGACTGGCTGCTCGCCGAGACCCCACGACGAGCGTAGTCGTCGTGCTGCAGATTCCGGATCTGGTTCTGAGCTGAGATTTAGCAAATCGGGAGAGGGCAGATTGAACTCCGTGTCCACGTAATCCGCTACGAGGAATGCCAAAGAGGCAGCTGCCAATGCGGCATCGCGTTCGCGCGCCGTCATCGACTTCAGGCTGCGAAAGCTGGCGCCGTCTTCTTGAATCTCATCGAGATCTGGCCCGTGGAAGAATTCCACAGGATAATGAAGCGCTTTAGCCAAGACCTCGATAGTTTCGGCCGTTGGCTCATTCTTCGTCCGCTCGAGGCGCGAAAGCGTGACCGCAGTCAGGCGGGCTTTGGTTGCCAGCTCGACTCCGGTCAGTCGCCGTCTCTTTCGAGCGAGGCGCAGCCGGTTACTGTTGAACATTCGTCTACCGCTTACTTATCTGCGGCTTGATCTCAAGCGGGGGCGTATCGTCGTCGAGGTTGATCAGCTTCGACATGCCGGCATCGTCCCCGGACAGGATAAAGATGCGCTCGATGAAGCCGGAGAACTGTTTGTCGATTACGCCTTCCGGTCTCGATAACTCGCAGGTCACAGTCTCGTTTACAAACGCAGTACAGAGGTACCACGCCTCCGCGCGATCGAAGTCGCTGAGGGTCTTCCGACGAAGCTCGTCTTCCTGTTGCATCTCCTCGAAGAGATAGCCACTCGACTTCTGAATGACGGTCTCCTTACCAGTGCCGATTTCCGAGATCGCCTCGGGGATCTGCGACTCGAGGCAAGCGCAATCGACAGTCTGGAACATGATCTTGCGACCCGCGCTGGGGTGATAGACAGACTCGATGTTCTGCCTACTGACAACCTCATAACCCGCCGGCACGAACACCTGCCGCATAGCTCGCACGCCGTAAATGTACGAGAACTGCCCTTTCGCAGTCCTTGGATCAAAGGGAACGCTGTCATTGCGCGCGCCCAGCGCCAACAGTGGAATCTGCAGGAGATCTTGTCGGCGGACACCGAAGGCGGCGAGGCGTGCGTCGACGTCCTGCGGTTCCGTTACGATTTTGGTCTTCAGCACGCGATGACGCACCCTTGTTAAGAATCTGTCCCTCATTATGAGGGGGGAAATCTTAACATGCAAGGTCTGCTCCACTGCCATACAGTGTTGGCGGCTGGGACCTGCATAGATTGTGGCAGCCGGCCAGCATTATCGTTGCCAGGGTGGTCCGCCGGCGAGCTCTCTTCGACCCTTTCGCCCAAACGACCGAGCGGTGCTGGCTCATCGTTCGGGATCAGCACGGCTCGATCCTCGGAGTCCCGCGAGCTCGCGCCCGGCATCGATCTCCGGAGGCTCTTCGTCGCGTCCATTCTCGAATGGATGGATGACGGCTGGACGGTCGGGGAATTCTCGTCAGCGTCGGCAGCTTTCTTCTGTGCGCGGTCTACGGAGCGGCGCAAGGTGGCGATCGAGCGCCTCAATCCGCGCGGTGTCGCGAGCTCCGGAGCCTCGCACTTGATGGGTAGCACGAAAGCCGGCCGATGAGTAAAAGGGACCCCGAGAACAATGCCGGTTACGGGCACCCAGCGAGAACTCTGCCAGTGGCTGGCATGTCGAGGCCCATTTCGGGTGGATAGATTACGAGGGTATTGCAGCGCTCGCGGCGGTACCTCGCTTGCGTGAGTCAAACCGCTGCAGGCAAGCGTTGCCAATTTGCGAGAGTTGCTAAGTTCGAATCATCCTTCAGCGATACAATTGTATGCCTGCATCGATTCGAGCTGCGCCCGCGCACTCCCGTCATACCCAGGAAACACGGAAGCAGCGGAGATTCCATATTTGCCGCAAGTGAGGAGTAGCTCCGGAGCTAATGAGTGAGGAAGAGTGATCTTGTGCAGCATTGGCTTGCCATGGTCCGGAAGTTGCGACTCAAGGGAGACATCCGGCGTAAATTCCTCGCCGCGGCTCCCGAAGTTCGATACGAGAATAAACGATCCTTCGAGAATAAACGATCCTTGTTGAACCGAAATGTTCGGAGACGTGCTCCCCGGCACTCGCACTTTCTTTATTCGCATCGTCTGATTGATGCGCGTCTCTTCCAGCACAAAGATTGCCAGCCTTCCAGATGCACGTACGTGGTTGCCCACAATGGTCGACGCCGCTGCATGGTAGCAAGCCACGAATGGGTTATCCGACCAATCGAGTAGCCGAGTAGGAAGCCCATGATGCTGGGCGAGCGCCATCAACGGTAGTACCTGATCTTGCGGCCATTCTCGGTTATTTATCGCATGAATATTCGCCAAAGTAGACAGCTCGAAGTATTTCCGAAAACCCATCGAATCGCCCGGAATAACAAGTCCTGTGGTGTCGCAGTACGCCATGAATCCGCGGAGGAGCATGTACTCGAAGACCCATTGCCCAGGATGATCCTTTTGGACCCCCAACATGCCGCGCTTGTAACGCTTGATGACGTCGGATCTGAATGCTCGAGGAATTAGGGGCCATGTGCTATCCCGTTGTCCCCTAAAGATGAACTTCACTCCGGAAGCGCCAGCGAATCGGCCAGCGTGGGGAGAAAGGATCTCGAAGAGTTCGTTAACCGAACTACAGTTAGTCTCAGGGACGGTGGCGACAGGCGTAGGCGAACTCATGGGGGTGCCGCGACATCCTCATCCGCGGACTCGCCGCAGGCGATCGTGTGTGTTCGAATATCGGCGAGTTGATGCCGCCACCCTACACAGCCCCTACATGGTTCGGCGATTGGGGTGAAGAGACTGGCTCCTATGCCGCTAGGCTTGATCGGTTCTCGCTAGTCGAATCAATCAGTTGGGAATTGGTAGCGGGGGTAGGATTTGAACCTACGACCTTCGGGTTATGAGCCCGACGAGCTGCCAGACTGCTCCACCCCGCACCGGAAGAGCCGAGCATTGTACCGATCCTTGAGGCCAATGCAAGCGCGCGACGCAACTCGTCAGGGGAAGGCTTGCTTGCAAAGTGCGAGCAGCGCCGCGGGCAATATCCCGAGCCCCAAGACGAGCAATGCGTTGAGACTCAGCATCGTGCGCACCATGCCTGACGCGTCGAGCGGCGCTTGATCGACCGGCTCGTCGAACAACATCAGCTTGAGTATGCGCAGGTAATAATACGCACCAACCACGGAGAACAGCACGGCAACGACCGCAAGCCAGAGCAAACCGACCCCGAGCACCGCTTGGATCACACCTAGCTTTGCATAGAAGCCGATGAACGGCGGCACGCCGGCGAGGCTCAGCATGAAGATCGCCATCATTCCCGCGAACCAAGGGCTGCGCGCGACGAGTCCCTTGAAATCCTCGAGCGTGTCGGCCTCGAAGCCCCGGCGCGACAGCAGCACGATCATGCCGAAGGCGCCGGTCGCGACGATCACATAGGTAATCGTGTAAAACATCGCGGCTTGATAGCCCTGCGCGGTACCGGCGAGTATCCCCATGAGGATGAATCCCACGTGCGAGATCGTCGAATAAGCCAGCATGCGCTTCAAGTTGGTCTGTGCGATCGCCACGATGTTGCCGATTGCCATCGACAACACCGCGAGCACCGTCAGCATCTGGCCCCAGTCCGGTTGCGAGGACGCGAGCCCCTCGGACAGCAGGCGCATCGTCAGTGCGAATGCGGCCACCTTCGGCGCCGAGCCGATGAACAGCGTCACGCAGGTCGGAGATCCCTCGTACACGTCCGGGATCCACATGTGAAACGGCACCGCGCCAAACTTGAACCCGACGCCGACGATGATGAACGCGATTCCGAACAGCACGCCGACGTCCGAGGCAAGCCCGTTGTGCAAGGCCACCGCGATTTCGTTGAGCTGCAGGCTGCCGGTGACGCCATAAATGATCGACATGCCGTACAGCAGCGTCCCGGATGCGAGCGAACCGAGCACGAAGAACTTGATCGCCGCCTCGGCCGCCCTGCCCGATTCGCGGTCGAACGCGACCATCGCGTAGAGGCACAACGACATCAGTTCGAGGCCGAGATACAGCGTCACGAGGCTCGCTGCCGACAGCAGAACGAGTATGCCCAGTGTCGCGAACAGTCCGAACACGAAATACTCGCCCTTGAGGATCGCGCGTCGCCGCAGGTACTCGATCGAATAGACGAACACGACCGCGACGGTCAACAGCGCCACGATCTTCATGACCTGCGCCATGCGGTCCAGTTCGAACATATTGGCGAGCACATAGACGCGCGCCGACAGCGGCTGCACCGCAACCAGCGCGGCCGTCACGATGAGCGCGAGCACCGAAATCGCGCCGATCCAGCGCCGCTGCGCCTCGCCGATCACCAGATCGATGAGCAGGATCACGCAGGCGGCCGACGCCAGGAAGATCTCCGGCCTCGCGTAAATGAGACCTGCAGAATAGTCGGCCGTATTGAATGGACTCATGCGTGAACCTTAAGGACCTATCTTCGAGACCAACAATTGCTGCGCCAAATGCAGCGTCGCGCCGCGCATCATGTCGAGCAGCGGCGCCGGCCAAACTCCGACGATCAGCACGGCGGCCGCAAGCACACCGAGCACGAGGAATTCCCTGCCGTTGAGATCTTTGAGCGCGGCGACACGCTCGTTGGCGACCGCGCCGAAGATGACTCGTTTGACCAGCCACAGCGTATAAGCCGCGCCGAGAACCAGCGTCGTGCCGGCCAGGAACGCGTACCAGACATTTGCCTTGAACGAGGCCAGGATCACGAGGAACTCGCCGACGAAACCCGAGGTGCCGGGCAGCCCCGCATTCGCGAGCGAGAACAGCACCATGAATGCCGCGAACTTGGGCATCGTGTTGACGACTCCACCATAGGCGCTGATCTCGCGGCTGTGCATGCGGTCGTACATGACGCCGACGCAGAGGAACATCGCGGCCGAGACCAGCCCGTGCGAAATCATCTGCACGAGCGCGCCGTCAAGTCCCATCTCGATGCCGGTCGTGCGGCCAGAATGGGTCGCAATCTGAAACCCGACGAACGCGCCCAGCGTTACGAATCCCATGTGCGCGATCGAGGAATACGCAATGAGCTTCTTCATGTCGCGCTGCGCCAGCGCGACGAAGCCGATATAGACGACCGCGATCAGCGAAAGGCTGATCATCAGCCAGTCGAGCTCCCGGCTCGCATCGGGCGTGATCGGCAGAGACAGCCGAAGAAAGCCGTAGCCACCCATTTTGAGCATGATTGCGGCGAGCACGACCGAGCCGCCGGTCGGTGCCTCGACGTGGGCGTCGGGCAACCAGGTGTGCACCGGCCACATCGGCACCTTGACCGCGAAGGCCGCGAGAAATGAGATGAAAATCAGCGTCTGCTCCGTCATCGTCAACGGCATACGCTGCATCACGAGAAGATCGTAGCTGCCCGACTTGAGGTACAGATAAATCAGCGCGATCAGCATCAGCAAGGAGCCCAAGAATGTGTACAGAAAGAACTTGATCGTTGCGTACACTCGGCGCGGTCCGCCCCAGACGCCGATGATGACGAACATCGGGATCAACATCAGTTCCCAGAACACGTAGAACAGCAAGGCATCGAGCGCCACGAACACGCCGATCATCGCGCCTTCCAAAATCAGGAAGGCCGCGAAATATTGCGAAACGCGCTTCTCGATGCTGCTCCAGCCCGCGATGACGACCAGCACCGTCGTGAATGTCGTCAACAGAATCAAGGGCAGCGATATGCCGTCGATGCCGAGGTAGAACTTCGAATTGAGCGTCGGGATCCAAGCGACGCGCTCGACCAACTGCATGTCCGAGAGCGCGCCATTGAATGGCACGACCGCCGCGAGGCTGCAGAGCAAAGTTAGTATCGCGACAAGCAGCGAGGTCCAACGGGCGGCCGAGTCCTTCCCGGATCCGAAGCCAAGCACCACGCATCCGCCCACGATCGGCAGGCCGACCAAAACCGAGAGCAGGTGCCCGCCAAACATCAGGTTCGCCATAAGAGCCACAGCAGCAGCGAGGCGAGTCCGAGGATCATCGCAAACGCATAATGATAGAGATAGCCGGACTGCGCGAATCGCATGACCGACGAGAACCAAGCGACCAGGCGCGCACTGCCGTTGACCGCCGCGCCGTCGATCACGACTTCGTCGCCGTAATGCCAGAGCCCGCGCCCGAGCAGACGTGCGCCGGCCGCGAGCACGTGTTCATTGAACCAATCAAAGCCGTACTTGTTGACCAAGATACGGTGCAGCCAGCCGAACCTTCGCTCCGCGGCATCCGCGAGCTCCGGTTTCTTCAAAAAGAACACATAGGCCGTGAGCACGCCCGCGGCCGCGAGCCACACGGGCCACGCCAACAGTGCGTGTCCGATGAAACTCATTTGGTCGCCGAACTCTTCACCGACCGGCCCCAACACGTCGTTTGCGGGCAGCACGTGGATCGATCCGGTGAAAAAATCGCCAAACAGCATCGGCTTGACCGTGAGCCAACCTGCGATCGCCGACGGAATCGCGAGCAGCACGAGCGGCAACCAGATCGTCCACGGACTCTCGTGCAGATGCTCGCGCGTATGCTGATCCATGCGCCCTTCGCCGTGGAATGTCATGAAGAACATTCGGAACGTATACAGGGCAGTCACGAAGACACCGGCAACCACGCAAAAATATGCGTACTCGGCGCCGAAGCGGTGCGAGCCGTGAACTGCATCGATCAGCGCGTCCTTGGAGAAGAAGCCCGAGCTCCCCGGGAAGCCGATCAGTGCGAGCGCGCCGATCAAACAGGTCCAATAGGTGATCGGCAGGTACTTTCTCAAGCCGCCCATATGGCGCATATCCTGTTCATGATGCATCGCCTCGATGACCGAGCCTGCGGCCAGGAACAGCAAGGCCTTGAAGAATGCATGGGTCATCAAATGGAATATCGCGGCGCTGTAGGCCGATACGCCGAGCGCCACGGTCATGTACCCGAGCTGCGAGAGCGTCGAATAGGCGACCACCCGCTTGATGTCGTTGTTGACGATGCCGAGGAGGCCCATGAAGAATGCGGTCGTCGCGCCGATGATCAGCACCGCCGACAGCGCGGTTTCCGAAAGCTCGAACAGCGGCGACATGCGCGCAACCATGAAGATGCCCGCAGTCACCATCGTCGCCGCGTGGATCAGCGCCGAAATCGGTGTCGGGCCTTCCATCGAGTCCGGCAGCCACACGTGCAGCGGAACCTGCGCCGACTTGCCCATCGCACCGACGAACAACGCGATGCAGGTGAACGTGATAGCCGACCAGGTGACCTTGGCGCCGATGTGGATCTCGGCGCCCGCGAATCGGTCGACGTGGGCGAACACAGTCGCATAATCGAGCGATCCGGTGTAGTAGAGCACCGCGGCGATGCCGAGCACGAAGCCGAAATCGCCTATGCGATTGACGATAAAGGCCTTTAGGTTCGCGACGATCGCGGTCGGACGCGTGAACCAAAAGCCGATCAGCAAATAGGACACGAGCCCTACGGCTTCCCAACCGAAGAACAGCTGCATGAAATTATTGGACATCACCAGCATCAGCATCGAGAACGTGAACAGCGAGATGTAGCTGAAGAAGCGCTGATAGCCGGGATCCGAATGCATGTACCCGACCGTGTAGACGTGCACCATCAGCGAGACGAACGTCACGACGACCATCATCATCGCCGACAAATGATCGATCAGGAATCCGATTTCCAGCTTCAGTCCGTCGCTGACCAGCCAGGTATAGACGCTCAGGTTGTCGGTGCCCATTCCCTCGAAGAGCATCTTTTCGAGCACATAGACCGACAGCGCGAACGACAGCGCGACGCCCAGGATCGTGACCGTGTGCGCCCCGATGCGCCCGACGAGGCGCCCGCCGAGCCCGGCGATGATCGCGGCGATCAGCGGGGCGAGAACGATGGTGAGGTAAATCGGCTCCATGGAAATGATTCGCCCTCAACCTTGCAGCGTGTCGAGATCTTCGACGTTGATGCTGCGCCGCTCACGGAACAACACCACCAAAATTGCGAGCCCGATGGCCGCCTCGGCCGCGGCCACGCCCAATATGAAGAACACGAACACCTGACCATTGATGTCGCCGAGGAATCTCGAGAACGCGACGAAATTGAAATTGACCGCGAGCAGCATCAGCTCGATGCACATCAGCAGGATGATCACGTTCCGGCGGTTCAAGAACACGCCGGCGACCGCGATCGCGAACAGGATGCCCGACAGCGTCAATACTTGGGCGAGGCCAATCATGGGCGTTTCTCCGCTGTCATTTTCACGACTCGAACGCGGTCCCTGGCGCGCACCGCAACCTGACTCGACACATCCTGCGGCTTGCCGCCCTTGCGGCCCCGCAGCGTCAGCACGATCGCAGCGACGCTCGCAACCAGCAGAATCACGGCCACGAGCTGCGCCGGATAGGCGTAGCGCGTGAACAAGGCAGTGCCGAGTTCGCGTGTGTTCGAATAGTCGACGGGCAGCGGCGGCGCAGTGCGCAGCGCGACCCCGCCGAGATGCTTGACGACGATCACGTTGACGATCGCGAACATCACGAAGCCCCCGACGCCCACGGTCAAGGCCCAGTTGCCGGCGATTCCGCGGCGAAATTCCTCGATGTTGACGTCGAGCATCATGACGACGAACAGGAACAGCACCATGACTGCGCCGACGTAGACCAGAACGAGGACGATCCCGAGAAATTCCGCGTCGAGCAGCAGCCAGATAAGCGCACTATTGAAAAAGCACAGAATCAGCAGCAGCGCCGAATACACGGGATTTCTCGCGAGTACGACGCCGAGCGCCGCCGCAATCAGCACCGCGGAAAAGATGAAAAATAGGATCGTCGGAAACATCAGCGGTAACGCGCATCGGCGGCGCGATCGGCCGCGATGATGCCTTCGTAGCGCTCGCCGACCGCGAGCAGCTTGTCCTTGTTCATGATGTTCTCACCGCGATTCTCCATGTGGTACTCATGGAGGCGCGTCTCGACGATCGCATCGACCGGGCAGGCCTCCTCACAGAAGCCGCAGTAGATGCATTTGAACAAATCGATGTCATAGCGGGTCGTGCGGCGCGTGCCGTCATCGCTGACGTCCGACTCGATCGTGATCGCGAGCGCGGGACAGACGGCCTCGCAGAGCTTACAGGCGATACAGCGCTCCTCGCCGTTCGGGTAGCGGCGCAGTGCATGCAGGCCGCGAAACCGCGAACTCTGCGGCGTCTTCTCCTCGGGGTAGTTGAGCGTGGTCTTGGTGCGGAACATGCTCTTGAGCGTGAGCCACATGCCCTGCAGCATTTCCCAGAGCAGGTAGGTCTTGAAGAAACTGCGGATTTGTTGCATCAGTGAACCCTGCCCCATGGACCGACGTGCATATACACCATCACCCCTTCGACGAGCAGCCAGACCAAGGTCACGGGGATCAAGGCCTTCCAGCCGAGGCGCATGATCTGGTCATATCGATAGCGTGGGAAGGTCGCCCGTAACCACAAGAACACGAACATCGGCACCAGCGTCTTGAGCCCGAACCAGAAGAAATTCGGCGCCGCGAGCCAGGAGTCCTCCGGCAACCACCCGTCGAAAGGCGAGAGCCAGCCGCCGAAGAAGAAAATCACGGTCAGCGCCGAGATCAGAATCATGTTGACGTATTCGGCGATGAAGAACAGCGCGAACGCCATGCCCGAATAATCGACGTGGAACCCCGCGACGATTTCCGACTCGCCTTCGGCGACGTCGAACGGTGCGCGGTTGGTCTCTGCGACACCCGATATGAAATAGACGATCAGCAGCGGAAACAGCCAGGTCCAGTTCCAGGTAAACAGCCCGCCCTGCTGGGCGTGCACGATTGCGCCCATGTTGAGGCTGCCGGCCGCCATCAGCACCCCAACCATCGCGAATCCCATCGCGATCTCATAGGCGACGATCTGCGCGGCCGAGCGCATCGCGCCCAGGAACGCGTATTTCGAATTCGAGGCCCAGCCGGCGAGGATGATGCCGTAGACGCCCATCGAGGTCATCGCGAGGATGTAGAGCAAACCGGCGTCGATGTTCGAGAATGCGCGTTCGGGCGCGAACGGAATCACCGCCCAAATGCCGAGTGCCGGTATCAAAGACAGAAACGGCGCGACCAGGAACAGGAATTTATTCGAGTCGGCGGGAATCACGATTTCCTTGAACAGCAGCTTGACGACGTCGGCAAACGGCTGGCCGAGACCCGGAACCCAGAACAGGTTGACGCGATTCGGTCCGCGACGCGATTGTATCCAGCCGATGACCTTGCGCTCGGCGAGCGTGTAGAACGCCATCACCAATATGAGGCCGATCATGACCATGAGGATCTGGGCGGCCGTGAGCACGGGGGACGCCCAGTACTCGGTGATCCATCCGGACAACCAATCCCGCAAAGGACTCCACTGCCACATGTCAGAGCACGGTGCGGGCGATTTGCCCGTCCCTGGTCTTCGCCAATGCACCCGATCCACGGACCAGCACGTCGCCTTGGTAAGGCGGCAGATCGATCCACTCGCCGACGGGAGCCTCTCCGCCGGGCGCTGGCGCGAGGCTCGCGCGCACGTCCGTCGCGCCGAGGCCTGCACACAGGGTCTTCAATTCCGCGAGCACCTCATCGGCACTCGCATATTCGCAGTCCGGCAGGTTCAGCAGATTCGCGAGCACTCTGAGCACCTTCCAGCCCGGACGGCTCTCGCCCGGCGGCTTCGCGGCGCCTTTCCAGGATTGCCAACAGCCCTCGACGTTGACGAAAGTGCCGGCGGTCTCCGCAAACGAGCCGATCGGCAACACGATGTGCACACGCGATTTCAGCGACTCCGGCAGATGCGTGGTCATTGCGATCAGCAATTCGGCGCTCGCAAACTCATCCGCGTCACCGGCGAGATCGACCGCGGGATCGATACCGCCGAACAATACATAGGCCTTGAGGCGCGCCTCCACCATGGCGCGCGCCGATAGTCCGATCGAGGCGGACGCAACCGCGCCTGCAGCCAGATGCGGCACGGCACCGGCGAGATGTGCGCCCGCGGCGTTCGCCCCTTCGGTGATCACGCCGAAACTCGCGGCGCAGATCCCCGCAAGGATCGCGCCCAGCGACAGTAAATCCGCATAGGCCGGGTGGCGCTGCGCCAAGGTTCCGAGCAGCACCGCACGGCGCTCGCCCGTGAGCAGCGCCGCCGCGATCGAGCGGTGGCTCTCGCCGACCTCGGCTTGCGGGACCGAAGGCGGCAGCGCCGCGCCGCTCGCGGCAGCCGCGGCGCGCACGACCGCGGCAAGCTCGCGCACCAGATTCTCGTCGGCAACGCCGTAGGCGGCGACCGGAAACAAATATTCGAAACGGCTCGGATTGAGGAACGCGACTTTCGCTCCGCCTTTGACCGCGGCCTTGCGGATCCGATGCGCGAGCAGCGGCATTTCGTGACGCAAATTCGAGCCCACGACCAGGACACCCTGCAGCCGTTCGACCTCGGCGATACTGAGCCCGAGACCCGGCTGCGCGCCTTCGCGTTCTTGCGCGCGGAAATCCAAACGCCGCAAGCGATGATCGATATTGGCGGAACCTAAGCCGCGCGCGATTCGGCCGAGCAGATACAACTCTTCGGTGGTCGCCGACGGCGATGCCAAGAACCCGGCCGCGGCGCCGCCGCTGGTATCGCGCAGATTCAGCAAGCCCTGCGCTGCGGCGGCGAGCGCGACCTCCCAATCGACCGTGGTCAGCACGCCGTCGATGCGCAACATCGGCCGCGAAACGCGATCCTCCGCGTACATCCCCTCGAAGCCGAAGCGGTCACGATCCGCAATCCAGGTTTCATTGATCGCCTCATTCTCCCGCGGCACCATGCGCATGAGGCGGCCGCGCAAGATATGCGCATACAGATTCGTGCCGAAGGCGTCGTGCGGTGAGACCAAGGCGTGCTGCGTCATTTCCCAGGCGCGCGCGTGGTAGCGGAACGGCTTGTTGTTGAGCGCGCCGACGGGACACAGATCGATGATATTGGCCGACAGCTCGTGATCGACACTGTGTTCGACGTAGGTCGTGATCACCATGTGCTCGCCGCGCCCCGCGGTCCCGAGCTCCGGGTATCCTTGAATTTCCTGCCCGAAGCGCACACAGCGCGTGCAGTGGATGCAGCGCGTCATGTCGGTCGAAACGAGCGGCCCCAGATTCTTGTCCTTGACGACCCGCTTGCGCTCGGCGAAGCGCGAGATGTCGCGCCCGTAGCCCACGGCCTGGTCCTGCAGCTCGCACTCCCCACCCTGGTCGCAGATCGGGCAGTCGAGCGGATGGTTGATCAGCAGGAACTCCATCGTCGCCTTCTGTGCGGCGATCGCCCGCGGCGACTTGGTGAACACCTTCATGCCCTCGGTGACCGGTGTTGCGCAGGCCGGCAGCGGCTTCGGCACCTTTTCGACCTCGACGAGGCACATGCGGCAATTCGCGGCGACGCTGAGCTTCTGGTGGTAGCAGAAGCGCGGAATATAAATGTCGGCCGGGTCCGTGACCTGCATGATCATCTGGCCCTTGCGGGCCTTGAGCGGAATGCCGTTGACTTCGATGTTGACCAGATCTTCGCTCATTGCTGACTCTTCTTAAGCCGCCGCCGCTTGGGCCGTCACGATCGAGCGTCCCTGATGCTCGATCATGTACTGAAACTCATGGCGAAAATGCTTCATGAAACTTTGCACCGGCCACGCCGCAGCATCACCCAGTGCGCAAATCGTGTGGCCCTCGATGCGATTGGCGACATCGACCAGCATCGTGAGGTCCTCGCTGCGACCCTGCCCCGCCAAGATGCGCTTGAGCACGCGATCGAGCCAGCCGGTGCCTTCGCGGCACGGGGTGCACTGGCCGCAGGATTCGGACATGTAGAAGCGCGACAAGCGCTCGAGCGTGCGCACCATGCAAGTGGTTTCGTCCATGATGATCATGGCGCCGGTGCCGATCGACGAACCCGCCTTCTTCAAGGAATCGTAGTCCATGTTGATGTCCTGGATCGCGGCCGCCGGCAGCACGTTGACCGAGGAGCCGCCCGGGATCACCGCCTTGAGCTTGCGCCCCTTCCAAACCCCGCCCGCGAGCGCCAATACGTCCTTGAACGAAGTGCCGAGCGGCAGCTCGAAATTGCCGGGATTCGCGACGTGTCCCGACACCGAGAAAATCGCGGTACCGCCGGAATTCGGCGGACCCAATCCTGCGAACCACGCGGGGCCCTTGCGCAAAATCGTCGGCACCGACGCGAAGCTCTGCGTGTTGTTGATCGTCGTCGGTTTGCCGTAGAGGCCGAAGCCCGCGGGAAACGGCGGCTTGAAGCGCGGCTTCCCGGGCTTGCCTTCGAGCGACTCGAGCAGCGCCGTTTCCTCGCCGCAAATGTAGGCGCCGGCGCCGACGAACATGTGCAAGTCGAAATCAATGCCGGACCCCTGGATGTTCTTGCCGAGCAAGCCGGCCGCATAGGCCTCGGCGAGCGCCGCTTCGAAACGCGGGATCGGTTCGGCGAGGAATTCGCCGCGAATGTAGTTGTATCCGACGGTCGCGGTCATTGCATAACCGCCGATCGCCATGCCCTCGATGACCGAATGCGGGTTGTATCGCAGGATGTCCCGATCGTGGCAGGTTCCAGGCTCCGACTCATCGGAATTGCAGACCACGTATTTTTGCACCGGCGAGCTGCGCGGCATGAATCCCCATTTGACACCCATCGGGAACGCGGCGCCGCCGCGCCCGCGCAAGCCCGAGGACTTGACGTCCTCGATGATGTTCTCGCGCGGCGTCTTCTCGCGCAGGATTTTCTCCCAGGCCCGATAGCCGCCGAAACCACGATACGACTCGAGCGTCCACGACCGCTCGTGACGCAATGCTTCGAACACGCAGAGGTTTTGCTCGATGCTCATCGCTCGTCTCGCAGCGTCATTTCAATTCGTCCAAGATTCGATCGATCTTCGCGGGCGTCAGATTCTCGTGATAGACATGATCGACCATCATCATCGGCGCTCCGACGCAGGCGGCGAGGCATTCCTCCTCGCATTTCAGGAAAATGCGCCCGTCGGGCGTGCTCTCGCCCGTCTTGATGCCGAGCTTGCCCTCGACATGGGCCACCAAGTCCTCGGCGCCGCGCAACATGCAGGAAATGTTCGTGCACACCGAGACGTGATGGCGGCCGACCGCGTGTGTCTCGAACATCGAATAGAAGCTCGCGACCTCGTAGACCTGCATGGGTGCAAGCCCCAAGTAGGCCGCAATTCCGTCCATGAGCGGCACCGTGAGGTAGCCGTTGTTCTCATGCTGCGCGGCATGGAGCGCCGCGATGACCGCGGAGCGCTTGCGTTCGGGCGGAAACTTTGCGACCCAGCGGTCGATCTCCGTGCGCAAATGAGCCGACAGCGGCGTGCCCGCGGAATTCTCGGAACCCTGCGACTGATCGATGCTCATCGGTCGACCTCCCCAAAAACGATATCCTGCGTGCCGATGACGGCCACGACGTCGGCCAACATGTGACCGCGCACCATTTCGTCGAGCGAGGAGAGATGCGCGAAACCCGGAGCGCGCACTTTCAGCCGATACGGCTTGTTCGCGCCGTCGGAAACCAAATACACGCCGAGTTCGCCCTTCGGCGCCTCGACCGCCGCATAGATCTCGCCCTCCGGCACGCTATAGCCCTCGGTCATCAGCTTGAAATGATGAATCAAGGATTCCATGTCGCCCTTCATCTCCTCGCGACGCGGCGGCCGTATCTTGCGGTCTTCGATCATGACCGGGCCGGGATTTTCCCTGAGCCATTTGACGCACTGCTCGATGATGCGATTCGACTGGCGCAGCTCCTCGACACGCACCAAATAGCGCGCATAGCAATCGCCGCCGACGCCGACCGGGATATCGAAGTCGACGCGATCGTAGACCTCATAGGGCCGCTTCTTGCGCAGGTCCCACTCAAAGCCCGAACCGCGCAACATCGGCCCGGAAAAGCCGAGCTGCAACGCGCGCTCGGGGCTCACCACGCCGATGTTGACCGTGCGCTGCTTCCAAATACGGTTGTCGGTCAGCAAAGTTTCGTATTCATCGACGCACTTCGGAAAACGCCGCGTGAAGTCCTCGATGAAGTCCAGCAGCCCGCCGCTGCGCCGCGCATTGAGGCGGTCGACGTCCTTCTTGCTGCGCCAATCGTTGTACTGGTACTGCGGCATTGCGTCCGGCAAATCGCGATAAACACCGCCCGGCCGATAATAAGTGGCGTGCATTCGCGTGCCCGACACGGCCTCGTAGCAATCCATGAGATCTTCGCGTTCACGAAAACAGAACAAGAATACGGTCATCGCGCCGATGTCGAGACCGTGCGCGCCCAGCCACATCAGATGGTTGAGGATGCGCGTGATTTCATCGAACATCACGCGGATGTATTGCGCGCGCAGCGGCGGCTCGATGCGCAGCAATTTCTCGATTGCGAGCACGTACGCATGCTCGTTGCAGAGCATCGAGACGTAGTCGAGTCGATCCATGTAACCGATCGATTGATTGAACGGCTTGCTTTCGGCGAGTTTTTCGGTGCCGCGATGCAGTAGCCCGATGTGCGGATCGGCCTTGCGAATCACCTCGCCGTCCATCTCCAACACCAGTCGCAGCACGCCGTGCGCCGCCGGGTGTTGCGGCCCGAAGTTCATCGTGAAATTGCGTATCTCAGACATTGGGCTTGCCCGACGGTGCCGGTGGCGGGCTCGTGAGCTGCGGATCGTAGCGGTTGTCGCCGCGAATGACCTTCGGTACGAGTATTCGCGGGTCGATCGTGACCGGCTCATAGACGACGCGACCCTTCTCCGGATCGTAGCGAACCTCGACGTTGCCGGTCAGCGGAAAGTCCTTGCGGAACGGATGGCCGATGAACCCGTAATCGGTCAACAGGCGCCGCAGATCCGGGTGTCCGCGGAACAGAATGCCGAATAGGTCGAACGCCTCGCGCTCGAACCAATCGGCCGATGCCCAGATGCCGCTCACCGAATCCACGATCGGCTGCTCGTCGTCGGGGCAGAAGACCCGCAACCGCACGCGCTGATTGAGCGACACGGACAGCAAATGGTAGACGACCGCAAAGCGCCGGCCCGCGGCCGGCGTTGCGTGGGTGGAGTCATCGATATCCTCGCTCGCGGCGCCGACTCGCGCAACACCGCGGCTGAAGCCGGACGCGGTCGCGGCGACGGTCTTCCACTCGGCGCGCCCATATTCCAAATAGTCGATGCCGCAAACGTCCATGCACATCTCGAACTTCAGTTCGGGTGCATCACGCAGGAATTCCGCAAGCTTGAGCAACCGCTCGTGCGGCACCTCGTATGTCAATTCCCCTTCACGGCTCGGCACTTCGATCAGTTGATCGGCGAGCATCCGCGCGAATACCTGGGCGAGTTCCTCGACGCGCGTCAGTCCCGCGATGGACTCGGGAGCGCTGCTCTCTGCATTCGTCGGCCCGCCCGCCGTCATCGGACAATTGCCTTATTGCGCCTGATCTTGCTCTGCAGCTGGATGATGCCGTAGATCAAGGCCTCGGCCGTCGGCGGGCATCCGGGCACATAGACGTCGACCGGTACGATGCGATCGCAACCGCGTACGACCGCGTAGGAGTAATGATAGTAGCCGCCGCCGTTCGCGCACGAACCCATCGAGATGACCCATCTCGGTTCCGACATCTGGTCGTAAACCTTGCGCAGCGCCGGTGCCATCTTATTGACCAGCGTGCCGGCGACGATCATGACGTCGGACTGGCGCGGACTCGGTCGGAACACGATGCCGAAACGGTCAAGGTCGTAACGCGCCGCGCCCGCCTGCATCATTTCGACTGCGCAGCAAGCGAGACCGAAGGTCATCGGCCATAGCGAGCCGGTGCGCGCCCAATTGATCAGCTTGTCGACCGTCGTGACTTCGAATCCCGGCGCCGCGCCGGCCCCGGCGGTGACGGCATCTAGTCCCATTCCAATGCCCCCTTCTTATAGTCGTAAACCAGCGCAACGACCAGAATCGAGGCAAAAACCAACATCCCGATGAGTCCGAACGTGCCGGTGCGCCCGAGCGAAACGGCCCATGGGAAAAAGAACGCGATTTCCAAATCGAACACGATGAATATGATCGCTACGAGGTAATAGCGCACATCGAAGCGCATGCGGGAATCTTCGAACGCCTCGAAGCCGCATTCGTACGGGGAGAGTTTTTCCGCATCGGGACGGCGCGGACCTGCGATCCAGCCGATCGTGAACAGCGCCAGGCCGAGTACGGCGGCGAGTCCCAAAAAGATCAATATAGGCAGATATTGTCGCAACATGATCCGCGCATTTTTTTGCGGTAAATCTTCCGACGTTTAGTTAAGCCGATATTGTAGCAGGCGCGCCGCTTCACGTATCGCAAGAGATGGTGCCGACGGCCGGACTCGAACCGGCACAGGTTGCCCCACTAGCCCCTCAAACTAGCGCGTCTACCAATTTCGCCACGTCGGCTCTTGATCATCTCTTCTAAATCATCGCTTCAAAATCGTTCAAGGCTTGCTTGCCGGCGCCGCCGGTGCGCCTTGCGCGGCTGATCCGGTCGGCGCCGCCGCGGGCGCCGGATTCGCGGGCGCCTGCATCGGCTCGGTCGAGGGCGGTGGAGGTGTCGACGGCACCGCGCTCGTCGTCTCGGCCTGCGCCGCACGCTCGAGCAGCGTCGTCGGCACCGCGCTCGCGCGCGTTCCGACGTAAGCGAGAGTAAGACTCGTTACGAAAAACAGCGCGGCGAACACCGCGGTCAGGCGGGAAAACAACGTGCTCGTTCCGCGCGCGCCGAATACCGTGCCGGAGGCACCCGAGCCGAAGCCCGCACCGGCCTCCGCGCCCTTGCCCCGCTGCACCAGCACGAGCAGGACGATCATGAATGCGAGCAGCACATGCACAGCCAAAATAAAAGCACGCAGCATAAAAAACTCTCAATGGCGAGCGGCCGCAGCCGCGCATATCTCATAAAATTCGTCGGCGCTCAATGAAGCGCCTCCCACCAAACCACCATCCACGTCGGGCATCGAAAATAAGTCTGCCGCATTGCCGGCTTTCACGCTGCCGCCATACAAGATGCGCGTTTGTCCCGCGATTCTATCATTTTGTTCCGCAACCCGACGGCGAATGAATGCATGCACCGCCTGCGCTTGCTCGGGGGACGCGGTACGACCCGTGCCGATCGCCCAGACCGGTTCATAGGCGATCACCGCGTTCGCCAAGCGCTCCACTCCGTTCAACGCAATCACGGCATCCAACTGGCGCGCCACGACGGCTTCCGTCTTGTTCGCCTCTCGCTCATCGAGCGTCTCGCCAAGACATAACACCGGCGTGAGTCCCGCGGCCGCAGCCGCCGCAAACTTGCGCGCGACCATCGCATCGTCCTCGTGGTACCAGTGCCGGCGTTCCGAATGTCCCACGATCACCAGCGAGCAGCCCACGTCCTTGAGCATCGCCGCGGCCACCTCGCCGGTAAACGCACCCGAGCTTTCGGCGCACACGTCTTGGGCACCGACCGCGATCATGCCCTCATCGAGCGTCCGCACCGCATCAGCCAGGTAGACATAGGGCGGAAATACCGCGATGTCGATCGGCCACTGGGGTTTCAGCCGCAGCTCCAAATCCGCGAGCAACGCGGAATTCGACGCGCGCAACCCGTTCATTTTCCAATTACCCGCCACCATCGGACGACGCATAGGCACCTACCTCAGGATTCGACTCTGCGGGAAAGGCGGCGAAGATTAGCCTTGCAGGCCGCTAACTGCAAGTCCTCGGCTCAGCCGCGGCCCTTCGCAGCCGCCTCGACCGCCCGCGCGATATCGGCTGCGCCTTTTTTGACGAGCGCCGCGTCGTAGCCCTCGACCATGACCCGGATCAAGGGCTCCGTGCCCGATGCGCGCAGCACGATCCGGCCGCGTCCTTCGAAACGCCGCTCGACCTCGGCCACGACCGCGCGCACCGCGGGATCGGCCAAGGGATCGAAGCGACGCTCGACTTCGACGTTGAGCAGCACCTGCGGATACTTGGGCATCGTGGCGGCGAGCTCCGCCAGGCTCGCGCCGCTCTGCTTCATGACGGCCAGCACCTGCAGCGCGCTCACGAGCCCATCACCGGTCGTGGTCTTGTCCAAGCAGAGGATATGTCCGGAGGTCTCGCCGCCGAGCGTGCCGCCGGTCTCATTGAGCAGCGCAAGCACATTACGATCGCCGACCTGCGCACGCACGAAATTGATGTCTCGCTGCGCGAAAGCGTGCTCGAGGCCGAGGTTGCTCATGACGGTGCCGACGACCGGACCCTTGAGCTCGCCGGCTGCGTGGCGCGCCACGGCCAAAATGAACAGCAATTGATCGCCATCGACGATGCGCCCGAGCGCATCGACCATGAGCACTCGATCGCCGTCGCCGTCGAGCGCAAGACCGACTTGCGCGCGAACGCCGGGTACGGTCAGTTGCAACAATTCCGGCGCCGTCGAGCCGCAGCTGTCATTGATGTTGCGGCCGTTCGGCGAACAACCGATCGGCACGATCTCGGCGCCAAGGTCGGCGAGCACGCGCGGCGCGACCTTGTAGCCGGCGCCGTTGGCGCAGTCGATCACGATCTTATAGCCCTCGAGCGTCATGCCGGCGGGAATCGTCGAGGCGCAGAATTCCTGGTAATGAGTGCGGCTGCGGTCGATCCGCGTCGCCTTACCGAGCCGCGGCGACTCCTGCGTAATCACGGGCCCGTCGATGAGCTCTTCGATTTGCCGCTCAACCTCATCGGACAATTTGCTGCCCGTCGAATCGAAGAATTTGATGCCGTTGTCTTGATAGGGATTGTGCGATGCGCTGATCACGACGCCGAAGCGGCAGCCCAAACGGCGCGTGATATAGGCGATGCCCGGCGTCGGCAACGGACCGATGAGCATGACGTTGACGCCCGCTGCAACGAATCCCGCCTCGAGCGCAGACTCGAACATGTATCCCGAGACCCGCGTGTCCTTGCCGATCAGCACGCGGCCGCCGTCGGGCGCGAGCACCCGTGCGGCCGCGTTCGCGAGGCGCAGTGCGAAATCGACGGTCATCGGACTCTGTCCGACTCGGCCGCGCACCCCATCGGTGCCAAAATAGGAATTCGTCACCTTCGATTCATCCTTTGAGCACCGCATCGACGACACGGATTGCGTCGACAGTCGGTGCGACGTCGTGAGTGCGGATGATACTCGCGCCCAGGCTCACGCTGAGTGCGGCCAATCCCAAACCGCCGTTCAAGCGCTGCTCGGCCGTGCGGCCACCCAGCAGATGTCCGATCAAACTCTTGCGCGAGACGCCGACGAGCACCGGCGAACCCAGGTCGACCAGCGTCGAGAGCCCGCGCAGCAGGCCCGAATTATGTGCCGCCGACTTACCGAAGCCGATGCCCGGATCGAGCACGATCGCATCGCTGCCGATCCCGGCAGCGATGCACGCTTCGCGCCGACGCACCAGAAAATCGGCGACCTCGGCGACGACGTCGTCGTAATGAGGATGCAGCTGCATCGTGCGCGGCTCACCCTGCATGTGCATCAGACAGACTCCGACGCCGGCCGTCGCCGCCCATTCGCGCGCACCGTTCGCGCGCAGCGCATAGATGTCGTTGACGATCGAGGCGCCTGCGCCGACCGCCGCAGCCATGACGCCAAGCTTGCTCGTATCGATGGAGATCGCAACGTCGAAACGCGCCGCGAGTGCCTCGATGAGCGGCACGACGCGCTCGAGTTCGATCGACTCGTCGACTTCAGCCGCACCGGGGCGGGTCGATTCACCGCCGACGTCGATGATTGCGGCGCCCTCCGCGACCATGCGCGCACCCTGGTCCAGCGCAGCGCCAAAATTCGCATAGCGCCCGCCGTCGTAGAACGAATCCGGCGTCGCATTGAGCACGCCCATGACGATTGGATGGCCGAGGTCCAGGATTCGATGTCGACAGCGCCAGATCATCTGTGCCGATAAAATGAAGGCCGGCAGTTCAGGCCGCCGGCCTCATGGGGATCCGCAGCTCGGCGCTTCGCCTCAGTGCTGGCCGGCGGGACTGACCAGCGGCGTCGTGGGCTTTTCAGCCGAGGGTCCTCGCGGCGTGGGCGACGGTGTGTCGTCCCAATCGCGGGGCGGACGGGGAGTCTTGCCCTCCATGATGTCCTTGATCTGTTCCTCGTCGATCGTCTCGTATTTGATGAGCGCGGCCGACATCGCTTCCAATTTGTCCATATTGGTCTTGATGATGTTGTAAGCGCGCTGGTAATTGCTGTCGATGACATGGCGTACTTCTTCGTCGATCACGTGCGCGGTGACGTCGGAGACCTGCTTGTGCTGGGTCACGCTGCGGCCGAGAAAAACCTCGCCGGACTCTTCGCTGTAGGTCTGCGGCCCCAGTCGGTCCGACAGTCCCCAGCGCGTGACCATGTTGCGCGCAAGTTCGGTGGCTCGTTCGATGTCGTTCGAGGCGCCGGTCGTGACTGCATCGGCGCCGAACACGAGTTCCTCGGCGACGCGGCCGCCGAACAGCGTCGCGATCCGGCTCTCGAGCCGGCGCTTGCTGGTGCTATAGCGATCCCCTTCCGGCAGGAACATCGTGACGCCGAGTGCGCGGCCGCGAGGAATGATCGTGACTTTGTATACCGGATCGTGCTCGGGAACGCTCAGTCCCACGATTGCATGGCCGGCTTCATGATAGGCCGTGTTGCGCTTCTCTTCCTCGGTCATGACCATCGACCGCCGTTCGGCGCCCATCATGATCTTGTCCTTGGCGCGCTCGAACTCCTCCATCGTGACCGATCGCTTGTTGCCGCGCGCGGCGAACAGCGCCGCTTCGTTGACCAGGTTTGCGAGATCCGCGCCCGAAAAGCCAGGCGTGCCGCGCGCAATCACCGAGGGCTTGACGTTATCGCCGAGCGGCACCTTGCGCATGTGCACCTTGAGAATCTGTTCACGGCCGCGCACATCGGGCAGCGGTACGACGACCTGGCGGTCGAAGCGGCCCGGACGCAGCAGCGCCGGGTCGAGCACGTCCGGGCGATTGGTCGCGGCGATCACGATGATGCCCTCGTTACCCTCGAACCCGTCCATTTCGACCAGCAATTGGTTCAGCGTCTGCTCGCGTTCGTCATGCCCGCCGCCCAAGCCCGCGCCGCGATGCCGGCCGACCGCATCGATTTCGTCGATGAAGATGATGCAAGGCGCATGCTTCTTCGCCTGCTCGAACATGTCGCGCACGCGCGACGCGCCGACACCGACGAACATTTCGACGAAATCCGAACCCGAGATCGTGAAGAACGGCACTTTGGCTTCGCCGGCGATCGCGCGGGCGAGCAGTGTCTTGCCGGTTCCCGGCGAGCCGACCATGAGCACGCCCTTCGGAATCTTTCCGCCGAGCTTCTGAAATTTGCCGGGATCCTTCAAAAAGTCGACGATTTCGACGACTTCCTGCTTCGCCTCCTCGACGCCTGCGACATCCGCAAAGGTCACGTTGACCTGGTCTTCGCCGAGCAAGCGTGCGCGGCTCTTGCCGAAAGACATCGCGCCGCGGCCGCCGGATGCACCCTGCATCTGGCGCATGAAGTAGGCCCAGAATCCGATGAGGATCAGAATTGGAAACGCGGAGATCAACAACTGGACGAGTACCGATTGCTGCTTGGGCGGCTCGCCGCGAAACTTCACGCCCTGCGATTGCAGCAGCCCGATCAACGCGCCGTTGCCGGTCTCCGGGTTGTAGGTCACGAACGAATCGCCCGATCGGCGCTTACCTTCGATGATTTCGCCCTTGAGCGTCACGGATTCGATATTGCTGCTCTTCACTTCGCTCAAGAATTGCGAATAGTCGATCGTCGCCGGCTGGCCCGAACGCATGCCGAACTGGCTGAATATTGCGAGCAGAATCACCGCGAGCGCGACCCACAGAAGGATTTGTTTCGTCAGATCGTTCAAGTTTCACCTACAGTCGTGTTCAAAATACGACAAAAAAGCCTGACGGGCGTTCCCGACGTTACACCATCCCAAACTGCCGCGCCAACAGATAGATCTCGGGACTGCGGGTTCGTGACGCCTTCGGCTTTTTGGTCACCACCCTGCCATAGCGCAGGCGCGCATCCCGGATGATCTGATCAAACCCCTCGCCTTGGAACAGCTTCACCAAAATATCCCCGCCGGGTGCCAATACGCGGTCGGCGAACTCGAACGCAAGCTCCGCTAGGAACATCGACCGCGGCTGGTCCACGGCATCGATTCCAGCCATGTTGGGGGCCATATCCGACAAAACAAGGTCGACTTTGCTATCCCCGACCCGCCGCAGGACCTCGTCCAGGACTGCCGCCTCGCGAAAGTCCCCTTGGACGAATTCGACGCCCGGGATCGCATCCATCGGCAAGATATCGGTTGCAACGATCCGGCTGCTGGCGCCCACGATCCGTGCTGCGTACTGGCTCCAGCCACCGGGGGCCGCCCCCAGGTCGACGCAGCGGATACCGGGCCGCAACAGCCGTTCGCGCTGCTGGATCTCCTCGAGCTTGAATACGGCGCGTGAGCGCCAGCCTTCGCGCTGCGCCCGCTTCACGAACTCGTCGTTGGCGTGTTCGGCCAGCCACCGGGAGCTGCTCTTGGAACGTTTGGGCATTGGATCTTTACCGGGTACTTTATACTGGCGCCATGCCACTCAACGAAAAACAACGGAAACACCTACGCCGCTTGGCGCATCCGCTCAGTCCGATCGTCATGCTCGGCAATGCGGGCCTTACCGATGCGGTCGCGAACGAGCTCGAGCGAGCCCTGAACGACCATGAGTTGGTCAAAGTCAGCGCTCGCGTGGGCGATCGGGACGTCCGCAACGCCGCCCTCGCGTCACTCGCAGACCGGACCGCGAGCGAAATCGTGCAGCGCGTCGGGCATGTCGGGGTGTTCTACCGGCGGCGCCCGGATCTATCGAAAATCATTCTTCCAGACTAATACCAGTACCGCGAAGGCGGCGACCAGGTATAGCAGGAACGACACCCCGTGCCAGGCGCCGAAGCCGAGACCGTAGCTCGCGCCATGCAGGCGCGCCTGGCCCATCATCGGCCGCAAAACCCATTCATTGACTGCAAGCATCGCGGCCGCCAGATAGGCAGGCACCATTTTCGTGCGCCCCGGCAACAGCAAGCCCACCAGCGCCACCGCAATCGCCAGATGCGTTTCGATGCTGAATATGTGCCCGGCCAGCTGGCCCGCGAGCTGCCGGTCGGGCTGCTCGTAAAAAAGCGTCGGCGCGACGATCAGCGCCGCGGACCACAGACTGCCGGCCATGAGCACGACGAGCACGCGGTACGCGTTTTGGACCTGCCTCACACGTAGCGCACCGAGACGATCTCGTAGCTGCGCGTCCCGCCCGGTGTGGTGACATCGACGACGTCGCCCTCGGACTTACCGATCAACGCGCGGGCGATCGGCGAGGAGACCGACAGCAGCCCATGCTTGATGTCGGCCTCGTCGTCGCCGACGAGTTGATATTGGACCTTGCTGCCGCCGTCTTGGTCTTCGAGCTCGATGGTCGCGCCGAATACGACGCGCCCGCTCGCGACCAGCGTGGTCACATCGATGACTTCGGAACTCGACAGCCGGTGCTCGATCTCGTTGATGCGCCCTTCGATGAAGCTTTGCTGTTCGCGCGCCGCGTGATACTCGGCGTTTTCGCTCAAATCACCGTGCGCACGCGCTTCCGCGATCGCCTTGATCACGGTCGGCCGGTCATGGCTCTTGAGTTTCTTCAATTCTGCACGGAGCCGCTCGGCGCCGCGCAGTGTCATCGGAGTTCGCTTCACGCCAGCAATTCCTTGTGCAAATCTTGGAGACGATTCACGTCACTGTCGCCGAGGTGATCGAGCGCATCGCAGGTGGCCCGCGCCGCCGCCACTGTTGTGTAGTAAGTCACCCTGCGAGCGACCGCTTCGCGCCGGATCGACCGCGACTCGCGCACCGCCTGCTTGCCTTCGGTGGTGTTCACGATGAGCGCAATCTCGTCGTTTTTGATCATGTCGACCACGTGCGGCCGGCCTTCGCGCACTTTGTTGACGCGCCGGCAGATGATGCCAGACTCTTCGAGACTTTGCGCAGTACCGCCGGTCGCGGCGATTTCGAAGCCGCGCTCGATGAGCATGCGGGCGAGCGGCACGGCCGCCGGCTTGTCCCGATCCCGCACGCTGATGAAGCATAGTCCGCGCGTCGGCAATATGACTCCGGACGCCGCCTGCGCTTTCGCATAGGCCTCGCCAAACGTGTGTCCGGTGCCCATGACCTCGCCCGTGGATTTCATTTCGGGGCCCAGAATCGGGTCGGCCTCGGGGAACTTGATGAACGGGAACACCGCTTCCTTGACCGAAAAATACGGCGGGATGCGCTCCACGGTGCGGCCCTGCATCGCGAGCGTTTTGCCGGTCATGACCCTGGCCGCAACCTTGGCGAGCGGCACGCCGGTCGCCTTGGAGACGAACGGCACGGTTCGCGAGGCGCGCGGGTTGACTTCGAGGATATAAATGACGCCGCTTTGAATCGCGAACTGGATGTTCATCAGGCCGACGACGTTCAGCGCCTTGGCGAGCTTGCGCGTTTGAACGCGCAGCTCGTCCTGGATCTCTTTCGACAAGCCGTTCGGCGGCAGCGAGCAGCCCGAATCGCCGGAGTGGACCCCGGCCTGTTCGATGTGCTCCATGATGCCGCCGATCAGCACATCTTCGCCGTCGCTGACCGCATCGACGTCGACCTCGATCGCGAGATCGAGAAAGCGGTCGAGCAATACCGGGCTGTCGTTCGAAACCTTGACCGCGTCGAGCATGTACTGGCGCAAATCGTCCTCGTTGAAGACGACCTCCATTGCGCGCCCGCCGAGCACGTAGCTCGGGCGCACGACCAGCGGGAATCCCACGTCGCGCGCGAGCAGCACCGCCTGCTCCTCGGCGCGCGCCGTCGCGTTGGCCGGTTGTTTGAGCTTGAGTGTCGCCACCAATTTCTGAAAGCGCTCCCGATCCTCGGCGACATCGATGCTATCGGGCGTCGTGCCGATGATCGGGCCGCCGGCCGCGGCAATCGCCCGCGACAGCTTGAGCGGCGTCTGGCCGCCGAACTGGACGATCACGCCCTCGGGTTTTTCCTTCTCGATGATTTCCATGACGTCTTCGAACGTCAGCGGTTCGAAATAGAGCCGGTCGGACGTGTCGTAATCGGTCGAGACGGTTTCCGGATTGCAATTGACCATGATCGTCTCGAAACCGTCCTCGCGCAGCGCCATCGCGGCGTGGACGCAGCAATAATCGAATTCTATTCCCTGACCTATTCTATTAGGACCTCCTCCTAATATCATGATTTTTCGACGATTTGTTGGATTCGCCTCGCACTCTTCTTCGTAAGTCGAATAGAGGTAGGCCGTTGAGGTCGCGAATTCGGCGGCACAGGTATCGACGCGTTTGTAGACCGGATGGATGCCGAGCTTGCGGCGCTTCGCGCGCACGGTCGCATCGTCGCGACCGGTCAGGGCGCCGATCCGCGCATCCGCAAAGCCCTTGCGCTTCAGCGCGCGCATGCGCGCGTGGTCGAGGCTGTCGAACCCTTGCTCGCGCAGCTGCGCTTCCTCGCGCAGCAAATCCTCGATCTGTGCGAGGAACCAGGGATCGATACCGGTTGCCTCGAACACTTGCGCGCGCGTCCATCCGGCCCGGAATGCGTCGGCGACATAGAGAATCCGGTTCGGTCCCGGCCAGCGCAGCTCATAAGCGAGCTGGGTCGCAGCCTCCTCGTTGAGAGGCAGCGTCATCTGCTCGTCGAACCCGTCGAGGCCCGTCTCGAGGCTGCGCAGCGCCTTCTGCATCGATTCCTGGAAGGTACGCCCGATCGCCATCGCTTCGCCGACGGATTTCATCTGCGTCGTCAGGCGCGTGTTGGCACCGGGGAACTTCTCGAACGTGAAACGCGGGATTTTGGTCACCACGTAATCGATTGATGGTTCGAAGGCGGCCGGTGTCGCCCCGCCGGTGATCTCGTTTTTCAATTCGTCGAGCGTGTAACCTACCGCAAGCTTGGCCGCGACCTTCGCGATCGGAAAACCGGTCGCCTTCGAGGCGAGCGCCGAGGAACGGGATACGCGCGGATTCATCTCGATGACCAGCACCCTGCCGTCGTCGGGATTGATCGCGAATTGGACGTTCGAACCGCCCGTGTCCACGCCGATCTTGCGCAGCACCGCGATCGAAGCATCGCGCAGCCGCTGATACTCCTTGTCGGTCAGGGTTTGCGCGGGGGCGACCGTGATGGAATCCCCCGTGTGCACACCCATCGGATCGATGTTCTCGATCGCGCAGATGATGATGCAGTTGTCGTTGCGGTCGCGCACGACCTCCATCTCGAATTCTTTCCAGCCGACGACCGACTCCTCGAGCAACACCTCGTTGGTCGGCGAGGCATCGAGCCCGCGTCCGACGATCGCCTCGAATTCCTCGCGGTTGTACGCGATGCCGCCGCCGCTGCCGCCGAGCGTAAAGGAAGGCCGAATCACGGTCGGAAAGCCGATCTCGGATTGAACCGCGAGCGCCTCCTCCATGCTGTGCGCGATGCGCGCCCGCGCGGTCGCAAGTCCGATCTCCGACATCGCGCGGCGAAACAGTTCCCGATCCTCGGCCATGTCGATGGCGCGCTTCGACGCGCCGATCAGTTCGACGTTGAATTTATCGAGCACGCCTTCACGCGCGAGGTCGAGCGCCGTGTTCAGTGCCGTCTGACCGCCCATGGTCGGCAGCAAGGCCTGCGGCCGCTCTTTTTCGATGATGCGCGCGATCGTGCGCCAGTTGATCGGTTCGATGTAGACCGCATCGGCCATCTCCGGATCGGTCATGATGGTCGCCGGATTCGAATTCACGAGGACGACCCGGTAACCCTCTTCTTTCAATGCTTTACAGGCTTGAGCTCCAGAATAGTCGAACTCGCAAGCCTGGCCGATGATGATGGGGCCGGCGCCGATGATCAGGATCGTGTCGATATCGGTACGTTTCGGCACGGCCTAACTCTCAGCCGATTTTTGTTTGATCGGTAGGCGAGTCCGCGAGTTGGCCTGCACGCGCTTGACCATCAGATACATGAAATGCTCGAACAGCAGCTTCAATTCATGCGGACCCGGGCTCGCCTCGGGGTGCCCCTGAAAACTGAACGCCGGCTTGTCGGTGCGTGCAAGACCCTGCAGCGATCCGTCGAATAGCGAGCGGTGAGTCGCCCGCAGCGTCGGCGGCAGCGTCGATTCGTCGACCGAGAAGCCATGGTTTTGGCTCGAAATGAACACCCGTCCCGAATCGATTTCGAGCACCGGATGATTGGCACCATGATGGCCGAACTTCATTTTGATGGTCTTCGCGCCGCTCGCCAGACCGAGCAATTGGTGACCCAGGCAAATACCGAAGATCGGCAGTTCGGTCTCGAGAAACCGCCGAATCGCTTCGATCGCGTAATCACAAGGCTCGGGGTCGCCCGGTCCATTGGATAAGAAAATACCATCAGGATTCATTGCAAGTACTTGATCTGCCGGAGTTTGTGCGGGGACTACCGTCATCCGACAGCCATGCTCCGAGAGGATCCGCAGAATGTTGCGCTTGATGCCGAAGTCGTAGGCGACGACGTGCAGGCGACTCTGTGGACGCGGCGCCTTGAGCGGCGAGTTCCAGACGGGACCATCGTTCCACTGGTACATGCGTTTGGTGGTCACCGCCTTGGCCAGATCCATGCCCTTCAATCCTGGAAACTTCTTCGCGGCGCGGATCGCATTCGCTTCGTCGATCGTCTCGCCGGTCATGATGCAACCGGAGAGCGCGCCTTTCTCGCGCAGCAGGCGCGTGAGCTTACGGGTGTCGATTTCCGCAATCGCGACGACCTTGCAGCGAACCAAGAAACTCGAGAGCGATTCGGTTGCTCGCCAATTCGAATACAGCAGCGGCAAGTCGCGAATCACGAGTCCGGCCGAATAAACCTGGGCCGATTCCAAATCCTCAGGCGTCGTACCGGTGTTGCCGACGTGAGGATACGTGAGCGTCACGATTTGACGGCAATACGACGGGTCGGTGAGGATCTCCTCATAGCCGGTCATCGCCGTATTGAATACCACCTCACCCGTCGTGTTTCCTTTCGCGCCGACAGAGACGCCTCGAAACACGGTGCCATCTTCGAGAGCTAGCACTGCAGGTGTCGACACTCCGGTTCCTCGCTTTGCGCTACGGAGCATTCCGTAGATGCGCAAAGCGGGAGGCGCTCGTCAGAACAGCCTCCCGCTTTATGGTTTGAACAGCTATCAGATTCCGGGCGCGAATATTAACGATGCGCACGATGCCTGTCTATGGCCTTCGCTATGGGCCGACCAGATCCTCCATGCGATACAAGCCCGCGGGCCTGCCGATCAGCCACTCGGCTGCCCGTAGCGCACCCCGGGCGAAGCCGAGCCGATCGGTTGCGCGATGCGTGATCTCGATGCGCTCCCCCTCAGCGGCAAACAGCACCGTGTGTTCGCCGACGATGTCGCCGGCCCGAACGACCGAAAAGCCGATGCTGCCCGGCTCGCGCGGACCCGTTTGGCCGTGCCGGTCGTAAACCGCGCTCCGATCCAATGTCCTGCCGCGAACGCGCGCCACGGTCTCGCCCAGCCGCAGCGCCGTGCCGGAGGGCGCGTCACGCTTCATGCGGTGATGCGCCTCGAGGATCTCGACGTCATAGCCGGGCCCCAGCGCCTCGGCCGCAAGTGCCACCAATTTGGCGACAACCGCCACCCCGATGCTCGTGTTCGGCGCCAGCAGTACCGCGATGCGCCGCGCCGCGCTCTCGACGCTCGCGAGCGCCGCCGCGTCCAATCCGGTCGCGCCGACCAGCAGCGGCACGCCGGCCTCGGCGCAGGCACAGGCGTGTGCGCCGACCGCTTGCGGCAGACTGAAGTCGATCGCGAGCGTGGCTCCTGCGAGCGCGCGCTGCGCGTCGTCGGTGATCACGACGCCACCCGCGGTGCCGGCGCCAAACGGGCTCTTGCCGAGGCCGGCGCTCGACGGCGAGGCAACCGCGCCCTTCAGCGCGAAGCGCGGGTTCTCGGCCAAGGCGTGCACCAGTGACCGGCCCATGCGGCCCGTTGCGCCGAAAATCACGAGCTGATGCGGGGGGCTCATCGCCGTCAGTCCACGGCGCCGGTGAAGAACTTCTTCACGCCCTCGAAGAAGGTCTTCTCTTTGGGTTTATGGCTGCCGTGCGACAGCGACGCCTCGAACTTGCGCAGCATCTCTTTCTGCTCGGCCTCCAAGCCGACCGGAGTCTCGATGACCACGCGACAGAAGAGGTCGCCCGAAGATCCGCCGCGCACCGGCACGACCCCTTTCTCGCGCACGCGAAACACCCGCCCGGACTGCGTCTCGGCGGGAATCTTGAGCACGACCTCGCCATCGAGCGTGGGCACCTCGACCGCGCCGCCCAAGGCGGCGGTCGTAAAGCTGATCGGCACTTCACACGACAAATTGCTGCCTTCGCGCTCGAAAATCGCGTGCTCGCGGACCCGGATCTCGACGTACAAATCGCCGGTCGGACCACCGTTGCGACCCACCTCACCCTCGCCGCTCAAGCGAATGCGATCGCCGTTGTCGACACCCGCCGGCACCGTCACGGCCAGCGTCTTCTCCTGGCGGACCCGGCCTTGGCCGAAACAGGAATCGCAGGGATTGCTGATGATCTTGCCGCGCCCCTTGCAGCGCGGGCAGGGCTGTTGGATCGTGAAGATGGATTGCTGCACGCGCACTTGGCCGTGCCCATTGCAGGTGTCGCAGGTTTTGGGCGTCGAGCCCTTGGCGGCGCCTGATCCGCCGCAGGTTTTGCACTCCGCGAGCGTCGGGATGCGAATTTCGGTTTCGGTGCCGAACACCGCCTGCTCCAGATCGAGCTCGAGTTCATAGCGCAGATCCGCACCGCGAAATACCTGCGAGCGGCTACGGCCGCCGCCGGAGAAAATGTCCCCGAACATCTCACCGAAGATGTCACCGAACGCATCGGCACCGCTGAAGCCGCCGCGACCTCCTTGCAGTCCGGCGTGTCCGAACTGATCGTAGGCAGCGCGCTTCTGCGGATCGGTCAGCACCTCGTAGGCCTCTTTGGCCTCTTTGAATCGGTGTTCTGCGGCCGGGTCGTCGGGATTGCGATCCGGATGGTATTTCATCGCGAGGCGCCGATAGGCCTTCTTGATATCGGCCTCGGACGCATTGCGGGGCAGTTCGAGGAGCTTGTAGAAATCCGGCTTCGACATTACACATCCATACAAAAAACCGCCGGCAGCGCCGGCGGTGTATTTGGGATTCGATCGACCTCACTCAAGCCAAGGCGTCAAGCCTTCTTGCGATCGCTTTCCTTCACTTCTTCAAATTCCGCATCGAGCACGTCGTCTTTCTTGGCTTCCGCATGCGCACCCGCGCCGGCGCCCTCACCGCCCGCCGCGCCCGCCGCGCCCGCCGCCGACTGATCATAAGTCTTCTGCAGTATAGCTGCCGATGCCTGGTCGAGTGCCTGAGTCTTGCGCTCGATATCATCCTTGTCGTCGCCCGCGATCGCAGTCTTGACCGCCGCAATCGCCTCGTTCGCAACGCGCTTCTCGTCCTCGGAAATCTTGTCGCCCAGGTCCTTGAGCGCCTTCTCGATCGTATGAACGCTCGCATCGGCCTTGTTGCGCGCTCCGACAAGCTCGCGGAACCGCTTGTCCTCCTCGGCGTGCGCCTCGGCATCTGCGACCATGCGCTTGATCTCGGCCTCCGAGAGTCCGCTCGATGCCTTGATCACGATGCGCTGTTCCTTGCCGGTCTTCACGTCCTTCGCCGAGACATTCAAGATGCCGTTGGCATCGATGTCGAAGGCAACCTCGATCTGCGGCATGCCGCGCGGTGCCGGCGGAATATCCGACAGATCGAACCGCCCGAGCGACTTATTGTCGGCCGCGCGATCTCGCTCGCCCTGCAGCACATGTATCGTGACGCCGGTCTGATTGTCGTCCGCCGTCGAGAACGTCTGCGAAGCCTTGGTCGGGATCGTCGTGTTCTTTTCGATGACCTTGGTCATCACACCGCCGAGGGTCTCGATACCCAAAGACAGCGGCGTCACGTCGAGCAACAGCACGTCCTTGACGTCGCCCGCGAGCACGCCGCCCTGAATCGCGGCGCCGACGGCGACCGCCTCATCCGGATTGACGTCCTTGCGCGGCTCCTTGCCGAAGAAATCCTTGACCGCCTTTTGCACGAGCGGCATGCGCGTCTGACCGCCGACGAGAATCACCTCGCCGACATCCTTCATCGACAGACCAGCGTCCTTGAGCGCGATCCGGCAGGGTTCTATGGTCTTCTGCACCAAGTCCTCGACCAGAGACTCGAGCTTGGCACGCGTAAGCTTCATGTTGAGATGCTTAGGCCCAGCCGCATCGGCCGTGATGTACGGCAGGTTGATTTCCGTCTGCTGGCTCGACGACAGCTCGATCTTGGCTTTTTCCGATGCCTCCTTGAGCCGTTGCATTGCCAAGGGATCACGGCGCACGTCGATGCCGCTCTCTTTCTTGAATTCGTCCGCGAGATAATTGATCACGCGAAGATCGAAATCCTCGCCGCCCAAGAACGTATCGCCGTTGGTCGAGAGCACTTCGAACTGACGCTCACCGTCGACTTCCGCGATTTCAATGACCGAGACATCGAAGGTGCCGCCGCCCAAGTCATAGACAGCGATCTTGCGGTCGCCGCCGTCTTTGTCGAGGCCGTAGGCAAGCGCCGCGGCCGTCGGTTCATTGATGATGCGCTTGACGGTGAGGCCCGCGATGCGCCCGGCATCCTTGGTCGCCTGCCGCTGCGAGTCGTTGAAATAGGCCGGCACCGTGATCACGGCCTCGGTGACCGGTTCGCCGAGATAATCTTCGGCGGTCTTCTTCATTTTCATGAGAACGCGCGCGGAGACCTCTTGGGGCGCCATTTTCTTGCCCTGCACCTCAACCCAGGCGTCGCCGTTGTCGGCCTTGACGATCTTGTAGGACACCATCGAGACGTCTTTCTGAACGACCTCATCGGTGAACTTTCGGCCGATCAGCCGCTTGACCGCGGCGAGCGTGTTTTGCGGATTGGTAACCGCTTGGCGCTTGGCGGATTGTCCGACCAGCACTTCGCCGTCCTTGGTAAAGGCAACGATCGACGGCGTCGTGCGATCACCTTCGCTATTTTCGATGACCTTGGGCTTGCCGCCCTCCATGATCGAGACGCACGAGTTCGTCGTACCCAGATCGATGCCGATAATCTTTGCCATATGTAAAACCTCTAAGGAATCTGATGCTACTGACTGTTAAATGGGGTATTCGGCGCTTTTTTCAATCTCGCCGCGCTTAATTACCGCCGTTGCCCGGCGCCTTGCTGACGATGACCCTGGCGGGACGCAGCAGGCGCCCGTTCAGGGAATAGCCCTTCTGAATCACCGCCAGCACGGTATTGGCCGGCTGGTCGGCGCTCTCCTGCACGACCATGGCCTCATGCCATTCGGGATCAAAGGGTTGCAACAGCGGATCGATGACCTTGATACCCGCCTTGTCGAACGCACGATAGAGCTGGCGCAGGGTCGCCTGGGCGCCCTCGAGCAATACCGGACCCGGATTGGCCGCGCCCGCGTTGATGCCGGCTTCGAGCGCGTCGCCGACCGTCACGAGTTCCTGCGCAAAACGCTCTATCGCGAATTTGCGGGCGTTGTCGATCTCCCGCTCGGCGCGCTTGCGGTAGTTTTCGAGTTCGGCGACCGACCTCAAATAGCTGTTCCAGTTTTCCTGCGCCTTCGCTTCGGCCGCTGCGACCGCGGCGTCGGTGGCCTGTCCACCGGGCGGGAGCCCGGCGCCCACAGCTTGCCCGTCGGCATGATTGGATTCATTCACGTGTTGACTTAGCTCCCGATAATGCGCGGCTGCTCCGGCCATTTCCGCTGGAAGCTTGCCATTTGGGGGCTATTTGCGCGCGTTCAAGGCCGAACCCAACAGTTTTGCGGTCAGGTCGACGATCGGTATGACCCGCTCGTAGGCCATACGGGTGGGCCCGATGATTCCCAAAACGCCGGCGATTTGATTGCCCTGCATATAGGGCGCGGTGACCACACTGATGTCGTCCAGGATTCGGTAGCCGGATTCATGGCCGATGAAAATCTGGATCCCGTCGGCATGCAGGCAATTGTCGAGGAGCCGCAGCATGTCGTGCTTCTCGTTGAATGCCTCGAACAGGCGGCGCAGCCGCTCGACATTCGAGAGCTCCGCGAAACCCATCAGATTGGTCTCGCCGGCGATCACGTATTCGACCCGGTCCCGTGTATTTTGGTCGAAGACCTTTTGCGCGACCTGAATGGCGTCGAGCATGAGCCGGTTCATGTGCTGATGGGCGTCCTTGAGCTGCTCGACCAACATCGCGCGCACCTCGGGCAGTGCACGTCCCGCAAAGGCCTCGTTCAGGTAGGTCGCCGCGCGCCGCAGCTCTTCCGAAGAATAGGGGCGGTCGAGCTGCACCACGCGGTTCTGCACCTCGTGGTTGTTCATGACCATGATCGCGAGCGCCCGATTCTCCGACAGCGCGATGAATTCGATCTGCGATAACGCGACGTAGTTCGGATTCGGCAGCGTGACCAGGCCGGCCATATGGGTCACGCTCGAGAGCATCTGCGACACGGTCTGCGCGAGGGACCGGCCGTTCGCCGGATCGCTCACGAGGCGCCTCTCGATTTCCACGACCTCTTCCTGATCTAGCGGCTTCACTTTGAGCAGCGTGTCGACGAAAAAACGATAGCCTTTATCAGTGGGTATCCGGCCTGCCGAGGTGTGTGGCGAGGCGACAAATCCGAGTGACTCCAAATCCGCCATGACATTGCGTATCGTCGCCGACGAGAGGCTCAAACCGGAATCGCGCGACAGCGTACGCGAGCCCACGGGCTGGCCGTCGCGAATGTAATTTTCGATCAAGGCCTTGAGCAGCAGCTGAGCGCGCTCGGTAAGAGAGACATCGGCCTCGTCTGTCATAGTGCGGTCCATAATACGGGGTTGAACGTAACTAGCGTATCCGTCGGAAGTCAAGAGCGTGACCGGCACGGCGCCCCCATGCTACAAGGAATCCCGCCTATGCCTCACCCTTTCAAGTCCATCGCCCTCGTCGGTAACGCCAAGGATTCCCGCGTCTCCGACTACATGTTGACGCTCACCGGGCATCTGTTCAGCCGTGGGCTGCGCGCCTTGGTCGATCCGCGCAACGGCTTGGCCTTCCCGAGCGAAACCGTCGTGCAGTGCCCCGAAACCGCATTCGCGAGCCGGGCGGACCTGATCATCGCGATCGGCGGAGACGGCACGCTGCTCTACGCGGCGAGCTTGGTCGCCGGCCATCCGGTGCCGCTGATCGGCATCAATCGGGGCCGGCTGGGCTTTTTGACCGACGTGAGCCCGAATTCGATGCTGCAGGACGTCGATTCGGTGCTCGAGGGACGCTACACGGAAGACCGACGTTCCTTGCTGGCTGCGCGCCTGGAGCGCTACGGGGCGCCCACAGCGCGGGCGCTGGCGCTCAACGACGTCGTCGTCAACAAATGGGAGACCGGCCGCATGTTGGACTTCGAAACTTCGATCAACGGCCGTTTCGTCAATTCGCACGGCGGTGATGGAATCGTGATCGCCACGGCGACCGGTTCGACCGCCTACGCGCTCTCCTGCGGCGGTCCGATCGTAGCGCCGGACCTCGATGCCTGGGTGCTCGCGCCGATCAGTCCGCACACGCTGAGCAACCGTCCGATCGTCGTGCGCGCCGGCAGCAAGATTCATTTGCGCATGTCGGATCGGCTCGAATCGCACGCCCAAGTGACCTGCGACGGCGCAGCGCTCGGCGATTTGCGCCATGGCGACAGCCTGTTCGTGGAAGGGTCCGATGCGCAGATCACGCTGCTGCATCCGCCGGGTTATGACTATTACCGGCTGCTGCGCTCGAAGCTGCACTGGGGCAGAAGCGGCGCCGGCGGCGAGACTCGCGACTAGGCGCACCCATGCTCACACTGCTGCAGCTACGGGATTTCGTAATCGTCGAACGGGCCGACCTCGAGTTCGGCGCGGGCCTGACCGCACTGACCGGCGAGACCGGCGCGGGCAAATCGATCATCGTGGACTCGCTGTCGGTGCTCGCGGGCGGCCGCGCCGGCGCCGATATCGTGCGCACCGGCGCGGAACGCGCCGAAGCGACCGCCGCCTTCGCACAGCTGCCGTCCGGCGCCCTGGCGTGGCTTGAAGCACAGGCGATCGAGCACGATGGCGAGGTTTTGGTCCGCCGCGTCGTGGGCCTCGACGGCCGCTCGCGCGCCTATATCAACGGCCAGCTCGTACCGCTGCAGGCACTACGCGATTTCGCCGAGTCGTTGTTCGAAATTCATGGCCAACAGGAATTTCAGCATTTGGTCAAACGCGATGCGCAGCGCGAGATGCTCGATCGGCATGCCGGCGCCGAGCAACTCGCAAGCACGGTCGCCGCGATCTACGCGCGCTACCGAGACTGCCAGCGCGAGCTCGAATCGCTGCGGTCGGCCGCCCTGAACCGCGAAGCGCGGCTCGACGTGCTGCGCTACCAGCTCGGCGAATTGGCGGCCGAGGTCGGAACGCTTGCGGACATCGACGAGCTGCTGCTCGAGCGCAAGCGCATCGCTGGAAGGGGGCGATTGGCCGAGGCGGCGCGCACCGCGCTTAGCGCAGTCGACACCGCGGACGGCGACGGCGGCTCGGCGGGCGCGGGCGCCCGCGACCTTCTGGCCAAGGCACAAACTGCGCTGCGCACACCTGCCGAATCCGACCCCGAGCTCGCCGCGATCGGCGCGCTGCTCGCCGAGGCGCTGGTCCAGGTCCATGAGGCGGCCGATTCGCTGCGCCGTTTTCTCGAGGTGCTCGACGTGGATCCCGCGGGCCAAGATGAAATCGAACGCCGCGCGGCGGCTCTCGAGAGCCTCGCGCGCAAACACCGCGTCTCGATCCAGGAACTGCCGCAGCAGCGCGAGCGCCTCCAGCAGGAACTCGCGGCGCTCGAGAACGTCGAGGTCAGTGCCGCGCA
Organism: Steroidobacteraceae bacterium; assembly: GCA_049517075.1. Lineage (GTDB taxonomy): Bacteria > Pseudomonadota > Gammaproteobacteria > Steroidobacterales > Steroidobacteraceae > Bog-1198. Next base: position 149,020 of record JBEKSM010000002.1, on the reverse strand, counting down.
ACTCGTCGAACGCGCCGCGAGCTTGCGCGCCGAGTATGGGCGAGCCGCCGCACTGCTCACGGATGCGCGAAGCACGGCGGCGGCCCAGCTCGCCGAGCAAATTACCCGTCTGATGCAGGTGCTCGGCATGCGCGGCGGCGCGTTTGCGGTCAGCCTCACCTCGAACGAGGCGGAGCCGTCGGCGCACGGCAACGACCAGATCGAATTTCTCGTGGCTGCCAACCCGGGACATCCTCCCAAAAGCCTCGCCAAGGTCGCCTCCGGCGGCGAACTCTCGCGCATCAGCTTGGCGATTCAAGTGGCCGCCGCGGCCAAGACGTCGTCGCCCTGCATGGTTTTCGACGAGGTCGACTCGGGGATCGGCGGCGCAGTTGCAGAAATCGTCGGCCGCCAATTGCGCGAGCTCGGCGAGCGTGGACAGGTGCTCTGCGTGACCCACCTCGCGCAGGTTGCGAGCCAGGCGAATTGTCAGATGCGGGTGACCAAACGCAGTAGCGGCGCGACTACCAAGACGACGATCGAGCGCCTGGGCGCAGAGGAACGCATCGATGAAATTGCGCGCATGCTCGGCGGTATCGACGTCACGGAGCAAGCCCGGGCGCACGCGCGCGAGATGCTCAACCTGGCGACGCCGCGGCCACCGTCCGCCAAGCGCGCGAAAGGCGCCGCCCGTTAGCGGCGCCGGGCTTTTGTTATTTCAAGCGCTTTTGATTGGGGCAGTTGGGCTTCGCGCAATGCCCATAGAGAATCAGCGCGTGATCGCTGATTTCGAAGCCTAGGCGCTTCGCTACCGCCTGCTGTCGTTCTTCGATGCCGCTGTCGACGAACTCTTCGACGTGGCCGCAGTCCACACAGACGATATGATCATGATGCGCGCCATGATTGAGCTCGAACACCGCGATCCCGCCCTCGAAATGGTGGCGCGTTACCAGGCCGGCTGCCTCGAACTGCGTCAACACACGGTAAACGGTCGCAAGGCCGATGTCCTGATTGGCCACGAGCAAACGCTTGTAGATGTCCTCGGCGCTCATGTGCCGATCGGAACCCTCGGCCAGAATATCGAGGATCTTGAGCCTCGGAAGCGTGACCTTGAGGCCCGCATTGCGAAGATCGCTGCTTTCAGTCGTGGGGGGTTTGAGACGCTGCGGCATACTGTGCCATCCGGTATGATAGAGACTCGGTTCAGAAACCTCGATTATCAATCATTTAAGGGTTGCATACCACTTTGACGAAAATATTGGCCCGCTGCGCGCTCGCGATGAGTCTAGCCGCACTATCCTCCGGCTGCATCTATCGCATCAATATTCAGCAGGGAAATTTTTTGGATCAGGCGGCAGTCAATCAGGTGCAGCCCGGTATGACGCGCAGCCAAGTGCGCTACCTGCTCGGCACGCCCATGGTTGCCGACAGCTTCAACAAGGAACAGTGGGATTACATCTATTATCTCAAGAAGGGCCGGACCGGCCACCTCGACACGCGCCGGGTCACGGTCTATTTCGAAAGCGACAAAGTCGCCCGTCTGGACAAACCGAGTGACGCGGTCGCCGCACAGCAGGCCGCCTCGGCGGCCGAAATGAAGAACGGCCGAACTTACTAGGCGAACGCCGAACACGGGCCCGCTCCACTGTCCGCGGGCCTCAGCGGCCGCGGCGTGCGCGACTGCGGCGCGCAGTTTTTGGATCGACGGTCAATGGCCGGTAAATCTCGACGCGATCACCGTCTGCGAGCATCTGCGTGCGCGCAACCACGCGGCCGAAGATTCCAACCGGGGCATTCGCACCATCAAGAGCAGCGAAGTCCGGCTCGGCCGCCGCCAGGCACAGTGCATCCGCGACGCTCGCGGGGGCTTGCAGGCGATAGGCCTTGATGAGTTGCCGGCCCTCGCCGGCAAATACCACTTCGATGCGCAACAGCACGCTTAGGTCCGCCCGAATCAGCCGTAGATCTTGCGTGCGCGGGTCACGAAGGCGTCGACGATGCTGCCGCAGAGCGTTTCGAACACCGCGTTGAAAGCCGCCGCAGTCAACGGATTCTTGAATTCGAACTCGACCCGGAAGGCGACACGCGAGCCGCGCTCGGCGATCGGCTCGAAGCGCCAATGGCCGGTCAGGTTGCTAAATGGGCCGTCGATGAGATTCATGACGATCTCGGCATCCGGCTTCAGACGGTTGCGCGTCGTGAAATGCGTCTTGAGCACGCCGCGCGCGACGCGCAGCGAGGCGACGCGTTCATCAGCCGCGATCTGCTTGACCTCGGCGCCGATGCACCAGGGCAGGAACTCCGGATAGCGAGCCACATCATTGACCAGGCTGTACATTTGTGCGGCCGAAAATGGCACGATTGCACTGCGTTCGACTACTTTCAAGCGCTTCTCCGGCGCGGAGTTGAGCCGCGGGTCCGGGGAATTCTCCGGCAAAAGCGTGGGCGCCACAACGAGCGAGTCGGTAGACTCATGCAGCCGTGAAAACTGAAGACAAATTGCCGCCGATCGCCGTCAACCGCAAGGCACGCTTCGATTATTTCATCGAGGAGAGCTACGAGGCCGGCATCTCCCTGCTCGGATGGGAGGTCAAGAGCATGCGGGCCGGCAAGGCGCAGATCGCCGAGGCCTACGTTTATCTGAAGAACGGCGAGGCGTATCTGTTCGGTGCGCACATCAGCGCGCTCAATTCGGCGTCGACCCACGTCGACACCGACCCGACCCGCACACGCAAGCTTCTGCTCAATCGCCGCCAACTCGATCATTTGCTGGGCGCGGTCGAGCGCCGCGGCTACACCTTGGTGCCGCTGGAACTCTACTGGAAAGACGGCCGCGCGAAGCTGCAGGTTGGATTGGCGAAGGGCAAGAAACAGCACGACAAACGCGCGAACGACAAAGACCGGGATTGGCAGCGCGACAAGGGCCGCATCATGAAGGCATTCAGGCGCTGAACTGCCCCCATTTGGAACAACGCCATGGAACGCGTACACTGAGCGTTCTCTTGGGGCCGACCGGTTTCGACATGGGTTGCGAAACTCCAGGGGCGTACCGAGGTGCAGGTTCCTCGTAAAACCATTTGCAAACTTATAGTTGCCAATCAAGACAACTACGCTCTAGCCGCCTAATCGCGGCTGAACCCTTGGCGGCTCGTGCTGATGCGAACGTCGAGGGGTAGCGCTCATCAGCTAGAGGGACGCACGTGTCTGGGGTGCGTTCCACGAAAAAATACCGGGCTGGCTGTTTGCTTTCCCTGCCCGTTGGGTAGCGAGCGGTGAGAACAATAGACTGGGCTACGTACGTAGATCTTGGAACGTAGGACTTATGGACGGGGGTTCGATTCCCCCCGGCTCCACCAATTGATCGGCGCAGCGGGTCGCCAGCGGGTATACAGGCAACATGACGTACATCGAGGTCCCCAACAGCTCGCTGCGCCGCAAGCGGGCCGGCCGCGGCGTGACGATATTGCTTGGACTGTTGGTATTGGCCGCGCTCGGACTCGGTCTGTGGACCTGGCTTGCGCTCTCTTGGTCGTATTCGGACGGCGAGCGCGCCGGCGTACTGCAGAAATTCTCCAGGCGCGGCTGGCTCTGCAAGACCCAAGAAGGCGAACTCGCGCTCTACATCGTCAGCGGCATCGCGCCACAGGTCTGGAATTTCTCGGTGCGCGACGAGGCAACCGCGGCCGCGCTCGACAAGGCGGTCGGGCACCGGGTGCAGTTGCACTACACCGAGCATCCCGGCATTCCCTCGTCGTGTTTCGGCGATACGCGCTACTTCGTCGATCGGATCACGATCGAGGATGCGAAGACGCCCTAGGCGAACTGCAAAAGCGAACTCTGCAGCTGCTCGGTAATGCTGACTGCGGTGCGCAGCGCGAGCAAACCGTCTTCGCCACTCACGGGCGGCGGCGAGCCGCTTGCCGCGGCCTCCAGGAACGCCTCGATCTCGGTGCGCAGCGCGTCGCCTTGCTCATAGCTCTTCTCTTCGATGGCCACCTGCGGCATGCCGTCGGCGCCGACTCCCGCGCCCTTGCGAATCACGGTCAGCACCTTGTTGTGCAAATCCACCGACAGGTAGGCGTCATCCTGGAACAAGCGCAGCTTGCGCTCGGTCTTCAGGCTGACCCGGCTCGCTGTCGCATTGGCCACGCAGCCGTTGGCGAATCGCAAGCGTGCGTTCGCGATGTCGATTTCCTTGGAAAATACACTGGTGCCGATCGCATCGACCGCGACCACCGGTGAGCGCACGATGCTCAAGATCAAATCAATGTCGTGGATCATCAGATCGAGCACAACGTTGACTTCGGTTCCGCGCTGCTTGAACGGTGCGAGGCGCGCAGATTCGATGAAACGCGGCGCAGTCAATATCGGCTGAACCGCCTGCACCGCCGCGTTGAAGCGCTCGAGGTGACCGACCTGCAGAATGCGCCCCGCGCGCTTCGCGGCGGCGATCAGAGCCTCGCCCTCCTCGACCGTCACCGTCATCGGCTTTTCAACGAGCACATGCGCACCCGCATCGAGGAAATCCTTGGCAATCAGGTAATGACTCGGCGTCGGCGTGACGATGCTCACGGCATCGACACGGCCCAATAGTTCGCGGTAGTCGGCATGAGCCGGCACGCCGAGCTCCGCGGCCACGGCACTGCCCGCCGCAGGGTCCGGATCGGCCACGCCGACGAGTTCGGAGTTCGGCAGCGTCGCGTATTTTTGCGCATGGAAGCGACCCAGGTAACCGACGCCCACCACCGCCGTCCGCATCAACGCGACCCGTCGCGACGCCACTTGCTGCGCGCGCGATATTCCTGGCGCAATTGCGCAATCGCTCCGCCGCCGACCGCGAGCACCGCGCCGGCAAAGCAGCCCAGGCCTCGCCAGACCGTCCAGCTGCCCTCGACCAAGGACCAGAATGTCGAACCCAACGCCAGGATCGCCCCCCCCGCGATCATGACCCACGGTTTGGCGCTGTAGAGCGACTGCGGTGTCCAGATCTTCATGCCTGGATTCTACAGCGCCCAGGCGGCGCATGACGGGATTCGTTTACAATGGCCAGCGATGCGCCATTGGAAACGTCGAACGAGGCAGAAGCGTTGAACCGACTGAGAAAGCAGGCCGCGATCGCGGGCATCTGCTTGGGTGCCGGCCTGGCCCTGTTGCCGCTACTGATCTATTTCGCGGGAATTTCGCTGCTGGGACCCTACGAAGGCGCGAGTTTGCCGCATATCTATCAGTCCATTCTCGGCGGCCTCGTGCACGGTAGTTTCTCGTCCTGGGTCGTCGTTTTAGGGCCCTATTTCCTGTTCCTGCTGTTTCGGGCGCTGGGCGCCTGGTGGCACGCCGGCGCCTGACAGGAAACGCTGCTTTTGACTAAAGTTTTCCCCTAATCGGACGCTATGTCTCGGCATGAGCGCCGAGTTCGAATCCCAGCTGCGTTTGTCCGTGAATTTCCCCTCTCCCCCGGGGGTCGCCAGCCACATCATCGAAATCGCTCAGGATCCGGAAATCGAGATGGGCAAAGTGGCAAAGGCCGTGAGCCTCGATTCCGCGCTGACGACAAAGATTCTGCGCATCGCAAACTCTCCGCTCTATGCACAGCGTCGCAAGAGTGAAAACTTGCGCCAGGCGCTGGTCGTGCTCGGACTCAATGCGACCTTGACTCTCGCGCTGAGCTTCTCGCTGGTCAAATCGCTGCGCGGCGGCAAGCCGAACGGCCTCGACTATCCCTTGTACTGGCGCCGAGCGCTGCTGGCCGGCACGGCGGCACGCGCGTTCGCGGACGCATTGCGACAATCGCAGGCCGAAGATTTCTTTCTCGCCGGGCTGCTGCAAGATGTCGGCATGCTCGCGCTCGATCGGGCGGTCCCCGATCTGTATCGCAATACCGACGAAATGCAGCGCAATCATCGCGCGATCTGCGAGCACGAGAAACGCCGCTTGCAGTGCGATCACGCCGACATCGGCGCGCGCGCGATGCGCACCTGGAATCTTCCCGAGCGGCTCTGCCGCGCGATCGGCAACAGCCACAAGATCGATCTCGCGATCAGCACCGACCCGGCCGAGATCATGGACCGCTGTGTTGCGCTGTCCGGACCGGTCGCGGACCTGTTCCTCGCAAAACCCGACAAGCGCCAATTCGCGGAGACCGCGCTCGCGATCGAGCGCAGCATCGGTCTCGACAAAACCGCCTTCGGACAAGTGATCGGCTCAATCAGCGCGATCATTCCCGAGACGGAGGCGATCTTCGACGCGACCCTGCTCAGCAAGCAAGACGCGGAACTGATGCTCGACCAGGCCCGCGAGGTGCTCATGATCCGCAGCCTGCAGGCGTTGCGGGACATCAATACGCTCAAGGTCGTCGCCGAGAGATCGTACTCGCGCGCGATGGACCTCGAAGAGGAGACGCGCCGCGACGCGCTGACCGGAGTTTACAACCGCAACTACCTCGATCAGTTTCTCACTCGCGAATTCGACAATTCGATCCGTCAGCATTGGCCGCTCAGTATCGCGTTCGCGGACCTGGATAACTTCAAGGCGATCAACGACAACTTCGGCCATCAGGCGGGCGACCGAATCCTGCAGACGACCGCGAGGATCTTGCGCGACAACACGCGCGAGACGGATTTGATCGCCCGCTACGGCGGCGAGGAATTCGTGATCGTATTGCCGGCGACGGATGCCGAGACGGCGCACAGCATCTGCGAGCGCATCGTCAGCGCGTTTCACGACACGACGCACGAGATTGGCGCGTCGCACACCAGGGTCACGATCTCGATCGGCTGCGCCACGCACACTCCGCTCAACAAATTCGCCGATGCCACCGAGCTGATCAAGGCGGCGGACCAGGCGCTCTACACCGCGAAGCTTCGCGGCCGCAATCGCACCGTGCCCTACGACCGCGAACTGCCGAAAGAACTCGCTCGCTTCGTCTGAAAATCCGCGTCGCGCAAGCGCTCCTGCGGTCGCGCGGCCCGATTATGTTGATCCCCGCCGCCTTATGTTCGGCGCAACGCGCGTTATGTCGGATCGCACATGCGCGAGTTCACAGTTCACAAATTTTTGTTCTTGGTGCCTGTCGCAATTTGGGAACATACGCTGCAGGAGGAGAATTCAATGATAGGCAATGGCGGGAAGAAACCTGGGAGCGGCTCGTATCCGGCGGGCGCTGCGGGCAATTTGGCCGAAGCACGCAGGCTCGCGGGCGCCGTGGCGCGCGCCGACGAACGCGTGACCGGATCGGCGGCCAAGACATCGAAGGCTGAGGAGGGCACAGCGACCGCGCAGCAGACCAATCCTCCCGAGAACACGCGAGCCGCGCAGGACACGGGCTTCGATCCCTACAACTCCGGCAGCTTCGATCGCAAGCACGCCTGGTCCAAAGTCGGCAAGCGCTAGTCGGTCGCCCCTTCGCGACTGCGCTCGCGAGCTGCGCGAAATTCGCTCGTCGTGAACCAGTTGGGAAAGCGACGTGTCTGCGCGAGCCGCATGCCGACGCGATAGTAGAGCGTCAAATCCTCGATCATGCCGCGAACATCCCAATTTTCGTCGTACTCATCGCTCGGCCGGTGATAGCGATGCGCGATGTATTCGTCGAATTGCGCTTGACCGAATGCCGGCCCGCGCGCCGAGTCATCGACTCCGGCGATCGCATATAGCGCGGGAACACCCGCCTTGGCGAAGCTGAAGTTGTCCGATCGATAAAAATAGCCCGCCTCCGGATGCGGATCTGCGTGCAACTCGCGGCCCTGCAGAGCGGCAGCTTCGCGCACGTAGCCCTCGAGTTCGGACTGGCCAAAACCGATGACCGTGACGTCGCGCGTTGGTCCGCCGACCAGCAGCGCATCCATGTTGATGTCTGCGACCGTATCGGCGAGCGGGAAGATCGGATTGTCGACGTAATATTTCGAGCCGATCAGTCCCGACTCCTCGCCGGTGAGCGCGAGAAATACGATGGTGCGCTCGGGCGGCGGCTGCGTGCGCTTGAACGACTGCGCAAGCGCGAGCAATCCGGCAACCCCGGTCGCATTGTCGACCGCGCCATGGTAGATCCTCTCGCCGCTTTGCGAGGTCGCTCGGCCCAGGTGGTCCCAGTGCGCGGTGTATAAAATGTATTCGCGGTTGCGTCTGCGGCCCGGCAAGGTCGCGATCACATTCGCCGTGTTGAAGCGGCGAATCGTATTGTGCACCTCGGCGTCGACGCTCAGACCCATCGATACCGCCCGGAAGCCGGGCCGCCCGGCCGCCGCATTGAGGCCGGCGAAATCCAGTCCCGCCTGCGTGAATATCCCGCGCGCCGCGCCGCCGGTCAGCCAACCCTCGATTGCAGCCCGGCTCGCGTTGGCATCCGCGCTGGCCAACTCGAGCTGCGGTCCGGTGCGGCTGTTGATCAGGACTTCCCATCCGCTGCTCGTCAGCACGCCGCCGTAGATCAGCAAGACGGCGCTGGCACCGTGCTTGGTTGCCTCTTCGAACTTGTAGCTCGAACGGCCGTAGGAACTCATCGTGTGGCCCTTGAAGAGCTTGCCCTCGGCGTCGGCGGCTCCCGGGTCACCGACCAACGCGACGACGGTCTTGCCGCGAACGTCGACGCCCGCATAGTCATCCCAGGCATATTCGGGAGCGACGATGCCGTAGCCGACGAAAACCAGCTCACTGTGAGCGATTTGCGATTGCAGCACTGCGCGCTTGGTCCAGATCACCATGTCTTGTTGGTAGACGAGCGAATGGGATCCATTACGGCCCGATACCGTCAGCGATGCATCGGGACTTGCAAGCAGTTCGACGACCGGCACCTGTTGCACGAAGCTATCGCCGTTGCCGGGCTTCAAACCCAATTTTTTGAATTGCGCGGTCAGATAGGCAACGGTTTTGTCCTCACCGGCCGTTCCCGGCCGGCGGCCTTCGAACTCGTCCGACGACAGCACGCGGATGGCCGACCGCAGCAAATCCTCGTCGATGTCGGTCGATGGAGGCACCCGCCTGACGCTCTCGCATGCCGCCAATAGCGCGAAGAGCAGCAGCCCCATGCACAGCGGCCCGAGTGCGGTTCGCAAGCTTGTCGACATCGAAGATTCTCCCGAGTGCTGCGCGCCGCGCGAAGTCGCCATTATCCGACAATAATGCCCACCGGCCGCGCGCAGACCGAGGATGCCGCCCGACCGTGCCGCGAACGCCCGAGTTCGCTCGCCAGGGAAACTCCCTGCCGCGGCCGAGGTCCTAATCCCTGGCGGGCGGCGCGATCGGTGCCGAGATCCCTATCAAAACCGTGAACGGACGCATAAACCTGCGCTCATATACACTTGAGACTTAGGCTGGGTAGCTCTAGCCTTGGACGACGGCTCGACCAGTTTACAGGAGAACGGGTAAGGTGATACTCAAAAGGCCTTTGGCCGCAACCCCGCGATGGGTGACGGGACTCGCGGTCTGCGTGAGCGCCGTGGCACTCGCGGCATTGCTCGGAGCCGCGATGACTGCGCCGACGCCGGCGCCGACACCCGGCCAGCTGGCGCCGACCGAGCAGCAGGATTACGTCGCGCGACGGGTCGCCGACATCGTCGCGCGCGAACATTATCGCCGAGCGCCGCTCGACGATCGCCTCTCGAGCCTGATCCTGGACCGCTACCTCGATGCGATCGACGGCGGCAGGAGCTACTTCTACGCGAGCGACATTGCCGAATTCGAACGCTATCGTTACGAACTCGACGATGCGATCAAGTCCGGCGACATGGAGCCGGCGTTCGTGATTTTCCGGCGCTTCCAGCAACGCAGTCGCGAGCGCATGGCCTACGCGATCGAGCTGCTCGCGAAGAAGCCTGACTTCGACGTCGATGAGTCGTTCAATTTCGACCGCGAGAAGGAACCCTGGCCCGCCAATGCCGGCGAGATGAACGAGCTCTGGCGCAAGCGGGTCAAGAATGACGCGCTATCGTTGGTGATCGCAGGCAAACAATGGCCCGAGGTCGTCGACGTCTTGCGCAAGCGCTACGAGCATGTCGCGAAACGATTGGACCAGAGCAAACCCGAGGACGTATTCGAAGCGTTCATGAATGCTTTCGTGTTGTCGCTCGATCCGCATTCGAATTATTTTTCGCCGCGCAATTCCGAGGAATACAACATTCAGATGAGCCTCAGCTACGAGGGCATCGGCGCCTCGCTGCAGCTCACCGACGATTACGTGACGGTCATCGACGTAATCGCCGGCGGTCCCGCGGCCGTCAGCGGGAAACTCGCGGCCAACGACCGCATCACCGCGGTCGGCGAGGGCAAGGCCGGGGAACTGACCGACGTCATCGGCTGGCGACTCGACGACGTCGTGCAAAAGATTCGTGGACCGGGCGGTACGCTCGTGCGGCTGCAAGTGCTTCCCGCGGGCGCAGCTCCCGGATCGGCGCAGAAGATCATCGAATTCACGCGCAACCGAATCTCACTGGAGGCGCAAGCGGCCCACAAGGCATTGCGCGTGATCGAGCGCAACGGCCGCGACGTAAAAGTCGGCGTCATCACGGTACCGAGTTTCTATCAGGATTACGACGCGAGCCGCGCCGGCGCAAAGGATTTCCGCAGCACGACACGCGACGTACAGCGTTTGATCGACGAGTTGCGCAAGGAAGGAGCCGAGGTGCTGATCATGGATCTGCGCGCGAACGGCGGCGGCTACCTGCCGGAGGCCGAGTCGCTGACCGGATTGTTCATCGATCGCGGCCCCGTGGTGCAATTGCGAGACACGACCGGGCACATCGAGGTCGACGACGATCCGGACCCGTCGATTTTCTATTCGGGTCCCCTGATCGTGCTCGTGGATCGGTTCAGCGCGTCGGCTTCGGAGATCTTCGCGGGCGCGATTCAGGACTATGGTCGCGGCCTCATCATCGGACAGCAAACCTATGGTAAGGGTACGGTGCAAAACGCGCATCCGCTGAACTACACGATTTTCGGGCGCAAGCCCGAACTCGGGCAGCTCAACGTCACGATCGGCAAGTACTATCGGATCACCGGCGAGAGCACCCAGGATCGTGGCGTGACGCCGGACATCGCACTACCGTCCCTGATCGACGCCAACGAGGTCGGCGAGAGCACGCGCGACCGCGCGTTGCCCTGGGATCACATCAGCCCCGCGGATTTCAAAGTCGAGGGCGATCTGAAGCCGATTACCGCGACCCTCGAGAAGCTCCACGATGAGCGTACCAAGGACAGCCCGGACTTCGCCTACCTGCGGCAGGACATCGCCGCGCTGGACGCGATCCGCAGCCAAAAGACGCTGTCGCTTTCGCTCAAGGTGCGTCAAGCGGAGCGCGAGCGCCAGGATGCGCAGCGTCTCGCTCGCGAAAACGCCTGGCGGGCCGCGCACGGCACGCAGCCCCTGAAGTCGCTCGAAGATTTGAAGGACGATGCGGCGAGCGGAATCCTGCTCGATGAGGCGTCACAGATCGCGGCGGACTTCGCGACGCTCGAGGTGCATCATTCGCCGCTGCCGACGCAGGCGAAGCGCGCCGACGCCCATTAGTGCGCAGCTGGGGTCAGCGCAGCAACAGAGTGTAAAGATCCCAGTAGTCCTCGGCGAGGACGTTCCAGGGAGACGCGGCGGGTCCCTTGGGGGCCCTGCCTGCATGCGCACCCGCGGGTGAGAGCGAATCGGCGGTCGGCACGGTGTCGGCCGCGTTGCGATATTCGCAGGACAGCCGCAAGCGATCCAATTTCAATTTGACCATCGCGTTGATCTGCTTCTGGCTCGACACCGAGGCGATCGCCTTCTGCACGCGCTGCATGTAGCTTTCGCAGTCCGCGCGGTTTCCGAAATTCATTTCCTGGACGCGACGTGCCATCGCCTCCTTGGCACGCGCAGTGAGTCCGTAGGCGTCGACATTTTCGCAGACGAGTTCCGCGTAGCCGATGATCGCGAGATTGATGTTGCGGCGGGCGGCGAGCGAAATACCCGGAAACGGCGGCAACGCCTCGGATTCGATCGCCTTGCGTTCCGAGTCGACGTGGCTCACGAACGCCTCGGCCGACAGCACCTCGTTGCGCAGTCCTTCGAGCGACTTTTGCAGCCGCCGGCGCTTGAAGTAATGCCAAAATGCGCCGAGTCGGCCGAGTTCGGCGAGCGCCGCATTCAGGCCCCCGCGCTTCTCCTCGGCATCGACGGCCGCGGCCTCGAGGCGTTGCTGCGCCTCCGCGTGCCGCTCGTTACGTTGCGCTTCGGATTCTTCCGTGTGCCTCGCGGTTTCGCGCACTTCCTGTTGGCGCGTGAGCTCCGCGGCGAACGTAGCGAGCTGTTGGTGGCAGACTTTCCAAAGCGCGCGCAATTGGAAAAACACCAAGGCGCCGTATCCGGTCGCAGGATCCGCCAGCAACTCGCCGAGCGCATCGAGCTGCTCCTGCACGCGAATGGTCGCGCCCTCTTGCTGCTTGAGCCGATCCCGCAGCAAATGAAATTCGTCCTGCAGATCCGCATAGGCCTTCTTGAGCCCAGCGCGATTTTGGAAGAGCTGCATGAGCCGCTCCTCTTCCGCACTCGCCGCGCCCCCATCGGAGCCCGATCTCAGAAAACTTAGCTTGTCGATCAATGTCCCGCCCCGGATTCCGATGAAGCGCGAAGCACGCCTCGAGCGATTGATCCTCGATTAGAAGCGATGTCCACGCTCCGCGCAGTATTCCAACCACTTGTTTAACATCATGTTCCGAGCCCATCGCTGATCCAGTTCACGCTTGAGTCCAGACTGCAGCCGTGCCAGATGTGGATGACGCTGGAACCCGCGGAAACTGCGAACTTCCGCAAGTCTGGCATCGTGGTAGACGCATACCTCGAGGTCCGGGTCGCGGACGTTCCTGCCATCGACGTCGAACTCATAAGTCAGGCGGAATACGCTCGTATAGCGGCTGAGATCGACCGGAATGAGATGCAGGTCGCAGTCTGCCTCGGCCCGCGAAACAGCGCTCTTCGTGTGGGCCCGCAAATCCGCGACGAGCCAGCCCAAGCGCACGAAATTGCTTTCGTAGAGCGTCATCAAGCTCACGAAACTGCCGGCTTCGGCACGCCATGACGTAACACATAGCTGGTCGGCTAACATGAGCCGACTATACCATGCAGCCGAAAATTTTCAGGGACGCAAACGGCGCTCCACACCGGTGCGGTCCAATATTCTACTGGACATCTCCTCGATCGAACATTCGGTCGCGTCGATGACCGGAATGCCGTTGCGCTCGAACAGCGACTCCGCCGCGCGAACTTCGAAGGCCACCTGTGCGGACGACGAGTAGCGACTGTCGGGCCGCCGCTCGTTGCGAATTTGTTGCAGTCGATCGGGAGAAATCGTGAGCCCGAATAATTTCCGACGATACGGCTCGAGAGGTTTCGGCAACTTGCGCGACTCCAGATCCTCTTCGGTTAGGGGATAATTGGCCGCGAATACCCCGTATTGCATCGCCATATACAGACATGTCGGTGTCTTGCCGGACCGTGATACGCCGACCAAGACGACGTCGGCGCGCGCGTAATCGCGTACGACGGAGCCGTCGTCGTTTGCCAGCGCGAAGTTCGTCGCATCGATGCGCATCGCATAGGCATGGGTGTCGGCCATTCGGTGAGCGCGCCCGGTCACGTGATGCGACCTCGTTTTCAGCTCCTGCTCGAGCGTCGTGAGAAATGGATCGAAGAAATCCAGAAAAAATCCCCTGCTGCCGCGCACGACGTTGCGCACGTCTTCCTGGACGAGCGTGCTGAATATGATCGGTGGAACGCCCTCCTGCTCGCCCGTCAGATCGATCTTTCGGACCGCCTCAATTGCCTTGTCAACGGTAGAGATAAATGGCACAGTCACCTGACGAAACTCGATGCCGTCGAATTGCGCCATGAGACTGTGCCCCATCGTTTCTGCCGTGACACCGGTTTGGTCGGAAACAAAAAACACAGTTCGCTTGATCATGCTTGTCCCACCCTGCGCGCTTGGGCGTGCGATCCGCCGCACGATCGCTGAAGTGTTTCATTTAATTTCAATTCGAACAAGAAGCCCCGCATGAAGCCTTACATACTCGCCTTCGACACATTGAAAAAGACCGACGTCGAACTCGTCGGCGGCAAGAACGCTTCGATCGGAGAGATGATTTCCGGCCTTGCCGCTCTCGGCGTGAGCGTGCCGGGCGGCTTCGCGACGACCGCTCATGCCTACCGCGACTTTCTCGCGCAAGGCGGATTGAACGAGCGCATCCGTACGGTGCTCGCAGCGCTCGATGTCGACGACATCGCGGCACTGACTGTCGCAGGCGCGCAGATTCGCGGCTGGATGCTCGCAACGCCGTTCCCGGAGCGGCTGCGCCGGGAGTTGCTCGAAGCGTGGCGCGCGATGGGCCAAGGACCTCAATTCGCGGTCGCGGTACGCTCGTCGGCAACCGCCGAGGATCTGCCGGAAGCATCGTTCGCCGGGCAGCAGGAGACGTTTTTAAACGTGCGCGGCGAGGACCACCTGCTGAAATGCGTCCATGAAGTGTATGCATCGCTGTTCAACGACCGGGCGATCGCCTACCGGGTGCACAATCGCTTCGATCACAATACGGTGGCACTTTCAGTCGGCGTGCAGTACATGGTGCGCAGCGATCTCGGCAGCTCGGGCGTGATGTTCACGCTCGACACGGATTCCGGTTTTCGGGATGTGGTGTTCATCACCTCGGCTTATGGTCTCGGCGAGACGGTCGTTCAGGGAGCGGTCAATCCCGACGAATTCTACGTCTACAAGGCTGCGTTGCGCGCCGGCCGGCCGGCCGTGCTACGACGCAACCTCGGCGGCAAAGCAATCAAGATGATCTACGGCGAACCGGGATCCGACGAACGCGTGCGCACGGTCGAGGTATCCGCGGCCGATCGCCGACGTTTTTCACTCAAGGAAGATGACATCACGAGTCTCGCCAAACAGGCGCTGATCATCGAGGAACACTACGGTGCGCCGATGGACATCGAGTGGGGCAAGGATGGGGACAGCGGTAAGATTTACATCCTGCAGGCGCGGCCCGAGACGGTCCAGAGCCGTGCCGGTCGGGTGATTCAGCGCTACACGCTCAAGGCGCGTTCGGCGTTGCTGATCAGCGGGCGCAGCATCGGGCAGAAAATCGGAGCCGGCCACGCCCGGGTCATCACCGACGTCAAGGACATGGCGCGGGTGCGCGCGGGCGACGTGCTGGTCGCCGACATGACCGATCCGGACTGGGAGCCGATCATGAAGCGCGCCGCCGCGATCGTCACGAATCGAGGCGGCCGCACCTGCCATGCGGCGATCATCGCGCGCGAGCTCGGGATTCCCGCGGTTGTCGGCTGCGGGACCGCAACCAGTGCGATCCGCGAAAATCAGGCGATCACCGTATCCTGCGCCGAGGGCGACACGGGCCACGTCTACGACGGCATGCTGGACTACGAGGAAAGCTCGATCGAGATGGATTCGCTCCCGGAGATCCCGGTCGACATCATGATGAACGTGGGCAACCCGGATCGGGCTTTCGATTTCGCCGGCATTCCGAACAAGGGTGTGGGGCTCGCGCGCCTCGAGTTCATCATCAACCGCATGATCGGCGTGCATCCGCGCGCGCTGCTGGAATACGAGAGCCAGAGCGCGGAGCTCAAGGATGCGATCACGCGGCAGATCGCCGGCTACTCCGACCCGGTCGGCTTCTATGTCGATAAGCTGGTGGAGGGCATCGCGCAAATCGCCGCCGCATTCGCACCCGATCCGGTGATCGTGCGGCTCTCGGATTTCAAGTCGAACGAGTACGCGAATCTGATCGGCGGCAAGCGCTACGAGCCGCACGAGGAAAATCCCATGCTGGGATTTCGCGGAGCATCTCGTTACATCGATCCGGCGTTCCGCCCCTGCTTCGAACTCGAATGCCGCGCGCTGAAGCGCGTACGCGATGACATGGGCCTCACCAACGTGCAGATCATGGTCCCGTTCGTGCGCAGCCTATCGGAAGCCGAGGCGGTCACGCGGCTGCTCGCCGAGAACGGCCTCGAGCGCGGCCGCAACGGCTTGAAGCACATCATGATGTGTGAACTGCCGACCAACGCGGTGCTCGCGGATCGATACCTGGATTTCTTCGACGGCATGTCGATCGGATCGAACGACATGACGCAGCTCGCGCTCGGCCTCGACCGCGACTCCGCCGTCGTCGCGAAATTGTTCGACGAGCGCGATGATGCGGTGAAGGCATTGATGTCGATGGCGATCAAGGCGTGCAAGGCACGCGGCAAATATGTCGGCATATGTGGCCAGGGACCGTCGGACCATCCCGAGCTTGCGCTCTGGCTAGTCGACCAGGGAATCGACAGCCTGTCCTTGAACCCCGATACCGTCGTGGAAACCTGGATGTACCTAGCGCGGGAAGGGTTGTAGCAGGCGTTCCCGGTAATACTCGAGTTCGCGGATCGATTCGCGCACGTCATCGAGCGCCAGATGCGTCGCGCTCTTCTGAAAGGCCTGGGCGACCTGCGGCGCCCAGCGCTGCGCCAGCTCCTTGAGGGTGCTCACGTCGAGATTGCGATAGTGAAAAAATTTCTCGAGGCTCGGCATGAGCCGCGCGAGAAAGCGCCGATCCTGACAAATACTGTTGCCGCACATCGGCGAGCGCCCGGGCTCGACGAATGCGCGCAGGAACTCGAGAGTGGAGCGCTCCGCATGAGCGGTATCGGCCAGACTCGTGCGTACGCGCGCGATCAGGCCGGAGCTGCCGTGCTGCTTCTGATTCCAATCGTCCATGGCCCCGAGCACCATATCGCTCTGATGGATCGCGATAACCGGACCCTCGGCGAGCACTTTGAGGTGTTTGTCGGTTACGATCGTCGCGATTTCGATGATGACATCGGACTCCGGCTGCAATCCGGTCATTTCCAAGTCGATCCAAATCAGATTGTCGGCGGATTTCACGATGTTGTTGCGCCAAGGATTTTCGCCATGAATGATGCGTCCATTTTAGCAGAGCTTGCAGAAGGCACCGGCATCGTTCTGGCGAGTTACGGTCGCGGTGCGCTGGTCCAGGCCGGTGATAGGACCCTGCATTGCGGCCTCGTGGGCCGCAAGCTGCGCCTCGTCTGCGGCGATCGGGTTCACTGGCGCCACCTGCCGGCCGCCGACGGCCCTTCGGTCGAGTCCGTCGACCCGCGGCGTAATGTCATCGAGCGTATCGATGCGCGTGGCCGCGCCGAAGCGGTCGCGGCCAACGTCGATCGGCTCGCGATCGTCGTTGCCCCCGTGCCGGCGCCGGATTGGTTCCTGATCGACCGCTATTGGGCCGGCGCGCGCCTGCTCGACATCGAAACGATGTTGATCGTCAACAAGCAGGATCTGGGCCTCGAATCGATCGAGCCGGAGCTCGCGATCTACCGCGCGCTGAATCTGCCCTGCCACGCGATCAGCTGCCGCGATGAGCCCGACGTCGAGGCGCTGCGCGGCGCCCTGCATGGCGCCGCCACGTTGCTCGTGGGCCAATCGGGCGTCGGCAAGTCTTCGATCGTCAACGCGCTTGCGCCGGAGGCGGCGGCGCAAACCGCGGCACTGACGCGCGATGCGGAAGGACGGCACACGACGACCACGGCGCGCCGCTACGCCTTGGGAGCCGACACCGCGGTCATCGATGCGCCGGGCGTGCGTGATTTCGCGGCGCCGGCACATTTCGTGCGCGCCGCCGAACGCGGCTTTCTCGAGATTCACGCGGCGAGCGTGCATTGCCGATTCAACGATTGCCGGCACTTCGAGGAACCCGGATGCAGCGTCCGAGCCGAAGTCGCTGCGCACCGCATTTCGGCACGACGCTACGAAAGCTACCGCCGGCTCGCACGGCTCTACGAGGGCCTCGCGCGCTAAGAAACCGTCGTTCGCCCCGCCAAGGCGTGCGCAAGCGTGCCGCCGTCGACGTATTCGAGTTCGCCGCCAACCGGAACGCCGTGCGCGATCCGCGATGCCTTGATCCCGCGGCGCAGTGCAAGCTCGCCGAGATAGTGCGCCGTTGCCTCGCCTTCGACCGTCGGATTGGTCGCGAGTATGACCTCGGCGACCTCGCCCGTGGAGAGCAGCAGCTCGAATTCATCGAGTCCGAGTTCGGCCGGACCCACACCATCGAGCGGCGACAAATGTCCCATGAGCACGAAGTACCGCCCGCGAAAACCGCCCGATTGCTCGATCGCGACGACATCGGCAGGCGATTCCACGACGCACAGCTGCGCGACATTGCGCTGCGGCGACGCGCAGATCGCGCACAGCTCGCTCTCGGTCAACATCCTGCAGCGCTTGCAGTGGCCGACATTGGCGAGCGCCTCGGCGAGCGCTTGGCTCAAGGCGCGGCCGCCGTGACGATCGCGCTCGAGCAAATAGAACGCCATGCGCTGCGCGGACTTCGGACCCACCCCCGGCAGGCAGCGAAACGATTCGATCAACCGAGCAAGAGTCGGAGTGTATTTCATCGAGGGGCCAGAACCGCTGCTCAGAACGGCAATTTCATGCCGGGCGGCAGGTTGAGCCCCGACATGAGTCCGGAATACTTTTCCTGGCTGCGCGCCGCGATTTTTCGTACCGCGTCGTTGATCGCGGCCACGATCAGGTCTTCGAGCATGTCCTTGTCCTCGCCGAGCAATTTGGGTTCGATGGTCATGGTCTTGGCCTCGTAGCGGCCGTTGAGCACCAGCTTGACCATTCCGGCGCCCGCCTCACCGACGACTTCGAGGTCGGCGAGTTCGGCCTGCGCCTTCTGCATGGTCTCCTGCATCTGCTGCGCCTGGCGCATCAAGTTGCCAATTCCACCCTTCATCATGGATTGTTGCTCCTAGTTACCTGGTTTGACCGAAGCGGTGTCTATCTCGGCTCCGAAGCGCTCGCGCAGCCCTCTGACTGCCGGATCGTCCTCGAAGGCCGCAGCCGCAAAGCTCACCCTGTCCTGTTCCGCGATTGCTCGCTGGCGCGCCGGTGTCGCGAGCGCCGACTCCGCGGTTTCGATGTTCAAGCGAATATCCCGGCCCAGATATTTCACGAGTGCCAGCAGAAGCTTCTCTTCGATTTGTTTGGTGCGCCGATCCGCAGCGGCGGCGTCCAAGCGCAGGCTCAGCAGGCCGCCGATGAACGAAGCCGGCACGCAGTTGAGCGCAAATTGGCGCACCATGCCCGTCAATTGCGCGGCATCAACTATGCCGAGCCAATTGCTCGCATCGATCGTTGCGATCTCCGCGGGCACGGGCGCAACCGGTGCCGCTGCGCGAGCCGCGGGCACGACCGCCGGTGCGGGGGGCGCCTGCGATGCCTTCGGTGTGGGCGCCGCCACGGCCGTGGGAACGGCCCGCTCTCGCGGCGGATTCGACTTCGCGCTCGGACCGCGCGATGCGCTCTGGCCCAAGTCGGCGGGCGCGGTATCGGCCTCGGGTCGAAACGCCAGCATGCGCAACAGCGTCATTTCAAATCCGAGACGCGGTTCGGGCGCCATCGCGAGGTCGCGGCGCCCGCCCAATGCGATTTGATAATAGAGCTGAACATCTTCGGGCGCGAGCGCCTGCGCGAGGCGCACGAGCGTATCGGCATCGTACTGTTCGTCCTGCGTGGCCGTATCGGGCACGATCTGGACGATCGCGAGTCGCTGCAACAACGCAGAAACCTCGACCAGCGCCCGATCATAATCCGGCGCATCCTGATCCAACTCCTGAACCTGCGCGAGTAGATCCGCGCCATCCGCTCGCGCCAGCGCCTCGATGATGCGTGCCACGTGGCCGCGATCGATCGTGCCGAGCATCGAACGGGCGTTCGCTTCGCTGAGGCTGCCGCCGCCGAAGGCGATCAGCTGATCGAGCAAGCTCAGTGCATCGCGCATACTGCCGTCGGCGGCGCGCGCTAGCAGCGCGAGCGCCGCGGGCTCGTAGGCGAGACTCTCGGCACCGGCGATGAATTTCAGGCGTTCACCGATGAGGCTCGCCGATAAACGTTTGAGACTGAATTGCAGGCAGCGCGACAGCACGGTCGCCGGCAGCTTCTGCGGATCGGTGGTCGCGAGCAGAAATTTGACGTGCGGCGGCGGCTCCTCGAGCGTCTTCAACAGCGCGTTGAACGAGGAATTCGACAGCATGTGCACCTCGTCGATGAGGTACACCTTATAGCGGCCGCGGGTCGGCGCATATTGGACGTTGTCGAGAATCTCGCGCGTATCGTCGACCTTGGTACGCGACGCCGCATCGACTTCGATCAGATCGACGAAGCGCCCTTCATCGATTTCCCGGCAAGCCCCGCAAACTCCGCAAGGATTCGCACTGACGCCGGTCTCGCAATTCAGTGATTTGGCAAGAATCCGCGCGACGGTCGTCTTGCCGACGCCGCGCGTGCCCGTGAACAGGAATGCGTGGTGCACCTTGCCGCTGTCCAATGCATGCCCCAGGGCCTGGAGCACATGCTCCTGGCCGACCATTTCCGAGAATTTCTTGGGGCGCCATTTGCGCGCCAGCACGATATAGCTCATCAGCTCAGTTTAGCCGGGAACCCGCAGGCTCGCGTAGGGATTAGGAGGCGGCCCGCGCCAGCAGGACTTCGGCGCCCGACTTAAAGTCGCTACCGCTGCTCCCTTCCGGGCCTGACGGGGTTCGTGACCAGTCGTCGCGAAGATGCAAACGCGAGCCACCATGGACTCATTGTAATCGATCGCGGAGACGGAGGGATTGCTCGGCGCTCACGCGCCTCGTCCCTCCGTCCATATCAATCAACAATCCTTAACCTTTTGGCGGAGAGGGAGGGATTCGAACCCTCGAACACCTTTTGGGATGTTACTCACTTTCCAGGCGAGCGCCTTCGACCACTCGGCCACCTCTCCACATGGGCCGCAAGGGTACCGGAGGCGCACGAGGCGATCAAATCGAGTGCTATTTGACCTCAGCGGGCTTGACCTCGCCGGCGGCCTCTTCGCCGAGCGATTTGGCAGGCGGCGTTGCCTTGTAGCGTGGCGGAGCGTCCAAGCATGGGTCGTTCGGTCCCGGCGGCGGTCCGGAGACGTCGATCGCCGGAATCACGAGCGCGCTCTGCACGTTCGGTGAATCCATGCCGGAAGGCACATGCAGCGGCGCGACCTGCACGGCATGCTGATACGGCTGCGGCGCGTGGCAATTAGCCTTGAACGGATGTGCAATTCGATGCCAGCTGCAACCGCCGACCAGCGCCAACAACGGCAGTAAAACCAAAACTCGCCCACTCGTCATGCTGCTTGATCCTTCAGTTCAATTCCGGCCGATCGCATCGCACGAAGGATCAATTCCTCATGGACGGACGACATTTCGACCAAGGGCAAACGCAAGGCGCTGCCAATCAGTCCCATTCTCGCAACCGCCCATTTCACCGGAATGGGGTTTGCCTCGATAAACAAGTCTCGGTGCAACGGCTGCAACGTCGCATCGATTGCGCGGGCCGCGGCCCAATCGCCGCGCAGGGCTGCCGCGCAGGCCTCGCTCATGCGCCGCGGCGCGACGTTCGCCGTCACCGAAATCACGCCCTTCGCGCCAAGCTCGATCCAATCGAGGAAGCTCGCATCATCGCCCGACAGCAGCGTGAAATTCGCGGGACAAGCAGCCAGGGTCTCACGCGCCCGCTGCAGCGAACCGGTCGCTTCCTTGACCGCGACGATCTGCGGATGGCGCGCCAGACGCGCTACCGTCGTCGGCAGCAAGTCGACCGAAGTGCGGCCCGGAACATTATACAGAATCACAGGCACCGCGGAGGCGTCTGCGGCCGCCGCGAAGTGGCGGTAGAGCCCCTCTTGCGGCGGCTTATTGTAATAAGGGACGACCAACATGACCCCATCGACGCCCAATCGCGACAAAGCCCGGGTCCTCGCGACCGTATCGGCCGTCGAATTGGTACCGGTGCCCACGAGCACTTGGATCTTATTGCGGCACCTCGCCACCGCACGACGCGTCAGCTCCTCGATCTCTTGGACGCTCAAGGCCGGCGACTCTCCAGTTGTTCCGGCAACGACGACCGCGTTGCTGCCCTCACGGACGTGAAAGTCGAGCAACCGGTCCCATGCGGCCCAATCCAAGGCGCCGTCAGCCGTCATCGGTGTAACGATTGCGACCATGCTTCCGGTGAACATCGAGCGACTCCGCGGGGAAATATCGCTACCTTAAGTGCCGAGCAGGCACCCTGGCAAGCGCAACAATCGTTAACTGTTCGCCACCGGCTCGAGATCCTTAGTAGAATTTGCAACGATGAAACAACATATAGTGATTTCGGCGGTGGGTGGGGACCGGGTCGGCATGGTCCATGACCTTGCCAAGGCGGTTACGGATTGCGGGGGCAGCATCAGCGAAAGCCGCATGACCTCGCTCGGCAGCGAGTTTGCGATGCTGCTGCTCGTCACGGGCAACTGGCATACGCTCGCGAAGCTCGAGGGCGAATTCAAGAAGCTCGGCGATGCCTCGGGCATGAACATTCAACTGCGCCGCACCGAAGCGCGCGCAGCGCGCAATGACATGCTGCCCTACTCGATCGACGTCGTTTGCCTCGATCAAACCGGCATCGTCGCCGGCCTGTCGGGCTTTTTCTCCCAGCGGGGTGTCGATATCGCGGAGCTTTCGACCCGCTCCTATGCTGCCGCACATACGGGCGCCCCGATGTTTTCGGTGCAGCTCATTGTGAACGTGCCGAGCCGGCTCCATATCGGTGTGCTGCGCGAGGAATTCATGGATTTCTGCGATCACCTGAACCTGGACGCCATTTTTGAACCCGTCAAGAGTTGATCGAACCTCATGAGCAAGATCGAAATCGGCCGGAAAGCACCGGTATTCACGCTAGCGGGCACCGCCGGCGACTGGTCGCTCAAGGCGGCCCTCGGCAGCCCGGTCGTGCTGTATTTTTACCCGCGCGACAACACCTCGGGCTGCACCAAGGAAGGCCTGGAGTTCAAAGCGGCATACGCCCAGTTCAAACGGGCCAAGACGCCGATCCTCGGCATCTCCGCTGACAGCCTCGCGGCGCACGAGAAATTCAAGCAGAAGTTCGAGTTCCCATTCGAGCTGCTCTCCGATCCGGAGCAAGCCGTTTGCAAGCTCTACGACGTCATCCAAGAGAAAAGCATGTACGGTAGGAAATACCTCGGGATCGAGCGCAGCAGCTTTCTCATCGACGCCAAGGGCGTGCTGCGCGCGGAATGGCGCAAGGTCAAGGTTGACGGCCATGCCGAAGCGGTTCTGACAGCGGTAAGGGCACTGTGACCGGCGCTGCGCGGCCCGCGCGTGCCGCCGCTGTCAAAACGCGTAAACCGCCTTCCGAACGTCGCATCTTCGTGTTGGATACGAACGTGCTGATGCACGATCCAACCTCGATATTTCGCTTCGAAGAGCACGATATCTATATTCCGATGACCGTGCTCGAAGAGCTCGATGCGGGCAAGAAGGGATTGTCCGAGTCGGCCCGCAACGTACGCCAGGTCAGCCGCTTTCTCGACGAGCTCATGCAGGGAGCCACCAAGAAACAGATCGACCGCGGGTTGCCGCTGCCGACCACGGTGCCGATCAATCACGGCAAGCCGCCGCCCGGCGGTCGTGTGTTCTTTCAAACACAGCAACTCGAGAGCGTGTTGCCGCAAAGTCTACCCGGCCATGGCGCCGACAACGCGATCTTGGCCAATACGCTCGCACTGCAGCGAATTTTTCCCGCAGCGCGAGTCACGCTGGTGTCCAAGGACATCAACCTGCGGATCAAGGCGGCGATCGTCGGCGTCAAAGCCGAGGATTATTCGAGCGACAAGACGATCGAGGATGCCGATCTGCTCTCGAGCGGTGTGCAGCAGTTGCCGCCGAATTTCTGGGACAAGCACGGCAAGGGCATGGAATCCTGGCAGCAGCAGAGCCGCACCTTCTACCGCGTGCGCGGGCCCTTGGTGCGCGAATGGCAGACTCATCAGTTCGTCTATGATTCGACCGACAACGGTGTCGAGGCGATCATTCGCAAATTGGAGGGCGAATCCGCGATTTTGGAGCTGACCGTCGACTATCGGACGGAGCGCAACAACGTATGGGGCGTCAGCGCCCGCAATCGCGAGCAGAATCTCGCGCTGAATTTGCTCATGGATCCGGAAATCGATTTTGTTACGGTGCTCGGCCCTGCCGGCACCGGCAAGACCTTGCTGACGCTGGCCGCCGGCCTGTCGCAAACCCTGGATCACAATCGCTTCAGCGAGATCATCATGACGCGCGTCACGATTCCGCTCGGCGAGGACATCGGTTTCCTGCCGGGAACCGAAGAGGAGAAAATGGAGCCCTGGATGGGCGCGCTGATGGACAATCTCGAGGTCTTGACGCAAAGTCAGCCGGGCGGCACTTGGGGTCGCGCCGCGACCAACGATTTGCTGCGGCATCGGATCAAGATCCGCTCCCTCAATTTCATGCGCGGCCGCACTTTTTTGAATCGGTTCATCATCATCGATGAGGCGCAGAACTTGACACCCAAACAAATGAAGGCGCTCGTGACGCGTGCAGGTCCGGGCACCAAAATGATTTGCCTGGGCAATATCGCGCAAATCGATACGCCCTACCTCACCGAAACGACCTCTGGGCTGACCTTCGTCGTCAATCGGTTCCACGGCTGGACGCACTCCGGCCATATCACGCTGGTGCGCGGCGAGCGGTCGCGGCTGGCCGACTATGCATCCGAGGTCCTTTGAGGCCGCGGACGGGAGCATTGCCGGGAATTTTGCGGTGAATCGGCGAACTAAATGACCCCTAACGCACTCCAAGATTGGATATGGGAAGACTCATGAAATTCTCGAATTCGGCGTGGGCGTTCGTCGCTGCGATCGGATTGGGCTTCAGCATGAGTGTTGCCTGGGCTGAGGGCATCACACCGAAAGAAGACGACCTGCCGGAATTGGGCAGCCCTGCGAACGCAGCCATCAGCCTCGAGGAGGAGTACTCGGTCGGGCTCATGTACGTGCGCACCATGCGCGAGGCCGGCATGGTACTCGAGGATCCGGAAGTCAGCGAGTACATCCAGGATATCGGACACCGCCTGTCCAGCCGCGCCGAAGAGGGCCAGCACCAGTTCACCTATTTCGTCGTCAAAGACCCCGCGATCAATGCGTTCGCCGTGCCCGGCGGTTTCGTCGCCGTCAACAGCGGCTTGCTGCTCTCGACGGCCAATGAAAACGAACTCGCGGGCGTGATGGCCCACGAAACCGCACACGTCACGCAACGACACATTGCGCGCGGAGTCGTCGACCAATCGCGCTCGGGCCTGGTGTCGGCGGCCGCGATGCTCGCCGCGATCCTGCTTGGCGCAACCGCCGGGCGCGGTTCACCGGGCGCGATGGAAGGCGCGGTGATGGCCACCGAGAGCGCGGCAATCCAGCATCAGATCAACTATACCCGCACGCAGGAATTCGAGGCCGACCGCATCGGCGTGTACACGATGGCCGCCGCGGGATTCGATCCGCTCGGCATGCCGACGTTCTTCGAGACGCTGAACCGCAACTCACCGAGCCCGGATCGCATTCGTCAGATCGAATTCTTGATCGACCACCCGGTGACCGCCGATCGCATCGCCGAATCGCGCAACCGCGCCGAGCAGATCGGCCGCATCCGCCACGAGGACTCCCTGAGTTACGGTTTGATACGCGAGCGTGTGCGCTCGCTGATCGGCGATCCGCACGTCACGATCGAGTATTACAACGGCATGATCAAGAACGGCGCCGGCAATACGATGGCGGAGCGGTACGGCCGCGCGGTTGCGTATATCAACGCCAAGGAGCCGGCGACTGCGATCCGAGAGTTGCAAGCGCTGCTGCACGAATTCCCGAAGGTCACGCAGATCTACGGCGCGCTGGGCCAGGCATACCTTGCCAATAATCAGACCAAGGAATCCGAAGAGGTGCTCGAAAAAGCCCTCGGTTTGTTCCCACGCAACGTGCCGATCACGATTCGCCTGGCGGAATCTTACATGCATGGCGGGGACAACCGGCGCGCTCACCTGCTGCTGCTCGATTTGTTCGACGTCGTGGAACCGACCCCGGATCAGGCGCGCTTGATCGCGAAGGCCGCCAATGCCGCGGGCGATACCGCCGACTCGTACTACTACATGTCGGAGTTCTACATCATGAACGGCGAGCTCAACAAGTCGGTGACCCAGTTGCAGCTCGCTTTGGGACTGCCCGGCCTCAACCCGATTCAGCGCGCGCGTTTCAGCGCGCGTCTCGAGGAAGTCCGCCAGGCGTTGGCCAGAGAAAAGAAAACTCAGGTTGCGGACGACAACAGCAACGGACGGCACTGACGGCGTCCGATCGTCGAAGGGATGGAAACATGATGAATCGCCGAGCGGCTCGCGTGCTGCTGTTCTCGATCTGCTTGATCAGCCTGACGGCCTGCGTGACGCTGCCGCCGAATGCACCGCGTTCGCCGCAGGATCCATTCGAGCGCTGGAACCGCGGCGTTTACAAGTTCAATACCGTGCTGGACCGCGGCGTGACCAAGCCGATTGCCCACGGCTATGTCAAAGTCGTACCCCGGCCGATCCGCACGGGCGTCAGCAATTTTTTTGCGAATCTCGAAATGACCACGGTGCTGATCAACGACACCTTGCAGGGGAAAGTCAAAGCCGCGGCCACCGATCTGGGCCGCTTTTTGCTGAACTCGACGCTCGGCCTTGCCGGCCTGCTCGATCCCGCGACGCAAATCGGCATGGCCCACAACAACGAGGATTTCGGACAGACGCTCGGCCATTGGGGCGTCCATGCGGGACCGTTCATCGAGTTGCCGCTGTTCGGTCCGTCGGATATGCGCGATGCGCCGAGCAAGGTGGTCGACGTCTACACCAATCCCTGGGAGTACGTGCGCAACCCCTGGGTCGAATGGAGCGGCTACGGCCTGTATCTGGTCGACCTGCGCGTGAGCCTACTGCCGCTCGATCCGACGTTGAAGACCGCCTATGACCCTTATGCGCTGATTCGCGACACCTATTTGAAGCGTCGCGCCTATTTGATTTCCGACGGCAAGATCAAGGACGACGAGCCGCTGATCGATCCGGACGCGCCGGACCAGCCGCAGAAGCCCTAGCCCCAAAGCAGCAGTTCTTCGACTTCGCTCAAGCGTGCAAGCTGCTGGAGCTGCTGCGGCACGTTCTCGTAGCGCAGCGCGCGTTTGGCGGCTCGCGCCACGCTCATCCACTCGAGCAGCAAGGCGAGCCCCGCACTATCGCTCTTCGTGACGCCTGCCAAGTCGATGAACGCCGCGTGGCCCGCCTCGATCGCCTCCGTGCCCACCGTGAGCAGCGGACCGACGGACGCAAAGTCGAGCGCGCCGTTGATCGCAGCGCGCTCACCGCCCTGCAACGCCAGCGTCGCAACGTGCTCGGGACGCGCGTCCTTCAATGGGCTGCGCCTCCGGCCGCAGGTTTGCGCTCCTCGCTCTCGAGTCGCGTGATCACCTCTTCGAGGCCCTTCGCCTGTACTTCCGCGCCGATGTCGGTCCGAAAGCTCTTGACGTAGGAAATGCTCTCGATGACCACGTCCCAGGCTTTCCAGCCGCCGTCGGTCTTGTGCAAAGTGAAATCCACGGGTACCGCCTCACCGCTCGCGCGCTTCACCTCCGTGTGCACGGTTGCCTGCGTGTCGCCGGGGTCGCCACGATAAGGCAACACCTTGAACCGGTCCGCGGTGAAGTCGACGAGTGCTGCGCCGTAGTTGCGCAGCAGCGAGTGATAGAAGGCGTCGACGAAGCGCTTGCGCTGCTCCTCGGTCGCATTGCGCCAGGCAAGACCCAGCACGAGCCTCGCCGCGTACTCACTGTCGAATTTCGGCAGCAACACATTGGCGACCAGCGAATCGAGCTTTGCCGGGTCCTTCTGGTACATCGCGCGATTGGCGTCCAATTCCTTCAACATGCGCTGCGCGGAGCTTTGGACGATTTCCTGCGGGCCGAGCCCGGCGGTGTCGCCCGCCGCTGCCGGCTGCACCGCCGCATCCGCGGCCGGGGCGGCGAGCGCGGCCGCATCGAGCAGCGCCGCGCCGGCGATGCCGATCATGAGCACGGCGATCAGGGTGGGTTTGTTCATTTCGTTTTCTCCGCAGATGCCGCAGGCGCATTGCTCTTCGCGAAGTTCGCGAGAAATTGGCCGATCAAGTTTTCGAGCACGAATGCCGACTGGGTAAAGTCGATTCGATCGTCATTCTTCAGATAAGTTTCCGCACCACCGGCCGTCAGCCCGATGAATTTCCCGCCGAGCAAGCCCTGCGTATAAATGCTCGCGTCACTGTCGGTGGGGATCTGGTTGTATCTTGCATCGATGCGCATCACGACGATCGCCTTGTAAGCCTTCCAGTCGAATCCGATTTTCACGACACGGCCCATCTCGACACCGGACATCGACACCGGCGCGCCGACTTTCAGATCGCCGATATTGTCGAACCTCGCGCTGATGTCGTAATGCGGCTTACTGCCGAACGATAGCCCGCGACTCGTCGTCTGGGTCGTCAGAAACAACAGTGCCGCGAATCCCAGCAGCATGAACAGCCCGGTTCCGAGACTCAAGGTACGCGAATTGCGCATGAGATCTTCCTCTTAAAGAAACATCGCGGTGATCAGATAATCCAGGAACAGCGTCATGACCGCCGACAGCACGACGGTTCGAGTCGTGGCCGTACCCACGCCCTCGGCGGTCGGTGTTGCGTTGTAGCCCTCGTACACCGCGATCAGGCTGCAGGCCACGCCGAAAATGAGACTCTTGACGATGCCTTCCGTGATGTCGACGAAATCGACCGAAGCACGCATCTGCGACCAAAAACTCCCGGAATCGACGCCCATGATCTGAACGCCGATGAGCTGCGCGCCGTAGATTCCGATCATACTGAAAATCGCCGCGAGCAGCGGCATTGCAATCACGCCGCCCAGGAAGCGCGGAACGACGACGCGCTGAATCGGATCGACCGCCATCATCTCCATTGCCGACAGCTGGTCGGTGGCGCGCATCAGGCCGATCTCGGATGCGAGTGCAGTGCCCGCGCGTCCGGCAAACAGCAACGCGGTGATGACCGGCCCGAGTTCCTTGACCAAGCCGATCGCCGTCGCGGTGCCGAGCGCCTCTTCGGAGCCGAAGCGCTGCAGCAACTGGAACCCCTGCAATCCGAGCACCATGCCGACGAACAGGCCCGACAGCATGATGATCACGAGCGACAGCGCGCCCGCATTGAAGATTTGTTCGACGATCAAGTCATAGCGCAGCAGCGCGCGCGGCACATTGACGATGAGCCGCAGCAGAAAATGAACGATCTCACCGAGGCTTACCAGCGACTCAGCAAGGCTCGACCACAAATCCTTGAGCACGCTTATGTTTCCCCGGGGCGATCGAGCAATTCGTGGAAATAATCGGGCGCCGGATAGTGGAACGGCACGGGGCCGTCGGCAAGACCACCCATGAACTGGCGCACAATTTCTGACGGGTAGGAATGCAGCTCCTGAGGCGTGCCCTGCGCGACGACCTTGCCGCCCGACAACAGGAACACGACGTCCGCCACGGTCGATATCTCCTGCACGTCGTGCGACACCACGATGCTGGTGAGGCCGAGCGCGTCATTGAGGCGGCGGATCAGGCGCAAGATCACCCCCATCGAAATCGGGTCGAGCCCGACGAAGGGCTCGTCGTAAATCAGAATTTCCGGATCCATGACGATCGCGCGCGCGAGCGCCACGCGCCGGCTCATGCCGCCCGAAAGTTCCGCCGGCATCAGATCGATCGCACCGCGCAGACCCACGGCCTGCAGCTTGGTGAGCACCAATTGCCTGATCAGCCGTTCCGGCAGCGCCGTGTGTTCTCGCAGCGGAAACGCGACGTTCTCGAACACGCTGAGGTCGGTCAATAGCGCGCCGTTTTGAAACAGCATGCCCATGCGCTGGCGCAGGACGTAGAGGTCCGATCGCGAGAGCGACTCGAGCTTCTGGCCCGCAACCACGATCGTGCCGGAATCGGCATTGACCTGACGCGTGATCAGCCGCAGCAAGGTCGTCTTGCCGGTGCCGCTCGGTCCCATGACGGCCGTAACGCGGCCGCGCGGAATGTCCATATCCAATCCGGCGAACACGGGCCGACCGCGCACCGCGTAATTCAGGCCGCGGATTTCGACGATGGCGGAAGTTTGATTCAAGAGTTTCGGTGGGAGGTCCCGCGCAGCACTCGGCGCGAGACCTTGGCGTTTTCTTGAAACAACCTAAGGCGCCGCGCTTTCCAAAGTGGATGCGTAGGCGCCGACCGACGCCAAACCATTCAATTTGGCGCGCTTGAACAATGCCTGCTGGCCGAGCGCGTAGGATGCCGCCTGACCCGACCAGGCCGAGAGCGCCGTGTCCTGCAAGGCCCGTCCGTAGCTGAACGTGACCGCCCAGGGCAGCGGCCCGCGCGCGTTGATCAGATGCAGGTGCTGCGTCGCCTCGACGGAACTCTGGCCGCCCGAGAGAAACGCAATGCCCGGCACCGCCGCGGGCACATGGCGTTTGAGGACCCGCACGGTCGCCTCGGCCACTTGTTCCGGCGAGGCCTTTTCGCCGGATTTCTTTCCCGGCACGACCATGTTCGGCTTCAAAATGATGCCCTCCAAAAACACCTTCGCGGCAAACAGAGATCCGAACACACGATCGAGCACGGCGCCGGTGACCTCCTCGCAACGCTCCAGGCTGTGGGCACCGTCCATCAGCACCTCCGGCTCGACGATCGGTACGATGTCGGCCTCCTGGCAGAGCGCCGCGTAGCGAGCGAGCGCCGCCGCATTGGCATCGATCGCATACGCAGTCGGAATCCCGGCGTCGATGTCGATGACCGCGCGCCACTTGGCGAACCGCGCGCCGAGCTTGTGATAGGCGGCGAGCCGCTCGCGCAGCCCGTCATGTCCCTCGGTAATGGTCTCGCCGGGAAAGCCCGCGAGCGGCTTGGCGCCGGTGTCGACCTTGATTCCGGGCAGGATTCCGAGCTGTGCGAGGTAGGTTGGAAACGCGACGCCCTGCTTGGTTTTCTGATGAATCGTTTCGTCGTACATGATGACGCCGCTGATGTAATCGCTCACGCCCGGGGTCGTGAACAGCATCTCGCGATAGGTGCGCCGATTCTCCTCGGTCGACTCGAGTTTGATGCCGCTGAAGCGCTTGCCAATCGTGCCGGTGCTCTCATCGGCGGCCAAAATACCCTTGTTCTTGGCGACCATTGCGCGGGCAATGGCGGATAATTCATGCTGGTTCATGGCTAACGTCTCTTGCTGGGGATTGTGTGGATCGAGGCCCCCAAGGATAACAAAATTGATCAGATCCCGCGCTGCGGTGGAAGTTCCAATCAAATAGGACTAAAATCGTCCTAGATGAAAATCGGCGTGGAAACCGACGCCAAACTGACGAGCGTCGAACGGAGCTTTCATGTTGCGCATGGGTAAACTGACAGACTACGCGACCGTGGTGCTCGCGAGCCTCGCGCAAGAGCCGCTCGAGTTTTGCGCCGCCGCAGAGCTTGCGGAAAAGACGCGCTTGAGCTTGCCGACGGTCAGCAAGTTGCTCAAGGAATTGCAGCGCGCGGGCATGGTGATCTCTTCGCGCGGCGCGCTCGGCGGTTATCGCCTCGCGCGCTCGCCGGAAATGATCACGGCTGCGCAGATCCTCGACGTTTTCGAGGGGCCGGTCGCAATCACCGAGTGCAGCACGGCGAGCAGCCAATGCGGCATCGAAAAGCTGTGTCGCGTGAGCGCGGCTTGGCAACGCATCAACGCGGCGATTCGGCGCGCACTCGACGACGTGACACTGCACCAGCTCGCGGGCCTCGACTCCGTCGGCGTGCGGGTCGCGCATCTCGCCGCGGAAATGCGCCTCGACGCCGGCTCACGTTAACCCGATCCCTTGAAACGGAAATCATCGCGTGTCTAGCAAATCTCAGGACGTCGAAGCCCTCATTGCCCAGAAATATCGACATGGCTTCGTCACCGATATCGACTCCGACAGTCTTCCTCCCGGTCTCGATGAGGGCGTCGTCGCAGCGATCTCGCGCAAGAAAAACGAGCCCCAGTTCCTGCTCGATTGGCGCCTGAAGGCGTTTAGGCATTGGCAGACGATGCGCGAGCCGGCCTGGGCGCAGGTGCACTACAAGCCCATCGATTATCAAGATATCTCGTATTATTCCGCGCCGCGCGCATCTGCCGACGCACCGAAGAGCCTGGAAGACGTGGATCCGAAGCTGCTCGCGACCTATGCGAAGCTCGGTATCCCGCTGCATGAGCGCGCGCGTCTCGCGGGCGTCGCGGTCGATGCGGTATTCGACAGCGTCTCGGTCGCGACCACGTTCAAGGACAAGCTCGGCAAGGCCGGCGTGATTTTCTGTTCGTTTTCCGACGCCGTACACAATCATCCCCAACTGATCGAGCAATACCTCGGCACGGTCGTGCCGGCGGGCGATAATTTTTTTGCGGCGCTCAATTCGGCCGTATTCTCGGACGGCTCGTTCGTCTATGTGCCGGCCGGCGTACGTTGTCCGATGGAGTTGTCGACCTACTTCCGCATCAACGCGGCCAAGACCGGGCAATTCGAGCGCACTCTGATCATCGCTGCCGAAGGCGCCTCGGTGAGCTACCTCGAGGGCTGCACTGCGCCCATGCGCGATGAGAATCAGCTGCACGCCGCGGTCGTGGAGCTGGTGGCGCTCGACGACGCGCAGATCAAGTATTCGACCGTCCAGAACTGGTATCCGGGCGACGAGAACGGCGTCGGCGGCATTTACAATTTCGTGACCAAGCGCGGCGAGTGCCGGGGCCGCAATTCCAAAATTTCCTGGACTCAGGTGGAAACGGGCTCGGCAATCACCTGGAAATATCCGAGTTGCGTGCTCAAAGGCGACAATTCGGTCGGTGAATTCTATTCCGTGGCGGTCGCGAATCACTATCAACAGGCCGACACCGGCACGAAAATGATTCACATCGGCCGCAACACCAAGAGCACGATCGTCTCGAAGGGGATCTCGGCCGGCCGCGCCCAGAACACCTATCGCGGACTCGTGAAGATCCTGCCGAGCGCCGAGGGCGCGAGAAACTTCACGCAATGCGATTCGTTGCTGATGGGGCCAAAATGCGCGGCACACACCTTCCCTTACATGGAGGTCAAGAATCCGACCGCGACCGTCGAGCACGAGGCCAGCACCTCGAAGATCGGCGAGGACCAGCTGTTCTATTGTTTGCAGCGTGGGATATCGGCTGAAGACGCCGTCAATATGATCGTGAGTGGATTTTGCAAGGTGGTGTTCAAGGAGCTGCCGATGGAATTTGCGGTCGAAGCTCAGAACCTGCTCAGCGTCAGTTTGGAAGGGGCGGTCGGTTGAAGCGACTGCGCACCAGTACGCGATAGAGATGGAAAATTCTGAGGTGGGGTTTTGCTGAACATCGTCAATTTGAGCGCTCGCGTCGCGGGCAAGAAGATACTCAACGGCATCGATCTCACCGTCAATGCCGGCGAGGTCCACGCCATCATGGGACCGAACGGCTCCGGCAAGAGCACGCTTGCGCAGGTGCTCGCCGGCCGCGAAGACTATGAGGTCACCGGCGGAAGCGTGCACTTCGAGGATCGCGACCTGCTCGCGATGGCGCCCGAAGAGCGTGCACGCGCCGGATTGTTCCTCGGATTTCAGTATCCGGTGGAGATACCAGGCGTCAACAACGTCTATCTGCTCAAGGCCGCGCTCAACGCCAAACGCAAGGCCGCCGGAGAACCCGAGGTCGACGCGTATGAGTTCCTCGCGCTGATCAAGCAGAAGATGAAATTCATGGACATGAGCGAGTCGTTCCTCACGCGCGGCGTCAACGAAGGCTTCTCCGGCGGCGAGAAAAAGCGCAACGAGATCCTGCAAATGCTGGTGCTCGAACCAAAGCTTGCGATTCTCGACGAGACCGACTCCGGGCTCGACATCGATGCGCTCAAGGTCGTCGCGAAGGGCATCAACAGCCTGCGGGATCCGAGCCGCGCAATCGTTCTGGTCACGCACTATCAGCGTTTGCTCGACTACATCGTGCCGGACCACGTGCACGTCTTGTCGGGCGGCCGGATATTGAAGTCCGGCGACAGGTCGCTCGCTCTGGAGCTCGAAAATCGCGGCTACGACTGGGTCCAGGGCGGTTCTTCGCCATGAGCGCGGCGCTGCGTCCGGGCTCCGACCGGCAGCAGTCGGCGGCCATGCGATCATTCGAAGCGCAATGGCATGCGCGGGCGCCCGACCCGCTGCAGGAATGGCGCGCGCATTCGATGGGGCGATTCTTGAGCTTGGGACTGCCCTCGCCGCGCGACGACAGCTGGGGTTATACGAATTTGCGCATGCTCGCGGCGAAGAGCTTCGTCGAAATGCCGGCCGTGATCACCGCCGGCGCGCCCGACGGCTCGAGCGGTGCGATCGCCGGCCTGCAGATCGCGAGCATACGGCAGCAGGTGCGCGACAATCCCGGATTGGTCGCGGCCTACCTCACGCAGTCCTCGGACGCCGATGTGCAGCGCTGGGCGCTGCTCAATACGGCCCTGTTCGCCGACGGCTTGTACATCAAGATCAGCGCGCGCATCGCGAGACCGCTGCTGATCGTGCATTCGTCGTCCCATGCCGCGCACGAGGGTGTGTCCTACCCGCGCGTGATCATCGAGGCGGCGCCGGGCTGCTCCGCCACGATCATCGAGCGGCACGAGCGAGGAGCTGCCGACGCGGCACTGCGCAACTCGGTCACGCAAATCGGCCTCGCCGCCGATGCGCACATCGAACATTACCGGGTGTTTTCGGCGGACGCGCAGCTCTCCCATGTGGATACTCTCGAGATCCGCCAGCACAGCGCAAGCCGCTGCAAACAATTCACCGTCATCGAAGGTGGCGGCCTGGTGCGCACCAATCTCGTCGTGCAGCTGCAACACGCCGGCGCCGAATTCGAGGGCTACTCGCTGCTGGTCGGCCACGAGGCCCGCCACGTCGACTCGACCAATATCGTGAACCACGACGCGCCGAATACGCGCAGCACCCAGACCGCGCGATCGATCGCGAGCGGCGAGAGCCGAGTCGTGTTCAACAGCAAGGTGGTCGTCGGGCGCGGCGCGCCGCACTCACAATCGCAGCAATCGAGCCGCGGGCTGCTGCTCTCGCCGACCGCGGAAATCGACACGCGTCCGCAGCTCGAGATTCACACCGACGAGGTCAAGTGCGCGCACGGAGCCACGACCGGGCGCCTCGATCCCAACATGCTGTTCTACATGCTGTCGCGCGGCATCGACCGCGCCACGGCGCAGAGCCTGCTGGTCTATGCGTTTCTCGCCGACGTGCTGACCGGCATGTCGTCGGCGGAGACGCGCGCGGCGGTCGAGACCGCGCTGATCGCGCAATTGCCGGATTCAGACATTTTGAAGGAATTCCGATGAGCAACCCGGTCGCCGTTCAACAGCCGTCGCGCTTCGATGTCGCGGCGGTGCGCCGCGAATTTCCGGTGCTGTCGCGCGTCATTCACGGCAAGCCGCTGGCCTATCTCGACAGCGGTGCATCGTCGCAGCGGCCCAATGCCGTCATCGATGCGGTCGACGACTACGAACGCCATCATCACGCCAACATTCATCGCGGCGTCCACACGCTGAGCCAGGAAGCGACCGCGCTCTACGAGGCTGCGCGCGACCGCCTCGTGAGCTTCATCAATGCACGCTCGCGCCACGAGATCGTCTTCGTGCGCGGCACGACCGAAGCGATCAATCTGGTCGCGCAGAGCTATGCACGTCCGATGCTCAGAGCCGGCGACGAAGTGCTCGTGACCCAGCTCGAGCACCATGCCAACATCGTTCCCTGGCAGCTCGTCTGCGAGCAGACCGGCGCCAAACTCGTCGCCGCGCCGATGGATATGCGCGGCGAGGTCCACGCGGACGCGGTCGAGGCGCTCATGGGACCGCGGACCAAGCTGTTCGCCTGCGCCCACGTATCCAACGCGCTCGGAACCGTGTTGCCGGTGCGCCGCCTGGTTGCCTATGCGAAGGCGCGCAATATCGCGACGCTGATCGATGGTGCGCAGGCGGTCCCGCACATGCCCGTGGACGTGCAGGCGCTCGGCGCCGATTTCTACGCGTTTTCCGGGCATAAAATGCTTGGGCCGACCGGGATTGGGGTGCTGTACGGCCGCGAAAGCGTGCTCGAGCGCATGCCGCCGTGGCAAGGCGGCGGCGACATGATTCTCACCGTGAGCTTCGCCAAGTCGACCTACAACGCGCTTCCCTACAAGTTCGAAGCGGGCACGCCGAACATCTCGGGCGCGATCGGCCTCGGTGCTGCCGTCGATTTTCTGGGTACGCTGGACCGCGGCGCCGCACAGCAGTACGAGGGCGAACTGCTCGACTATGCAACCGCCACGCTGGGCGCGATCGGGGGTCTGCGGATGATCGGCACGGCGAGCCACAAGGCGAGCCTCGTGTCATTCGTGGTCGCGGGCGTGCACCCGCACGACCTCGGAACGATCCTCGACCAGGATGGCATCGCAGTGCGCACCGGACATCACTGCGCGATGCCGGTCATGGAATTTTTCAAGATTCCGGCGACCGCGCGCGCCTCATTCGCGATCTACAACACGTTCGAGGAGATCGACCGCCTCGCCGCGTCGATCGAGCGCGCACGCCGTTTGTTTGCCTGAAGAGTTCATCATGCAGCTTTCCGATCTTTATAGAGACGTCATCCTCGACCACAATCGCCAGCCGCGTAATTTCGGCGGGTTGAGCGCACCGGATGCGACGATCGAGGGCTTCAATCCCCTATGCGGCGACCGGCTCACGCTGCGTCTGAAACTTGCCGATGACCGCATCACGGATATTCGCTTCGAGGGCGACGGCTGTGCCATTTCGACCGCCTCGGCCTCGCTGATGACCGAGGCCGTCAAGGGCAAGACCCGCAGCGAGGCGATCGCGCTGTTCGAGCGGATTCATCGGCTGCTGACCGACGATTCGGCGCCCGTCGATGATGAACTCGGCAAACTCGCGGCGCTCTCCGGCGTACGGGAATTTCCCGCTCGCGTCAAATGCGCAAGCCTCTGCTGGCACACGCTCGCCTCGGCGCTGCAAGCCGCACAGTTGCACAACATAGAACCGCAGTCGCTGCCTGCGGTCTCCACCGAGTAAGGGCGGCCGCGATGCGCAGCTACGAGAACGAACCAATCGTCGTCCAACGCGATGTGAAGGCGGTCACGATTCCCGCCGGCGTCGAAGTGACGCTCAAAGTCGGCCAGGTCGGGTACATCACCCAGGCCCTCGGCGGCAGCTTCACGGTCTATATCGACGGCAACTTGTTCCGGATTCCAGGCAGCGAGGCCGACGGGATCGGCATGACCGTGGCCGCGCCTCCGGAAGTGCCCCCCAGCGCATCGGAAGAAGACATCAAGAACATCATCTGGCAGCAACTCAAGACCTGCTATGACCCCGAGATACCCGTCAACATCGTCGACCTCGGGTTGATCTACGCCTGCGAGGTCCACAAGAACGAGGACGCGACGCGGACCGTCGACATCAAGATGACCTTGACCGCACCGGGCTGCGGCATGGGTGAAATCCTCGTGCAGGACGTGCGCAGCAAAGTGCAAATTGTGCCGACCGTCGCGCAGGCCAACGTCGAGCTCGTGTTCGATCCGCCTTGGAACCAAACGATGATGTCGGAAGAAGCTCGTCTGCAAACCGGAATGATGTAGAGGAATGACGGCGTGAAGTGGGTCGATGCGGGTCCCGCCGCAGAACTCGGGGAAGGACAATCGATCTCGATAGCGATCGGAAGGCGCATGGTCGCGATCGCGCGCAGCGAGGGCGAGGTATTCGCGGTCGAGGACGTCTGCACGCATGACGGCGCCGAACTCACCGGCGGCGAGATCGAAGGCGGCCAAATCGTCTGTCCGCGCCACGGGGCGCGGTTTTGTTTGCGAACCGGCCAAGCCTTGACGCCGCCGGCCTACGAGCCGGTGCGTGTGTTCGCGACGAAGATCGAATCAGGACGGATATGGGTTCGCGCCGACTGATCCTGCTGCGCCACGGGCAAGCGCATCCCGAAAGCACGCAACACGAAGACTTCGACCGCACCCTCACGCCGCGCGGGGTGCGCGAGGCCGAAGAGGTGGGCCGATACCTCGTCGCCGCGGCGCTCGAGCCCGATCTTGTCATCGCGAGTCCCGCGGCGCGCACCCGCACGACGGCATCGATCGTCGCCGAGCGCTGCGGAATCGACACGAAGCTCATTCAATTTCCGCGCGCGCTCTATCAAGCGAGCGACGAGACGATCTGGCGCCAAGTCGGCGCCTGCGCCGCGAATGTCGGCTGCGTGCTGATCTGCGGCCACAACCCGGGCTTGAGCCAACTCGCGAGCCGCCTGGGGCCACAGCCTACCGATCGCGGATTGCCGACCGCGGGACTCGCTAGCGCGCTATGGACGCACGGCGACTGGGCCGACTTGGAACCTCAGTCGGCGCAGCGTTTAGATCTGTTCGCGCCGCGCCGCTCCTAGAACGCGTAGACGAGATTGACGGTCGAGAGCGTGTCGGTTGATTTCGTGCCGGGCGGCGGATCGGTGTTGTGTCGCACACCGTATGCGACGCTCAACGCAAGCTTCGTGCTGATTTTGACCTGAAGTGCAAGATCGTTCTGGATATAGGTATTGACGTCGGCGTAAGTGACCTTCAAATCTTCGAGCAGCTTGGTCGTCGCCGTGAACGCATGCTCGAATTTGGCCTCGCCCTGCA
Organism: Steroidobacteraceae bacterium; assembly: GCA_049517075.1. Taxonomy (GTDB): domain Bacteria; phylum Pseudomonadota; class Gammaproteobacteria; order Steroidobacterales; family Steroidobacteraceae; genus Bog-1198. The sequence continues at coordinate 110,335 of JBEKSM010000002.1, read as the reverse complement.
CGACTCCCGCGTTTTCCTTGGCCAACTTGGTCTCGCCAATCACGACGCCGCTCGAGTTGGTCACCGGCGTCTCGGGCTGCAACTGGCCGTAACCGATGCCCAGCTGCACCGTGAATTTGGTCGCCGCGGTATCGATGAACTTGCGGCCATAGCCGCCTGTGACATTGGCCTGGTAAGCGAAGCCGCTGAACTGATCGTCAACGTAGGCGACGCTGCCGAACACGAAGCTCGCCTTGGTCAGATCGTAATTGGACTGAAACGTCGCGTCCTTGCGGTTTGCGGAAGTGACCCCGCTCGTCTTTGCCTCGAGCACATCGACGGCCAGGCTGTGCTTCCAGGGGCCGACCTGATCGGCGAGGCCGAGCTTGGCATCGAAGGTATCGGCATTGGTGTTGCCCTTCGCATCGACGAATCCGAGTTCGCCCTTGCCCGACCAGCCCTGCGGCGGCGGTGCGTCATCGGCGGTTGCAATACCCGCGGCGCAAAGCGCCAACCCTACAACCGACCATCGTAGCAGTCCCTGCATGTGCTTCGTCCTCTGTGAGCCGATAAAGAGCGCGCGATTATATCGGCGCTTTTCTCGCTGTCCAGGCCTTGTTTACGTTTGGTCGCGCTGCAGACGCATGAGTCGGCGCCGATCGCGCTTATCGGGCCGCTCCTGCGGCCTCGGCCGGCTTTGGTCGGCAAGGCGGTGCTGCTCGCGTAACAGTGCACGCCGCTCCGCGCTCGGCACGGTCTCGGCGAAATGGCGCGCCGCCTCAGCTGCAGGTCCCCGCCGCAGCGGCAGTCCGAGCACGTCGAACTCAGCGACGATGCCTTGCAGATTCACGCTGATGCGATCGCCGCTGCGAACGCGATGGGCGGGCTTGACGCGCTCGCCGTTCAAATGGACTTTTCCGCCGGCGATCGCGGCAGTCGCCAGGGAACGGGTTTTGTAAAATCGGGTGTGCCACAACCACTTGTCGAGACGGTTTCCTGAGTTTCCTTCGTCTTGTTCCATTGCCGGTATAATAACGCCTCACATCGCGCTCGAGGCCGCTCGAGAAAAGGAACCCGTGTGATCGGTGAATTTCGAGAACGCCTGCGCCGGGACACGGCCGATTTGGAAGCGGCCGGGCTGCTCAAGCGCGAACGCATCATCGGCTCGGCGCAGGGCCCGGTGGTTCGGCTCGCCGACGGCCGTAATTTGATCAATCTGTGCGCCAACAACTACCTCGGACTCGCGAATCACCCGGACGTCGTCGAAGCGGCGCACCGCGCGCTCGAGCGTTATGGCTACGGCGTCGCCTCGGTGCGCTTCATCTGCGGCACCCAAAGCGTGCATCGCGAACTCGAAGAGAAGCTCAGCGCATTCCTCGCGGCGGAGGATGCGATTCTCTATTCCTCGTGTTTCGATGCCAACGGCGGATTGTTCGAGACCCTGCTCGACGAGCAGGATGCGGTCATCAGCGATGCGCTCAATCACGCGAGCATCATCGACGGCATCCGCCTCTGCAAGGCGCGCCGCCTGCGCTACGCGAACAACGATTTGAACGAACTCGAACAGTGCCTCAAGGAATCCGCGGATGCGCGCGTGCGCCTGATCGCGACCGACGGCGTATTCTCGATGGACGGCTCGTTCGCAAAGCTCGAGGGGATCTGCGATCTTGCGGACAAGTATGGCGCCCTGGTCATGGTCGACGACTCGCATGCGACGGGATTCATCGGACCACACGGCCGCGGCACGCATGAGCTCGCCGGCGTCATGGACCGGATCGACATCCTCACCGGCACTTTCGGCAAGGCGTTGGGCGGCGCTAGCGGCGGCTTTGTCGCCGCCCGCCGCGAGATCGTCGCGTGGCTGCGCCAGCGATCGCGTCCGTATCTGTTTTCCAACAGCATTGCGCCACCGGTTGCGGGTGCAACGATCCGCGTGCTCGAACTGCTCGAGACCTCTGCAGCACTGCGCGAGCGGGTCCACCGCAATGCACGCCATTTCCGCTCCGGGCTGCAGGGCTTGGGTTACGATCTGCTACCGGGCGAGCACCCGATCATTCCGATCATGCTCGGCGATGCGCCGCTCGCGGTGAACCTCGCCGAACGCATGCTCGGCGCCGGGGTCTACGTGGTCGCCTTTTCCTTCCCGGTCGTGCCGAACGGAAAGGCGCGGATCCGTACACAGATGAACGCGGCACATACGACCGAGCAGCTCGATCAGGTCATTGCCGCATTCGGCAAAGCCGGCCGCGATCTCGGCATCATTCGATGAAGGACTGCCCATGAAAGCACTGGTCAAAGCGCGCGCGGAACCCGGGATCTGGATGCAGGATATTCCGGAACCTTCGGTCGGACACAACGACGTGATGATCAAGGTGCATCGCTCGGCGATCTGCGGCACAGACATGCACATCTACAACTGGGACGCCTGGGCGCAAAAATCGGTGCCGGTGCCGATGGCCGTCGGCCACGAGTATTCCGGCGAGATCGTCGAGATCGGTAGCGAGGTTCGCGGCTTCCATACCGGAGACCGCGTTTCGGGCGAAGGCCACATCACCTGCGGCCATTGTCGCAATTGCCGCGCCGGTCGGCGGCATCTTTGCCGCAATACGCTCGGCGTCGGCGTCAATCGCGCCGGCGCATTTGCCGAGTACCTCACGATCCCTGCCACCAACGTATTCAAGTTGACGCCGGCGATCGACGATGAGATCGCGTCGATTCTCGACCCGTTCGGCAACGCGACTCACACGGCGCTCGCGTTCAACGTGGTCGGCGAGGACGTGCTGATCACCGGCGCAGGCCCTATCGGCATCATGGCGGTCGCGATCGCACGCCATTGCGGCGCGCGTCACGTCGTCATCACCGACGTCAACGACTATCGCCTGCATCTCGCTGCGGCCATGGGCGCCTCGAGAGCCCTCAACGTGTCGCGCGAGTCGCTCGATGATGCGATGCGCGATCTCGGCATGGAGGAGGGCTTCGACGTCGGCTTCGAGATGTCCGGCAACGCCTCGGCGCTGCGCGCGATGCTGCGCACGATGAACCACGGCGGCAGCATATCGATGCTGGGAATACCCCCGGGCGAGACCGCGATCGACTGGAATCAGGTGATATTCAAGGGCCTCGTGATCAAGGGGATCTACGGGCGCGAAATGTTCGAGACCTGGTACAAGATGGCGAGCATGCTGCAAAGTGGTTTGAATGTGCGCCCTGTCATTACGCACCGCCTCGGCATCAACGACTACCTCGAGGGTTTCGAGATCATGAATTCCGGCAAATCCGGCAAGGTCATCTTGGACTGGGCAGCGCTCTGAAGTTCAAGCTCGGCTCACTGCACCAGCAATAGGCGTACAAGCCGCGCGGGTCGTTGAGCCGCGCAATCGCATGTGCCTGCGCGAGGATGGGATCGAGCACGCGCTCGATCTCGCTCTGCGGCGGCACGAGTCCGGCCGCCTCACCGAGTGAAAACGCCTCAGAGCGCAATTCGAGCAGCAACTGCTCGCGCAGCGTGAGCTCCGATTCGACGTACTCGACGCCGTAGTCGCCGCTCAGGTCGGCGAGCTTCGCGGCCGCCGAGACCGCGTCCTTGAGGCCGCCAAGATGATCGACCAAGCCGATGCGCTCGGCATCGGCGCCGGCCCAAACGCGGCCCTGCGCGATCTTGTCGACGTCCTCGACGCTCTTCTTGCGCCCCTCGCCCACGCGCTGCAGGAATTCCGCGTAGGCATGGTCGACCGAACTCTGCAACACTTGGCGCATGTCGGCGCCGAGTCCGCGATCGAGGCGCAGGCCGCCCGCCAAGGGACTCGTGCCGATCCCGTCGACCTTGACGCCGAGCTTCTCCAAGGTGCGCTCGAAGGTCGGCACGACCGCGAATACGCCGATCGAACCGGTCAGCGTGGTCGGACTCGCGAAAATCTGGTTCGCCGCCGCGGAGATGTAGTAACCGCCGGAGGCTGCATAGGTGCTCATCGATACGACGACCGGCTTGCCCGCCTTGCGCAGATTTTGCACCTCGCGCAGGATCTGCTCGGACGCAAACATGCTTCCGCCGGGACTGTCGACCCGCAGCACGACGGACTTGATCGCTTCGTCGAAGCGCGCTTGCCGCAACAAGTCCGCCGTGGTCTCGCCGCCGATCGTCCCGGCGGGCTGCCGGCCGTCGAGGATTTCACCGGCCGCGACCACAATGCCGACCTTGGCGTCGGACTTCGACTTCAGCTTAGCCTTGGTGCGCATCGAGGCGAGGTATTGGTTCATGCCGACCGCATTGAACGAATGCGTCTCCGCATCTTCGCCGACCAGCGTTTTCAATTCGTCCGCGAGCTGCCGGCGGCTCTTGAGCGCGGTCACCAAACCGCGTTGCAGCGCCAACTTCGCCGCATCGCCATGCAAGGCCGCGAGCGCCGCCGGGCCCTGAGCGACGTATTCGTCGAGCGCGTTCGCCGGCAACGAGCGCGCGCGCGTCACATCGTTCTGGTAGGCCGTCCATAGCACGCCAAGCCAGGCCGAAGTCTCTTCGCGCTCGGACGCCGCCATATCGCTACGCGAATACTGGTCGGTGTAGCTCTTGAAGGTGCCGGCGCGAAACACATTGACGTTCACGCCGAGCTTCTCGATCGCGTCGCGCAGAAACATCCGGTAGTAACTGAAGCCGTCGACATAGACGAGCCCGAGCGGATCGAGATACAGCTCGCCGGCCTGCGATGCGAGGTAAAACTGAGTTTGATCGAGCGAATCGGCGGCAGCGACGACGCGCTTGCCCGCCGCGCGGAAATCGCGTATCGCCGCGGCGATTTCCTGCAACTTCGAGAGTCCCGAGGGCCCAAGGTTGCCGACGTCCAACACGATCAGCTTGATGCGGGTGTCGTCCTTGGCTGCTTCGATCGCGTCGATGACGTCGCGCAGCAGCGTCTCGGGCGCCGGGCCGCCGGTCGCCTGGCCAACTGCGCGGCGCAACGGGTCGCTCGAAAGCTGTTCGACGAGCTGCCCTTCAGGTGCGATCACGAGCGCAGCGACGTGCGGCACGACCGGAATCGAGGTGTGCAGGGCCGCGAGCAGAAAGCCGAAGATCACGAGCAGCAGCACGAGGCTCAAGACCTTGCGAATGCCGTCGAGGATGCGCCAGACCAGCTGGAAGAACCCCCAAACAGGAGACCCCGAACTCATTGATCGCCTCCGGGCGCTACACCCCCGAACCAGTAACCGCGGTGTTTCAGATCTTCTCTTCGATGCGCGCGGCCTTGCCCGACAAATCACGCAGGTAATACAGCTTGGCGCGACGCACCGAACCGCGGCGCTTCACGCTGACTTCGCTGATTGACGGACTGTGGGTCTGGAACACGCGTTCGACGCCCTCTCCGTGCGAGATCTTGCGGACCGTGAACGAGGAATTGAGACCGCGATTTTTCTTCGCGATCACGACGCCCTCGTAGGCCTGTACGCGCTCGCGGTCACCTTCGATGACCTTCACCTGCACGACGATGGTATCGCCGGGATTGAAGTCCGGAAGCTTCGATTTCGCGCGCTCGCCGTTCAACTCTTGAATGATTCTGTTCATACGATCTCGACCTCACCTATGACTTGTCTTCGCACTTTCGAGCGCTCATCGCACGCTCGCTCTTGAATTCTTCCAACAAGGCTCTTTCCTCGCCGTTCATGCCGCGGCGCTCCAGCAATTCGGGCCTGCGCAACCAGGTACGCCCCAGCGCCTCGCGCAGCCGCCAACGGTGAATCTTTGCATGATCACCGCCGGCCAAAACCTCCGGCACCGCACGTCCGTCGACGATCGGCGGCCGCGTATAATGAGGCCAATCGAGCAGGCCGTCACTAAACGATTCGGCAATTGCCGATTCGCTGCTGCCCAGCGTGCCCGGCAACAGCCGCGCAATCGCATCGATGACCACCAGCGCCGGCAACTCTCCTCCCGACAGGATGTAGTCGCCGATCGACCAAGACTCGTCCACCTCGCTCTCGAGCAGGCGCTCATCGACGCCCTCGTACCGTCCGGCCACGAGGCACAGCCCCGGCAACGCGAGCGCGTCGCGGGCCAACGCCTGATCGAATCGCCGCCCATCGGCGCCCAAATACACGCGCCGGCTCCCTGCCGGCAATAGCGCGACAGCGGCGCGCATCGCGCTGCGCAGCGGCTCGACCTTCAATACCATGCCGGGGCCGCCGCCGTAGGGCCGATCGTCCACCGTTCGATGCGGGTCGGTCGCATAGTCGCGCGGATCGATGCAACTGACCTCGAAGCCGCCGCGCTCTGCCGCCCTGCCGACGACCCCAAACTTGAGCGCATCGCCGATCATCTGCGGAAACAAGCTCACGACCGCGATGTGCATGCGCCTTAACCTGCCGGCTCGTCCCAGTTCACGACGACGCGCCGTGCCTTCAAATCGATTCGCTGCAAGTGCTGCGGCACCGCAGGCACCCAAATTTCCTTCTGACCATGCACGACCATCATCGTGTGCGCAGGTGTCTCGACGAAGTAGCGCACGACCCCAAGATGCTCACCCGCGCGATTGACCACTTCGCAACCGATCAGATCGGTCTGGTAGAAATCGCCGGGTGCACGCTCCGGAAGTTCATCGCGCGACACCACGATCGAGGCGCCGGTCAAAGCCTTCGCCTGATCCCGATCATCCACTCCCCGCAGTTTCGCGGTCAGCTGACCTCCGCTGCGACCCGTCGACTCGATTTGGTACGTTTCCGAATTGCCTCGCCGAACCAGTTGCAATCGGCGCTTGTCGAACACGCGCTCCGGCGGCTCCGTGTAGGAGCGAACCTTGATCCAGCCTCGCACACCGAACGGTGCGCCAACGCTACCGAGTTCAATGAGCGGCGGCGAGTCGTCGCCCGCGCTCATGGGATCGCTCTTAAGCCGCTACCGCTTGCTTGCGGAACGTCGTCAGGAGTTGTTTGACACGATCCGACATATGCGCGCCTTCACCGACCCAATGTTCGATGCGCTCGACGTTCAGACGCAGTTTGACTTCCCCGCCGCGCGCGACCGGATTGAACAGCCCGACGCTCTCGAGGCTCGTGCCGCCTTGACGCTTGCGGCTGTCGGTCACCACGACGTGATAGAACGGGGTCTTCTTGCCGCCGCGTCGAGTCAAACGGATCGTCACCATGCTAAATTCGCCTTATGCTTCGGAGCCGACAATTCTAATGAAAAACAGGGGGTAAGCGCAAGAAATTGTGTGCGGAAGGCCTGCGATGGGCTGAAATCCCCTGCTTGAGCGCCCCCTAGGGGCCGAATCCCGGCGGCATGCGCCCGCCCATGCCGCGCAACATGTTCTTTAGCATGCCGCCCTTGGCGAGCTTTTTCATCGTCTTCTGCATCTGGTCGAATTGCTTGAGCAGGCGATTGACCTCCGGCAACTGCACGCCGGCCCCGCCCGCAATACGCCTTTTTCGGGAGCTGTCGATCATCTCGGGCCGACGGCGCTCGCGCGGTGTCATGGAATCGATGATGCCGATCTGCCGCTTGATCGCCTGCGGGTTCACGGCGCCGGCTGCCTTCGCGGCATTCGCCTGCATCTGGGCCGGTAATTTGTCGAGCAGCGCCGACATGCCGCCCATGCGCTGCAGCTGGGTCAATTGATCGCGCAGATCCGCAAGATCGAAGGTCTTGCCGCTGCTGATTTTCTTCGCGAGCTTTTCGGCCTTTTCCTGGTCGACCTGTTCCTTGACCTGTTCGACGAGCGCGAGTACGTCGCCCATCCCGAGGATGCGTGAGGCAATGCGTTCGGGCTGAAACAGCTCGAGCGCCTCGGACTTCTCGCCCGTGCCGATGAACAGGATCGGCCTGCCGGTAACTTGGCGGACCGACAGCGCGGCGCCGCCGCGCGCATCACCATCCGCCTTCGTGAGAATCACGCCGGTCAAGGACAGCGCGTCGTTGAACGCTTTGGCCGCATTGATCGCATCCTGGCCGGCCATGCTGTCGACTACGAACAGCCGCTCGTGCGGATGCACTTCGGCCGCGATCGCGGCGGCCTCATCCATCATTTCCGCATCGACGTGCAAACGGCCCGCGGTATCGATCAGCAGCACGTCGTAGGCCTGCAGCGTCGCCTCGGTCAACGCGCGCTTGGCGATCAGCAGCACCGATTCGCTCGCGAGCGCGCCCGCGAATCCCGCGCCAACCTGTTCGGCGAGCGTCTGCAGCTGCAAAATTGCGGCCGGACGATACACGTCGGTGCTGACAAGGAGCACCTTTTTGCGCTCCTTCTCGATCAGCCAGCGCGCAAGCTTGCCCGCGGTCGTCGTTTTGCCCGCACCCTGAAGACCCGCGAGCATCACCACGACGGGGCGCTGAGCGCGCAAATTCAGGCCCGTACTCGGCTCGCCCATGAGCTTCGTGAGCTCTTCGTGGACGATCTTGATGAACGCCTGGCCGGGCGTCAGGCTCTTGAGGACCTCGGCACCCACTGCGCGGGCCTTGATCGCCTCGGTAAAGGTCTTGACCACGGGCAGCGCCACGTCGGCGTCGAGCAGCGCGAGGCGCACCTGCCGAACGGTATCGGCGATGTTGTCGTCCGTGAGGCGCCCGCGGCCGGAGAGCGCGCGCAGCGCCTCGCCGAGTCTTGTCGTCAATTGGTCAAACATGGTGGCACATTATAGGGGGCTCGGAGGCCGTTAGTCCTTGTATCATGAGCACACCGCAAATCCACCCTTAGGTCCGCCGTGATTCTCGCCATCTGCTTGTTCGTCCTCTACTCGGCCAGCGCATGGGTCATGTTGCGCAGTGTGTCGAATCGCCGTCTCGACGCACTCGCATGGGGCTTGAGCTTTGCGGCGATCGTTGCGCACAGCGAAGCGATCATCCATCTGATGCGCGGCATGCAGCCGTTCCAGATCGGCCTGCTCGAGGCGACCTCGATGCTCGGCTGGACGCTCGCGGCGCTCGCGTGTTTCATCGCGATCGAGCGCCAGAACCGCGTGTTGTCGGCGATTTTGCTCGGCAGCGCCGCGCTCGGCGCGACCGCGACCGGCTCGGGCCGCAGCTTCGCGGCCGAAACCGGGCCGAGCTGGGAATTCACGGCGCATATCCTGCTGTCGATGGGCGCCGCCGCCCTGCTGTTCTCCGCAGCCGTCACGGCCGTGCTGCTCGTCGTGCTGGATCGGCGGCTGCGCACGCACCGCGTCTCGAATCTGCCGAGCGTGCTGCCGCCTATCGATACGCTCGAGAAGATCATGTTTCGCTCGATCGCTGCGGGCTTCGCGCTGTTGACGCTCGCACTGTTCACGGGCTTCGTGTTCGTCACGAACCTGTTCGCCCAACATCTGACCCACAAAACCGTGTTGTCGGTGATCGCCTGGGTGCTGTTCGGCGTGCTGCTGATTGGTCGGGTGCGCTACGGTTGGCGCGGCCGCTTCGCGGTGCGCTTGACGCTCTGGGGATTCGGCATGTTGATCCTCGCCTATTTCGGCGCCAAATTCGTGCTGGAGTATCTGAAGGGAGCTCACTGGGGCTGATCCCAAGGCGTCGATGCAAACCTCACTCGTGACCATGTTTATGGCGCTGGCGGCGTTGCTGCTGCTGGCGGCATTCTTCGCCGGCAGCGAGACGGCGCTGATGAGCCTCAATCGCTACCGCCTCAAGGCCCGCGCCAAGGCCGGCAACCGCGGCGCACGCCTCGCCGAAGCGCTGCTCGCCCGCCCCGATCGGCTCATCGGGCTGATCCTGCTGCTCTCCACGGTCGTGAACGTGCTGACGCCGACACTGGTCGGCCTGATCGCATTTCGCCTGGGCGGCGATTTTCTGGTCGCAATCGGCGTGATCAGCCTGACCTTCGTATTGCTGATCTTTTGCGAAGTCGCGCCGAAGACCTTCGCCGCGCTGCATCCGGAGCGCCTCGCGATTCCGGCGGCCTACATTTACACGCCGCTGCTGACGCTGCTCTACCCGTTCGTTTGGGCGACCAACCTGCTCGCCAACGGCACGTTGCGCCTGCTCGGCGCCTCGCAGAAGCAGGCCTCGCACTCCTTGAGCAGCGAGGAGCTGCGCACCGTGGTTGCGGAGGCCGGCGCGATGATTCCGCATCGCCACCAGCAAATGCTCGTGAGCATCCTCGATCTCGAGAAGGCGACCGTCGAGGACATCATGGTGCCGCGTCTCGATATCGTCGGCGTCGATGTCGAGGACGACTGGGACAAGATCGTCGAACAATTGCGCCAGAGCCAGCACACGCGCCTGCCGGTCTACGAAGGGGATATCGACCGGATCGTCGGCGTGCTGCACATGAAGCGCGTCGTGCACGAACTTGCGCGCGGACGGCTCGACCGGGACTCCCTGATCGAGGCCGCGACGGCGCGGGAGGCCTATTTTGTGCCGTCCGGCACGACGCTCAACACGCAGCTCGTGAATTTTCAGCGCGACAAGCGCCGCATGGCATTCGTGGTCGACGAATACGGCGACATTCAAGGCCTGGTCACGCTCGAAGATATCCTCGAGGAAATTGTGGGTGAGTTCACCACGGATCCGGCGACGATGATGCACAAGGACGTCCACAAGGATACGGACGGCAGCTTCGTCGCGAACGCCTCGACGAGCATTCGCGCGCTGAATCGCTCGATGCGCTGGAATCTGCCGACCGACGGCCCGAAGACGCTCAATGGCCTGATCGTCGAGTATCTGGAGACGATACCCGAACCCGGCACGACGCTGAAATTGGCGGACTACATGCTGGAGGTGCTGCAGACCGGCGACAACGCGATCAAGACCGTGCGGATCCGGCCGCCGCAACTGCCTGCGCCCTCAGAAATCGGCTAAAGCCTGACTCAGCCGCGTCACTCCCTTGACCTTCATGCCGTGCGGCGGGTGCTTCGGCACATTGGCCTCAGGCACGAGCGCCGCGGTAAAACCGTGCTTGGCCGCCTCGCGCAGACGCTCCTCGCCGAAGGGCACCGGACGAATCTCCCCAGCGAGGCCGAGTTCGCCGAATGCGACGAGATTGTTCGGCACGGGCGCATCGCGCAGGCTCGAGCGCGCCGCGAGTACGATCGCGAGATCACCGGCCGTTTCCGCGAGCCGCACGCCGCCGACCACGTTGGCGAAGACGTCTTGCGCGTGTAGCGCAAGCCCGGCGTGGCGGTGCGCGACTGCGAGCAGCATCGTCAGACGGTTCCCGTCGATGCCGACCGCGACCCGGCGCGGATTCGAGCCGAGGCTCGCATCGGCGAGCACCTGGACCTCGATCAACAGCGACCTCGTACCCTCGCGCATCACCGTGATCACGCTGCCGGGGACCGGTTCGCCGTGCCTCGAGAGGAAGATCGCGGAGGGGTTCGTGACCTCGCGCAAGCCCTGTTCGACCATCGCAAATACGCCGATCTCATTGGCCGCGCCGAAGCGGTTCTTGACCGAGCGCAATACCCGAAAGCGGCTCCCGGTATCGCTCTCGAAATACAGCACCGTATCGACCATGTGTTCGAGCACGCGCGGTCCGGCGATCTGCCCCTCCTTGGTCACGTGGCCGACGAGCAACACCGCCGTACCGCGGCTCTTCGCGAAGCGCACGAGTTCGGCGGTCGATTCCCGCAGCTGCCCGACCGCACCGGGGGCCGATTCGATCCGCTGCGAAAACATCGTTTGGATCGAATCGATGATCAGAATGCCGGCGCCCATCGCAGTGGCCGCCGCGAGGATGTCCTCGACGCAAGTTTCGGCGATCAGACGCGCAGTCGCGGCCTCGAGGCCGAGCCTGCGCGCGCGCAGCGCAACCTGCGATAGGGACTCTTCGCCGGTCGCATAGAGCACGGGACGCTGCGCATTGAGCGCGGCGGCGGCTTGCAGCATCAGCGTCGATTTCCCTATACCGGGATCGCCACCCAAGAGGGTCACGGAGCCCGGCACGAGGCCGCCGCCGAGCACCCGATCGAGCTCCGTCGAATCCGTCGATAGCCGGGCTTGCTCGACCGTCGATTCGGCCGCGAGCGTCGAAGGCTCGGCGCCCCTGCCGGCCCGCGGCGGCGACGTGGCGCGCGGCCCCTGGGGCAAAAACTCGGCGACCAGCGTGTTCCACTCGCCACAGGCGGCGCATTGACCTTGCCATTTCGGAAAAGAGGCCCCGCAGCCTTGGCAGACAAATACCTCTTTCGACTTCGCCATCCTATTCCTTCGAGCGGATTTGTGAGCTTAGCATTGCTTGGTCAGCGGCCCGATCACCTATACTGCTGACTTCTGCGGTCGTGATTATGTCTATTGCATGAGAAAAATTGCGCTGATTGCAGCATTGGTTGGCTTCGCTTTCCTGGCTTTGACCCTGGTACTCCGGGTAAACGGGACCGGCGCTGCATGGTATTGGCTGCCCGGCGGGCTGTTGGTCGTGGTCGGAACCAGCATCGCGCTGTGGGGCAGGTTCCAGGCGGCCGGCCTGGTTTCGGCCTCGCCCCGCGACCAGGTCGTGCCCGGCGGGGATACCGCCAAGCTGCTCGACAATTTCGAGCAGCGTTTCGCCGAACTCAAGGCGCGCAAGCCAAGCGCCACGGTGCTCGGCGATCTCTACGCACTCGGGACCCAGCTGGAGCAGCGCGGCCGAGCGCCCCAGGCAACCGCGGTCTATCGCCATTTGGTGCGCATCGACACGCAGTACAAGGACGTCTCCAACCGGCTCAACCGATTGCTCGACAAAGAACGCATTGCAACCAAGACCGCAGCAGGTAGGGTGTCGGCGCCCGGCGCCACGCGAGGCGGTACAGCCGCCGGCGGCAGCGAGGCGCCGAAAGCGACCGCCGCCGCCAAGTCCGCGCCGGCCGCGGCCGCACCCGCAGCGAAGCTCACGCCGATTGGAAGCGCCGGCGGCAACACCGCAAACTTCGATGCATCCGCCGTGCGTCAGCTCGGCCGCTACCGGCTCGAGCGCGAGATCGGTCGCGGCGCCATGGGGGTCGTCTATCTCGGTCGGGACATGGCGATCAATCGTCTGGTCGCCATCAAGGCGATTCCCTTGGCGAGCGAATTCAGCGACAGCGAACTGCATGATGCCCGCGTGCGTTTCTTCCGTGAAGCGGAGACCGCGGGAAGACTCAATCACCCGAACATCGTCACGATCTACGACGTCGGCGAGGAAGGCGGCTTGGCCTATATCGCGATGGAGTATCTGAAGGGCCGCCACCTCAGCGACTACGCCCCCTCGAACCAGCTGCTCGAGCCGCGCAAGGTGCTCGAACTGATCGGTAGAACCGCCGACGCCTTGGGCTTCGCGCACAAACAGCAGGTCGTCCACCGCGATATCAAGCCGGCCAATCTTATGTACGATCCGAGCACGGACATCCTGAAAATTACGGACTTTGGTATCGCGCGCATCACTGGGGCCGGCAGCACTCGAACCGGCATCGTGTTGGGAACGCCGTCGTTCATGTCGCCCGAACAGCTCGAAGGTCGAACTGTGACAGGTCACTCGGACTTGTTTTCCCTGGGTGTTAGCCTATTTCAATTATTGACGGGGCAGCTGCCGTTCACCGCGGATTCGATGACCGGTCTGATGCAGCAAATCGCCGAGGCACCGCATCCACCCTTGCGCGCTTATCGACCCGACTTGCCGGCCTGCGTCGAATCCGTGATCGACCGAGCGCTGGCCAAGAACCCCGAGGCGAGATTCGATAGTGGCGCGCAAATGGCCGCCGCACTCGAAGATTGTCGCGTACGTATACCTAGCGGGATGCCATGAAGCGAGAGCAAGAAATGAGGGAATCCAATCATCGGGGCGCCGTCCGATGAGCCTGCGTGGAAAAATCGCGAGCGTCGCGCTGAGCGACACCGGCAAGGTGCGCGAGCACAACGAGGATATGATCGGCAGCGAGGCCGATATCGGGCTGTTCGTGCTCGCCGACGGCATGGGTGGATACAATGCGGGTGAAGTTGCGAGCGGTATCGCGGTAAAGACGATCATCAATCTCGTCCGCGATGCGGTCGTCCGTGAAGACCTCTCGGTACCCGACCCGGAGACCGGCCTCACGCGTCCCAGCATCATCTTGCGTGACGCGATTCACAGAGCCAACAAAATCATCTACCACACGTCGAAGACCCAGCCGCAATGTGAGGGCATGGGCACAACCGTGGTCGCTTGTTTGTTTCACGATAACCGCATGTCCATTGCACACGTCGGCGACTCGAGGCTCTATCGGCTGCGCGACAACCGCTTCGAGCAAATGACGCTCGACCATTCCCTGCTACAGGAACTCGTCGACCGCGGTTTCTACTCCCAGCAGGAAGCCCAGCGGGCAACGAACAAGAATTATGTCACACGGGCGCTCGGGGTGGAACAGAACGTCGACGTCGAGATCCACGAGGAGCCGGTTCAGAAGAGCGACTATTACGTGCTCTGCTCCGATGGCCTCTCAGACATGATCGAAGACGAGGATATTCATTTAACAATCAGCACCTTTAGTGCTAATCTTGAAACGGTTGCTAAGCAGTTGATACAACTGTCGAACGACAATGGTGGGCGGGATAATGTGTCGGTCATCATGGCGCACATAGCAGAACCATTCCCCGCACATCGGCGTATATTTGACAAAATATTGGGATGGTTCGGTTAGGGAAATGGAGTCTGAATGGCACGTCTGATGCTCAGCCTGGACGGTTCAGTCCTTGCAGAATACAACATGAACAAGGAGCGCTACACGATAGGGAGGCTCCCGGACAACGACATTAGGATCGACAATCCGGCGGTTAGCGGCCACCACTCCTTGATTATCAACATCCTCAACGATTCGTTCCTAGAGGACTTGAACAGCACCAACGGCACCTATGTCAACGGCAAGCTGATCAAGAAACACGCGATGCAACATGGCGACGTCATTACCGTCGGCCACCATCAACTGCGCTTTGTCGACAACCAGGACGGCGACGCAGAGCAGGATGAATTCGAAAAGACGATGGTGATTACGCCGAGTTCGCAGGGCGAGGAGCGCATTCGCCGCGTTGGGCAGGCCGTGGACCAGGCCGCCAAAGCCGTCGCCGCGAAGCGACCCCCGAATACCGACAACATGACGGCATTGCCGAAGGCCAAGCTGCAAGTACTCAGCGGCGCCTTTGCCGGCCGAGAGCTCGAATTGACCAAGGCGTTGACGACGCTCGGCCGTCCCGGCATCCAAGTCGCAGCGATCACGCGGCGTTCGGAGGGCTATTTCATCGTCCATGTCGACAGCGGCAAGGAAAATGATTTCCCGCTGGTCAATGGCCTTGCGATCGGCCCACAGGCCCGCAGGCTCAACGACAATGATGTCGTGCAGTTGGCGGGCGTAAAAATGGGGTTCTTCGAGAGCTGACAGCACGCAACTAGCGCAGTTCGACCGCGACGCGCTGGCTGATGCCGCAGAGCAGCTCATAGGGAATTGTCCCGGCCAGCCGGGCGATTTCCTCGACAGGCAGCTGCGGGCCCCACAGAACGACCGGATCACCGAGCCGAACGCTGCTCTTCAAGTCCGTCACGTCGATTCCGATCATGTCCATCGAGACGCGCCCCGCGAGCGCCGCGCGCTCGCCATTGACGAGCACCGGCGCGCCCGAGGCGAGGCTGCGCGGGTACCCATCGCCGTAGCCGACCGCCGCAACTGCAAGGCGCGTCGCCCGCGCCGCGGTCCAAGCGCCGCCATAGCCGACGTGCTCACCGGCCGCCACGTCCTTGACCGCGATCACGCGTGAATGCAGCGTCATCACCGGCCGCAGGCCATAGTCAGTGCCAACCGTTGCAGCGATCGGCGAGACCCCATAGAGCAGCAAGCCGGGCCGGACCCAATCGGCCAAGGCTGCAGCGTAGTTCAGCAGCCCGGCCGAGTTGGCGACGCTGCGTGCGCCCGGCATTGTCCGCGTCGCGGCCTCGAAACACTGCAGTTGACGCTCGGTATCCGTGCGATCCGGCTCATCCGCCGCAGCCAGGTGCGTCATGAGCCGAATTGGCTGCCGAACTGCTGCGAGGCGAGACAAGTCGCTCCAGGCGTTTGCGAACGCGGCGCCCTTCCATCCGAGCCGGTTCATGCCGCTGTCGAGCTTGAGCCACACCGTCAGAGGTACCGCGGTGCCGAGCGCTCGCAGCAGCTCGATCTGCTCGGGCAGGTGCACGACGAGTTCGAAATCGGCGGCCGCGGCCGCCGCCTGCTGCTCCCGGTCGAAAACGCCCTCGAGCAAGACGACCGGCTTCGAAATTCCGGCCTGACGCAGCAACAGGCCTTCATCGACCCGGGCCACCGCGAACGCATCGGCATCTTCGAGCGCGCGCGCAACGGCAACGAGCCCGTGCCCGTACGCGTTCGCCTTGATCACGGCCATGACGCGCGAGGACGGCGCGCGCGCCCTCACTGCGCTCAGGTTATGGCGCAGTGCTGTGGTGTCGATCGTCGCGCTGACGATGGGCTTGGTCGCGCCGGGCGCGGCGGTGCCGCTCGAGCGCGGATGCGGCAGAATTGGGGAAATCATGAAAGTCGACAATCCTTTTTGGAAGCCTAGCATAGCCGCCGATGCGCGGCCGCGCGCCCGCAGCATGATCGGCGCGGCGTCAAGTCGCGTGCGGGATTCACGCTGATTTCAAACCGGCGTAGGCTAGCGGAAACGGCGGCGCCGGCGCCGGCCCGGCTAAATTGGTCACATTCCATGGGAGTGCCTCAACATGTCCATCGAAAAAGTACTGTACCGCGCACATGCAACCGCGACCGGCGGCCGCGACGGCCATGCCGTGATCGAGGATGCCAAGCTCGACCTGAAACTCGCGGTACCGAAGGAGATGGGCGGTCCAGGCGGCACCGCTACGAATCCGGAGCAATTATTTGCAGCCGGTTACAGTGCCTGCTTCATCGGCGCAATGAAATTCGTCGCTGCGCGCGAGAAGATCGCGCTTCCGGCCGATACCTCGATTCAAGGTAGTGTCGGCATCGGACAGATACCGAACGGCTTCGGCATCGAAGTCGAACTGAAGATTTGGGTGCCCGGCATTGCGCGCGACGTCGCGCAGTCGCTGGTCGAAAAGGCGCACCAGGTCTGCCCATACTCGAATGCGACGCGCGGCAATATCGACGTGAAGCTCACGCTCGCTTGAGAAACTAGTCCTTGGTAGCGGCCGCCGCACTGCGCCGATCGCTGCGCTGGGGGCGGCGCGCGCGGCGACCCGCCACCCCTCCGATAACCCGAATAGGAATCTTGATGCACCGAATCTGCGTCTTATTGCTCGTTGCCTCCGCCCTCACGCACCCGGCCGTTGCTCAAGATGCCCTGCCGGCTGCGTCCGCCGATTCGCCGACGGTCATCGTTCGGGCGCGATGGCTCATCGACGGCCAGAGCGAGCGGGCACTGCAAAACCCGGAAGTGATGATCCGCGGCCAACGCATCGTCGGCGTCTCGACGGTCGGTGCGCATCCGGTCGCGGCCGGCGTGCGGATCATCGACCTGGGCGAAGCGACCCTGTTGCCGGGCCTCATTGACGCTCATACTCACATCTTCTTGCAGGGCGAAGTCGAAGCGGCCGGCGGCTACGATGTGCAGTTGTTGAAATACCCTGCGTCCTACCGCGTCGTGCGCGCGGCGCTCGCCGCCCGGCGTGCGCTCGAGCAGGGCTTTACGACGCTGCGCGACATGGAGACCGAGGGCGCAGGCTACGGCGATGTAGGCATCCGGCGCGCGATCAACGAGGGCCTCATACCGGGTCCGCGGTTGTTCGTTTCGACCGTGTCGATCTCATCGACCGGCGGCTATGATCTCGACGGCTATGCGCCCGAGATCAATGTGCCCAAGGGCTCGCAATTGATCGACGGCCCGGTCGAGGCGCGCAAAGCGGCGCGCACCCAGCTCGATAAAGGCGCCGACTGGATCAAGGTCTACATGACGCACCGCTCCTGGCTCGATGAGCACGGCGCGCTGCGCGCCCAGCCGACGCTAACGCGCGAGGAACTCGAGGCGATCGTCGACGAGACGCACGGCTGGGGCAAAAAGGTTGCCTGCCACGCCTACAACGGGATCGGCCTACAGCGCGCGCTCGACGGCGGCTGCGATACGATCGAGCACGGCCTCGATATGTCGGACGCCCAAATTGCGCAAATGCTGCGCCAGGGCACTTGGTACGTTCCGACCCTGTCGGTCTACTACTACGACTGGAATCCGGCGGATACCGACGAGGGTAAGCGCGATCGCCAGGAGGCGGCGCTGCATGCAGTGTCGTTCCGGCGCGCGCTCAAGGCCGGGGTCAAGATCGCGTTCGGCACCGACGTCGGTGGCTTCGTTTGGTCCGATCCGATCGCCCAGGAATTCAGTCGCGAAGTGGAATTCGGCATGACGCCGATGCAGGCAATCCAATCGGCCACCGCGCGCGCGGCGGACCTGCTCGGCAAGCGCGGCGAACTCGGCGTCGTCGCGCCGGGAGCGCTTGCCGACCTCATTGCAGTCAGGCACGACCCTTTGAGCAACATCAAGGAGCTCGAACACGTCGAGTTCGTGATGAAGGGCGGCGTGGTGTTTCGTTGGCAGGACCACCCCGACGCGACGCCGCCTTAACTCGTCTGCAGCTCGCGGCTCGGCTCGGTCTCGTCGACTTCCTCGCCGAGAAAACCGCCGGTTTGATGCGCCCAAAGACGCGCATACAGGCCGCCCTCGGCGAGCAGCGAGAGGTGATCACCCTCTTCGACGATCCGGCCCTTGTCGAGCACGATGAGCCGGTCCATCGCCGCGATCGTCGAGAGTCGGTGCGCAATCGCAACCACGGTCTTGCCTTCCATGAGCCGATAGAGACTCTGTTGAATCGCGGCTTCGACTTCGCTGTCGAGCGCACTCGTGGCCTCATCGAGCAGCAAGATCGGTGCATCCTTGAGCATCACGCGCGCAATCGCAATTCTCTGACGCTGCCCGCCGCTCAGTTTGACGCCGCGCTCGCCGACGTGGGCGTTGTAGCCGGAGCGGCCCTTGGCGTCGCTCAAGCCGAGGATGAAGTCGTGCGCTTCGGCGCGCTTCGCCGCCGCGATCATGTCGGCATCGCTCGCGTCGGGCCGGCCGTACAGGATGTTGTCGCGGACCGAGCGGTGCAGCAGCGCCGTGTCCTGGGTCACCATGCCGATCTGCGACCGCAAGGATTCCTGCGTGACCGCAGCAATGTCCTGGCCATCGATCATCACGCGTCCGTCGCGCAAATCATAGAAGCGCAGCAACAAATTGACGATCGTGCTCTTACCGGCTCCCGAGCGGCCGACGAGGCCGATTTTCTCTCCCGGACGGATATGCAGATTCAGCCGGTCGATGACCGGACGGTGCGGATCCGCCGCCTGCACGCCGTAGGCGAAGCTGACGTCGTCGAAGCGAATGTCGCCGCGCGTGACGTGCAGCGCCGCCGCACCGGGGCGGTCGAGCACGGTCTGGGGACTTGCAAGCGTATTGATGCCGTCCTGCACCGTACCGACTTGCTCAAACAGCGAGGCGACCTCCCACATGACCCAATGCGAAATGCCGTTGAGCCTGAGCGCCATCGCGGTCGCCGCGGCGACCGCGCCGACGCCGAGCGAGCCGCGCGCCCACAGCCATAGCGTCATGCCCGCGGTGCAGACGATCAGGCCCATGCTGAGCGCGTGGTTGACGACCTCGAACCAGGTGACCATGCGCATTTGCCGGTAGACCGTTTGCAGGAACTCCGCCATCGCGCTGCGCGCGTAGCCGCTTTCGCGCTGGGTATGCGAGAACAGTTTGACGGTGGCGATATTGGTGTAGGCATCGGTGATGCGCCCGGTCATCATCGAGCGGGCATCGGCCTGCGATTTCGCGACCGCGGCGAGGCGCGGCACGAAGTACCAGACCGAGAGCGCATAGAGCGCAAGCCAGCCGAGAAACGGCGGCAGCAACCAGAGGCTGAAATCTCCGGCCACGAGCACGATCGTCACGAAATAAATCACGACATAAACGAGGATGTCGCCGACGATCATCCAGGTATCGCGAACCGCGAGCGCGGTTTGCATGACCTTGGTCGCGACCCGGCCCGCAAATTCGTCCTGATAGAAGCTCAGGCTCTGCGCGAGCATGTTGCGGTGGAAATCCCAGCGCAGGCGCATCGCGAAATTGCCGGCGAGCGTCTGCCGCCGGATCAGGCTTTGCATGCCGATCAGCAGCGTGCTGCCCGCGAGAATTGCCGCGAGCAGCAGCAAATTACGGCGCTGGGTTGCCCACAGCTTGGCCGGCTCGATTTTGGCGAGCCAATCGACGACGTGCCCGAGCATGCTGAACAGCAGCGCCTCGAACGCGCCGATGATCGCGGTCGCGACCGTCATCGTGATGATGTAGGCGCGCATGCCGCGCGTGCAGGCCCAGATGAACGCGAAGAAGCCGCGCGGCAGCTGCGGCGGCGGTCTATCGGGATAAGGCGATACTAGTCGCTCGAAAAAGCGCAACAACTCGGAAACTCCGGCGTCAAAAACACGAGACTACCTGAACACGCCCTCGGCGTACGACTCCGGAGCGAAGTTTTCGAATTTCGTGTACTGACCGAGAAAAGTCAGCTGCACGTCGCCGGTCGGACCATTGCGCTGCTTCGCGATGATGATGTCGGCGATGCCTTTGCGCGTCGTATTGGGTTCATAGACCTCCTCACGGTAGATCAGCAGAATCACGTCTGCATCCTGTTCAATCGCGCCCGATTCACGAAGATCCGACATCACGGGCTTCTTCTCGACACGCTGTTCGACGCCGCGATTCAACTGCGAAAGCGCGATCACCGGGACCTTGAGCTCCTTGGCGAGCGCCTTCAAGGATCTCGAGATCTCGGAGATTTCGGTCGCGCGATTCTCCTTCGTACCGGAAACCTGCATCAGCTGCAAATAATCGACGACGATCAAATCGAGACCGCGCTCGCGCTTCAGGCGCCGCGCGCGTGCGCGCACTTCGGTCGGCGTCAGCGCCGGCGTCTCATCGACGTAGATCTTGGCGCCCGAGAGCTGGGTCATCGCCGAATCGATGCGCGGCCAGTCCTCTTCGTGCAGGCGGCCCGAGCGCAGATTGCTTTGATTGATGCGCCCGAGCGACGAAATCATGCGCAAGGTCAGCGATTCGGCGGACATTTCCATGCTGAAAATCGCCGCCGACTTATTCGATCCCAGGGCCGCATTTTCGGCGATATTGACCGCGAGCGTGGTCTTGCCCATCGAGGGGCGCCCCGCGATGATGATCAAATCGCCAGGCTGCAGGCCCGAGGTCATCTCGTCGAGCTGGCGGAAGCCCGTTGAAATGCCGGTCATCTTGCCGTCGGAATGATAGAGCTCGTCGATGCGATCGACGACTCGCGGCAGCACGCTCTTGACCGGAACGAAGCCGACTTTGCCGCGCGAGCCACGCTCCGCGATTTCGAAAACCGCGCGCTCCGCATCGTCGACGATCTCGCGCGCTTCGCGGCCTTCCGGCTCGAGCGCGCTGCCGACAATCAGATTGCCGGCCGTGATGAGCTGCCTGAGCACCGAGCGCTCGCGCACGATGTCGGCATAGGCACGGATATTGGCGGCCGTCGGCGTGTCGCGCGCGAGCGAGCCCAAATACGCGAGTCCGCCGACCTGCTCGAGGAGCCCCTGGCTCTCGAGGTAACCGGACAAGGTCACCGCATCGCACGGTTGACCGCGCTCGATCAGGCCCGCAACCGCGTCGAATATCAGGCGATGATCGTTGCGATAGAAATCTTCGGCGATCACGCGATCGGCGATTTGATCCCAGGCGGGCGCGTCGAGCATGAGGCCGCCGAGCACCGACTGCTCGGCCTCGATCGAATGCGGCGGCAGGCGCAGCCCGTCGCCGGCGCCACCCGCTGAACGACTACTGACGCGTACCGCCACGTTTGACGCCTGCGCAGCGCGGCTTTGGCGGCCGCTACTCTTCGGCGACGATCGTGACGTTGAGGGTCACATTGACGTCCGTGTGCAGATGCAGCTGGACCTGGTGTTCGCCCGTCGAGCGGATCGGCCCGGTCGGCATGCGCACTTCCGAACGCACGACCGGCTGGCCCGCTTTGACCGCGGCTTCGGCAATGTCGGAGGTGCCGATCGATCCGAACAGCTTGCCTTCGGTGCCCGCCTTGGCCTTGATCTCGAGTTTGAAGTTCTCGAAGTTCAGTGCCCGTGCCTGCGCCTGCTTGAGCTCTTCATTGGCTTTCGCCTCGAGCACGGCGCGCTGCGCCTCGAACTGTTTGATGTTGGCCGCGGTCGCGAGCGTCGCGCGCCCCGTCGGAACCAGGAAATTGCGCGCGTAACCCGACTTCACCTTGACGCGATCGCCGATTTGGCCGAGGTTCGCAACCTTTTGCAACAGAATGATATCCATGTGCTAACTCGCCGTTCTAGTGCTGATCGGTGTAGGGAAGCAGTGCCAGAAACCGTGCGCGGCGGATCGCGAGCTGCAGCTGACGCTGATAGTGCGCGCGCGTGCCGGTGATGCGGCTCGGAACGATCTTGCCGGTCTCGGTAATGTAGCTCTTGAGCGTCGCCAGATCCTTGTAGTCGATCTGCTTGACGTCGTCGGCCGTGAATCGGCAAAACTTCTTGCGGCGGAAAAAACGTGCCATGTTGAACTCCTGAGGATTTACCGCACGCCCATGGGCATGTCGTCGTCATCACCGTCGTCGCCGAAATCATCGTGGCGGCGGGCATTCTCGTCGGGCGCGCGCGCCATCGGCGAGGGCTCAGTGACGGCCTCTTCCATTTTCACGACGAGGTGACGCAGCACCGCATCGCTGAAGCGGAACGATCCGTTGAGCTCGTCGAGGATCTTCTGATCGATCTCGACGTTCAACAAGATGTAATGGGCTTTGTGGACCTTGGAGATCGGAAACGTCAGCTGACGCCGGCCCCAGTCCTCGAAGCGATGGACCGTGCCGCCGCCGGCACTGATCATGCCGCGGTAACGTTCGACCATCGCAGGTACTTGCTCGCTCTGGTCCGGGTGGACCAGGAGCACGATTTCATAATGCCGCATTGTAGCTCCCTACGGTTGTAGCCTCCCGTTGCGAGCGGTGAGGCAAGGAGTGAAGCCGGTTGCCCGGCAAATGCCGGTCGGCCGGCGAAAACGAGCGCGGAGGATACGCGTTTGGGGGGGTCCCGGTCAACTCAGCCGTTGGCGCCGCGCCTCAAACAGGGCCACCCCGGTCGCCACCGAGACGTTCAAGGACGCGACCCGCCCGGCCATCGGGATTCGCACCAGGAAATCACAGCGCTCGCGCGTCAGCCGGCGCATGCCGCCGCCCTCGGCGCCGAGCACGAGCGCCAGAGGCCGGTTTAGATCCGATTCAAAAATGCTCTGTGGGGCCTCGCCATCGGCACCGACGACCCAAATCGCGCGTTCCTTGAGCAAATCGAGCGTTCGCGCGAGGTTGGTCACGCTCGCAACCGGGACGAACTCGGCGGCGCCTGCGGCGACCTTGCGCACCACCCCGTCGACGGGTGCGGCTCGATCGCGCGGAATCACGACGGCATGCGCACCGGCCGCATCGGCCGTACGCAAACAGGCGCCAAGATTATGCGGGTCGGTTACGCCGTCGAGTACCAACAGCAACGGCTCCTCGGTAAGATTGCCGAGCGCCGCGAGCAAATCATGGTCATCCCAGGCCTTGAGCGGCCGCACCGCCGCGACAGCCCCCTGGTGCGCGACGTCGCCGACGAGTTTCGCGAGCGAATCGGCGGAGGCCGCCTGCACGCGCAGGCCGACCGCCTCGGCATTCTGGCGCAGGTTCCGAATGCGCTGATGGTCGCGCCCCTCGGTCAGCCACAGCTCGAGCAGCCGCTCGGGCGCACGCTCGATGATTGCCGCAATCGCGTGCAGACCGTAAACGAAATGGCGCCTGTTGTCCGCCACGCCCTTCAGCGTCCGCCGCGACCGCCGCCGCGTCCGCCGCGACGCGCACCGCCGCTGCGCCCGCCGCTACCGCCACCGCTCGAAGACCGTCGGCCACCCGCGGCGCCGGACCCGCCGCGACTGCCGCGGCCCCCGCCCTCGGCGCCGCGCCTCGGCGAGCGCACCGTGCCGTGCGTCGTGCCGCCCTCACTGTCGACCAATTCGAAATCGATCTGACGCTGCGCGAGGTCCACGCGCGAGAGGCGCACGCGCACCGCATCGCCCATTTGCCACCGGCGCCCGGTCCGTTGCCCGACGAGTCCCATGCCGCCGGCCTCGAGTTCCCAATAGTCGCCCGGAATCGCGGAGATATGCACAAGCCCGTCGATCGGCATTTCCTTGAGCTGCACGAACAGACCGAATTCCAGCGCGCTCGAAACCGTCGCGTCGAAAGTCTCTCCGACGCGCGATTGCAGGTAGAGGCAGCGCAAATAACTCATGACGTCGCGCGCGGCATCGTCGGCGCGCCGCTCGCGCTGCGAACTCTCGAAGCCGAGCGCCTGCAATTCGGCGGTGCTGTAGCGGTGGCCCGACGCCGACGTGGGAACCATCGCGGCCTTGATCGCGCGATGCACGAGCAGATCCGGATAGCGCCGAATCGGCGAGGTGAAATGCGCGTACTCCTCGAGCGCCAGACCGAAGTGGCCGATGTTGGTTTGCTGGTAAACCGCCTGTGCGAGCGAGCGAATCACGAGACTCTCGAGCAGCAGGCCGTCGGGACGCGCTTGCAGCCGCTCGACGAGCTGGCGAAATTCACGCGGTGTCGGCTTCTCGGAGAACACGGCGCCGACCTGCAGGGAATTCATGACCTTCTGCAATTCCGTGACGCGCTTGTCTTCCGGCTGGCCATGCACGCGGTAGAGGCTTCCGGCCTTGGCAAGTCGCAGCGCCACCGCGGCCTCGACGTTCGCGGCAATCATGCACTCTTCGATCAAACGGTGCGCATCGTTGCGGGCGACCGCATAGAAGCCCTCGATTTTGCCGTCGTCGCCGATGCGCGCCTTGACCTCGCTGCCGCGAAAATCGAGCGCACCACGCGCATCGCGCGCGACTTTGAGCACATCGTAGACCGCTTGGAGCGTACGCAATGATTCGCGCACATCGGCCGTCATCGCCGCCGTCGCGCCGGTCGCGGGGTTCTCGAGATAGGCCCAAGCCTCATCATAAGTGAGCCGCGCATGCGAGCGGATCACGGCCTCATAGAACCGGGTCTTGCTGAGCTTGCCGGTTTTGCTGACGCGCATATCGCAGACGAACGCCAAGCGTTCGACGTGCGGCATCAGCGAACACAGGTGATTCGACAGATGCTCGGGCAGCATCGGAATCACACGATCGGGAAAATACACCGAGGTCGCACGCTCGCGCGCCTCGATATCCAATTCGCTGCCGGTGCGCACATAGTGGCTGACGTCGGCGATCGCAACGACGAGCCGCCAGCCGCCGCCGCGCAGCGCTTCGGCAAACACCGCATCGTCGAAATCCTTGGCGTCCGCACCGTCGATCGTCACGAGCGGCAGTGCGCGCAAGTCCTCGCGTCCCGCGCGATCCGCTTCGGTCACATCGGGACTGTAACGATTGGCGGCACGAATCACGGCCGGCGGAAACTCCCGCGGCAAGTCATGTCTGAGAACCGCGAAACGCACCGCAAGATCCGACGGCCGCAAGTTCTCGAGTACCTCGACGATGCGCCCCTGCGCAGGCACCTCGCCCTGCGGGCGCTTGGTGATCTCGACGATCACGTAGTCTTCGTCCTTGGCGCCGTTACGGTCGCGCAGCGGCACTTCGACCGAATACCAATGTCCCGGGTCTTCCGGGGTCACGCGGCCCCGACCGGGGCCGGTATGCCAGACGCCGCCGATGCGCTCGGGCGAGTCGCCGATGCGGCGAATCAGCCGCGCCATCCGCCGGCCGCGATCGTTGATGCCAACCGCACGCACTTCCACCCGATCGTTGTGCATCAAGGTCGCACTGTCGGCGCGCGCGAGCACCAAGGGCGCGGTGCCGTCGTCGGGCATGATCAGCACTTCGCCGCTCGCACGGCCTCGGACTCTGCCGGCCACGCGCTCGGCTTCGCCGGCAGTGCTGTAGCCGTGTTCGTTCTGCAGTGCTTGACCATCACGAACCATGGCGGTCAAACGCTTGCCCAGCGCGTCGCGCTGCGCATCGGTATTCAAACCGAGGCGCTTCGCGAGGCGCGCCGCGCTCAGCGGCTCCGGCGCTTCGGCGAGGTGTTTGAGCAGCAATTCGCGGCTCGCGATCGGATCGGCATAGCGCGACTTCTCGAGCTCCAAATTGGGGTCTTCACCGCGCCAATCCTTGGGAGGGGCAGCGGATCCACGTTTGTGGGTGTTTGGCGGCGGAGTGGAGGAACCACGTCGTGTCATAGGTACAGTGCTTTATAAGTGGGAAGGATCATAGATTGGGTGTCGAGCATCGATTGACAAGCCCTGGTTGGTTGCGTAGATTTCGGCGCCTCGCGTATCGCGGACCCATCTTGGCCCAGGTGGCGGAACTGGTAGACGCGCTGGTTTCAGGTACCAGTGGAGCAATTCGTGGAGGTTCGAGTCCTCTCCTGGGCACCAAAATCACTACGTTACAGTAGTTTATTGAAGTATTTGATTAATATTCCTCGGGAATCGCGCTGCGCTTCCCGAGCGCGCGCAGCCTATCAGTTCTCGGCGCCGAGCAGCCGCGAATTTGCAAATCGATCGGTCCATACCGCGTCTCAACTTCGCTAGGCGACAGCGCCGGTGGCGGCCGCCGGATCGGATTTCTGCCAGATCGCCGCGAGCAGCGCAACGACCGGCGGCACTGCAAAACACCAGGTGGCGACGGTACTGTAGAGCAGCGCCGCGATGGCGCCGCCGACTGCGAAACTCAAGACCGCGAGCGACATCCGCCGTAGGCGCCCGAGCGTCGCGACGCGGGCTTCGGGCTTGAGACCGTGAATCACGTCGCCGATGTCGATCATGATTTGCGTCGTGGTACCGGTCATGATCGTCGTCGGCGGCAAGGCCGACAGATGCATCCGGTGCGTCGCGTTCTGAATCGCCATTGCCGACACCAGCACCATTCCCGTCACCATTGCGGGTCCCGCGTCGCCGTTTGCGAATGGACCCAGGCAAATCGCAAGAACCGCGCCGATCAACAGAAAACCCAACTGCGCAACGAGCAGAGTCTCGAGCTCGGGCCAGCGGCGCGCGGCGATCGAGTAACTCGCGAGCCTGGTGACGACGATGACGATGCAGAACACCGGCAGCGCCAGGAGTTTGGCGACGACCCCCGAAGTTCCGAACACCAATGCGGCGCCGATGGTCACGAAATTACCCGTCACGTGTGCGGTGAACAAGCCCTGCAAGGCAAGATAACCGGCGGTATCGAGGAAACCGCCGTTGAAGCTCAACAGAGTCGGTACAGCCTGTTTCATCGCGCCGTCATCTCCATGTTGATCACGATTCGTCGCTGAACCCGATGGCCGCGTGGGTGCCGTCGCAGAAGGGTTTGTTCTTCGAGGCGCCGCAGCGGCACAAGGTCACACGATTGCGCACTTCGTATTCGAAGCCGTCCGAGCCGATCACCGGAATTCCGCCGCGCAGCCAGATCGGGCCGGAACACGAGTTGACCGGATCTTCGATGAGACCGATCGACGGCTCGAATTTCGGTTCGATCGCCTGGCCCGTGAGGTTGTCGCGCGCGACGAGCCGGCCCGACGGACAGTCGCCGGCCTCTTGCACGAAGAGTTTCCGGGCACCGGCTTGATCAGTCTCGTTGACGAGGTTCCATACTTGGCCGTGCGGATCACAGAAGCGCGCGAACGCGCACAAGGCTTCCGCGTCGGTCAATGACATCGTCGGGCCTTTCATGAGTTTTGCCTGCGCCTCATAAGGCTCGCGGCTCGCGGTTTCGGCGCCTTGGAAACCGACCTTGGCATGCGAACCGTCGCAAAACGGCTTGCTCGCGCTCTTGCCGCAGCGACATAGCGCGTACTGCGGCTGCTCGGGATAGCTCGCCCCCGGAATCCACTTGACGGACTCGCCGGCCGAATTCGTGCCGATGGTTTGCTTCTGCAGCGGCAATGCGCCCGAGACCATGTAGGGGCCGTTCTTCACGATCTGGACCGTGGCACGTATGGATTTTTTCGCATGCATCGCGTTTCTCCCTGCGGTTCGGAAAAGTTTGAGGTCAATTCTCGTTGCGCGCCGAAATCATGTGCGTGACGATCGGCGGACCCTTCAAAAGTTTGTCCACGTGCTGCTGCAGCAAGCGATCCGCGTTCGTGACTCGCTTGTGCTGGCGCAAATGTTCCAGCCAGGATTCGACGAGAAAGGTTTCCACGAAACGTCCCGGTTCGGCGACGTCCTCGAATAAGCCCCAGGCATAAGCGCCGTCGCGGCCGCGCTCGCGCGCGAGCAGGTCCATCGCACGCCGGAACGGCTCATGTTCGGCGGGTAGCACACGGTATTCGACGGTCACCAACACCGGGCCCGCGTCACTGGTCACCTTGCGCCCGAGGACCGGCGTGGCCCAATGCATCGACGGCGTCAGATCGATTCCTGCGCCCGTTTGCAACTTGCATCTCCAAGTCAACGGCATGGCTAGAAGCATACCCGCGGCCGCGATGAAAAGCGTCATCGGCACGCCGGCGAACCGAGCAAGCTGACCCCAGAGCGCACTGCCGACCGTCAGCGCGGTAGAGAACACCGTGACATAGATCGCAAGGCCGCGCCCGCGAACCCATTCAGGTAAGGCGAGCTGCGCCGATACATTCAAGGTCGCGAGCGCGGCAATCCAGCAAATACCGGCGACCGCGCTCGCGGCCAGCGCGGCAAAGGGGCCGCGCGCGGCGCCGTATAGCAGCGTGGCGAGTGCAGTCCCGATCGAACCGGCAGCCACGACGCGGTCCGCCCCGAGCTTGGTTTTGCTCCACGGCAAGATGAAGACTCCGGCAATTGCGCTCGCGCCGATCGTGCCCAGCACCAGTCCGTAGAACGTAGGGCCGCCGCCGACTTGATTGCGCGCAACCAGCGGCAACAAGGCCCAGTAGCAGCTCGCGAAAAAAAAGAATCCTATCGAACGGATCAGCGTTGCGCGCAAATGCCGATTGTTGCGGGAATAGCGAATGCCCGTGCGCAAAGCGCTCAAAAAGCGCTCGGCCGGCAGGCCGGCGTCATGACGCGGTGCCGACCGCCAGCGCAGCAGCGCTCCGATCACGCCAAGGTTGCTGACGCCGTTGACCCAGAACGGCGCCGCGATTCCGAACAGTGCCGTGAGGAGTCCGCCGAGCGCCGGACCAAGTGCGCGGCTCACATTGATGCCGCCGCTGTTCATCGCGATCGCCGCCGGTAGAACCGGGCTCGGCACGAGCTGAGGTACAACCGCTTGCCAGGCGGGCGCGGTCACTGCAGAGCCCGACTCGATCAAGAATGTCAGCAGCAGCAACGAAATCGGTCCGATCGCGCCCAACCACACCAGCGCCGCCAACAGCGTCGAAAGAACCGCGATATAGACTTCACCGCCGATCAAGAATCGACGCTGGTCCACGATGTCGGCGAGCGCGCCGGCGGGAAGCGCGAACAGCACCATCGGGAGTACCGCGGCAACTTGGACCAGAGAGACCATGAGCGGATCGTCGTCGAGACTCGTCATGAGCCAGGCGGACGCGGAGCTGTACATCCAAGAACCGATATTGGAAATCAGCGTCGCGACCCAGACGATCGTGAACGTCGAGTTCCGGAAGGGGCTCCACGGCGATGGAGCAACCGCGGTCGAATGCACCGTGCTCACGGGTGTACGTCGGGTCGCGGCGACCACGACACATCGCGAAAGGATTCCGTCAGGAAGTCGATGAGCCGGCGTACTTTCAAGCTCAGGTGCTTGCGGCTTGGGTAGACCGCATAGATGCCGATTTCGTTGCCACGGAATTCGGGCATCAGTGCAACCAGTGAGCCGTCCCGGATATCGCCACCGACCAGAAAGTCGGGCTGCAGCACGATGCCTTGGTGGTCGAGTGCAGCCCGGCGGCAGGTATCCCCGTTGTTGGTGTGAATGCAGGCATTGACCCGCGCGCTGACGGGGCCCTGCGGTCCGGCGAATTGCCATTCGTCCTGGGTCGCAAGACAGGTATAGGAAATCACGCGATGTGCGGCGAGATCCTGCGGCTGTCTGGGGACCCCGTGCCGTTCGAGATAGCGGCCGGAAGCGCATAAAATCATGCGCGTCGAGGCGAGCTTGCGGGCGATCAGCATCGCACTCGGAGCCGCGCTGATCCGGATCGCGATGTCATAGCCCTCTTCGACCAAATCAACGATGCGATTGGTCAAGCTCACGTCGAGCGAGACTTTTGGATATCGATCGGCGAATCGCCCCCAAAGCGGCGCGAGCTGCAGTACGCCGAAGGTCAGCGGGGCATTGACGCGGATCAGACCGCTCGGTTCACCGCGAGTCGCCGTGACTTCGGATTCCGCCTCATCGATCGCAGCGAGCACCTCCTTGCACCGGGCGTAGAACGCCTGACCCTCAGACGTCACCGACAACCGCCGTGTCGTCCGCTGCAGCAAGCACGTGCCCAGACGCTGCTCGAGCTCAGTCACATGGCGCGACACGGCCGCTTTTGAAAGGTTCGTCGCATGCGCGGCCGCGACGAAACTACCCGCGTCGATCACCGCCACGAAACTCGACATCTCCTGAACCTTGTCCATTGCCCCCTTTTTTGTCTCGTTTTTCGAGACTATTTGGAGTTCGAATCGCTATTTATCACATAATTTGCATCTAATAAACTATGCGCTCGGACCGCAGCTGTCGGGTGTCCAGGCGCTGCTGGTCGTCTCGGCACATTGGCAGACGCGCGAGGTTCGCGTGATGACGAATCCGCGGCCGCCGACGGTCCACGATTTCGGCGGATTCTCCCGGGCGCTCTACGAGCTCCAATATCCGGCCGCGGGCGCGCCGGAACTCGCCGCGCAGGCCACGCACCGGCTCGCGGATGCCGATTACGCGGTACGCAGCGATCAGCAACGCGGATTGGATCACGGCGTATGGGTGCCGCTGCTGGTCGCAATCGGTGCGACGCGCGACGCGGAGCCGGTCGCGCTGATCGAGGGCGGCATCAGCTATGGCATGCTATCGACGGATGGGTTCGTCTGGGGACACCCGGCCGGCGCCGCGCACCCACCGCGTGCGGCACGAGCCGGTATCGCGCAATGACACGACATTGGAGAATTCAGGATGGCACTCAATCAAGCTTTCTACGATCGCTGGAAGCCGCGTGTGCTCGGAGCGCTGCGCATCGTCACGGCATTTCTTTTTTTACAACATGGAACGGCGAAGCTGCTGCATGTACCGCATGAGGCGATGTTCGATCAACTGCCGCTGCTCTCGCTGATCGGCTTCGCCGGCGCGTTGGAAATCATCGGCGGCACTCTGCTGTTGATCGGGTGGTTCGCGCGAGCGGCGGCATTCATTCTCTCGGGCGAGATGGCCTTCGCCTATTTCATCGGTCATGCGCCGCACGGCAATTTTTTCTCGCCGATGCTCAACGGCGGCGAAGCGGCGGTATTGTTCTGCTTCATATTCCTGCTGCTCTCGGTAGCAGGCGCTGGCGCGTGGAGCGTCGATGCGATGCGCAGGCAGGCGCGCTAGTTCCTAGAGCACTGCACGCCGAGCGAGTGCCGCGACCCGGGCCTCGCTAGCAGAGTCCTTGGCGCGCGCTTAGAACCGCCGCTCTTTGTCCGGGTACTCATCTCCGTCGATCGTTTCAATTGACGTCACGGAGAGTTCCTATGAATGGTCATTGCAAGCATTATTTCGGCAAACCCACGGCGATCGGCGCGGTCGGCGCACTCGCGCTCGCTGCTTGCGGCGGCGGTGGTGGCGGCGGTACATCGATGAGTTCATCGACGGGCCCGACGATGCCGACCGGATTTGCCGATACGGCTCTCGTATCCAACAGCGTGGGCGTCGTTGCAACGAACACGGTCATCGACGCGAATCTGCAAAATCCCTGGGGTATCGCGGTCGCGCCGGGACTGCCCTTCTGGATCGCCGACAACAACAGCAACTTATCGACGCTCTACAGCGGCGCCGGCGAAATCGACACCGGCGCGGTCACGGGCTCGAACAGCGTCGGTATCGCGATCCCGGCCTCGGCGGCCGGCGTGCAGGCCAATCCCACGGGACAGGTTTACAACGGCAGCGGCGGATTCATGATCACCACGAGCAAGGGCCAGGAAACGGCGCTGTTCATTTTCGACGGAGAAGGCGGAACCATCAGCGCCTGGGCACAGGACAGCGGCGCGACCACGGTGACGGCTTACGACGACGGCGTCGCCAATGGCACCGCTCACGCGGTCTACAAGGGCCTCGCGACCGGGAACGTCAATGGGGCGACGTATCTCTACGCCACCGACCTTCACAACAACAAGGTCGATGTCTTCGACACCAATTTCTCGAAGCCCAGTGCGATGCAAGGCAAGTTCATCGACCCCAGCATGCCGGCAGGTTTCGTGCCATTCGGCATCACTGCGCTCTCGGGTCAGCTGTATGTCACTTACGCGATGCAGGATTCGGCAATGCACGATGAGGTCACCGGCGCGGGACTTGGTTACATCGATGTCTTTGACCTCAGCGGCAATTTCGTGAGCCGCTTCGCGTCGACGGGCGTGCTCAACGCGCCCTGGGGAATTGCGATTGCACCCAGCGGATTCGGCACGCTTGCGGGCGACTTGTTGGTCGGCAACTTCGGCGATGGGCACATCAACATCTTCTCGCCCGAGGGGACTTCGATGGGCCCGCTATCGGTGAGCAACGGCGGCACGGTCACGATCCCGGGATTGTGGTCGCTGGTGTTCGGCGACGGGGACAGCGACAAGCCCCTCACGACACTGTTCTACACCGCGGGTTTTACGGACCAGACCGACGGCGTGTTCGGCACGATCACGCCCTCGAGCACGTCGGGACAGAGCCCCTATTGACGGTTCAGCGGCAATCCGGCCGGTGCAGCAGCTCGCCAAGCGCTGCACAGGCGTTCGGCACCGAAGGCGGTGCGGCGCGCAGCAGCGCGACCGCCTCCGGTGCGGTGAGGTGACTGCGTTGCGCGCGAAGCAAAGCAATGATGCCGGTGACCTCGGCGGTGGCCAGCGAGCTGCCGGAGTAAAAGTCATAGTGATCCTGCGGCGCGAGCGACAAGACATCGCGCCCCGGTGCGCGCAGGATCGTGTCGTCGGCGGACGCGCCGGCGATCGCTACCGGATTTTCGATCGCATCGGCGGCGATCACGCCGGCAATGTCGGTCGGAAACGCATCGCGCAAGCCGTCGGGCGGCACAGCGCCGACCACGATGATGCCGGCGTCCAAGGCGCGCCGAATCAGTCGCGTCAGCAACGGATCGCTCGGGCCGTCGAGACTCAGATTGATGATGTCGGCGCGCGCCTCGACGGCGGCCGCAATCGCCTGCGCCAGGGTGAAGGTGTTGCAAACGGCTCGGATTCCGCTCATCGATGCGCGCCAGCACGCCTTGTAGGCGAGAAGAGAGACATCCGGGGCGATACCGACGATTCCGATCCCGTTGCCGGGGACCGCGGCGACGACCCCAGCCACGGCCGTGCCGTGCGCGTCGCTGCGAAACGAATCCGCGTCGTCGTCGACGAAATTTCGCGAGAGCATCGCGACCGGTAAATCCGGATGATTGAGCTGCACACCGGTATCGATGAGCGCGACCCGCACGCCCGCGCCGCGGCTCAAGGCATGTGCCGCAACGACATCCATCTGCTGCACATTGCGTTGCAGCTTCGCGTAAGGATCGTTGTAGGCACCGGCGGCGGTCTCGAAATCCAACAGCGCTTGCACCGATTCGACCCGCGCATCGCGCGCCAATGCCGCGAGCAGTTGCACGCGGTCGGCGTCCGCAGGTAGCTCATAGACGAGGCAGTGAACCTCGAGCAGTTTGATCGGCCAGGTCGCGGTCTCGCGCAATCGATAGTCCTTGGCTATCGTCCGACTGATCGCGCGCGCAAAGCTGCCCGCAAGATATGGCCCGACGCCGTCGTAGCCGCGGGGCGATGAGGCCGCACGCGAGGCGGGCATCGTCACGGGATTGCGGACCGTGAGCACGATATAGTGCTGCGGCGAGTCGCGCGCCGCCGCTGGCAACGTCGCGCTCGCACGCAGCGGCGCACCTGCGCTGCAGGCCGCGACGCCCAGCGCGGCGAGGCAGGCGAGAGCTTTCACGTGCGCAGCCCTGTCACGGGCGTCCTGCTCCGTCATTGACCGCAGGCTCAACGAAGCTCACGCGCGTATCGCCCCGCAAGGCCGCGATCACCCGATCCATTTGCTGACTCGATGCATGCGGTTCGGTGAACGCCAAAGTGTAGGCTCCCGCGTCGCTCGGGCCGCCGACGATGGTCAGCGCATGATCGGCGAGCAATCGCTTGAGCTCGCCGACGGAGAGGTTCGGCGAAAATACCGCTCTGATATGCGCACCGCGGCCGAAGTTGGGCGCCTCCGATGCCAGCGTCGTGTAGCTCGGTTCGAGTCCGGCCCCACCCGCGCGGTGAAACAGCGCGGCGCCGACGGCACCGAGCGCGACCGCCTGAATCAACACCGCGGCGGCAAGCCATCGCTGAGCACCCATTCGGCGCGCGGGTTCGCGCGCGGTGGTCGCAAGCGCGGGCGGCACTTGCGGAGCCTCACGGTCGAACTCGTCGATGCGCGCCAGCGTCTTGGCGAGGCCCGGCTGAGGAGCATACTGCAGACTCGACTCGGACTTCAGCAGCGCTCGCACCGCGCGCTCGTGCGCGAGGTCATCGCGACAAACCGCGCAACGCTCGAGGTGCCGGGCGACGCGCTCGGTATCGCCTGCATCGAGGCGACCGGCCAGATACCATGGCAGCAAGCGCGCGGCCTCCTCATCGCAGTGACTGCGCTCAGCCGGGTCATTCATGACGGTTCTCCAAGCCGAGCGCCGAGCTGGCGAGTATGGTGCGCAGCTTGCGCCGTGCGTTGAACATTCGTGTCTTTACCGTGTTGACGGGACAGTCCATGATTTGCGCGATCTCCTCGCAGGAATGGTCGAGATAATAGGTGAACTCGAGCACGAGACGCTGTTCGAGTGGCAGCTGCGCGAGGCTCGCGTCGAGTAGCTGGCGCTCCTCGAGCGCCTGCGCGCTGTCGCTGACCGTGGCTTCCGAGTCGGCGATTTGCAATGCCATCGCGCGCTCGTGGGTCGTTGCGCTGCGAATCATGTTGAGCGCACGCCGATAAGCGATTCCCATGATCCAGGTCGATACTCTCGAGGCGTCACGAAACTCACCAGCCCGCTGCCAGACGATCCAGAGCGTGTCATTGATGATTTCCTCCGCATCCGCATAGCGATGCAAGAGCCGCGTCAAGAATCGCGCGAGCCGACGGTGGTAGCGCAAATACAATTCTCGGAATGCGTCGCGGTCGCCGCCGCTGATCCGGCGCAACAGATCGCGCTCGAGCTCGTTGCCGGCGTTTCCCGGCCCACCCATGTCGAAATTGATGTCCCCGTGTTCCAAACGCGTCCTCGTGCCTTGCGGCGGCGGAAAAGTCCTGCCAAGGGTAGGTACCCCGACCTCGCCCCGAAGTTCATTTTGCGCGCAGTTAGAAGTGGTAGACCGCCGAAAACACCCAAACGCCGTTCGCACCGGCCTGCTCGTAGAGCCGGCCGACCGTGGAATCGGCGAAATAGCGCGTCAGATCGAGCGTCAGCCGCCGATAGACGAACTGAACCCCGGCATCGCCCGCGAGGTAGCGGACGCCGAACAGGCGGTGCAGGTCGTAGTAGCCCGCGCCTGCCTCGAGCGCAAATCCCTGAGGCAATGGCCAGCGCGCCGCCAACTCATAGGCGTAGCTCGGGCGCCGCCGCGCAAATCCGAGATCGGAATATAGCGTGCTGTCGGGCTCGTAAGTCACGGTCGCGGTCAGCTCGTCGAGGTAGCTCGCCGACAGCGCGAATTCATCATAGTCATATCGGCCCGGCCGCTGATCGTCGAGATACGCGTAGTGCGTATAACTCGCCGTCGCACTGAAATCGTCGCCGAGCGCGCGGCGCATACCGGTATACAGATCCAACTCGACCGCGGTCGCACCGAACGGATAGGGATCGACGTTGGAGCTCCAGGCGCCTGCAAACCACCCCTGCGGACTTTGGTAATTCACTCCGAGCTGCAGCGCCCCACTGTCGTAGGTTTGTGAGACGCCGCGGAAAACGTAGTCCGTCGTTGCCCCGATCGAGGCATTCCAGGGTCCATCGGCGCATCGAGCCGGCGGCGGCGAAACCGCGAGCGCGATGCCGAATACCAGCGCAACGTTCCAGCGCACGATCTGCACCCGTGTCGCAGATGTCGCGAGCCGGGTTGCTTTCGCCGTGTTCACTGGCTGCGGGCCCATCGTCGTGAGTATACGGATTCCCCACGCACAAGAACTCTTTGGGCACCTCGCGTTACCTATGGACAGCTCTAACTGCAACAACCGGGGGGATCCCATGAGGATATCGATTAAGGAAGCTTGTCATTCACGGTGGCTGATCGCGGGTCTGTTTGCGTTGTGCGCATGGGACTCTCAGGTCCCTGCATCCGCGCAGGAAATCGCGTTCGTCCCGCGCGCGGTGAACTCATCGACGATTCCGGCCAACGGCGACGTCAATCCCTACGGCGTCGCATTCGTGCCCGAGGGGTTTCCCACCGATGCAGCGATCGCGGCGGGCGACGTATTGATCGCCAATTTCAACAACAGCGCCAATGTCCAGGGCGCCGGAACGACGATCGTGCAACTGCGTCCCAGTGGCCCTCCGGCGACTCCGGGCGGTGCGGCCACGTTCTTCGCGAGTAATTTGCCGGGCCTGAGTACCGCACTCGGCGCTCTACGCGGCGGATTGGTCGTCGTCGGAAACGTCCCGACCACCGACGGCACCTTCGCGACGATCGGCCAGGGAGCCCTGCAGGTCATCGATCGCAACGGCAATTGGCTGCAAACCTGGACGGATCCGCATCACCTCGACGGGCCTTGGGATCTGGCGATCGATGATCACGGCACCTGGGCGCATATATTTGTCGCCAACGTGCTCGGCGGCAGCGTCTCGCGGCTCGATGTGAATGTGACTCCGACGGGCCTGGTACTGACCGGGAAGACGACGGTCGGAACGGGCTACCAGAGCGTGCCGAACGCCGCGGCGGTCGTCTTGGGCCCCACGGGCCTTGCCTATGACGACTTCAGCGACACGCTCTATGTGGCCTCGACCGCGGACAATGCGATCTTTGCGATACCCGAGGCGGCGCATCGCTCGAGCGCCGCGGTGCGCGGCCGAACCGTGTTTGCCGGCTCGCAATTGCGCGGCCCCTTGGCACTGCGCTGGGCGCCGAATGGCGATTTGCTGACCGCGAACGGCGACGCCGTCAACGCGGATCCGTTGCACCCCAGCGAAATCGTCGAATTCACGATCTGGGGTCAATTCGTCCGACAGTACGATGTGGATCCGAGCCAGGGCGGTGCGTTCGGCATCGATACCGTCCTCGGGCGCGGCGCGCGCTTCAATTACGCGGTCGTCAACGACGTGACGAACAGCATTTCGGTCGTGCAACTGCCGGTTCCCTAGGTGCCTTACGCGGGCCGGCTGGATCTCGGCCGGCCCGCTCGACTACTCTGCGCACTCGTGTCGCAACGAGGAGTCCGGTCTTTGCGAGTATTCACTGCCGCTGATGTGGCCGCCGCGCTGCCGTACGCGACGCTGATCAACGCACTCGATCAGGCGTTTCGTGTGCCCGTGAGCGCGCCTGCCCGCACTTTCCACACGATTCCGGTACCTGAGGGCAGCGATGGTTCGCTGATCCTCATGCCGGCCTGGGCACCCGGTCGTCGCGCCTGTGTGAAAATCGCGAGCGTATTTCCCGGCAATCAGTCGCGCGGGATTCCGACCGTTCAGGCCCAGGTATTGCTGTTGGACGCGTCCAACGGCAACTGCCTCGCGATTCTCGAAGGCGGCGAGATCACGCGGCGGCGTACTGCCGCCGCATCGGCTCTCGCTGCGCGCTACTTGGCGCGCCCCGACGCCCGTGAGCTGCTGGTCGTCGGAACCGGCGCTCTCGCGCCGTACATGGCGGCCGCGCATTGCGAGGTCCGTCGCTTCGAGCGCATTCATGTCTGGGGACGCGATCCCGCGAAGGCGCAGGCTTGCGTGCGTCTCATTGCATCGCAGCTGCCGGAGCTCGTCGTGAGCGCAGTCGGCGAGCTGGAGTCCGCCGTACGCAGCGCCGACCTGATCACCTGCGCGACGACCGCCGCGCAGCCGCTCGTCAAAGGACAATGGCTGCAGCAGGGCGTGCATCTCGATCT
This sequence comes from Steroidobacteraceae bacterium, assembly GCA_049517075.1. Lineage (GTDB taxonomy): Bacteria > Pseudomonadota > Gammaproteobacteria > Steroidobacterales > Steroidobacteraceae > Bog-1198. Next base: position 72,162 of record JBEKSM010000002.1, on the reverse strand, counting down.
CGTCGGGAGCTTCTCGGCGACGACGCGGGAAGCGGACAGCGATGCGATCGCGTGCGCGCGGGTATTCGTGGATACCTACGAAGGTGCGCGGCGTGAGGCCGGTGATCTGCTGATTCCGATCGCAGAGGGCCGCATCTCGCCCGATCATATCCAGGGTGACCTTGCGGCGCTCGCCCGCGGCGCGGCCTACGGCCGTATCTCGCAGCAAGACCTGACCGCATTCAAATCCGTCGGCACCGCGATCGAGGATCTGGCCGCGGCGGAATGCGCCTTCATGAGCCGCTGACAGTCGGCGCGGCGAGCCCTAAGCGCTGCTGCACCTGTTCCAGCGGGACTCCCTTGGTTTCTACGACGCGGAATCGTACCCAGAGCAACTGCAGCAGCATCATTGCGGCGAAGAACGCGAACACGTATCCGGGCGGGAATGCGCTCACGACCTTTGGGAAAACGGTGGTCAGCAATGCCGCGCATGCCCAGTGCGTGAAACTGCCGAGCGCCTGGCCTTCAGCGCGTTGCCGGTTCGGAAAAATCTCCGAGATATAAACCCAGATCACGGCGCCCTGCCCGACCGCGTGCGCCGCGATGAACGCGAAGACGAGTACCGGCACGAGACCGAAATGCGCGCTGAAAAACGCCCATGAGACGAGACCGAGCGACGCAATGTAGCCGAAGGAGCCGATGAACAGCAGCGTACGGCGGCCCAAACGATCGATGAGCCACAGACCGACGAACGTGAAAATCAAATTCGTCACGCCGATGCCGACCGACTGCAGCATCGCCGCCTCGGATCCGAGCCCGGTCAGCGCGAAAATGCGCGGCGCGAAGTACAGGATCGCATTGATGCCCGACATCTGATTGAAGAACGCGATCAGGATTGCAAGCAGAATCGGAACGCGCAGGCGATTCGTCCAGAAGCGCTCCGATGACGCGCTGCCCACCGACGCGACGCGAATCGAATTGGCCTCGGCTTCGAGCGTAGCTTCCGAGGCTTCCGGAAGTATCCGGCGCAACACCTTTATTCCCGCGGCGATGTCGTCTTTGCGCGCGATGAGCCAGCGCGGACTTTCCGGCAGTCCGAGGCACAGCAGCGTGTAGAGCAGGGACGGGAAGGCTGCGACGCCCAGCATCCAGCGCCAGGCAGAGTCGCCGAGTCCGGACAACAACGCATTCGACAGGTAGGCGATTAGGATCCCGAAGACGATATTGAACTGAAACATGCCGGCCAGACGGCCGCGGTAGGCCGCCGGCGCGATCTCGGCGATGTAGAGCGGCGCCGCGACCGTGGAGATGCCGATTCCGATGCCGCCGATCAGGCGCGCGGCGCTGAAAGAATAAACGTCACCGGCGAGCGCAGATCCGCACGCGCCGACGAAATAAAGGACGCCGATCAACAGCAGCGTCGCCCGGCGCCCGAAACGGTCCGTCGGCCAACCGCCGAGCAAGGAGCCCGCGACCGTGCCGTAGAGCGCCGAAGCGATCGCGATTCCGTGCCAACCGGGACTCAGGCTCCAAAGCTGCTGGATCTTCTGCTCGGCGCCCGAAATCACGACGGTGTCGAAACCGAACAAGAAGCCCGCCAGCGCGGACGTGATCGACCACAACAGGATCTGTCTACTCAAGGTCGCTGCGCTGGATTATCATCGGGCCCCAAGACCTCCGTCCTACTGCAAGCGTGTACGGCAGCGCACAGAATACACGGGCACCGGATGCCAACCTAATCCAAGGGATGCCACGATGATGAGCACTGCAATTTGAGTATCTTCGACGAATTGAACCAGGACCCTGCAGCGCTACGCGCGCGCAGCACTGCGCCCACCCCACGGGGTGCCACGGATCTTCAAGGACAAACCAGCATGAACCCGATTTCGAACTTCTTGAGCCTGCTTTGCATGGTGGCCGCCGGCGCGGTGGCGTTTCTGTTCAACAACGTTTATGTCGGCCTCGTGTTCGTCGCGGCCGCCGTGATCATCTCGATGTCGCTGAAGATGGCCAACGTCTGGCAAAAATTCGTGATTCTGCGGCTCGGGAAACTGCAAAGCGTGCGCGGTGCGGGGCTGTTTTTCATCATTCCGATCATCGACAACATCGTTGCCGTCATCGACGAGCGCATTCAAACTACCGCATTCAACGCCGAGCAAGCGCTCACCCGGGATACCGTACCCGTCAACGTCGATGCGATCATCTTCTGGAACGTCCAAGATGCCGAGAAGGCCGCTTTGGCGATCACCAATTACCGCGAGGCGATCGATCGGGTCGCACAAACCTCGCTGCGCGAAATGATCGGCTCCTCGATGCTCGCGGCGCTGCTGTCGGATCGCCAGGAAGCGGACCTGCAATTGAAGACCGAAATCGGCGCGAAGACCGCGCCCTGGGGCATCAAAGTGACCTCGGTCGAAATCCGCGACGTCGCGATTCCCGTAGCACTGCAAGATGCGATGTCACGCCAGGCACAGGCCGAGCGCGAAAAACAGGCGCGCGTGATCCTCGGATCGGCCGAGGCGGCGATCGCTGCCAAGTTCGTCGAGGCCGCCGCGACCTATGCGGGCCATCCGGCCGCACTGCAGTTACGCGCGATGAACATCATTTACGAGACCACGAAAGAGCGCGGCGCGACGATCCTGATCCCGACCGCGATGGTCGACAGCATGAACCCGTCGGTCGCGTCGGTGGCGCTCGCATTGGCGGCCCAGGGAGCCGCTCCCGAGGCCAGGGCCGGCGGTGCCGTGGCGGCGCCGAATCCGCAGCCGGCGGCCTGACGCGCGACGCGCATTCGTCGGCGAGTCCGTGTGGCGTGCACCCGCACCCGACCACCAAGAGGACCGATCATTCAGCCGCCGCCATGGCGCGGTGGCAAGTTGAGCGGCGCTAGTTCATAGTTAGGGAGGCTTTGGGCTAGGTTTCCTTGGAGAACATAACAATATGTCCACTACGCATCCTGCGGGATCCGCAGCCGCGAACGCGATCTCGGGCGGATTTCTCGACAAGAGCCGGACCGTGGCGCCGCACGACTACAACCGGTTCACGGTGCCCGCCGCCGCGCTGGCCGTGCATTTGTGCATCGGCCAGGTCTATGCATTCTCGACCTACAACCTACCGCTGACCAAACTGATCGGCTTGACGCAGTCGGCGAGCGACGATTGGTCGCTGGTAGCAATCGGCTGGATCTTTTCGACGGCAATTCTGTTTCTCGGGCTGTCTGCGGCGCTGTTCGGCCGCTGGGTCGAGAGCGCGGGACCGCGCAAGGCGATGTTCGTCGCCGCCGCGTGCTTCGGCGGAGGTTTTCTCGTCGGCGCCGTCGGCATCTACTTGCACCAGCTGTGGATACTGTTCTTGGGCTACGGCGTGCTCGGCGGCTGCGGACTCGGCATCGGCTACATTTCGCCGGTGTCGACGCTGATCAAGTGGTTCCCGGACCGGCCGGGTATGGCCACGGGCATGGCGATCATGGGCTTCGGCGGCGGCGCGATGATCGCCGCGCCGCTTTCGATATTCCTCATGGATCATTTCAAGACGAGCACGGACAACGGCGTGCTCGGTGCGTTTGTCGCGATGGGCGTCCTGTATTTTTTGTTCATGTCGATCGGCGCGATTTCGGTGCGCATCCCACCGACAGGTTGGAAGCCGGCCGGCTGGAACCCCTCCGCCCACCCCAAGAAACTCGTCACGCACGCGCACGTGCACGTCGACGTTGCCTGGAAGACCCGGCAATTTTGGTTCCTCTGGGGCATTCTCTGCATGAATGTCACGGCCGGTATCGGTGTGCTCGGTCAAGCCTCGCCGATGATCCAAGAGATATTCACGGGCCGCGTCTCGCCGGCGAGCGCGGCATCGTTTGTCGGTTTGTTGAGCCTGTTCAACATGGGCGGCCGGTTCTTCTGGGCCTCGGTCTCCGATTACATCGGTCGCCGCAATACCTATTTCGTATTCTTTTTGCTGGGAATCGCCTTATATGCGAGCGTGCCGACGCTTGGAAGCCTGGGGACGATTCCCTGGTTCGTGATTGCGTTCGGCGTGATCTTGTCGATGTATGGCGGCGGATTCGCGACGATCCCGGCGTATTTACGCGACCTGTTCGGCACGATGCACGTCGGTGCGATCCACGGGCGGCTGTTGACGGCTTGGGCCGCTGCCGGCGTGCTCGGGCCCGTGCTCGTCAACTACATCCGTAAGTTCCAGATCGACAGCGGCGTCCCCAAAGCGCAGGCCTATTCGGTCACGATGTACATCATGTGCGCTCTGCTGCTGATCGGCTTCATCTGCAATCTCCTGGTCAAGCCGGTCGATGCGCAGCACCACCACGCCGATAATTCATAGCAAAGCGCGGATACCATCATGGCCAAATTGAAGTTCTACGTGCTCTGGCTCATCGTCGGCGTGCCGCTGGTCTGGGGCGTCTCTAAGACGCTCCAGAGCGCGCTCAAACTATTTCAGTAGGACCGCACTCGCCCGCCGCGATTCTCTCGCCCATGCGTAGTAGACCGGTGCGGTCAGGGAGAGTCCGACGATCCACGAGAGATCCACGCCGCCCATCGCACGTGCCATCGGACCCGTGTAGAGCGGCGAGGCGACGAACGGCAACTGCACGAGAATGCCCAGCAAATAACAGACGACCGCGATCCAATTGACGCGGCCGTAAATGCCGCCGTCGCGCAAAAAGAACGCGTCGACATCGTATTTTCCGTGGCATAGAAAATAATAGTCGACGAGATTGATGGCCGTCCAAGGGACGAGCACGTACAGCAGTAGCAGAATGAACCCCTCGTAATTGGCCATGAAAGAGGCCTTGCCGAGCAATGCCGCCGCCAGCGCAAAGCCGAACAATACGACCGTGATTACGGTGCGCGATCGCGGCCCGGGCGACCAGCTCGACACCAGGGTCTGGCCGACCGTCAGAGTCGAAAGCGCTCCGCAATACAGGTTCATTGCGGTCGCGGCCGCAATGCCGACCGTGAACACGATCAGCACCAGGGGCGCGATTCCCTTGGTCAAGGCGGCAAGTCCGACCACCAGACTGCCCTGCACCGTCAGCAGGCCCACCATCGCGCCCAGCATCATCGGCAACAGCGAACCGAGCACGCAACCCCAGTAGCTCGCCCAAAATGCCGGCCGCGCGCCGGTGTCCTTCGGCAGGTAACGAGAATAATCGGACACATACGGCGCATAGGCGATCTGCCACAACGCGGCCGTGGAAATCGTGCCGAGCAGCCCCGACAGATTGAGCTGATTCTTGCTCAAGAAATCCGCAGGCAAACCGTGCACCGAAACGATCCAAACCGCCGCCAGCAACAGCACGGCGCCCGACGCATAGCTCATGATGCGCGTGTAGGCATGGATCAGGTCGTAGCCATAAATGCCCGCGACGACGCTGAGCGCGCCGACGAGTACGATCCCGGGCGTATCACCCATCGCCGGCGCGAGCAGTGCGAGCGACTCCCCGCCGACGACGAGGTTTGACGCCATGAATCCGACGTACATCACGATTACAATCACGACCACGAGCAGAGAGCCGTAGGAGCCAAATTGGCCGCGTGTCTGCACCATTTGCGGCACGCCGAGCGTCGGCCCCTGCGCCGAATGCAGGGCCATGAATACGCCGCCGACCAGATTGCCGACTGCAAGTGCCGCAATCGCCCATACGAACGGCAGCGCGAACACTGTGACCGCGAGCCCGCCGGTCACGACCGTCAACAGCATCAAATTGGAGCCGAACCAGACCGTAAATAAATCTTGCGGCGTTCCGTGCCGATCGCAGATCGGGATCGGCAAGATCGTATCTATTTCGAGTCGTGTCGATTGTTCGCGATTAACCATGGCACTCCTGTCTCAGCGGCGCTTCGCGCGCCGCCGCTGCACCGGCGGCGCCATGCCCGGAATATGCGTTTCCGAAATCGTTTCCCTGCAATGGCGCTCGAATGCCTCGACGAGGCGTGTCTTTTTGAGCTGCTGCAAGGTCGCGCTGCCGATCTGCATGGGCGGCTGATCACCGCTGAGCGGCACCGAGTAGATGCGGCGGCCGTCGAGCGCGACGTTGGACCGCGGCCGCACATTTGCGAGCGAGTAACCGAGGCCGTTGGCCACCATCGTGCGTACGACCTCCTGTTGGGCCGAGGACCAGGCGACGTTCGGTTCGAGCCTCTCGCGCAAAAACAGCGCCCGAAAATATTCGCGGCTCATCGGCAAATCGAGCAGCACCATCGGCTGGGAAGCGAGCTGCGCGAGCTTGACGCTGCGCTCGCGCGCGTGCGGACTCGAGGCCCCGAACAGCGCATACGGCGCGAGGCTCGCGAGCGGGACGAACACGATGTCCTCGGTGATCTGCAGATCGTAGGTCACCGCGATCTCGATCTGCGCCTGCCGCAGATTCTGCAGCAGCCCCTCTTGATGACTCTCGAAGTTGCGAATCTGTGTTTCGGGATGCGCCTTGAGAAACGAATGCACGACCTCCGGCATCATCAGCGGCGCGAGCGTCGAGAACCACCCCACCGACAGCTCGCCGCGCACCTGATGGCCGATGTCGGCGGCCGCAGAATAGAGCCCTTCCGCCTGCTTGAGCAGCTGCTTTGCTTCGCGCAGCAGCGCTCGGCCTGCAGGTGTCAGCGACAAGCCTTGCGCGTGATGGCGGAGGAAAAGCTGCACATCGAGCTCGCGTTCGATATGCGAAATCGCGGTCGAAATCGCCGGCTGGGAGATGCTCGCGCGCTTCGAGGCGAGCGTGATGCTGCCGGTCTCGGCGGCCGCGATGAAATAGGCGAGCTGCCGAAATGTGAATTTCACGGATTGCCCGGCACGCCGAAGCTCGGTGCGCGCCCGGGATCGAGTGCGCGCTGCACGTACGCGTCGACCTGCGGCGCGTAGATCTCCCACAGCGATGCCAAGGCGGCGATCGGATCCGCATCCGACCAATCCACGCGCAGATCCACGATCGGCCAAGATACGTCGCGCACGACGAGCAGACCCGCCGAGTGAATCGGACCGGCTTCGCCGCCGAGCGCCAAACCGGCGCGCATCGCCTCGAGCAGGCGCGCCGCGAAATCGCCGCCTGCGCGTTCGAACGCGCCCACCATCGTCCCGGGTACCTCGGCACGCGCGAGCAGGTTGCCCGCCGCCGCCGCATCCCCGCCTATGGCGCTCGCGACGATGCCGAGGGCCAGTGCACCGGAATGAATTGCGGGCGGACCGGTCTGCCCGATGACCAACAGCTGCCGGTAGGCTGCGTGCGGCGTGCCGGCGACTACCCTATCGAGTGCCGCTTGCGCACCCACGCCGCGACCGAGCGCTTCGAGCAGGCGCGGACCGAGCGAAGGATCGGTGATGTTCTGAGTCGCGACCGCGCCGACGTGCGCGCGCGCGTGCGCGCAGCGCGCAGCGACGGCCGGCGATGACGAGGCGATCGCCATACCGAACATTTGCGGATCGCGGGCGCGCGCAACGATCGAAAAGGTCACCGCTCAGGCCTCATCGGGAATGACAGCGATCACGTCGACTTCGACGAGCCACTCGGGTCGCGCGAGCCCGGCGACGACGATGCCCGTGGACACGGGGAAAACGCCCTTGAGCCAGCGACCGATGGTGCGATAGACGGGCTCGCGAAAACGCGGGTCGGTCAGATAGATCGTGACCTTGCATATGTGCTCGAGGCTCGCGCCCGCTTCGCCGAGCAGTTGTTTGATGTTCGCCATCGCCTGCTCGGTCTGGGCCACCGGATCCCCAATGCCGACATTGACGGCCGTGTCGAGGTTTTGGCCGACTTGGCCGCGCACGAACACCGTGCGACCGCGGGCGACGACGGCCTGGCACAGATCATTGTCGAGCTTTTGTTCCGGATAGGTATCGCGGGTATTGAACTTACGAATGCGCGTGTGCATGCATGACCCCATGAAAAAATGCGCGGCAATGGCCGGCGAAAGCTTGCGCGGTGGCGCTCATCGGGCGGCCGGCGAGGCTTGCCATCACGAGACGGCTGTTTTGGACTGGTATCGTCAAGGGCCGCGCCACGAGCGCCCGCCCGTCGTAGGACATGTTGTTGGCCGGCTTCGCGGCCAAGATACCGTAGCCCAACCCGTGTCCGACCAATCCGCGAAGCATTTCGAGAGACCCGGTGCGCAGGCCGACGCGCGGCTCGAGACCGCGCGCGCGAAACAGCGACAAGAAATAATCGCGGCTCGGTTCCTCGTCGAGCAGCACCAGCGGCTCCGCGACCAGCGCTTCGAGCGCGATTGCCGGCTCGGCACTCAGCGGATGGCCCTCGGGCAGCAGCACGTAGGGTGTCAATTCGGCGAGCAGCTCGCCCTGGATGTCCCTGCCGAGATCGACGTCGTGAAGCAGCGCCAGGTCGGTTTCCGCGCGACGCAGGCTCGCGAGCAAGCGCGCATGATCGGCTTCGACCAAGTTGAGCGCGACACCCGGCAGCAATTTGGTGAGCCGCGCAACCAGCGCCGGGACGAAGTACGGCGCGATCGTCGCGAAGCATCCGATCGACAATGCACCGTCGGTCTGCGCGCCATGCGCGGACTTGCGCGCGAGGCGCTGATGAAAACGCTGCGGCACGCCGTAGGCGCGATTGGCATAGATCAGCGGCGATCCGGTCGGCGCGACCGCGATGTCCTGGACGGAGCCGAACACGACGAAATGCGAGCCTACGCGCTCCGAGGCCGTGACCCTGCAGTCGAATGCGACCAGACAATCGATGACGCGCGGCGCGCCCGTGACCTGTGTCGTCCAGCGTGCGCAGTCGAATTTTGCCTCGCCGTGAACGCCGCTGCGCCCGGCGAAGCTGTCGGAAATGCCGGCCTGATCCTCGCGCAACACATTGACGCAAAACACGCCGTTCCGCAGAACCGCGTCGGCGACCGGACTGCGCTCATGGATGCAGACGAGCAGCGTCGGCTGCGGCGTATCCGCCGAGACCGAGACCATCGCGGAAACGGTAACGCCGTGGCGCCCCGCCACGCCATCGGTGGTCACGACATTGACGGTACAGGCCGCGTGGCTCATGCCGTGTAGGAATCGCTGCCGCAGCAGCGGCTCATCGGTAGTCGAACCGCCCGAGGCCTTGGCGCCGCTCATGCGCGTATCCGGCCGCCGCGGGTCGGGTCCAAATACCGGTTGCCGGTGCGGATCATCAGGTCTCCTGCAATCGTAGGCGCAATCACGCGATGGCCGGGCCACGCCAGGCCGCCCACATGATCGCGCATCGTCCGCTTAATATAAACAAAAGAAAAATTAGCCGTTGCTTTTGGAATCCGGAAGCAAGCGGCGATCCGCGCGCTCTTCCTACCGCTACGCGAGCCGCTCCAACAACGCATCGAGCATCGCATCGCATCGTGCGAGTTGGTCGAGCGCGATGAATTCGTCGGGTTTGTGCGCCTGCTCGATCGAACCCGGGCCGCAAACGATGCTCGGCACGCCCAGTTGGCTGCTGAACAATCCGGCCTCGCTGCCGAAACCGACTTTGATTCGCTCCCGGTTGCCGGTCAGGGCCGCGACGAACCCGACGATCTCGGCTTCCGGCGCGGTCTCGAGGCCCGGATATTCGTTGCTGATCGCCAAATCGATACCGCAGTCGGGCCCCCCTCGCGTCGCGACCGACACGGCCGCCGCATCGGCGCGCAGCGCGGCGACCAGCGCTTGTGGGTCATCGGCCGCGAGATTGCGGATCTCCAATTCGAGCTCGCAATGGTCCGGGACGATATTGAGAGCGCTGCCGCCGTGAATCACGCCGACGTGCAGCGTCGTATAGGGAACTTCGTAGGCCGGGTCGCGCAAGCCCGTCGCCTCGAGTTGTGCCTGTCTTGCGCGCACGGCGCCGATGAAATCGACGGCCATGTGGATTGCGTTGACGCCGGCCGCCGGACGCGCCGAGTGCGCGGCCCGCCCGCGGCACGAGGCCCTCATCGCGGTCTTGCCCTTGTGCCCGACCGCGGTGCGCAGCAGCGTCGGTTCGCCAACGATGCAAAATTTCGGTCGATGCGCCCAACCGGCCATTCCCGCGATCAACGAGCGCACGCCGAGGCAGCCGACCTCTTCGTCATAAGAGAATGCGAGCTGCAGCGGCAGCTTGAGCTCGCGTTTGCGCGCGAGTTGCGCGGCGCGCAGCGCGCAGGCGATGAAACCCTTCATGTCGGCGGATCCGCGTGCAAACAGGCGGCCGCCCTGCTCGCGCAGGCGAAACGGATCCGAACTCCATGCCTGACCATCCACGGGCACGACATCGGTGTGTCCGGATAGCAGCACCCCGCCCCGATCTTGCGGGCCGACGCTCGCATACAAGTTGGCCTTGCGCCCGCTTGCATCGACGTAGAGCCGCGACTCGATGCCGCACCCCGCCAAGAACTCTCGAACGAAATCGATCAATCCCAGATTCGGGTCGCGGCTGACCGTCGGGAAACTGATCAGGCGTTCGAGTATCTCAACGCTATTCATGCGCTTACGATACGCGAATCGGGGCTCGCCGAGGAGGCGTCATCGGGCTCCCGCGCCTTTACCGCTCCTTGAACGAATACGCGACGGAAATTCCGACCGTACGCGGCCTCGAGACCAGCGCTTCGTACTTGCTTCCATAGTTGGAGGGATCGGAATACGAGTTGATGCCCAGATTGTTGGTGATGTTCTCGACGTACAGTGAAGCGAGCCAGTGCGCGAGACTGTAGCTCGCGCGCGCATCCACCATCGTATAGCCGGCAGCGGTCGGAATCGTCGCCGACAGCGCGGGCACGACCGCACTCTGGTAGCGCGCGTTGACCGCATAGCGCATTTCGCCGGCGCCCACCGGAATATGACCGTATTCCAAGGCGGCCGCGACGCTGGTCTTCGGCGTACCCGGCAACACCGAGCCGACCGCGGGCGGGGGCACCGACAGGCCCTGCAGCGCGAGCGCGTTGAATGAGGTGATCGCGGTGATATCGTAGGTATAGGACAACTGCCCCGAGAGATGATCGGTCAGGTTCGCATACAGTTCGGTCTCGAATCCGCGGCTATAGGCATTGCCGACATTGATCGCACCAGGCAACACCAGCGGCGTCAATTGCGCGCCCTCCTGCACGTTGTGCCATTCAATATCGAATACGTCGGCCGAATAGCGTATGCGCTGCAGCAGCGTTCCCTTCACGCCGATTTCGTAGTTGTCCGCGGTGTCGGGTTGCACCTTGGTAAGCCCCGCCGGCGTCGTGTAGCTGACTGCCGGCTCGGTCGGCGGCAGCGCATTGACACCGCCGCGGCGAAAGCCCTGCGACCACGTCGCATAGACGAGATTGGTCCGATCGAGCTGGTAGGCCGTGTTGACTTTCCAGAGCGCTTTGCTCCACGAGGCACTCAAGGACTCGTTGGCGATCGACTCCGGGCCGTCGAACAGCAGCCCGGTCTGTTGCGCTTGCTGTACGGTCTGTTTGAACACGCGCGTACCGCCGGTCAGGCTCCACTGCGACGTAATGTGCCAGGTAAGTTCGCCGAACACCGCCACATCCTTGAAATGCGTTTCGAAGTCGCCTATGTAGGCCTGATCCTTGATGATCGGGATCCCGTAGACTGTGTTCGGCGGATTTCCCGGCGTGTAAACGGTTTCGCCGATGCCGCATTGGGATGGCGTCACGCCGTCGCCGTTGCTCTGGCCGTAGAGCGGAACGCAGGCGTTGTAATAGTCGAGATAGCCCGGGTAGAACTCGTGCTCGTCGATATCGGTCGTCTGGTTCTTGAAGAAGGCGCCGGCCACCCAGTCGACGATGCCGCCGGTCTTGGATGCCAAGCGCAATTCCTGCGACCAGGGCTTGTCGTCGAGTTCATCGTGGCCGGTCACGAGCGCGCGCGGATTCGCGCCGTACAGCGAGGGATAGAACGGGAAATAGGTATACAGGTTCGTAAGATCGCTACTCGATTGATTCACATGGTGCGCGAGCGACGTGTTCGACGTCAGCGTCGCGAAGCCGAGATCGCCCTCCATCGTGAGCGCCACGAGATCGACGTGATCGTCGGTCGTGTCCTGGGTATCGTCGCTCGACGACAGCGAGTTCAAGCCATAGAGCGGCGAGACCTGCGGAAAGCCCTGGGCCGTCGAGAGCTGGTAGTAATAGGAAAGCTGCGCATGAAATTCGTCACTCGGCTTCCACAGAGCGGAGATCCGCGCGGTCCGATAGGCATAGGAATTGGTTCCATCCTTCGCGTACGTGACCGGCGGACTCAGCAAATTGCCGGGCTGCGCCGCGATCGGTGCGCCGGTCGAATCCAACTGATACAGGTTCGGCTGATTGATGAAGCCGGCTTCGTCGGTCCAGCTCGCGTTCATGCGCACCGCAAACGTATCGCTCACGGGCAGATTGAGCATGCCGCTGACATCCTCGTTGAGTGCATGCGTATGCGCGGTGTCGCTCACGCCAGCCTCCGCCTTGGCATCGAATGCGCTAGGATCCGGCGCATTCTGCACGAAGCGTATCGTGCCGCCGAGTGAGCCGGAGCCGTAGAGCGTGCCTTGCGGACCGCGCAGAATCTCGACGTGGTCGATGTCGGTGAGCCGCAGGTTCACGAACAGAGGCGTGTCATCGACGTAAGTTGCGACCGGGGGCACAACCGGCGTCGCGAGCGCAACCTGCCCGCCGGTCGCCTCGCTGTTCAGACCGCGAATGATCAACGTCGCGCCGTTGACCCCGCCGAACGGACCCTTGTCGGTAAAGTTCACGCCGGCCATCGAATGTGCGAGGCCGGATATGTCTTCGATTCCCGCTTGCTCGAGCGCATCCCCGCTGACCGCCGTGATGCTGATCGGCAGATCCTGCGCCGACACCGCGCGGCGCGTTGCCGTCACGGTGATCTCCTGCAGGGCATTGTCGTCGGCCATCGACGGAGTCCCGTAGAGCGCCGTCAACACGGCGGCGCTCAACGACGAAACGGTGCCCAGTTGAAGACGTCGCCGACGCCGATCAATCGGATGCCGTCTCGCGCGAGAACTATTTGTCATTGAGAACCCCTATGTTTTGTTCTGTCGATCAGGCGCGTCGTGTGCAACGCATCGACCTCGAAGTGATCATCCCGAGTTAATTAATTTAACCGCGTCCAAAAATAACTTGAGCGTGGCAAGCAACGCAAGTGGCTAGATTGCCACACGCGGGCTTTTTTTCGAATGACGCGCCGGTTTGTCGTCATTTGCTTTCGAAAAACAAAAGTAGGTGCGACGCCGAAGAATCGATGCACGGGCTTGGTGCATTTTGTATCGAGCGCGCGGAGGTGTTGCGCCAAAACGGTGCTTCGACAAAACAGCGCGTTTTAAGCCTCCGGAACGCTGCCTGCGCCGGCAGGTGCATGCGCGAACGGAGAGTTCAAAATACGGCGTGCACGGAGCATACTGCCGGCGGCTTTCGGATATGACGAACGCAACGAACGAGACAATGAATGCGAGAACCATTTTCTTTTCGATCGACTCACGACGTCGCGCGCGTGATGCGCGTCGCGCTCGCTCTCGCAACTGCAGTCGCGACACTGTCCGTCTCGTCGGCGCCGTCGCGAGCGAATGCCGCCGCCACCGCGGCCGATCGCGCGGACGCGCGCGCACGGCGCGCTGCCGAGCCTGCGACGTTGATTCTTCACGACGCTCGGATTTATACGCTCGATCCTGCGAAGCCGTGGGCCGCCGCGGTGGCGATTCGAGGCGACGTCATCGTCGCGACCGGGACGGACGAGGAAATTCTCAAGCTCGCGCGCCGTTCCGCCAAGATCATCGATCTGCACGGCGACCTCGTGACGCCGGGATTCATCGACAGCCACGTGCACTTCATCGACGGCGGGGAATACCTGAGAAACGTGGCGCTGCGCGATGCGACCACGATGAGCGACGTGCTCGGCCGGGTCGCTCGATATGCCGAACGTCATCCGCACGTCGATTGGATCCAGGGCGAGGGTTGGAGCTACGGTTATCCGGATTTGCCGCGAGGCGAATTCAACAAGGAACTCGTTGATCGGATCAGCGGCAAGCACCCGGTGTTCCTCGACTCGGGGATGGCGCATGCGGCATGGGCGAACAGTGAAGCCTTGCGGCGCGCCGGCATCACGCGCGACACGCCGGACCCTGCGGGCGGTCAGATCGTTCGCGGTACCGACGGCGAGCCGACGGGGTGGCTCAAGGAAGACGCGGCGATCAAGCTCGTGCTCGACAAGATTCCTCCGCCGACGCCGCGCGAGCGGCTCGAGGCACTGACGGCTGCGATACATGAAGCCAATCGGGTCGGGCTCACCCGCGTCGACAGTGCGGGCGGGGATTTTGGAATGCTCGGCGTACTCGCAAAAATTGAGCGCCAAGGGAGGCTCACGCTGCGCATATCGATGGCCGACTGGATCAACCCGCCCGGCCTCTCGGAGGGGCATTTAGCCGCGCTGGAGGCCGCGCGGGCGCACTATCACAGTGCATATTTATCCTGCTGCGTCGCCAAGTTCCTCATGGACGGCGTGCTCGAGTCGCATACGGCTTACATGCCCGGCGGATACGCCGATGAGCCGAGCGAGACCGGCATGCGGTTCTTCTCGCCCAATCGATACAAGGCCGACGTCAAGACGCTCAATCAGCACGGCTTCCAGGTCTACACGCATGCGATCGGCGACGGCGCGATCAAGCTCGCGCTCGACGCCTACGCCGAGACCGCGCTGCTGCGACCGCGCGATCGCATCGAGCACGCCGAGGCGCCCGATGCCGAGGACATCGAGCGATTTGCGAAGCTCGGTGTGATTGCGAGCATGCAGCCGCTGATGATCTATCCTCGCGACGAATGGAAGGGCATGGAAGGCCTCTGGCAGCGTTACGCGGGAGAGCAGTTCCTGCCGAGGGCATTCGCGTTGCGATCGCTGCTCGATACCGGAGCGGTCGTCGCGTTCGGCACCGACTGGCCAATCGTTCAGTTGAATCCGCTGCTGGGCATTCGCAATGCCGTTCTGCGCCAAAGCCTCGACGGCCAGCCACCCGGCGGCTACGTCCCGCAGCAGCGCATCGGCGTGGCCGAGGCGCTGCGCGCCTATACACTGGATGCGGCCTATGCGAGCCGCGCGGACGGCCGTGAAGGCAGCATCCAGCCCGGTAAATTCGCGGACTTGGTGCGCTTTTCGAAGAATTTTTTGGAGGCACCGGCCGACGAGATTCCGGCGGCGCATGTGCGCATGACGATGCTCGGTGGCAAGGTGGTCTACGT
Source organism: Steroidobacteraceae bacterium (assembly GCA_049517075.1). GTDB lineage: Bacteria > Pseudomonadota > Gammaproteobacteria > Steroidobacterales > Steroidobacteraceae > Bog-1198. The sequence continues at coordinate 57,001 of JBEKSM010000002.1, read as the reverse complement.
CGAGCCTGCCGGTCAGCGCTCGAGCGGAGCCGGCGCGGCAGCGGCCGGCGCGGCCAGCAAGTGATAGAGCGAGCGGCGACAAACGAGCGCGGTCAGCGGCGCCTGCACGACGCCGGCGAAGTACGCGCCCATCCATTGGATCACCATCGCCCCGGCCGGAGCGACGGGCCACCAAATGTGCAATTGCGCGCCGATGCCGGCACCGACAGCGAGCGACGGCGCGAAAATGCCGCCGGGGATGCCGCACACGAACGCAATGAGCATCGCGAGCGCCTTGAATAAGGCAAAACCGACGGCCGGAAGGCCCTTATCCTGCAGCATCGCTTTGGCTTCCGTATAGCCGGTGCCATAAGTCGTGCCCTGCGAAATCGCGCCAAGCGCCGCGATCGCAATGCCGCACAACGCTGCGAATACGAACGGCCGCTGGTCCCGGAACCGCTGCAGCGGCGCCGGTAACATTTGTCCGAGGCTCGCCATTGCGCGCGCGAAACAGCGCAAGGAATGCATGATCGAGGCGCCGATTTGCACCGTGGGGCCCTCGCGCCCGACCGGCGCACCGGAACCCGGCGCGAGCAAGGTCAGCAGGATCTTGCCGGTCGCGATCGCGCCTCCCCAAAATACCAGGCGGCGCTGCCACTCCTGTAGATCCAGCGTTTTGTCGAACAGGGATCGCATCGGTCCCGCTGCGATCAGTGGAAGGGATTGCGCCGAATGATGGTCTGATCGCGATCGGGTCCCGTCGAGATGATCGTCACGGGCACACCGACGAGAGTTTGCAGGCGCTCGAGATAGTTGAGCGCGTTGTCCGGCAGATCGGCGACGCTCGTCACGCCGACCGTCGATTGTTTCCATCCCGGCAGATCCTCGTAAACCGCGGCACACTCCCCGAAATGCCCAGTCAACAATGGAGGCGCATCGACGATCGTGCCGTCGATCTCGTAGCCCACGCAGACACGGATCGTGTCGAGCCCGTCCAACACGTCGAGCTTCGTGACGCAAAGCGCCGAACAGCTGCTGTGCACGACCGAGCGGCGCAGCGCAACCGCATCGAACCAGCCGCAACGCCGCCGGCGCCCGGTGACCGATCCGAATTCATGCCCCACGCGCGACAAATGTTCGCCATATTCGTCGAACAGCTCGGTTGGAAACGGCCCGGCACCGACGCGCGTTGCGTATGCCTTCACGATGCCGAGCACCTCGTGCAGGCGCCGCGGTCCGATGCCGGTGCCTGCCGCTGCGCCGCCGGCGGTCGTCGTCGAGGAAGTCACGAACGGGTAGGTGCCGAGATCGACGTCGAGCATCGCACCCTGCGCCCCCTCGAACAGCACGTTGCGGCCTTCGAGGCTCAACCGTTCGAGGATGCCGGTGACGTCGGCGACCAAGGGCTTTAGACGTTCGCCCAACTCGAGATTCGATTCGAGAGTCTGCTGAAAATCGACCGGCGCCGTCTGGAAATAGCGCTGCAGAATGAAGTTATGATAGTCGAGAATCTCGCCGAGCCTCGCCGCGAAGCGCTCGCGATGAAACAGATCGCAGACGCGCACCGCGCGGCGTGCCACCTTGTCCTCGTAGGCCGGTCCGATGCCGCGACCCGTCGTGCCGATCGCATTGGCGCCCTGCGCCTTCTCGCGCGCACGATCGAGCGCGACGTGCGAAGGCAAAATCAGCGGGCAGAGCGGGCTCACGCGCAAGCGTTCGAGCACGGGTACGCCCTGCTCGATCAGCATCTGCGCCTCCTTGAACAGCGCCTCGAGCGACAGCACCACGCCGTTGCCGATCAGGCACTGCACGTGCGCATGCAATATGCCCGACGGGATCAGTGACAATATCGTCTTCTTGCCGCCGATGACGAGCGTGTGTCCGGCGTTGTGGCCGCCCTGAAAACGCGCGACGGCCTGCGCGGAATCCGTCAGCAAATCGACGATCTTGCCCTTGCCTTCGTCGCCCCATTGCAAACCGATTACGACGACATTCTTACCCATTACGCACCACCCAGAGCAGCGCGAGGCCCGCAATCACGCTGATCATTCCGCCCCACCGCAACTGCGCGGTCTGCGCTTGAGCGAGCCTCGCCAGCAGCCGCTGCGCGGCGGCCGGATTGAGGAACGGCAATAGGCCATCGAGTACCAAATAGAGCGCAAACGCGCCCGTCAAGTAACGCAGCAATTCCGACCAGCCGATTTCCATGGTGAAGGCTATGGTGCTATTTCTGCGCTTGCGGCTGCTTGAAGTACTTGAAGTAGGCGCTGTCCGGCCCAACCACGAGAATGTCGCTCTGCGTACCGACCGACTCGCGGTAGGACTGCATGCTGCGGTAGAAACTGTAGAACTCGGCGTTCTTCGAATAGGAGCGCGCATAAATCTCGCTCGCCGACGCATCGCCCTCACCGCGAATCTGGCCGGCCTGCCGGGCTGCATCCGCGAGAATCTGGGTCTGCTCCTTGTCCGCTTGGGCGCGCGTGGTTTCGGAAACCTCGACACCTTCGGCGCGCAGCTTCGCAGCCTGCGCCTTGAAGGTCGCGCGCATGCGCTCGTACACCGAGTCGCGCACCTGGCTCGGCAGATCGATCTTAGTGATGCGCACGTCGATCAGATTGACGCCCAGCTGCTCGGCTGCCGGGCGCGCATCCTTCATCGTCGCCTCGGTGAAATCCGCGCGGTCGGCGGTGACGACCTGCTGCAGGGTGCGCTGCGTGACCACGGTCTTGATGCTGTCCTTGATCGTCTCTCCGAGACGGTCGTTCGCGACGTCCTCGCTTCCGCCGGTCGATTCATAGAATTTACGCAGATTGCCGATGCGCCATTTGACGTAGAAATCGACGATCAATTGCTCTTGTTCCTTGGTCAGAAAGCGTTCCTGTGAATACGGGTGCGTAATGATGCGCTTGTCGAACTTGGTGACCTCGTTGACCAGCGGAATCCGGAAATGCAGGCCCGGCTCGTAATTCGCGTCGATGATCTCACCGCCGATCGACTTGATGGCGAGTTGCCCTTCGGACACCGTGAATACACTCGCGCGCGCGATCAGGATGAACGCGACCAGCGCGAGCAACACATACAATATTCTATTTTGCATCAGCGTACTCCGCGCGCCCGTGCGGGGTCTTCGGTCGGCGACACTTGCACCTCGCTTGTCTTGGCGGGCGCGACGGTCATCGTGTCATTCGGCATCGTGATCGACTGCGGCGATTGCGACAGCAGCTTGTCGAGCGGCAGATAAATCATGTTGTTGCCGCCCGCCTTGGTATCCATGAATACCTTGCGCGAGTTCTTGTAGACGTTTTCCATCGTTTCCAGGTACATGCGTTCGCGCGTCACGGCCGGAGCATGATCGTATTGAGCCAGCACCTGATCGAAGCGCGAGGTCTCGCCCTGCGCGAGTGCGATCACCTGCAGCTTGTACGCTTGCGCATCCTGCAGTTCCTTCGCCGCCGCGCCGCGAGACCGCGGGACGACGTCGTTGCGATAAATCTCCGCCTCCTGTTGGTAGCGCTGCCGATCCTTGTCGGCCTTGATCGCGTCGCGCTGTGCGTCCTGGACCGCCTCGGGAACACCGACCTCGTTGAGCTTGACGGCGACGATGCTGATGCCCATGCCGTAGTTATTGAGCGTCCGCTGCATCAGATCGCGCGCTCGGTCGGTGATCGACGGATCGAATGCGAGCGCTTTGTCGAGCGAGGCATGGCCGACGGCCTCTCGCATCGCGCTCTCGCAGACTTGCGTCAAGGTCTCCTCGACGCCACGCACCTGGAACAGAAACTTGAGCGCGTCCGGCTGCGTATATTGCACCGCGGAATGGACCTCGACGAGATTGGTGTCGGCAGTCAGCATGCTCGCATCGTCGGTGATGCTGTAGACCTGCGAGACATTGACGATGATGCTGCGCTCGATCGGCCACGGTAAATGCCAGTTGTAGCCCGGTCCGGTCGTATCGACGTGCTTGCCGAAGCGCAGGATCACCGCGCGCTCCTGGGCATCGACCCGATAGACACCGCTGCCGATCCAAACCGCCGCGATCACGACGAGGAAGCCGATGAGCCCCCTGCCGAAATTCGAGTTGCTGCCGCCTCCGCCGCCGACGCCGCTGCGACCGAACAACGCCGACAATCGGCGTTGAATGTTGCGCAGGATGTCGTCCAAGTCGTTCTGCTGCTGATGCGGGCGATTCCAGGGATCGCGTTTCTCGCCGCCGGGTTCGTTCCAAGCCATGCGTAATGCCTAATGTATGTTGCTATCTAGTCGAGTAGTCGATGCCGAGCCGGGCATTCTAGGGAGCCGCTGTGCCGCTCACAAGCTGGCTATGCTACACGCTTCTCTTTGCGATTCTTGATGCCGCCTACGGCATTATCCACGAGATTGACGCCCGTGTTACCGGCTAATTTGCCAATCTCGCTCGGATCGAGTTCCACGTCGATTTCCCAGCTTCCGTCGTCCTGCTGGCGCTCGGCGCGCACGGCATTGCGCGCGTAGAGCGCGGAGCGCACCGAGGCCGCGCTCAAATCGACGCGCAAGCTGCACCTGACCTGATTCGGCCGCACCGCGCGCGCGACTGCGGTTCGCAGCTCGGCGAGCCCCGCGCACGTGACCGCGGACACCCAGGCCTGCGTCGGCAAGCCGTCGGGGCCGTCGATCGTATGCGCTCGCTCGTCGATCAAATCGATCTTGTTGAAGACCAGCAACTCGCGCAAATCCCCCGCACCGATGCCGCGCAGCACGCCGCGGACCTGATCGATGCGCTCGTTGCGCGCAGGATCGCTCGCATCCACGACATGCAACAATAAATCGGCGTCGCGCGCCTCCTGCAGCGTGGAGCGAAACGCGGCGACGAGTTCGTGGGGCAATGCGCGAACGAAGCCCACCGTATCGGCCAGCACGACCTCGCCGATGCCGGCGAGCTTGATCTGCCTCACCGTCGGATCCAGGGTCGCGAACAGCTGGTTGGCGACGTAAGTCTCGGAACCGGTCAGCGCATTGAACAGCGTCGATTTCCCGGCGTTGGTATAGCCGACCAGCGCGACGGTCGGCACCGGCACCTCGCGGCGCACGTGACGGCCGGTTTCGCGCTGGCGCGACAGCTTCTCGAGACGCGCGCGCAACGTACGAATGCGCTTCGCGATCAAGCGCCGATCGGTCTCGAGCTGCGTCTCGCCGGGACCGCGCAGGCCGATGCCGCCCTTCTGTCGCTCGAGGTGGGTCCAGCCGCGCACGAGACGTGTCGACAGATGCGAAAGTTGCGCGAGTTCGACCTGCAGCTTTCCCTCGAAGCTGCGGGCGCGCTGCGCAAAGATATCGAGAATCAGCCCGTTGCGGTCGAGGACCCGCCGGTTCGTGAGCTTCTCGAGATTGCGCTCCTGGCTCGGACTTAAGGTCTGGTCGACGAGCACGAGGTCCGCGTCATGTTCTTCGGCACATGCGCGAATTTCGTCGGCCTTGCCGGACCCGACGAAATATTTCGGATCCGGGCGCGCGCGCGTTGCGAGCACGAGTCCGACACCGACGGTACCCGCGGAAGCCGCGAGAGCACGAAACTCGGAGGTATCACTGGGATCGACCGGATGGCCGATGCCGACCCCAACCAACACGGCGCGCTCGCCGCCTCGTGGGCGCTCAATCAACGGCGGAAGCGCCTGTCAATCACTCGACGATCGCCGGTTCCGTCACTTCGCCGTCTTCACCCGTCGGCAAGCGCACGTTGCGTGCCGGCACGACGGTCGAAATCGCGTGCTTATAAACCATCTGACTGACGCTGTTTCTGAGCAGCACGACGAACTGGTCGAACGAATCAATTTGTCCTTGCAGTTTGATGCCATTCACGAGATAAATTGAAACGGGAACCCGTTCTTTGCGCAAGGCATTCAAAAAGGGGTCCTGCAGAGACTGGCCACGGGCCATGTGTAATGCTCCTTATTTTTTGTGTCATTCGTCCTCGAATGCCGCGTCCATTCGGCACTCGGACCATACATTTGCATGCTAGCACAGCAGCGCCATAGGCGGCTAAACCTATGACCACTCTGCAAATATGCCCCTTCCGAGTGCATCGATCATAGATCGCGCCACATCTGGATGCATGCTGTCAAAAATGTCGGCCCGAGGGCGCTGCCTCAACCATGTCAACTGGTGTTTCGCCAATTGTCGCGTTGCGGCAACCGCCTTTTCTTCGGCCTGCGCCAAAGTCACGGCGCCGGCGAGATATTCCCATACCTGCCGATATCCGACCGCGCGCATCGCCGGATGTTCCCCGGTCAAATCACCGCGTGTGAACAGCGCTCGAACTTCGTCGAGCAAGCCGAGGCCGAGCATTTGCTGGAACCGCTGCGCAATGCGCGCGTGCAACAGGCTGCGCTGCGCCGGAATCAATGCGATTTCTGTGAAATCCACGTCCGGCAGCAGGCGAAGCCGCTCGCGCTGCAGGTCCGTCATCGTTCGCCCGGTCAGCCGATAGACTTCGAGCGCGCGTTGAATCCGCTGCCCGTCATTGCTGTGAATGCGCGCGGCCGCGATCGGATCGACGAGCGCCAAGCTTCGGTGCATTGCGGCCCAGCCGCCCGCCGCCGCACCGGCATCGATGTCGGCGCGCACCTGCGGATCCGCTTCCGGCAGGTTCGCGATGCCGGCCGTGAGCGCATGGAAATAGAGCATCGTGCCACCTACGAGCAGCGGCTTCAGCCCGCGCGCCCAGATATCCTCCATCGCGTCCGCCGCATCGCGCACGAATTCGCCGGCCGAATATTGCTCAATTGGATCGCGAATATCGATCAGGTGGTGTGCATGACGCGCGCGCAGTGCCGCCGACGGCTTCGCGGTGCCGATGTCCATGCCGCGATAAACCAATGCCGAATCAACGCTGATGATCTCCAGCGGGAAACGTTCGACGAGGCGCAACGCGAGATCGGACTTGCCGGTCCCGGTCGGACCCATCAACAGCACGGCGGCCCGGCGCATCAGCGTCCGCGGGAGAACAGCCGATCCAAATCGCCGAGCGACAAGCGCACCCAGGTCGGCCGCCCGTGGTTGCATTGATCGGCACGATCGGTGCCCTCCATTTCGCGCAGCAATGCGTTCATTTCCGGCAGGCTCAAGGAGCGTTGCGCGCGCACGGATGCGTGGCAGGCCATCGTTGCGAGCAAATGATCGATCGACTCCTCGACGCGCCTCGAACGCCCTTCGTCGACGAGATCGGATAAGACATCCATGACGATACCCGTCGGGTCGCGATCCGCCAGCAAGCTCGGGACCGCGCGCAATGCGAGCTCGCCTGGCGCCAGTCGCGTCAACTCGAATCCCAAGCCGGCAAATTCCCGCGCGTGAGCCTCGGCGGCATCCGCTTGGGCGGGACTGACTTTCAGGACCTGCGGCACGAGCAGCCGCTGCTGCGCATTCTCGCCGTGCAGCAGCTTCTTCATGCGCTCGTAGGTGACGCGCTCGTGCGCCGCGTGCATGTCGACGAGCACCATGCCGTCCGCGGCTTGCGCGAGGATGTAGACACCATGAAGCTGTGCGATTGCATAGCCGAGCGGCGCATCGGTCGCCGCGCCGAACGAGTCGTGCACCGCAACGAGCGCGGCGCTGCCCGCAGCGGCGCCGTCCGACGGAGCAGTCGTCAACTGCGCACGGTAGTGATCGACCGCGGAAGCCCGCGCGCGTGCCTCGGGCAGTAAGAAGCGGACCTGATGGGGCGGTGGGGCGTGATCCGCGCCCGGCCGCATTCGGCCGTGTTGCGCACCGGCGGTCAACCAGTCGAGCGGAGCGCTGCCGGGCGACTCCTCGGTGGGCCGCGTGGCGGCGAGCGCACGCTCGATGCTGCGAAACACGAAATCATGAACGAGGCGCGAGTCACGAAAGCGCACTTCGAGCTTCTGCGGATGGGCGTTGACATCGACCATCGACGGATCCATTTCCAGATAGAGCAGGTAGGCCGGAAAACGGCCGTGGAACATCACGTCCTGATAGCCCCGCCGAGCCGCGCCCGCGAGCAGCTTGTCGCGCACGTAGCGGCCGTTTAAGAACACGAACTGCAGATCGGATTGGCTGCGCGAAAACGTCGGCAAGCCCAACCACCCTGATAGACGCAGCGTTTCGCGCTCGTGGCGCAACTCGATGCTGTGCCCCGCGAATTCGTCGCCGCAAATCGCCGCGACGCGCGCGAGCCGTTCCGCCGCCGAGATCGCCGCCGGCAACGTCCAAACGGTCTTGCCGTTATGGGTGAGGCTGAACGCGACATCGAATCTCGACAGCGCCAGTCGCTCGAGCATCCGCGCGATGTGTTGAAATTCGGTCGGCTCCGATCGCAGGAACTTGCGCCGCGCGGGCACGTTGAAGAACAGATCGCGAACCTCGACACTGGTGCCGAAAGGATGCGACGCGGGGCGCACCGCCTGCACCGCTCCCTCCAGCGTCGAGGCGCTCGAGGCATGCTCGGCCGAAGCCGCTCTTGACGTGAGCGTGAGCCGCGAGACCGAGGCAATGCTCGGCAGTGCTTCGCCGCGAAACCCAAGACTCGCGACGTGCTCGAGGTCGAGCAGGGACGCAATCTTGCTGGTTGCATGGCGCATCAGCGCAAGACCCATCTCGGCGGCCTCGATGCCGACCCCGTCGTCGCGCACTCGCAGCAACGCGGAGCCGCCGCGCCCAACCTCTACGTCGATGCGCCGGGCTCGCGCGTCGAGCGCGTTCTCGACCAATTCCTTGATCACGGATGCCGGCCGCTCGATGACCTCGCCGGCAGCGATTTGGCTGATCAGATCATCGGGCAGGACATGGATCGGCAATGGCAACCTCGCGAACCCATCTATGTTCGCACATTGCCGGCCTATCGGCCCGAATCGGCTGCGGTTGCAAGCACCGTACGCGGCGCGGCTGCGAGCGCGGCAAGCTGCGCGATGCGCGTGCCGGCCGGCGGATTCGCATAGAAGTAGGCGCGCAGGCCCTGATGGATCGCGGCGGCCAGTTTGGACTGTTGCGATTGCGTGCGTAGGCGCTGCTCTTCCTGGGGATTCGATATGTAGGCCGTTTCGACCAGCATCGAGGGAATGTCGGGCGACTTCAGAACCATGAATCGCGCCTGCTGCACTTGGTGCTTGCGCACCTCACCGACCTGATTCAACTCCCGCAGCACCTGCTCGGCGGCCGTCTCGCTCGCGCTCATCGCGGCCGACTGCGATAGATCGAGCAACACCGACGCGAGTACATCATCCTTGTCGTCGAGCGAGACGCCCCCGATCAGGTCGGATGCGTTCTCCCGCTCGGCGAGCCAGCGTGAAGCCTCGTCGCTCGCACCGCGCTGCGACAGGATGTAGACCGAGGAGCCGTCGACGCGCCGATCCACGATCGAGTCCGCATGGATCGAGACGAATAAGTCGGCCTGCTGGGCCCGGGCGCGCTGCATGCGCTCGCGCAACGGCACGAAGTAATCACCGGAGCGCGTCATGATTGCGCGCATGCCGGTCTCGCCGTTGACGCGCAGCGCGAGTTCCTTGGCGATCGCGAACACCACGTCCTTCTCACGCGTGCCGTTGACGCCGATCGCACCGGGATCCTCGCCGCCATGGCCCGCATCGATCGCGATGATCAGATCGCGGGTATCGGCGGGTGCATGCTCGACTTTCACGGGCTGGCTGGGACCGGATGCCGCGGCCGGCGGCATCGCTGCCGGCCCCGCGAGATCGACGACGAGGCGGTAGCCGTAGCGCGAATTCGGTGCCGTGAGAAAACTACTGGCCCGCACGGCGTGTGCGAGATCAATCACGATGCGCAGATCGCCGCTGGTCCGGCGTGCGACGCGCACTTGCTTGACTGCGCCGGCAGGCGCGGGGGAGGCAAGTCCGCCGGCCCGCAGGTGTGCTCCGGGCATATCGAGCACGATGCGCGCCGGCGACTTGAGCACCGACAAGCTATGGTGCGCACTGCCGGACAAATCGAACACGACGCGCGTGCTCTCCGGGCCCGCCCAGAGCCGGATATCGCGCACATCCACGGCGCTTGCCGGCGCGCCCAAAGACACGACCCACAATGCCGACCACGCCAGACGCTTAAGGAAAATTCTCATCGCGTCTTAAGTTAACGCCGAAGAGAGGTTTTTTTCAAGTTAAATTAGATAGATAGGGGATTAATCTAGTGTCAGTCCGGAGGTTGTCGAGCCAGACCATGCCCCGGCTGCTGCCGGCTCGCAGCGTGGCGTCGCGACCTTCCGCCTCATAACTCAAGCTCACAGCCACATCGGCCGGCGGCAGCAAGCCGGCGCCGCGTTCCGGCCATTCGATCAGCAACAAGTTGCCGGGCGCCAGAAAATCTCGCAGTCCCAGATCCTCCAAATCCTCGGCACCCTGGAGACGATACAAGTCGACATGAACGCATTGGACGGGTCCCGCCGGATACATTTCGACGAGCGTATACGTCGGACTGCGCACGATTCCTGCGACTCCGAGCGTGCGCAGCAGGCTGCGCGCACAGGTTGTTTTGCCCGCGCCCAGTTCGCCGATCAAGTGCAGCACCGCGGGTGCATCGGACAGTGCGGGCAACGCGCAGGCCAATGCCGCGCCCAGCACCTCGGTCGCCTCGCTATCGTACAAATGGAGTTTCAAATCGGATTCCAGGGTGCCGACCCTCGTAGGCTGCGGGCGGCCGCGTTGGGCGCGATTATACTGTAGCTGCTCATGGCCGCCCCCACGCCGGACTCCTGCTCGACATCGACATCCGCCGCCGCGCTGGATCGCGGCGCGCTGCTCGCCGAGATTCGCCGATGGGGCACGGAACTCGGCTTTACGAAACTCGGCGTCGGCAACATCGATCTTTCCGCAGACGAAGCACATTTCGTCGATTGGTTGGCAAGCGGATTCCAAGGCGAGATGGGCTACATGAGCCGCCATGGCGCGAAACGCCTGCGCCCGCGGGAACTCGTGCCGGGCACGGTCAGCTGCATCAGCGCGCGCATGGATTATTGGCCTGCCGCCGAGGCCGCCGACGCGGTGCTGAGTGATCGGGAGGCCGCCTACATATCGCGATATGCATTGGGGCGCGACTACCACAAACTACTGCGCCATCGGCTGCAGCGTCTGTGTGAACGCATCGCGGGCGCGGTGGGGCCATTCGGCCACCGCGTCTTTACCGACAGCGCGCCGGTCCTGGAGAAGGCGTTGGCACGCAACGCGGGGCTGGGCTGGATCGGCAAGCACACGAATTTGATCGATCGCGACGCCGGATCCTACTTTTTTCTCGGCGAGATTTACCTGGATTTCGAATTGCCGCTCGACGCGCCGAGCAGCGCCCACTGCGGCAGCTGCAGCGCGTGCCTGCCGGCCTGTCCGACCGGCGCGATCGTAGCGCCCTACCGGCTCGATGCGCGTCGCTGCATATCGTACTTGACGATCGAACTCGCCGGCTCGATTCCGGTCGAGTTGCGCCGCGCGATCGGCAACCGCATCTACGGCTGCGATGATTGCCAGCTCGTCTGCCCTTGGAACAAATTCGCGCGTCCGACACGCGAGCCGGACTTCTCGCCGCGCCACCGACTCGACAAGTCGACGCTCATCGAGTTGTTCGGCTGGAGCGAGGCGGATTTTCTGCACAAGACGCAGGGCAGCGCGATACGCCGCATCGGCTATCCACGCTGGCTGCGCAATGTCGCGGTGGCGCTCGGCAACGCGCCGACATCGCCGCAGCTCGTCGCCGCGCTCGAATCACGTTCGCAAGACCCGAGCCCGCTCGTGCGCGAGCACGTGCAATGGGCGCTTGCACAGCACCTTTCAGTACCGATCGATGACCCGCACGCGTAGATTGTCGGTCAGGCGGACTGCACCCAATTGCGCCGCGGCGAGCACCACGAGGTCGCGCGCCGCGGGGCGCGCGGGCGCCAGATCCGCACTCTGGCGGATCACCAGATATTCGGGCCGGAATCCGCCGGCGCTGAGCGCTTCGAGTGCGTTTTTCTCGAGCGCCGCATAATCGCGATCGCCGGCGTCGATGCGCTTTGCAACCTGACTCAAGGTCGCATACAGCAACGGCGCGGCCGCTCGCTGCGCCGCTGTCAACAATCGATTGCCGGTCGCGAGCGCGAGTCCGTCGGTTTCGCGCAGCGTCTGGCAAGAGACGATCTCGACCGGGATGAACAGGTCGTTGACCATCTGGCGCACCGAGACCAACTGCTGATAGTCCCGCTCGCCGAATACGGCGAAATCCGGACCGACGAGGTTCAGCAGCTTGAGCAGCAAGGTGAGTCCCTCGGCGATGTGTCCCGGCTGATGGGCCCCTTCGAGCAGCTTTCCCAACTGTGGCACATCGACGCTTGCGGACAAGTCGGTCCCGAACGGATAAAGCTCCTGGACCGGCGGCGCGAACAGGATGTCGGGACCGACCTTTTGCAGCAGGTCGCGGTCCGCTTCGCTCCTCGACACATCGCGCTCGTTCAAGCCGGCGAATACGCTCACGACGACACGCTCGGCGCGCTCCTGCGCCTCGGCAACCAGGCTCAGATGCCCCTTGTGCAGGGTGCCCGCGGTCGGCACGAGTGCGACCTTATTGCCGGCTTCGCGCCAAACTTTGAGCCGGTCGCGCAAGGAGGCGCTGCGGGTGAGTATGTCCATGACCGATAACCCTCTATAGACGTCGGCTCATGACGTGGTCGGCAGCAGACTGCCGCCCGCCGGATTGAAGAAGTGCCGCCCTCGCCTGGTGCGCACGATTTCGGCGTACAGCTGCTGGTAATCGGCCTCGTTATTGACCGGATCGATCGAGGCCGCATTGACGATCAGCAGCGGCGAGGCGTCGTAGCTATGGAAAAATCGCGCGTAGGCCTGGGTCAACTTTTCCAGATAGGCGCGCTCGATATATTGCTCATAGCGAATGCCGCGCTTGGCAATCCGGTCGACGAGCACGTCGACGGGCGCCTGCAAATAGACGACGAGGTCCGGCTTGGGCGCGTCGACCACGACCCGTTCATAGACGCGCTCGTAGAGCGCGTACTCGGCATCGTCCAGCGTCACCCGCGCAAACAGCCGGTCTTTTTCCAGCAGATAGTCCGCGATGCGTACGGCGCCGAATAAATCCGCCTGTCTCACGTCCTCCAATTGCCTCGCGCGCTGAAACAGGAAGAACAATTGCGTTTGGAACGCCGCCGCGCGCGGATTGCGGTAAAAGCGCTCTAGGAACGGGTTTTGATCCGCCTCTTCGAGCACCAACTGTGCGCCGAGGGATTTCGCGAGGCGCCGCGTCAGGCTCGTTTTGCCGACGCCGATCGGGCCCTCGACGACGATGAAGCGGTGCGGAATTTCGCTCACGGTTGACTTTCTCGTACCTGTTGAAACCTTCGATCTACGCCAACACGGACAGCCCCAGGCCGCCCACCCGGAGCTTCAAATCCGCCACTCGCCCAATCTGAGGGATGTTCAAAGTCGGCGCGATATCGGCCAGAGGATACAGCACGAAGTTGCGCTCAGACACTGCCGGATGCGGCACGCACAGTCCAGCCTCGGCAATCGGCGCGCCGGCGATCCATATCAGATCGAGGTCGATGATCCGCGGACCCCAGCGCTCACCCCGATCCCGCCCCATCGCCCGCTCGATCGCGAGAAGGGAGTCGAGCAGTCCGCGCGCGGAATCCTGCGTGAGCAGTCCCGCTGCGGCATTGACGAAATGCGGCTGATCCTGCGGTCCCAGCGGTTTCGAGAGATACAAGCGCGAGCGCGCTTCGAGCCTGGTATCGCTAAGTCGGCCGATCCGATCGAACGCCTCGTGGACACGTTGCTCGGGCTCATGGAGGTTGCTGCCGATCGCCACATACGCGGGGCGCCAGAGCGCACTCATGCGAAGCCTCGAGCTCAGGTGGGCGCCGGACCGCTGCGACGTCGACGCCGGCGGCGCTTGCGAGCGGGAGCCGCAGCACCGTCCGAGCTCGGCTCAGCCGGCCGTGCCTGCACCAGTTTCACGCGTTCCTCCTGCGGCAGCACCTGGATCTGGGTCCACCACTGCGCCAACTCCGGATCGGCCGCGCCTGCCTGGGCGCGCACCAGCAGAAAATCGAAGGCAGCGCGGAATCGCGGGTGCTGTAGCAGACTCAAGGCCTTGACGCCGCTGCGCCGATTGAAGCGGGGCTGCAGCATCAGCAATTCGCGCATCGGCACGCCGAAGCGCCGCGGAATCGCGACACGCGATTGCTGCGCTTTGAGCACGGTGTCGCAGGCTTGTACGAGCTGTGCGATATCGGGTGCAGGGCCCGCCTGCTGTTCGTTCATTTCACGCAGCACCGCGCCCCAGAGCAGCAGCGCGAACAAAAATGTGGGCGTCACGGGTTTGTCTTCCGCGATCCGTGCATCGGTGTTTGCGAGACCGATTTCGAGCATTTCTTGGGCGTACGCGTACGGCGGCAGCGCGAATGCCGCTGCCGAGCGCGGGAACAAATGCTCGAAAAGGCCGTACTGGCGTAGCAGCCGATACGACTTCGCGCCGAAACCAGACAGAAACAATTTCAGGGATTCGTCAAACAGGCGCGCCGGTGGAACGCCGTCGAGCAGATAGGCAAGCCGCCGGATCGGCTCCTCGGTGCCCTGCTCGATGCTGAAATCCAATTTGGCCGCAAAGCGCACGGCACGCAACATACGCACCGGATCTTCGCGGTAGCGCGTATCCGGGTCGCCGATCAGCCGTAAGCGCCGCGCACGCACATCGGCGACGCCGCCGACGAAATCCCAGACCGAGAAATCCTCGATATTGTAGTACAGCCCGTTCGCGGTGAAATCTCGCCGCCAAACGTCCTCTTCGATCGATCCGTAGATATTGTCGCGCAGAATTCGGCCCTTCGCGTCGACCGCTCGATGCTCGCTGTCGATTTCCGCAGGAAATTCGACTTCGCCTTCGGGATTGTCGGAGTTCTCCGGGTCCGCGTCCTCGCGCTCGGGCGCGGCGGCGGCGCGGAACGTCGCAACCTCGATGATTTCGCTGCCGAAGTGCACGTGGGCAAGCCGGAAACGCCGTCCGATCAGGCGGCAATTGCGAAACAGGCGGCGCACCTCCTCGGGCAACGCGTCGGTCGCGACGTCGAAGTCCTTCGGTCGGATGCCGAGCAGCAGGTCGCGCACCGCGCCACCGACGAGAAACGCCTGATAGCCGGCCTCTTTGAGCCGATAAAGCACTTTAATGGCGTTGGGCGAGATATCAGCGCGCGAAATCGTGTGATCGGAGCGCGGAATGACGAGGGGGGCCGTGGGGGTCGAAGAGTCGTTCAAAAAATGGGGTTCCGCTTGAGTCCAAAAAATTGGTCCGTATACTACCAGCCCTCTAAAGTCAGGGGCGGGCCAGTTCCGCCCAACCGTCACGCTAAAGGCTCCCTTCGTCTAGAGGCCTAGGACACGGCCCTCTCAAGGCTGTAACACGAGTTCGAATCTCGTAGGGAGCGCCATTAAATCAAGGACTTAGGCGCGGCACATGGCTGCTCAGCCGAGCCACGCGGCCAATGCCGGCGGGCTCTTCGCGTCGCGCTGGTCGATCGCGAATTGTTCGAATCTTTCGAGTGGCAGCGGCCTGCTGAAGAAGTAGCCCTGGTAATGGAGGCAGCCGGAGCTTGCGAGAAAATCGCGCTGTTCCGCAGTTTCCACGCCTTCGGCGATGACTTCCAAGCCGAGGGTTTGCCCCAGCGCGACAATCATGTTGGCGATCGCGGCGTCGTTCGGATCGGTCAGCACGTGGCGCACGAAGGATCGGTCGATCTTCAGCTGATCGAGCGGCAGGCGCTTCAAGAAATACAGCGAGGAATAGCCGATGCCGAAGTCATCGAGCGCGAAACTCACGCCTTCGAGCTTCAATTCGGACATTTTCCCGATCACGTCGTCGACATTGTGGACCAGCAGGCTTTCCGTCAATTCGAGCGTCAGGCGGCTCGGATCGACCGCGGTATCCTGCAGAATCGACACGACCTTCTCGACGAAATCCGGCTGCTGAAATTCGCGGGCGCTCACATTGACCGCGAGCCGCAGCATCGCGGTTTGCGGCCTGCTGCTCCATTGCGCAAGTTGCTTGCAGGCGGTCTCCAGCACCCAGCGCCCCAAGGGAACGATCAAGCCGGTTTCCTCGGCGATCGGGATGAATTCATTCGGCGGCACGAGACCTCTGCGTGGATGCTTCCAGCGCACCAATGCCTCGGCACCCGTGAGTTCGCCGTCCGGCCCAATGTGGGGCTGGTAATGAAGCTGAAACTGGTTTGCGACCAGGGCTTCGCGCAACTCCTTCTCGAGCGTTGCCCGTTCCTGCACCTTTTCTTCCATTCTCGCGTCGAAAAAGCGGCAAACATTGCGGCCGGAATCCTTGGACTTGTACATCGCCAGATCCGCTTGCTTGAGCAGATCCTCGGCCGGCGCTCCGTCGCCCTTGAACAACGTCATGCCGACGCTCGCGGTGCTCGTATGAGTCACATTGCCCAAATGGTAGGGTTGCGTGAGCACGCCCAATATTTTCGTGCCGACGACCTCGAGGGCGGTACCGGCTTCCTTTTCGTCGTTCCCGATATCGACGACAACGACCACGAACTCGTCGCCGCCGAGCCTCGCGACAGTGTCGCCTTCGCGCACGCTGGCCGACAATCGCTGCGCAACCTCGCGCAGCAAGGCATCGCCGACGTCGTGGCCGTAGGTGTCGTTGAGCGACTTGAACTTGTCCAAATCGACGACCATCAAGCCTGCGTAGTTACCGCTGCGCGCGCTGCGACCCTTGACCTGCTTGAGCCGGTCCATGAGCAATTTGCGAGTCGGTAGGCCCGTCAATTGGTCGAGTCGCAGCTCCGCGGCTTCGCGGCTCGTATCGCGCAAGACCATCAAGGCACGCGCCATGATGCCGACCTCATCGGCTCGCTGTACGTCGTGCACGTCGCCTTCCAATTGCCCTTTTGCGATGCCCGCGACGCGCTCCGCGAGGCGATTGAGTGCGCGCGTCAGGTCCGCACCGATCACGAAGGTCATCGCACCAGCCAACACGATCGAGCCGATGAACAGCCACAACTCCGCGAACAGGCGCGCGCGGAAAGTGCCGTCGATGTCATCGACATAGGCGCCGGTACCGATCGACCAACCCCAAGGCTCGAACAGCCGGGAATACGCGATCTTTTCGATCGGTACTTTCTGGCCGCCCTTGGGAATGCGATAGGTGGTGACTCCCTCGGCCTTGTCGCTCTTGGCGACTTCGATGAGTCTGCGCACCATGTAGGCGACGACCGGATTCTTGTCGGCGTCCGGCGAGTGCAGGAAGTTCTTGCCCTCGAGCGCCGGTTGGGCGCCGTGTGCGATGCCCGTGCCATCGAGGTCCCAGATGAAAAAATAGTTGGAGCCGTCGTAATGCATCGCGCGTACGGCATCCGCGGCTGCACGGCGTGCTTCGGCGTCGCTCATCAATCCTCGGCTGGCGCGGTCGTGGTAGTACACAACGGCGCTGTAGGCCGATTCCAGCAGATGCTTGACTTCAGTGACGCGATCCTGAACCAGCGACTCTCTGAGGTAGACCAGGGATCCGATCGAGATTGCGGCTTGGAATATCAATCCGATTGCGAGAACCAGCAGGAATCGAGTCGAAACGTTGAGCCGGCCAAGCAGCATGTTCGCAATACCTCCGAACAGGGTCGCCCGAAAGGCGCGCGCACCTGCTGTGTGACCATCTATCGGCCGTGCGAGCAGGTGCAACAGAGCGATGAACGTGTGGCGCGTCACAGCTGCCAGCAAAATCCGCGGCCTCATTTGACGAAACATATCCGTCGGCGTGCGTGCGGCGGCGGCGGAGCCTTGCGCACGGACTTGGAAAACGCCGATCGGTCCGTTCGCGATTCAAGCGCGCTATATTGGCGTCGTGGAAACGACGCCGATGCGCGAGGCAATACTGGATTTTTCCGCGGGGCGCACCGAAGCGGCGCGCAAGGCCTGCCTCGATCTGCTCGCAAATGCGCCCCAACACGCCGGCGCGCTGCATCTGCTCGGGCTGATCGCCCATCAACAAGGCGATGATGCCCAAGCGGCAAATCTGCTGCGCCGAGCGGCCGAATCGCCGGCGGCGACGACATTGCACCTGTTGAGCTATGCGGAGTTGTACGGCAAGAACCTCGACCATGGCGCGGCGCTCGCGGCCACGCGGCGCGCAGTCGCATTGGATGAAACTTCCGTCTTGGCGTGGTTCTGCCTCGGCAATCTGCTGCTCGAAATGCGCGAGTTCGAGCAGAGCCGCGAGTGTTTCGATCAGGCGCTGCGCCGTGATCCCGGATTTTGGCAAGCTCGAGCAAATCTCGCGCTGCTGCAGGCGCGGCTCGGTGCGGCCGCTGACGGGCTCGCGGTGTTCGGCAGTATGCTGCAGGAACAGCCAGACAATGCCGAACTGCGCGCGAGTTACGCAGGCTTGCTGCTGGAACTCGGGCGTTTCGAAGAGGCCGCACGCGAGGCTCGAGCGGCCGCGAGCCTGGAACCCGGGGTCCTCGAGCACCGTCTGCGCGTTGCCGAGATCGAGATGCAGCGTGGGCGATCTCTCGCGGCGCTCGAGTATATCGCCGAGATCGAGGCGCGCTGGCCGGACGACCACCGACTCTTGACGCTCAAAGCGCATGCCTTGCGCCACCTCGATCGCAGCGACGCGGCGGCGGCGCTGTGCGCCGACGCGCTCGATCGCGGCATCGAGTCCGCGGAGTTGCTGCGCGCTTATGGGCTCGCCGCGCATCTCAACGGCCAGGAAACGCTCGGACTCGAACTGTTCGAACGTGCGGCGACGGCATCGCGCACACCGCAAACGGCAGGACTCGCGCACTCCGATAAGGGCGTGCTGCTCGGTGAACTCGGTCGGCCGCTCGACGCCGTCGCCGCGTTCAACTTAGCCTTGCAATATGCGCCTGCGCTCGCCGAAGCCTGGTACAACAAAACCAACGCAAAATCGCATGATGCCGATGACCCGGATATCGACGCAATGGAGCGGCTGCTGCGCGCGCATGCGCCGTTCCGCGACCGCCTATTGCTGCATTTCGCACTCGGCAAGGCGCACTTCGACGCTCAGCATATCGACCGCGCATTTGCGCATTGGCACGCGGGTAACCGGCTGAAGCGCGCGAGCATCGATTACGATGCGGCCGTGGCCTCGCGGCAAATGGCCGCAATCGCCACAGAACCCGTGGATTGCGCGGCGCCGCCGCCGGTCGCGCCGGCGCGACTCTCGGAGCTGCCGGTTTTCATCGTCGGCATGCCGCGCTCCGGTTCGACGCTCGTCGAGCAGATCTTGGCCTCGCACGCCGACGTCCACGGCGGCGGGGAATTGCTGCAATTGCGCGTCTTGTTTGCGCCGGGATCGCCTGGCTCCGAAGATGCGCTGAATCGGCTTGCGGAGACCGCGCTCGCGAAACTGCGGCGCGCATCCGCGCGCGCAGCTCGCGTCATCGACAAGGACCTTGGGAACTTCCTGCACCTCGGGCTCATTCATCGTGTTTTCCCGCGCGCGCGAATCATTCATTGCCGCCGCGACCCGCTGGAGACCTGTTTTTCCGCGTACACGAGACTGTTTTCCGGCTCCCTCGGCTTCGTCTACCAAATGGATGAACTCGGCCGCTACTACCGCGACTATCATGCGCTGATGGCGCATTGGCGATCGACACTACCGCGGCAAGCACTCATCGAGGTCGACTACGAGACCTTGGTCGCGCACCCCGAAGCCGAAACGCGCCGCTTGCTCGAGTTTCTCGGACTCGCCTGGAGCGACGCCTGCCTCAGATTCTTCGAGAGCGGCCGCATCGTGAGCACCTCGAGTTTCGCGCAAGTGCGTCAGCCGATTTATCGATCGAGCCTGCGGCGCGCCGAGCAGCTGCGGCCGCAGCTCGGGCCGCTGATCGCCGCACTCGGACCGCTCGCGTCGTGACGATCGAACAAACATTGCGGTTGGCGAGCGACAAACATCGGGCCGGCGAACTCGACGCGGCCCGGCGCCTCTATGCGCAGGTGCTCGGCGAGGCACCGAACCACGCGCCGGCACTGTTTCGCAGTGGGTTGCTGGAATTGCAGGACCGCCGCCCGCAAGCCGCTCTGCCGCTCATCGAACAGGCGCTGCGGTGCGCACCCGACGAGCCACGCCATCACCTCGGCCTCGGGCAGGTGCTGCAGGCGCTGCAACGCTGGGACGCTGCGGCCGCAGCCTACGCGCGCGCCTTGCAGCTCGATCCGAATTCAGCCGACGCTCACTTCGCGTCCGGAATCGCGCTGCAGGCGCTCGGGCGCGAGACTGAGGCGATTCCGGCCTACGAGGCAGCCGTGCGGCTGCAGCCGAACTTCAGCGACGCGTTCAACAATCTCGGCCTATGCCTGAACCATTGCGGGCGCCTGCAACAAGCCGCAGACGCCTACCGCCGAGCGCTCGCGCTCGATCCGAACGATGCGCGCGCCACATCGAATCTCGGTGCCGTACTGCTGCGTCTCGGCCAGACCGACGCGGCCGTCGAGTTGCAGCGCCGCGCGTTGGCATTACAGCCGCTCGCATTCTCCTACGCGCTGAATCTCGGCATCGCGCTCTGTCAGCGCCGCGACTTCGCCGAAGCAGAAGCCGTGCTGCGCAGCGCGCTCGAACGGGACCCGGCGCAGGCCGAGGCAGCCTTCAACCTGGGTCTCGCGCTACGTGGCCTGGGCCGGCTCGCGGATTCGGCCGATCAATACCGCCGAGCGATCGCGCTGCGCCCGGGTTACGCGGACGCCTACAACAATCTCGGAAATAATTACAAGGAACTCGGCGAATTCGCGTTGGCGGCGGCGGCCTACGAAGCGGCGATTCGCGCGCAGCCGGACTCGGTCGTCGCACTCAATAACGCCGGATGCCTGCTGCGCACGCTCGGCCGCCTCGATGAATCCGAGGCCCTGTTCAGGCGCGCACTCCAATTGAGTCCGCGGCATGCGCCGCTCTACGACAACCTCGGCAGCGTGCTCAAGGATGCGGGCGAGCTCGATCCAGCGATCGATTGTTTCCGCCGCTCGCTGGAACTCGACCCCGACGGGGATGCGACGCACCGCAATCTGGTCTACGCGCTGTCATTCCAATGCCTGGAGCCGGCGCCGATACTCGCGGAAGCACGTCGCTGGAACCAGCGCTTCGCGGCGCCGCTCGCATCGACGCGGCGCCCCCTCGCGAACGACTGCAGCGCCGACCGCAAGCTGCGCATCGGCTATGTCTCTCCCGATTTTCGAGAACATTGCCAGAGCCTGTTCACGATCCCGCTGCTGCAGAATCATGATCGCGACGAATTCGAGATTTATTGCTATTCCAGCGTCGAGCGGCCCGACGAGACGACGCGCCGAATCGCAGGGCTTGGGTCCGTGTGGCGCGAAGTTCGCACGCAAGACGATGCGGCACTCGCCGCGACGATCCGTGCCGACCGCATCGACATCCTCGTCGACCTCACGATGCACATGGCCGACGGCCGCCCCCTGCTGTTTGCGCGCAAACCCGCGCCGATTCAAGTGGCGTGGCTCGCCTACCCGGGCACCACCGGTCTCGACGCGATGGACTACCGATACTCGGATCCGCGCCTCGACCCCGATGGATTCGATGCGGATTACCAGGAGCGGACCGTGCGCCTCCCGGATTCCTTCTGGTGCTATGACCCGCAGTCGAGCGAATCGCCGGTTGGAGCGCCGCCTGCGCTGTTGCGCGGATTTTTGACTTTTGGCTGTCTCAACAACCCTTGTAAATTGACCGATTCGACGCTGCAGCTGTGGGGCGCCGTCATGCGCCAACTGCCGACGTCGCGGCTGCTTCTGATGGCGCGCTCGGGGCGGCCGCGCGCATCGCTGCTGCTGCGGCTCGCCGCCCATGGAATCGCGGCCGAGCGCGTGAGCTTCGTGCCTTATCGGCCGCGCGCGGAATATCTACGCACCTACCACGAGATCGACATCGGGCTCGATACGTTTCCGTACAACGGCCATACGACCAGTCTCGACGCGCTATGGATGGGGGTTCCCGTGGTCAGCCGAGTCGGCCGAACCTGCGTCGGCCGCGGCGGCCTGAGCCAATTGTTCCAGATCGACCTGACCGCGCTCGCGGCCGACACCGATAGCCAATTCACGGCCGCCGCGCTTGCGCTCGCGCAGGATTTGCCGCGGCTCGCGGCGCTACGCGCAGGATTGCGGCAGCGGCTCGCGAGCTCGCCGCTGATGAACGCGCCGCGATTTGCGCGCAATCTCGAAGCATCGTATCGCCGGCTCTGGCGCGAGTATTGCGCAAAAGCGCGCTAAACGCCGTGCCTCTCGACGCGGGCGCGCACGAGTTATCGCGCCCTGAGGTTCCAATAGGCCGCGAGCGCATCAATAAACGGCCGCACCCGCCGCGATCGGAACCATGACGCGATCCGGGTCCAAGAATTCAGCGTGTTGCGCAGACCGCTGACCATCAGAAAGACCTGCTTGTACTGAGCGCGGCCTTCGATCGCGTAGGCGATCTTCAGTGCGTCGCAGACGATCGCCACCGGCAGCTTGTAGATGCGTGAGCGAGCCGCGAACGGGTCGAGCGCAAGGGCCCGATGGCTGCTATCGACCGCCAACAGCCAACTCGCGATACGCTCTACCACGAACACTTTCATCTGCACATCCACACCGCCGCGATAGGTGGTCGGCTCGCGCAGCTCCGCGCCGAGCGCATCGGACGGCGCCTCGGCTATCGCGAACAAGGCCTCGGTGATCGCAAACCATTCGCGCCAGAAGCGCGGCCTCGCCAGAAAATAATTCGAAGTCACCGTGTTGCGCGAATCGCAGACGAGCTCATCGAAATTGGCGCTGCGCCCGATGCGCTCGAAGAATCGCTTGGCAATCGCCAGCAGCCCCGGATGTACCGATTCGCCATGCTCGAACACGTTGAGGAAGTAGGCGCTGTTGTGGATGCTCGGGCTCAACAAGATCACGTCGACGGCCTCACCGGCATCGCGTGCAAGCGCTTCGACCGCGGCGGCGCCGAGGTTGGTCTTGGATTGGAATCGCGGCGAAAGGAATCCATAGAACGCGTTTTCGTCCAAGGATTTCGAGAGCAGGAACTGGCGAATCGGCCAATACTCGAACCAATCCGGCCGAGCGTTCTCGGAATTATCGAGCACCAGAAAACCAGGATCCAGATCTCGCGTCGACACCAACGGTGTCAAGATTTGGTAGATGAACACGGCCGGCATGCCGCGCAGGATACCGAATTGAGCCAGTCACCGCAGCCAATCTCGGCGCCGCGGGCGGCTATGCGGGGACCGGCTCAGTCGGCCGCGAGCTGGGCCAGCAGGTCCGCGTAGCGCGCGCGGTAGCTGCTCATTGCATAGCGCTCCTGCACGTGCGCGTAGCCCGCGGCGCCGAACCGCGCGCGCAGTTCCGCCGACTCGACCAGAGCCGCCAAACGCGATTCCCACTGTTCGAGGTCCCTCGCATGGAAGCCGGTGACCCCATCGATCACGGCCTCGGTATTGGCGCCGACCGGCGAGGCGACGCACGGCAGTTTCGCGGCCATGTATTGCAGCAATTTGAACGCGCATTTGCCGCGCGTCCAGTCATCGTCGCTGAGCGGCATGATGCCGATATGAGCGCTCGCGAGACCGTCGACCTCGGTCGCGCTGCTCCACGCGACGCGCTCGATCGTGATTTCCGGCCATTGCGGAAACGCCGAGCAAATGACCCGCAGCCGCAGATTGGCCACGCGGCCACTGAGGCGCGCGAGCGCGGGACGAATCATTTCCAAGTAGACGAGATTCTCCGGACTTCCGATCCACACGATCGTCGGCGCCGTCTCGGGTCCCGCCGTGGTCGGCCGATAGCAGGACACGTCGATCGACGTCGGCATGATCGCGACGCGCCGCGCATAGCCGCGCGCAACGTCCGCGAGAACCTCATTGCCGGCAGCGACCACGTCGACGAACCGGCAGGTCGCCGCGAATTTTCGGCGACGCCAAATCGAATCATCGGCTTCCTCGCCGAGACGCCGCGGTTTTCGCACATAGATCGCGTCATCGAAGTCGAAGACCCGATGCCGGCAGAATGCCGCGAACAAACTCGCCTCGAGCGCGCTCAGTTTTATCTGATGCAGCACCGCCACATCGGCCCAACGCAGCAAACGGCGCCGCTCGACGGTGCGCAGGCCGTAGCGCCCGCTCGGGAACTGCTCGCAGCGCAGCTGCCAGCCTGCCGCCTGCAAGGCCGGGACCAGGCTTTGCATGCGGTGGCGGAACGACGGCTGATTCAAGCCGTAGCCGAGCAACAATGCGTTAGGCACGCGCGCGCTCCTCCTGCTCGCGGCCACGCGCCGCCTGCAATCGCGCCACCGCGTCGAGCGCCACGGCGATCCCATCGGCCAAGCTCAACGCTGCAGCGCGGGCCGCCAGCGCTGCGCGCGCGGGTTCATCGCGCAGCAGCTGCGATGCGCGCCGCACGATGTCGCCGACCTCGAGCCCGGACCGCACACAGACACCCGCATCGACCGCGCGGCGAATGCGCCTTTCCTGATCGCCGGCGATCGCGATCGCGAGCGTTGGTCTCGTGCAGGCGATAGCCTGCAGCAGCGTCGAGCCGCCATTCGAGATGATCAAGCGCGCTGCGCGCATCAATTCGACGAGATCCGCCTGCTCGAGCGACGCAGCCGAATGCAGCCGGGGGTCCGACGCGGCGGCATCCGCGGGACTCGGACCGATGTAGACGACGGGTTCGCCGTTCACGGCCAAGGTAGTCGCCGCAGCGTGAAACCGTGCGGCAGCGTCGGCCGCCCCGGGATGTCCGGTGCCGCCGCCCGGCACCACGAGCACGAAGGTACCGAATTGCAATCCGAACCGCGCGAGCAGAGCATGCCGGCGCTCCGCATCGGCAGGCGGCATTACGACATCGAGATAGCGCACCGCCGGACGCCCGAGCAGGCGCAACTTGAGCCGCTCCAGAAACCGCAATGAACCGGCGACGAACGCGGGATACGCGATCCAGTGCTCGGCCAGCAGGCTCATCCAGCTCAGTCGAAACGCCTTGCCGCGCTGGCGCGGCCGCGCGCTGATGTAGATCACATCGGCACCGCAACGGTTGGCGGCGCGAATTTGGGCGGTGCGGCCCGCATTGTCGAACAGCACGATGGTCGGGCGAAATTGTTCGATCAGTGCGATGACTTCGCGCGCGTGGAACGTCGGCGAAGAGGCCAGCAGCGTCGCCGGGAACGGCGCATCGGCGGCATACGGCGCATCGCGGCTCAGCACGAAGTGAATCTCTGCAGCGGGCCAGCGTGCGCTGACGGCACGCGCGATCGCGAGCGAGCGCATGTACTCGCCCATGCCATACGGGCCCGAAACCGGGACGCACAATAAACGCGGCGCTGCCGGCAACGAGCTCATGCTCAAGCGAAGGCGGTAAACCAGCGATCCAGCACGAGGATGTACCACGCACGGCGAAAATCGCTGTGCACCGCGCGTCGCAGAACGCCGCGCTCGCGCAAGCGGCACACCGCGTCCTCGAGCAGGCTCGGATTGCGTTTGAGCCAGGATCGTAGCGGCAAACCGAAGCCCGACTTCGGTCGGTCCAAATGTCCCGGCGGCAAGCGTGGTTCCATCAATTCGCGCACCAGCAGCTTGCCGCGGTGTGCCGTCTGATCGACGAGCAGCGCCGGATCCACGGACAGCATGAATTCGACGAGACGATGATCGAGCAGCGGCGGCCGCACTTCGAGCGAATGCGCCATGCTGGTTCGATCGACCTTGGTCAGCAAGCCGTCGGCCAGATCCGTATTCAAATCCAGCCACCGCAACTGCGCGAGCGGCTGCAGGTCCGCGCGCCAGAATTTCCGGTAAAACCACAGGTAGTCGTAGCCGGTCTCGCGCCAATCGTCGCACAGTAGATGGTCGACTTGCAGCGCGTTGAGGCCGCCGAGGGCGGCCGCGTGTGCTTCGAGGCCGACGTAGGCGCGGCTTTGCATCGAGGAGCCGAATCGCGATAGCGGCGGCAACAACGCGGCCAGTGTCCGGTTGAGCAAGTTCGAGCGCTCGCCGACGTGCGACCAATAGCGCGGATAGCCGCAAAAGATCTCATCGCCGCCCTCGCCGCTCAATGCAACCTTGACCTCGTGGCGCGCGAACTCGGCGACGAGATAGTTCGACCACGCGGCGCTATCACCGAACGGCTCGTCGAAGAGCAGCGGTATCGCGTCCAAGGCCGCGCCATAATCGGCCGCTTGCGCAGTCATCTCGGTATGCTCGGTGTCGAGATGCTTGGCGAGCCTGCGCGCGGCATCGGCCTCGGAGCGCCCCAGGCGCTCAAATCCAAGCGTGTAGGTGCGAGGATGATCGAGGTAATAAGCGGTGAGCGCCGAATCGATGCCGCCGCTCAAGAACACGCCAACCGGCACGTCCGAGAGGGTCTGCGCCGGCAGGACCTCGGTGAGCAAGCCGTCGAGCATCTCGATGCTCGCGCGCGGAGTACGCATGCAGATCTCCGGCGACGGCTCCCAATAGCGCTCGATGCGCACGCGGCCGCCCTCCCAGGTCAGCGTATGGCCCGCCGGCAATTTGGCGATTCCCTCATAAATGGTCTTGGGCGACGGAACGTAGCCGTGGAACAGGAAATCGCGTACCGCGCTGCGGTCGATGGCCGGCTGCCAAAGATCCTTGAGCGCTTTCAACTCGGAAGCAAATGCGATGCCGTCGGGCAGCAGGCAGTAATAGAGCGGTTTGATGCCCAGCCGGTCGCGCGCAAGCAGCAGGCGGCGGTGATCGGCATCCCAAAGCGCAAACGCGAACATGCCGACGAGCCGCGAAAGGCACGCGCTGCCATCGCGGCTCAGCAGACGCAACAGAACTTCCGTATCGCCCGTCGAATGCCACGGTCCGGGCAGGTCCGCGCGCAAGAATTCGTGGTTATAGAGCTCGCCGTTGTAGGACAGCACTTGGCTGCCGTAGACCATCGGCTGGTGGCCCGCCTCGGTCAGGTCTTGGATCGAGAGGCGCCGGTGTGCCAGCACAGCGTCCCGCGCACTCCAAATACCCTCTCCATCGGGGCCCCGATGCCGCAATCTTTGCGACATCCGCCCGACAGCCTCGAGGCTGGCCTTGGGACCGATCATACCGGCGATTCCACACATGGCGCGCAGTCTAGCGCGGCCCCGCATTTCGCGGGGCGCGCTGTAGATCACGGTGTCGCCAGGACGCGCTAGCCAATGGGCGGCGCTTCGTTTAGGGTGCGGGTCGGAGTTTTCAAATTATGGCAACACCCGCCGATCAACGACTGCTGGACCTCGTCGAAAAATGGTTGAGTAGCCTTGAGCTGCATCTAAAATATGCCGCCCTGGACGATGACAGCTACTCGAAAGTTCAACCTTGGCCGCCTCACCAGCGGCCCAATCGCTGGGTCATCAGCCTTGCCAAACAGCGAGCCCTGGCACTCAAGGCACAGGTCGAAGAGCGCGTAAAAATGGGCGATGTGCGCTTCTCCGAAGCCCTCGAGATGATGGCTTTTCTCGCCAATCTGGTCGGCGCCCAGCACATCGAGCGCTTCATTCCCACGGCCGAGAAGGAGCGCGAACAACCGCTGCCGACGGCTTCGCCCGATACCTCGACGATGACTTCAATCACGAACGTCGCCCAGATTCCGGCGGTCACGGCCACGGCGACTCGAGAAATGCCCAAGTTTCTGACGCCGAAGCCGCGTGCATCGGCGCCGGCCGGGACCGCGCAGGTCGCGCGCACCGAACGCCGCGCACATGCCGCGAGACCCGCGCAGAAGCAGCCGAGCCGCGCAAACGGGCGCTTGAGCGCGAAATCCGCGGCCAAAGCGGCCGCGGCCGAGCAAGCAGCGGCGGCAGCGCAAGCCGAGGCGCAAGCGCACGCAGAAGCACAGGCACAGACAGCCGCTCAAGCCGCAGCAGCCGCACAGGCCGCGGCGGCGGCTCAGGCCGCGGCGGCAGCCCGCGCCGAAGCCGAGGCGCAAGCGCGCGCGCAAGCGCAAGCCGAGGCCGTCGCGGCGGCGGCGGCTCGCGCCGAGGTTCAAGCACAGGCGGAAGCAGCGGCCGCAGCCGCGGCCCGTGCCGAAGCACAAGCTGAGGCAGAGTCATTGGCGGCCGCAGCGGCGCAAGCCGCCGCAGCAGCACGCGCGGAGGCACAGGCACAAGCGCAGGCACAGGCCGCGGCGCAGGCCGCCGCAGAAGCGGCAGCTCAAGCATCCGCTGCAGCACAAGCCGCGGCGCAGGCACAAACCGCGGCGGCGGCACAAGCGGCAGCCGCGGCACGTGCAGAAGCGCAGGCGCAGGCGCAGGCAGAGGCCTTGGCCGCAGCGGCCGCCAAAGCGGCGGCAACTGCGCAGGCGGAGGCACAGGCACAAGCGCAGGCACAAGCCGCTGCGCAAGCGGCGGCTCAGCTTGCGGCGCAGGCAGCGGCGGCGGCACAGGCGGCGGCGACTGCACAGGCAGCGGCGGCCGCGCAAGCGACAGCGCAAGAGCAGGCCGAAGCCCAGGCGCGCGCGGCCGCACAGGCGGCGGCTGCGGCGGCTGCGCAGGCTCAAGTGGAGGCCGATACACAGGCGCGTGCAGCCGCGCTGGCGGCAGCGGCGGCGCAGGCGGAAGCCGAAGCGCAGGCGCAAGTCCAAGCCCGCGCGGCCGCGATGGCTGCGGCGGCGCAGGCCGAGGCCGAGCTGCAGATCCAAGCGCAGGCGCGGGCCGCAGCAGAAGCCGCGGCGCAAGCTGCGGCGGCGGTACAGGCCGCGCAGGCACAAGCGGAAGCGCAAGCGCGCGAGCAAGCGCAGGCGCGTGCGGCTGCCGAGGCGGCCGCCGCGGCACAAGCCAAAGCGCTGGCCCAGGCTGAACTACGCGCGCTGACTGAACGTCAGGCGCTCGCGGAAATACAAGCGCAGGCCGAACGCCAGGCGCAGGCCGAACGCGAGGCGCAAGCCGAACGTCAAGCACAGGCCGAACGTCAGGCATTAGCAGAACAACAGGCGCTCGCAGAACGACAAGCACTCGCGGAGCGACAGGCGCAAGAGGAACGGCAGGCGCTTGCGGAAAGACAAGCGCAGGCAGAGCGACAGGCGCAGGCCGAGGCGGCCGCGCAGGCAGCAGCACAGGCCGCCGCTCAAGCCGCCGCCCAGGCCGAGGCAAAGGCGGCGGCACAGGCCGCTGCGCGTACCGAAGCAAAGGACGCAGCCAACAGCGCTGCGGCGAGTCGTTCAAAAGCCTCGGCACCTAGTGAAGCGGCACGCGATCAAGTGCTTGCCGACGCCGTACGTTTGGTTCAATGGGGACGCAAGTGGTATGAATTGCCGGAGCTGATCGCCCGCATGGCGGACCGGCCGACGCTTCCCGAAGTGCGGCGTATACTCAAGGAAAATAGAGCGGTTCTCGATAAGAAAACGGGGAACAGCTGATCCTTTTGAGGAACTTCTGAGCGATTGACCGCTCCAAGGCGCCGATGATTACGATTTGTCACTTGAGCAAGCGCTACGGCGCGAAACTGGCCGTCGACGATTTGAACTTCACGGTCGCCCCCGGCGAAGTGCTCGGCTTTCTAGGCGCCAACGGCGCCGGTAAATCCACGACCATGCGCATGATCGCGGGTTTTGTCGCGCCTTCGGCCGGTCAAGTTTCGGTCTGCGGCCACGACATCGAGCGCGACTCGGTCGCCGCCAAGACCTGCATGGGCTATTTGCCCGAAGGCGCTCCGAGCTATGGGGAGATGACCGTCGGCGAATTTCTCGATTTCGTCGCCGACATTCGCGGACTGGCAGGCGAGCGGCGGCGCGAGCGGCGCGGCGTCGTCGTCGAACGTCTCGGACTCGGCGGCGTCATCGACCAGGTCGTGGAAACGCTCTCCAAGGGGTTCCGGCGCCGCGTCGGGCTTGCGCAGGCGCTGATTCACGACCCGCTGGTCTTGATCCTCGATGAGCCGACCGACGGCCTCGATCCGAACCAGAAACACGAGGTCCGCCGGCTCATCAACGAACTCAGCAAGGACAAATTGGTGATCGTCTCAACCCACATCCTCGAAGAAGTCCACGAGGTCTGCACGCGCGCGATCATCATCGCCGACGGACGCGTCGTCGCGGACGACACGCCGGCGGCACTCGAATCGCGGTCGCGTTACCACAATGCGGTGAGCCTGCGATTCGAGAAGGCCGAGCAGCTGGTCGCCGCCGGCCGCGACGTCGCCGCCCTGCCGGAAGTAGCGCGGGTCGAAACGGACCCGCGCGAGTTGCGACTGACGGCGATCCCGGCGGCCGGCAAAAACGCGCTGCCGGCGATCAGCGCGCTGATCGCGAATGCCGGCTGGAGCGTGCCGGAGCTGCATCTCGAAGCGGGACGGCTCGACGAGGTGTTCCGCACATTGACGCAGCCGCAGACCGGGGAAGCGCGCCCATGAATCCGGTCTTGATCATTTTTCGGCGCGAATTGCGCAGCTATTTTGCGACACCGCTCGCCTATGTATTCATCGTGATTTTCCTGGTGCTCGCGTCCGTGTTCACATTCCAGGTCGGCGGCTTCTTCGAGCGCGGTCAGGCCGATCTTCAGCCGTTCTTTCGCTGGCACCCCTGGATCTACCTGGTGCTGATCCCGGCGATTTCGATGCGCCTGTGGGCCGAAGAGCGCAACAGCGGCAGCATCGAATTGCTGATGACGCTGCCGGTCAACTTGTGGCAGGCCGTCTTGGCCAAGTTCTTGGCGGCATGGTGCTTCGCCGGCATTGCGCTCGGACTCACGTTCCCGATTTGGATCACGGTCAATTATCTTGGATCGCCCGACAACGGCGCGATTCTGGCCGCATATGTCGGCAGTTGGCTGCTTGCCGGCGGTTTCCTCGCGATCGGCACTTGCCTATCGGCCGCAACCCGCAATCAGGTCATAGCGTTCGTTACCGCGGCGCTGGTCGGGCTGTTGTTCCTGCTTGCGGGCTTTCCGTTGGTGCTGGATTTCGTGCGCGGCCTGTTGCCCGCGGCGCTGGTCGACGCAATAGCGTCGCTGAGCTTTCTCACGCACTTCGAGGCGATCTCGAAGGGTGTCATCGATCTTCGGGATATCGTCTACTTCGGCGCGCTGATCGGATTCTGGCTGACCGCGACGGCTCTCGTACTCGACATGAAGAAGGCAGAATGAACATGCGTGGCGCATCTTGGCGGCGCACCGGCTTCGGCGTGGGCGGACTTGCCGCGCTCGCAGTGTTGTTTCTGGCGGTGATCACGCTGTCGAACTTGGCGCTGCGCGGCGTGCGCCTGGACCTCACGCAAAATCGGCTCTATACGTTGAGCCCCGGCACCAGCGAAGTGCTCGCGCAGCTCAAGGAGCCGATCAACCTCTATTATTATTTCTCGCGCGATACTGCCGCGAAGCAGGCGCCTCTGCTGTTGCCGTACGCGACGCGTGTACGGGAATTTCTCGAGGAGATTGCGGCACGCTCCGGCGGCAAGGTCCACCTGCACGTCGTTGACCCGCAACCGTTTTCCGACGAAGAAGACCGTGCCGGCGGCTTCGGCTTGCAATCCTTGCAGTCGGCCGCCGGGGGCGATCCGCTGTTCTTCGGGCTTGCCGGTACGAACTCGACGGATGGGCGTGCGGTGATACCGAATTTCCAAGCGGACCGGGAGCCGTTTCTCGAGTACGACATCGCAAAACTGATCCACGAACTCGGAACGCCTAAGAAGCCGGTGATCGGGCTGATCAGTTCGCTCGATATGCAGGGTCAGTTCAATCCGATGACCGGACAGATGGGTGAGCCTTGGCCGATCGTCGCTGAAATCGACCAGCTATTCACGCTGCGCACGCTGACGGCCGACACTGCACACATCGATCAGGACGTCGACGTGTTGATGCTCGTGCATCCGAAAAATCTGCCGCAGAAGGCGCTGTACGCGATCGACCAGTTCGTGATGCGCGGAGGCCGAGTGTTACTGCTCGTCGATCCCTATTCCGGCGCCGACACCGGCGGACAAGATCCGTCGAATCCGATGGCCGCGGCAATGGCCAGCCACGCCTCGGACCTCGAGCCGCTGCTCGCGGCATGGGGCGTCGCCTACGATGCCGGCAAGGTCATCGGTGATCTCACATTGGGACTCGAGGTGCGCACGAGCATGCAGGGGCCGCCGTTGCGCCACATCGCGATCTTGGGGCTGCACCATGACGATCTCGACGTCAAGGACGTCGTGACAGGCTCGCTCGAATCGATCAACTTGGCGACTGCCGGGTTCTTGGCACCGCGCCCGGGCGCGACGACTGTATTCGAGCCGCTGCTGCAAACTTCCACATCCGCGGCGCCGATTCCGGCGCAGCGCTTCGTCGGACTCGCAGATCCGGCGACGCTGCGTGACGGATTCAAGGCGACCGGTGTTCGATACGCACTCGCGGCCCGCATCACCGGCAACATGGCGTCAGCGTATCCGGACGGCCCGCCGGCCGACGCGAAGCCCGCGCAGGGGCCGCCGATCGCGCACCTCGCCAAAACGAGCTCGCCCGCGAACATCGTGATCATCGCGGATACCGACATGCTGCTCGACTTCATGTGGGTCGAGACGCGCGAGATGTTCGGCCAGCGTTTCGCACAAGCGTTCGCGAACAACGGCGACCTCATCAGCAACATTCTCGACAACCTCGGCGGCAGCAGCGCATTGATCAGCATCCGTGGCCGCGCCAGTTTCAACCGGCCGTTCGACCGTATCGAGGCGCTGCGGCGGCAAGCCGACGACAGCCTGCGCAGCAAAGCGTTGGAACTGCAGTCGCAATTGAAGCAAACCGAATTCAAGCTCGGCGAATTGCAAACCAAGCGCGACGATCAATCCTCGCAGCTGCTGTCCCCCGAACAAGAACAGGAGCTGAAGCGCTTCACGGCCGAAAAGGCGCGCATCCGCAGAGAATTGCGCGAGACGCAGCGCGGCCTCGACGTCAATATCGACAGGCTCGAAGTCTGGCTCAAGGCGATCAACGTTGCGCTGATGCCGCTGATCGTGGCCGCAGCGGGCGTCTTCGCGCTCGCGTGGCGCCGCCGCCGCAAGAGCGCAGCGGCAAACGCACCATGAGCCAGCGCCGATTCTTGCTGTTGCTCGCGGCCGCGATCGTCGCACTGGCGCTCGCGCTGCTGTTCGGCGGGCAGCACCATCTTGCCGGCGACACGCAAGGCAAGCTGTTGCTGCCGGGGCTCGGCGCCGATTTGAACGGCGTCAGCACCGTGACGATACGCAAGGGCGCCGCCAAGCCCGCGGTCAGTCTGCGCCGTTCGGCGGACCAATGGACCGTCGCCGAACTCGACAATTACCCCGCCGATGTCCTCAAGTTGCGTAGACTGTTGTTGTCGCTTGCCGAGGCGCGCCTGACCGAGGAGAAAACCTCGAATCCCGCCAATTACGCGCAGATCGGTGTCGACGATCCGGCGGCCGCGGGCGCAGCGGGTTCCGAGATTTCGATCGTCACGCCGCACGGTACGTCGACGCTGATCATCGGCAAGCCGACCGGCGGCGGCAACTTCGTGCGTTTCGCAGCGGACGCGACGAGTTACATCGCGGAACCTGGAATCTCGTTCGAGACCGAGCCGCGGTATTGGTTCGATACGCGCCTGCTCGATATTCCCGTCGCGACGATCCAATCGATCGCGGTCCATCCGGCCGACGGCCCCGCCTACGTCTTGCATCGCGCCTCGCCGGCCAGCGATGCGTTCGCGCTCGCGGGCGTTCCGCCGGGCAGGACCGCCTCGGACGCGAAATCGCTCGCACCGTCACCGACCGCGTTCGGCACTCTCGGCGCCGACGATGTCGCGGCGGCAAGCAGCATCGATTTTGGCAAACCGTCGACGGCCGTGCTGACACTCTCGGACGGCGATACGATCACGTTGAGCGGCGCGACTGCAGGCGAGAAGCGCTGGATCACGCTGACCGACACCAAGAACGCGGCGCTCGATGCCAAAGCCAAGGGCCGCGCCTATTTGATCGCCCGCTATCGGTATGACTCGATATTCAGGCCGCTCGAAAATTTGCTCGTACCGAAGCCCGCGGTTCCGCCGAAAATGTCGCCTGTCGACAAGTCCGCGCCGGTGCGTTCAGGGCCGCCGGTACCTTTGCAGCGTTGAGCGCGGCCGTCAGCGCGGGCTTCGCGCGGCGCGCGGCGGCCTTGGCCTACGACGCTTTGCTGCTCGCCGCGGTGCTCATGGTCTTCACGGCGGCGGCACTGTTGATGACGCATGGACGCGCAATCCTGCCGGAGAACGTCGGCGCTTGGGCCTATCTCTACCGCGCGGCCCTCGGCGGTCTCGTCGCCGGGTATTTCGTGATCAATTGGGTTCGCAGCGGCCAGACGCTCGGCATGCGCGCCTGGCATCTGCACGCCGTCGATGAGCGCGGCGCGCTGCTCGTGTGGCAGGTCGCGTTGCTGCGATTCGTCTGTGCGGTGGCCTGTTGGGTACCGGCGGGACTCGGGGTTTTCTGGATGTACCTCGATCCACGGCATCTCGCGTTGCACGATCGGCTTTCGAAAACGCGCCTGCTCTATTTAGCGGGTCCTTGAAATCGCGACGACCATGCAGACGGCGACGATCGACGTCGGCAGCCAGCCCACGAGCGCAGGATTCAATCCAAACAGCTGGCCGCCATTCTCGATCGTGCGCGTGATCAGGAAGAACACGACGCCGAGCAGGATGCCGATAACCGTCCGAGTGCCCGCACCCGTCGTGCGGAGCGGTCCGAACACGAACGGCAGAGCCAGCAGCGTGACGACGACGACCGCGAACATTCGAGCAATGCGCGACCAATAGCCGATCTCGAACGACGCCGTCTCGAGATTGTTGCGGCGCAAGTGATCGATGTATCCGGACAGGCCGCGCAGCGTCAATAAATCCGGATCGGTTGCCGCGAGCCCGAGGAACGCGGAGTTGATCGTCGAGATTATCGTGACCTCTTTGGCCGAATCGGCGCTGACGCGATTCGCATCGAATCGCGAAGTCTGCACATTGTGCAGATGCCATTGGCCCGGATCGCCGATCGATATGCGGTCGGCACGCTGAATCGACTGCAGCCGCGAGGCGCCGCTCAGCGTGAACAGCGCGACACCGCCGAATTCCTGTCCAACCTCGCCGGTTTGCAGGCGCAAGATCAAATTGCCGTCCTTGACCCAGGCCGCGCTCTTGCCCGCGAAACTGACGTCGGCGAGTTTGCTCGAGGTTTTTTCGCGCTTTGCAAATTGCGCCATCGGCGGCGCCGCATATTCGCCGATGCCGTACATCGCGAGCGCGAGCGTAACGCCGGCCATTCCCACGGGCCAAGCGACGCGCCAAATCGAAACACCCGACGCCCGGGTCACGACCAGCTCGCTGCCGGCGGCGAGATTTCCCAAGCCCATGAGTGCGCCGATCATCGCGGCAATCGGCAGGATATCGAATGCCTGTTGCGGCAGATTGAGCAGCGTGTAGAGAAATGCGTCGGCTGCGCGATAGTTGCCGACGCCGATGTCGCTTTGTTCGCTGATGAACAGAAACAACGCGCCCAAGGTCAACAACACGCCGAGCGCCATCAACGCGTAAACGATCACGGTCCGATAAAGGTAGCGATCGAGTATGTTCATGCCGGAGTCGCCGCCGCCCTGCGCCACCCGCTCCGGGGCGATCCGCGGCCCAGCAGGTACAGTCCCAACGCGAGGGCAATCAAGTGCACCCACCACACGCCGATCGCGGGCGGCAGGATGCCCTTCTCCACCCACACCTTCGCCGCCGAGAGCAGGTTGGAATAGAAAAAATAGGTGAGCACTGCGAGGCCCAAGCGCGCATAGCGCCCTTGCCGCGGCCGCAGCCGGCTCAAGGGCACGGCGATCAGCGTCAGCAGCATCAGCATGATCGGCGCGGAACCGCGTATCTCGAGCTGCGCGATGTCGGACGGCGCGAGCGAACCCAGCAACTCGACCGTGGGCTTGGTGTCCGGATCGGCAGTGCCCTGCAGCGCGGTCGGCGTCACGATCGGAATGCCGTGCTCGCGAAATTCGATGACCCGATAGTCCGCGCGGCCGGGCGCGCCCTCGTAGCGGCGCCCATTGTACAGCGTGACCAGGTGCGTGCCGTCGGCGGTTCCCTTCGAGTAAGTCGCCGACTCGGCGAGCGCAACTTCGATCCTCCCCGCGGATTCGCGCTGGACGAAGACGTTGTGCAGGATGCCGTCCTCGTCGACCCGTTCTGCGTAAAACACCGCATCGCCGCCGCTGAAGGAGCGGAAGCGCCCGGCATCGAGTTGTCCGAATTGCGCCTCCTTGAGCGCCGACTGGCGCAATAGCTGCACTTCGTGATCGGCGGCCGGTACCTGGAAGAACGTGAGCCAGCCCAAGCCGACCGCAATCAAGGCGGCAAACATGAACAGCGGCGGCAGCAGGCGCGCCGGCCCGAATCCGCACGCCTGCAACGCCGCCATTTCACTGTCGTGGTAGAGCCGGCCGAGCGTCAGAACGACCGCAAGCAGCATGCTGACCGGCACGATCACGGACAAATTCATGATCGCCCCGAGCGCAATCAGATCGAAAACCACGTGCCGGCCATATTGATTATCGGCGGCCTGTCCAAGCACCCGCGAGAGCTGGTTGGCGAGCAATATCGCCAC
Source organism: Steroidobacteraceae bacterium (assembly GCA_049517075.1). Classification (GTDB taxonomy): domain Bacteria; phylum Pseudomonadota; class Gammaproteobacteria; order Steroidobacterales; family Steroidobacteraceae; genus Bog-1198. Next base: position 20,489 of record JBEKSM010000002.1, on the reverse strand, counting down.
GAGCACGCCGGTTACCGCCACCCAAGTCTGAACGACCTCGCGCAGGACGTAGCGTTCAACGGTCCATTTCATGGCGGCGAGCTTAGAGCCTTATGCATAATCGAGTAAACTATTTGGCGAAATAAGCTTCAAGAAGCCGCGTGCGTAACGAGGGGAACCGGACATGGAATTCAAGACAATCGTCGATGCCAAGGCAAGGAGCGCTTCCGCCTGTGCCATCGTCGGCATTTACGAGAACGGGGATTTGGGGGTCGGTGCGCATCTGATCGATGGGCAAACCGGCGGCTTGATCCGCAAACTGCATGGCGGCGGCGATTTCGCCGGGAAGCTCGGCGATTCGCTGTTGCTTGCACGTCCGAGCGGCGCACGCGCGGCGCGCGTACTGCTGATTGGATTGGGTCAGCGCGCGACTTTCGGCCGCAAGCAATACCGCAAGGCCGTACAGGTCGCAGCCCAGGCGGCGGCAAAGACCGGTGCCGCAGACGCGGCCGTCTATCTTGCGCTCGAGCAGCCGAAGGATCTTGACGAGCAATACCGCGCCAGAATCGTCGCCGAGTCGTTTCTGATGCAGCGTTACAGGATCCCGGACCTCAAGACCGGCGTCAAACCCAAGGCGGCGCGCCTCAAAACCGTGAATCTCGTGGTGCAGGACGCGAAGGCCGGTAGGACCAGCGCAGTCGGCCTCACGGCCGGCGCCGCAATCGGCAGCGGCCTTGCGCTCGCGCGCGACCTCGCGAATTTGCCACCGAACATCTGCACGCCGAGTTATCTCGGCCAGCAAGCGCTGAAGCTCGCCAAGCAATGGCCGCGCATCCGCGCACGCGTGCTGCACGAACGTGAGATCAAGGCCTTGAAGATGGGGGCATTCCTCGCGGTCACGCGAGGCTCGGCGGAGCCGCCGCGGCTGATCGTCTGCGAATACCGCGGTGCGAGCCGCGATGTCGCGCCGATATGCCTGATCGGCAAGGGCATCACGTTCGATTCGGGCGGCATTTCGCTCAAGGACCCGCCGGCCATGGACGAGATGAAGTTCGACATGAGCGGCGCGGCGACCGTGCTCGGTGCGCTGCGCAGCGCCGCCGAACTCGCGCTGCCGCTCAACCTCGTCGTGATAATCCCCTCGTGTGAAAACATGCCGAGCGGCACCGCGGCGAAACCCGCCGACATCGTGACGACGATGTCGGGCCAGACCGTCGAGATCCTCAACACGGATGCAGAGGGTCGTTTGATCCTCTGCGACGCAATCACTTACAGCCGCCGATTCAAGCCCGGCACGGTCGTCGACGTCGCGACTTTGACCGGCGCATGCATCATTGCGCTCGGCAACCACTACAGCGGCTTGATGAGCAACAACGAAGCGCTGGCGGGCGAGCTCGAGGCGGCCGGCAAACGCGCCGACGACCGTGCCTGGCGCTTGCCGATCGGCGAAGAATACGTCGAACAGCTGAAAACCAATTTCGCCGATATCGCCAACGTCGGCGGCCGCGAGGGCGGCGCCTGCACGGCGGCTTCGTTCCTCTCGAAATTCGCGAAAGACTTGAATTGGGCCCATTTGGACGTCGCGGGCACTGCGTGGCTCAGCGGTTCGCAAAAAAGCAGCACCGGGCGCCCGGTATCCCTGCTCGTGGACTTCCTGCTGCACCGCGCCGAGCACAAATGACGGAGCGCGTCGACTTTTACGTGCTCAAGGACGCAACGCCGAAACAAGGCTGGACATTCGCCTGCCGGCTCGCCGAAAAGGCGTACGGGCGCATGCTGCGGGTCGCGATACTCACGGAATCGGACGCCGACGCGCGCATCCTCGATGATTTGCTGTGGACGTTCAGCGACCGCGCCTTCGTGCCGCACGAGCTTCATCGAGACGCCGATCCGGCGCAATCGGCCGCGGCGGCGGCCGCACCCGTCTACCTCACGGCGGATGCGCACGGCGGACCCGGCGCGGATCTGCTGATCAACCTCAGCAACCGCATGCCGGATCAGCCGCAGCGATTTGCACGCATCGCGGAAATCATCGATGCCGACGCCGAACGCAAGCGCCTTGGTCGAGAGCGCTTTAAATCCTACCGTGAGTTACAGTTAGCCTTGGAAACCCACCAACTCGACGCGACCTCCGACTTTTGAACGAGCCCATGAATTCCGAATCCCATGATCCGCGCGACATACCGGTGCTCACCGAGGCGATCGATCACGACAACATCCTCGCGTTCTCGCTCGATCCCAAGCTCGTGGCGGCCGCGATCACCACGGGTGCCCTCGAGCTCGCCGACTCCCTGCTGCATCAGGCGGCCAGGGACATCGAAGCCGCGCTGCTCGCGCGCGTCTCCGAACGCTTGCGTGCGCAACTCCCGGAACTCATCGACCACATCCTCACGGAGCTTGCAGTTGCGCGGCCCGCGGATGCGGCCGTTTCCAAGATCGACCGGCAACCCCAAGTTTGAATCATGGATAAGGCTTTTTCCCCTGCGGACATCGAGTCGCGCATTTATGCACGCTGGGAAGCCGGCGGCTTCTTCGCGCCGAGCGGGCATGGACCCGCGTACTCGATCGTCATTCCACCGCCGAACGTGACCGGCACTCTGCACATGGGGCACGCGTTTCAAGACACAATCATGGATTCGCTGATCCGTTACCACCGAATGCGCGGATTCGACACGCTGTGGCAACCGGGAACGGATCATGCCGGCATCGCGACCCAGATGGTCGTCGAGCGCCAGCTCAATGCGGCGGGCACGAGCCGCGTCGCACTCGGCCGCGAGGCCTTCGTCGAGCGCGTCTGGCAATGGAAGGCGCAGTCCGGCGGCCTGATTGCGAATCAGCTGCGCCGCCTCGGCGCCTCGGTCGACTGGCAGCGCGATCGGTTCACGATGGATGCGGGCCTATCGAAAGCGGTCACCGAGGTATTCGTGCGTCTGTATGCCGAAGGCTTGATCTACCGCGGCAAGCGGCTCGTGAACTGGGACCCGGTGCTGAAGACCGCGCTGTCGGACCTCGAGGTGGTTGCCGATGAGGAACAAGGCAGTCTCTGGCATCTGCGCTACCCGATCGTCGATGGCAGCGGAGAATTCCTCGTGGTCGCGACGACGCGGCCCGAAACGCTGTTCGGCGATACGGCGGTTGCGGTCCATCCGGACGACGAGCGTTATCGGCATTTGATCGGCAGAAAACTGCGCCTGCCGCTGACGACGCGCGAGATACCGGTGATCGGCGATGCCTATGTCGACCCCGCGTTCGGCAGCGGCTGCGTGAAGATAACGCCCGCGCACGACTTCAACGATTACGAAGTCGGCTTGCGGCACGCGCTTCCGCTGATCAATATCCTGACACCGGACGCGACACTCAATGACAACGTCCCCGCCGCATACCGCGGTCTCGATCGCGGTGTGGCGCGCGAACGCGCGGTCGCGGAGCTCGAGGCCGCCGGGCTCGTCGAGCGCATCGAACCGCACACGTTGACCGTGCCGCGCGGCGATCGCAGCGGTGCCGTGCTCGAGCCGCTGCTCACCGACCAATGGTTCGTCAAGATTGCGCCGCTTGCGGGACCCGCGATCGCGGCCGTCGAGCGGGGCGACATCCGCTTCGTGCCGGAAAATTGGTCGTCCGTCTATTTCGAATGGATGCGCAACATCAAAGACTGGTGCATCAGCCGCCAGCTCTGGTGGGGCCATCGGATACCGGCTTGGTACGATCAGGACGGACGCTGGTATGTTGCGCGCACCGAGGCCGAAGCGCGCAGCGCCCACGGCATCGCCGACACGGTGAGCCTGCGTCAGGACGACGACGTGCTCGACACCTGGTTCTCGTCGGCGCTGTGGCCGTTTTCGACCCAAGGCTGGCCTGAAGCCACACGCGATCTCGAGACCTATTATCCGACCGCGGTGCTGGTCACCGGCTTCGACATCATCTTCTTCTGGGTCGCCCGCATGATCATGATGGGTCTCAAATTCACCGGCAACGTGCCTTTTCGCGAGGTTTACGTACACGGACTGATCCGCGACAACGACGGCCAGAAGATGTCCAAATCGAAGGGCAACGTCATCGATCCGCTCGATATCGTCGACGGCATTTCCCTCGATGCGTTGCTCGCCAAGCGCACCAGCGGCTTGATGCAGCCGCAGATGAAGCCGGCGATCGAGAAGGCGACGCGCAAGCAATTTCCCCAGGGCATCGCCGCGTACGGGACGGATGCCTTGCGCCTCGCGTTCGGATCACTGGCGACGCAGAGCCGCGATCTGCGCTTCGACATGGCGCGAGTCGAGAACTACCGGAATTTCTGCAATAAATTGTGGAACGCGGCGCGCTACGTACTCATCAATCTCGAAGGGGCGGATCTTGCGCCGCAAGGCGCCGCCTTGAGCCTGCCCGATCGTTGGATCCGCTCACGGCTGAGCGCGGCACTCGAGCGCATCCATGCCGGCTTTGCCGACTACCGCCTCGATGTCGTCGTGGCCGCGCTCTATGAGTTCACTTGGCACGAATTCTGCGATTGGTATTTGGAACTATCGAAGGCCGTGTTGCAATCGGATGTAGCGACCGATGCGGAAAAACGCGGCACGCGATTGACCTTGATCGGCACGCTCGAGACGCTGTTGCGCGCACTGCATCCGGTCGCACCGTTCATCAGCGAGGAAATCTGGCAGCGCGTTCGCGAACGCGCCGGCGTCGCCGGCGATACCTTGATGCTCGCCCCGTTCCCGCACGCCGATGTGATCCCGCGGGATGCTGAAGCGGATGTCGAGATGGCCTGGGTTCGCGACTTTATTCTCGGCGTCCGTCAGATCCGCGGCGAAATGGACATTGCGCCGAGTCGGAAAATCGACGTGATGCTGCAGAACGCATCGCCGAGCGACGTCCGCTATATGGCTGCCAACCTCGAATTTCTGGCGCGACTCGCCGGCGTCAACCCGCCGCAAGTCTTGAGTCCAGGAGAGGCTGCGCCGATCTCGGCCGTGGCGCTGCTCGGCACCCTGGAGATCTTGGTGCCGATGGCGGGTCTGATCGACCCGGCAGCCGAATTGGACCGGCTCGAGAAGCGCCGGCGCAAATCGGAGGGCGATGTCGATAAGCTCGCCGCCAAACTGACGAATGGCGAGTTCGCGAAGAACGCCCCGGCCGAGATCATCGCCAAAGACGAACGCCGGCTGTCCGAGCTGCGCACCGAAATCCGGCAGTTGGACGCTCAGATCGCCCGGGTGGGTGCGCTGCTGAAACGGTGACGCCAGTCCTTGCCAATCGGCCGCCGCAATGGTGCGATTGGCTGCCATGACGCCAGTCCTCGCCAATAGCGGTATGCGCACCCTGCCGGGCGCCGACACCTCAGCCGAGGCGACCATCGAAGCGGTCCTCGAGCAGCTCGGCCGCGTGATCCTCGGCAAAGAGACCCAGATCCGACTTTGTCTCGCGTGTTTGCTCGCACGCGGACATCTGCTGATCGAAGACATCCCCGGCGTCGGCAAGACGACGCTCGCCCACGCGCTCGCCAAGACCCTGGGGCTGTCGTTCCAGCGCATTCAATTTACCAGCGACCTGCTGCCCTCGGACGTCCTCGGCGTGTCGATCTACGACCGCGAATCCGGGAGCTTTCGTTTCCAACAGGGTCCTATCTTCGCGCAATTGGTGCTCGCCGACGAAATCAACCGCGCCTCACCCAAAGCTCAAAGTGCGCTGCTCGAAGCGATGGAAGAACACCAGGTCACGCTCGATGGGCGCTGCATGCCGCTGCCCGATCCGTTCTTCGTGATCGCGACGCAGAATCCACAGGATCAGATCGGCACCTTCCCGCTGCCGGAATCGCAATTGGACCGGTTTCTAATGCGGGTGCATCTCGGCTATCCGGCGGCCGCGGCCGAGCGAGAATTGTTGCGCGGTGTCGATCGGCGCGAACTCGTGGCGAGCCTGCCGACGGTGATGGACGGCACGCGCTTCAGCGCCCTGCAGCAGAGCGTGCTCGGCATTCACGTCGCGCCGCCATTGCTCGACTACGTACAAGCGCTCGTGGCATTCACGCGCAATCAACTCGGGCAGGGGCACGGCTTGTCGCCGCGCGCCGCGATCGGCTTGCTGCGCGCGGCGCGCGCATGGGCGTTGATCGCCGGCAGGTCCGCGGTTCTGCCGGAGCACGTCCAGGCCGTGCTCGCGGCGGTCGTCGAGCATCGAATTCGGCGACATGACGGCGGTGCGAACACCGTCACCCGACTGCTCGAGGCCGTGCCCATCCCTTGAGCAGCCTGCGTTACGCGGCCGCGCGAATCCTCCGTGCCTGGGCTGCACGCCGCTTCGGCCTCGATTCCCTGCCGCACACGATTAATCGCAGACGCATCTACATTCTGCCGTCCGGTTATGGGCTTGCGTTTTCCGCGATGATCGGCGCGATGATGCTTGCCGGATTGAATTACGGCAGCAACTTGGGATTGGCGTTCGCATTCCTGATGGCGAGTATCGCGCTGATCGGCATGCATCATTGCCATCGAAATTTGCTCGGGCTCGAGGTCGACGCCACGCGGGAGGCGGACGGCTTTGCGGGGGAACGGGCAACCCTGCAATTCGTGTTGCGCAATGCATCGGGAATCGATCGATGGGACGTGGAAATCAGGTGCCCGGATTTTGCGGCGCCGGGCGCCGCGGACGCCGCGACCACGAGTTCGGCGACCGCGAGCGTCACCGCGATGTCGCAGCAGCAACTATCGGTCGCACTCGCGACGCCGCGGCGGGGCATTCTGCAGCTGAGCCAGTTCGAGCTCCGCACGCGCTATCCGTTCGGCTGGTTTCGGGCCTGGAGTTACGTGCACGCGCCGCTCACCGTTTACGTCGCCCCGCAGCCGCAGGGCGAGAGGCCGCTGACCAGCGGCGGTGGTGCAGCCGGCACCGCGGCGAATACGGACCTGCCGGGCGATGAAGACTTCGCGGGCCTGCGCGCATACGCACCCGGCATTCCTCTGAAACACATGGCCTGGAAAGTGCTCGCGCGCGGCTCCGAGGCGGCCGTGCGCAGCTACAGCAGCCTCGCGGCCCAACCGGACTGGCTCGATTGGCACGCACTCGCCGATCTAGGGCCGGAGGCACGCCTATCGCAGCTGTGCCGGTGGGTGCTCGATGCGGATGCCGCAGGGCGCGGCTATGGACTGCGACTTCCCGGGTTGCAGATCGAGGTCGGCCGCGGCGCCGCACACCGTACACAGTGCATGCGTGCGCTGGCGCAGTTCACGCTCGAGGCGCCGCCGTGAGCGCGCAGCGCGTCGGATTCGACCGTCTGTTGTGGACAGCGGGTTGTCTTGGGCTCGGCCTCGCGCCTCACATCGGCGCCATCCCAATCTGGGTGATCGTCACCTGCGCGGCCGCAGCAGCGGTACGCTTAGGGCTGGCCGCACGCGGACGCGACGCCCCGCCGCAGATCCTGCGGATAGTCATTGCCTGTCTTGCGGTCGCGCTGTTGTTCGCGCAGTTCCATACGTTCAACGGTATCAAGGCCGGCAGTTCGTTACTGGCGCTGATGGCGGGTTTGAAGCTGCTCGAGACGCGCAATAACCGCGACGTCTGCGTGATCATCCTGATCGTCTATTTTCTCGGCCTTAGCGCGCTGCTCGGCGGGGAGTCCTTGTGGTTGTTGGCCTATCTCGTCGGCGTCTGCTGGCTGACGACCGCCACGCTGCTGCGCCTGACGGTCGCGCAGGAAGGTCCCGATTGGCGCGCGAGTCTGCGCTACTCGGGACGCATCGTGCTGCACGCGATGCCGCTCGCGCTCATACTGTGGCTGTTCTTCCCGCGCCTCGCCGAGCCGATGTGGCGCGTCGGCGGCGGCACGACGAGCGCAACCACCGGGCTCAGCGACTCCTTGAGTCCGGGCGACATCACCAATTTGGCTTTGTCGGACGACATCGCGTTTCGAGTTCGCTTCAACGGCGCCTACCCGCCCGTGAAGGAGCGCTATTGGCGCGGACCCGTGCTCTATCGCTTCGACGGGCGCACCTGGAACCGCAGCGATGCCAATTTCCCGCCCGCGCCGGCGCTGATTCCCGATGGGCCGGCCTATCGATATACGGTGAGCCTGGAACCCTACCCTCACTCGTGGCTCTACACGCTCGATTGGCCGACGCAAACCGACCTGCCGAATACGCATTTCAGCGGCGACCTCGTGTTGCTGCAGTCCGGACCGGTCTCGCGGCCTACCGAGGTCTCCGCGACTTCGTATACGCATGGGCGATTCGACAAAGCCTTGAGCCCGGCGCTGCGCAATCGCGACCTGCAGCTGCCGCCGCGCAAGAATCCGCGCACGGTCGCATTCGCGACTCAGCTTCATCGCGAGCACCCGCAAGATGCGGATTTCGTCCGTAGCGTGCTCGACCTGCTGCACACCCAAGCCTACTACTACAGCTTGGAGCCGCCGCCGCTCGGCGCCGATTCGGTCGACGAATTCCTGTTCGAGACCAAGAGCGGCTTCTGTGGGCACTACGCCTCCGCATTCGCCGTGCTGATGCGCGCGGCCGGCATCCCCGCGCGGGTCGTGACCGGTTATGTCGGCGGCATTTACAATCCCTATGCGCACGACTGGGTCGTGCGCCAAAGCGACGCCCACGCCTGGGACGAAGTTTGGATCGAGGGCAGCGGCTGGATGCGCGTCGATCCGACCGCGGCAATCGACTCGGCGCGCGTCGATCGCCGCTTGCGCGCGGCTCAAGACGAAATTGCGCTCGCGAACATCGAAGTCGGCGGCAACCTGCCCTGGCTCACGGACCTGCGCATGCGCCTCGATGCGATGCGCCAGCTGTGGCGCGAGGCCATCCTGCACTACGATCCGGATTCGCAGCAATCGCTGCTCGCGCACCTGAGGATCCCGGAGCCCGACCCGCAGAAGCTCGTGCTGGTGCTTGCGGCGGGGCTCACGCTCTGCTTCGCGTGGCTCACCTGGCAGGTGCGACGCGAGCTGCGGCCGCGCCCGACCGACGCGCTGGCTCGCGCTTACGCGCGTCTATGCGCCAAGCTTAGCGAGCGCGGACTGCCGCGATACGCGCACGAAGGCGCCGAAGACTATGCGGCGCGCGTCGCGATTCAACGCCCCGATCTCGCCGCGGCGGTCGTGCCGCTGTGCCGGCGCTACAGCGAATTGCGTTATGGCAATGGACACTCGCGCGCCGAGATCGGGCGATTCGCGCTCGCGGTGCGCGCGTTCAGGCCGCGAGATTCTCGCGCGTCTTGAGGAATTCGATTTCCGGCCAACGCTCTTCAGTCAGACCCATGTTGACCCGCGTGGGTGCGAGGTAGACGAGTTCGCCGGCGTGATCGATCGCGAGGTTGTCGTGGGCCTTGTCGCGAAACTCGCCGAGCCGCTTCTCATCGTTGAGGCGCACCCAGCGCGCGACCGCGACGTTGATCGGTTCGAATACGCACTGCACGTTGTATTCGTCGGCGAGACGAAATGCGACGACTTCGAATTGCAGCTGGCCGATCGCCCCGAGGATCATGTCGTTGTTGCGCAATGGCTTGAACAGCTGGGTCGCGCCTTCCTCGCAGAGCTGCGACAGGCCCTTCTGCAGCGCCTTCATGCGCAGCGGATCCTTGAGAACCGCGCGGCGAAACAGCTCCGGCGCGAAATTCGGCACGCCGGTGAAATTGAGCTCTTCGCCTTCGGTGAAGGTGTCGCCGATATTGATCGTCCCGTGATTGTGCAGACCGATGATGTCGCCGGCATAGGCCTCGTCGGCCTGGCTGCGGTCGGCCGCGAGGAACGTCAGCGCATCGGCGATGCGCACGTCCTTGTCGAGACGCACGTGATGCATGCGCATCCCCTTCAAATAGCGTCCCGAGCACAAGCGCATGAACGCGATGCGGTCGCGATGTCCGGGGTCCATATTGGCCTGGATCTTGAACACGAAACCGGTGAGCTTCGGCTCCTCGGCGCTCACCGGGCGCTGCAGCGTCGGACGCGGCATCGGGCTCGGCGAATGGCGCACGAAGGCCGTGAGCAATTCGCGCACTCCGAAGTTATTGACCGCGGACCCGAAGAACACCGGTGTCTGCTTCGCCGCGCGGTAGCGCTCGAGATCGAAGCTCGGACTCGCGCCGCGCACCAGATCCACCTCCTCGACGAACGCCGCGTAGCGATCACCGAGAAACTCGCGCGCCGAGTCGCTCGCGAGTCCGTCGATGGTCTCATGGCTGCCCACCCGGCCCTTTTCGACCGGCACGTAGATGTGAATGCGATCCTCGAGCAAATGGTAGACGCCGAGCAGGTCCCGGCCCATCCCGATCGGCCAGGTCAGCGGCGTGCATTGGATCTTCAACACGCTCTCGATCTCGTCGAGCAGTTCGATCGGCGCGCGGCCGTCGCGGTCGAGCTTGTTGACGAAGGTCATGATCGGCGTGTCGCGCAACCGACAGACCTCCATGAGTTTGATCGTGCGCTCCTCGACGCCTTTCGCGCAGTCGATGACCATGAGCGCGGAATCGACCGCGGTCAGCGTGCGGTAGGTGTCCTCGGAGAAATCCTCGTGGCCCGGCGTGTCGAGCAGATTCACGATGCAATCCTCGTAGGGAAACTGCATGACCGACGAGGTCACGGAGATGCCGCGTTGCTGCTCGAGGCGCATCCAGTCGGAGGTCGCATGGCGGGTCGCTTTGCGGCCCTTGACCGTACCGGCCATTTGAATCGCTCCGCCGAACAGCAGCAGCTTTTCGGTCAGCGTGGTCTTACCGGCATCTGGATGCGAAATGATCGCAAACGTACGTCTGCGCGCGATCTCACGCGTCAAGTCGGATGGGGATGCGTTCAACGAGAATCTGCGGTGAGAATTCGGCGCAGCACGCAGGCGTCTTCGCGGCCCACCGTCGCCTGGTAATAGCCGCGGCGCACACCGACCTGCTCGAAGCCGAGTGACAAGTAGAGCCGGCTCGCAACCGTGTTGCTGGGCCGAACCTCGAGGAATGCCTCGTGCATTCCGGCCGCGCGCGCCCGATCGATCAAGTACAGCATGAGCTTGCGTGCAAGACCTCGGCAGCGGTATTCCTCGCGCATGCAAACGTTCAAAATGTGCGCCTCGCCGGCGCCCACGGACATGATTCCGTAGCCGGCCATGTCGCCGCCGCACTCGATCACGCGGCAAATGTACCCGACGCGCAGGCAGTCGCGAAAAATGCCCTCGCTCCACGGAAATTGATATCCCAGGCGCTCGATCGCGACCACCATCGGCACGTCCAGATCGTGCATCGCACGCACCTCGACCGACGCGGGCATGGCTTCTTGCTTGACGCTAGACATTCGCGAGCACTCCGCGCGCAAACTTCAGGTCGTCCCAGGCCTTGCGCTTCTCGACCGGGCTGCGCAACAGGTAGGCCGGATGATAGGTCACGACCAGCGGAATCCGCGCAACGCCGAACTGGTGGGCGCGTTGCCGCAGGCTGCCGAGCGGGGCCTCGGTGCGCAGCAAATTATGGGCTGCGATTCGCCCAACGACCAAAATGAGCTTCGGGTTCAGCAGCGCGATTTGCCGCTCGAGGTACGGCAGACACTCCTTGACCTCGCTCGGCGCCGGGTCGCGATTGCCGGGCGGCCGGCACTTGAGCACATTCGCGATGAACACTTGTTCGCGCGCGAGGCCGATTGCCCGCAACATCGCGTTGAGCAACTGCCCGGCGCGCCCGACGAACGGCTCGCCCTGCCGATCCTCTTCGGCGCCCGGGGCTTCGCCGACGATCAGCCAGTCTGCGCGCTCGTTGCCGACCCCGAAAACGGTGCGAGTGCGCGTCTCGCAGAGCGTGCAGCGGCGGCACGCCGCGACCCGCTCGCGCAGCTGCTGCCAATCAAGGATGGCGTCGGCCATGGCCGCACCGGCGGCACCCCGCAAGACCCACGCCTGCAGATCGAGGGCACGCAAATAATCGCGTCGCATCGGACTGCTCATGGACTTGCCGGCGCTCCACGCGCCCGCCGAAACAGTTTCCGGTAGGCCCAAACCGAGGGCGCCGACAAGCCGTAGCAGCCGAACAGCAGCAACAGCACGATCGGCGGATGCGAGGCGACCGCAACGAAGATCAGCGGCACGAGCAGGATGTGCGTGAAGCGGACGCGCGCACCGAATTTGACCTGCTTGAAGCTGTGGAACGCAAAGCGGCTGATCATCAGGGCGCCCGCGCAAGCGGTAACCAGGAATGCCAGAATCAGTCCCGGCAGGCCGATATTCAGCTGGCCGCTCGCGAGCCAGACGAAGGCCGCGACGATCGCGGCTGCCGAAGGGCTCGGCAGGCCTTCGAAATAGTTCTTGTCCTGGGTCGCAGCCCGGGCATTGAAGCGGGCGAGACGCAGCGCGGCCGCGGCCGCGTAGAAGAAGCAAACGAGCCAGCCCATGCGGCGCCACAGCGGACCATATTCGGCGATACGCGCGACACCCCATTGGTAGGTCACGATCGCAGGCGCGAGCCCGAAGGAAACCATATCCGAGAGGCTGTCGTATTCCTTGCCGAACGCGCTCTCCGTGTGGGTCCAGCGGGCAACCCGGCCGTCGAACCCGTCGAAAATCATCGCGATGAAAACGGCGATGCCGGCGTAATCGAACTTCCAGTCGATCGCGGCCACGATCGCGTAAAACCCCGAAAACAATGCGGCGGTCGTCAGCAGATTCGGCAGCCAATAGACCCCGCGGGGTCGCGAATTCAGGTCTTCATCTTCTTCGGTCATGACGCTCCATAATACCAGGGGGGCTCATGTAATATAGGCGGCTATGCGTTTATCTCAATATCCGATTACCACGCTCAAGGAAGTTCCGTCGGACGCCGAGATCGTCAGCCACCAGCTGATGCTTCGGACCGGGATGATTCGCCGTCTCTCGGCGGGCTTGTACACTTGGCTGCCGATGGGCCTGCGGACGCTCAGAAAAGTCGAACAAATCGTCCGCGAGGAGATGAATCGCGCCGGGGCGTTCGAATTGTGCATGCCGACGGTCCAACCCGCGGAGCTTTGGCAGGAATCGGGCCGATGGAACGAATTTGGACCCGAATTGCTGCGCTTCAAGGACCGGCATGACCGCGATTTTGCGTACGGACCGACGCACGAGGAAGTCATCACCGACATTGCGCGGCGCGAATTGCGCAGCTACAAACAGCTGCCCGTGAATTTCTACCAGATCCAATCCAAGTTTCGCGACGAAATCCGGCCTCGCTTCGGCGTCATGCGTGCGCGCGAGTTCCTCATGAAGGACGCCTATTCGTTTCACACCGACGAAGCCAGCCTGGAGCAAGGCTATCGACTCATGTACGACGCCTATACGCGCATCTTCACGAGGCTCGGACTCAAGTTTCGCGCGGTGCAGGCCGACAGCGGCGCGATCGGCGGCAGCGCTTCACAGGAGTTCCACGTACTCGCCGATTCCGGCGAAGATGCGATCGTTTTCTCGGACGGCGACGACTACGCGGCGAATCTCGAAATGGCGGTGGCACTCGCGCCCCGCGCGCCGCGCGCCGCGCCGGCCGCGGCGCTGACGAAGGTACCGACGCCGAACGCGCGCACGATCGACGAACTCAGCCGTTTTCTCGGCGTCGAACCGAGCCGCTGCGCCAAGACGCTGCTCGTCGATGGCAGGAACGGCGACGTCGTCGCGCTCGTCGTGCGCGGTGATCACGAACTCAATGCCGTCAAGGCGCAAAAGCTGCCGCAGGTTGCGAACCCGCTGCGCATGGCGAGCGCCGAGCGCATCCGCAGCGCGACGGGCGCCGAGCCCGGTTTCATCGGTCCGATCGGCTTCAGCGGCACGATATACGTCGATCACGCCGCCGCGCAGATGGCGGATTTCGTTTGCGGCGCAAATGAGCCGGATCAGCATTACACCGGCGTGAACTGGGGCCGGGACCTCGCACTGCCCGCACCGGTGGACATTCGCAATGCGCGGGCCGGGGATCCAAGCCCGGGCGGCGGAACCTTGCGCATCGCCCGCGGCATCGAGGTCGGCCACATTTTTCAGCTCGGGCGCAAATACAGCGATGCGATGAAGGCGAACGTGCTCGACGAACAAGGCAACAGCGTGCCGATGTACATGGGGTGCTACGGCATCGGCGTGACCCGCGTCGTTGCCGCCGCCATCGAACAAAATCACGATGCAAACGGGATCATCTGGCCCGAGGCAATTGCGCCGTTTCGCGTGGTGCTCGTGCCGATCAATTACCAGAAATCGGCGCTGGTCCGCGAGACCGCCGATGCGCTCTACCGGGATCTGCAGTCGGCCGGCATCGACGTGCTGCTCGATGACCGCGACGCGCGCCCCGGCGTCAAATTCGCCGATTCGGAGCTCTTCGGCATCCCGCATCGGCTCGTGATCGGCGAGCGCGGGCTCGCCGCCGGCAATTTGGAGTACCGCCATCGCCTCGATAGCGCAGCGACCGATATCCCCATGGCCGACGTGCTGAACCACATCCAGAAGCGATCGGCGGCGTAGGAGTCGGCTGCGATGCGCGCACGGTGGAGCGCTGGAATCGCGGTGATCGGCAGCTTGCTCGCACTGCTCGGCGCCACGGCCGCCGGCGCGCCTCCCGCCGAAGAGCAGCGCGAGCCGGAACTCAAGGAGCTGCTGCGCAAGATCCTCACGAGCGCGGATTGTTTCGGCGACCGCTATGAGGCCGAAGTTTGGCACAAGGCGATGGAGCCGCGTTTGCGCGCCTTCGTGCCGCGCTACGAGGATCGGCTCGAGATTCTCGACCACGTGTACTGCGAAGCAAAGCGCGATCCCGACCTGCAAATCCCGCCCGATTTGGTGCTGGCGCTCATCGAGGTCGAAAGCCGCTTCGATCCTTGGGCGGTGTCGCGGGCCGGCGCCGTCGGACTCATGCAAGTCATGCCGTTTTGGCCGACCCAATTGGGCATGCAGAACCAACTGGTCAGAGCCGCCCCGAATATCCGCATGGGCTGCGAAATACTGCGCTATTACCTGCGCGCCGAACACCACAACTGGGCGCGAGCGCTGGCACGCTACAACGGCAGCGCCGGGCGCAACGACTACCCCGCTCTCATCATGTCGCGCTGGCAGCACGCGTGGCGTTTTTGATCGCGCTAGTGAGTCGTGTCCGGCGGCGCGCCGTTCGCGCGCTCGGAATTCGCGAGGGCGAGGGACGCGCGGTGCTTCGCTTCGAGCGCGGCGCTGCGGGCGCGCGAATATTCCTGCGCCTGCAGATCCATTTCGGCGCGCGCGATCGCCGCCTGCGCCGCATCCAGATCGGCCGGGGCACGCACCTGGGCACCGGCAACCCGGGCCGCCGCAATGGCCTGGCGCGCGTCGCTCATCTCCTGCACGGGCGCACCGCCGCAGCCGGCAAGACATGCAAACCCGACGAGCACTACGATGAGGCGCAACATAACGGACGTGGACACTAGCAACAGCGGCTAGAGCCGTCAAACTTGGGCAGGATTTGGAAAGGCCCGGGATGCCGCGATAATCCGTTGCGTCAGCGCCGCATGCGAGTTCAACCGGTCATGAGACCCCAAGAGACGTAACGATGAGCGAAATTCTTGTTCTGTATTATTCTCGCCATGGCAGCACCGCGGCCTTGGCCCGGCAAATATGCCGCGGTATCGAAAGCGTCGCCGGAATGCGCGCGCGGCTGCGCACCGTACCGGCGGTCGCGGCCACGACGCTGCGAACCGAACCGGATATCCCCGAACAGGGCCCCCCTTACGCGAGCCATGAGGATCTCGAACAATGCGCGGGGCTCGTGCTCGGCAGCCCGACGCGCTTCGGCAATATGGCAGCGCCACTCAAGTTCTTTTTGGACGGCACCAGCGCGCTGTGGCTCTCCGGCGCTCTCGCAGGCAAGCCGGCCGCCGTGTTCACCTCGACCCAGACGCTGCACGGTGGCCAGGAGTCGACCTTGCTCAGCATGATGCTGCCGCTTTTGCATCACGGCATGGTGCTGGTCGGCATCCCCTTTACCGAGCGCGGCCTCGCTGCAACGCAGGGCGGCGGAACGCCGTACGGCGCGAGCCATGTCGCATCGGCAAGTGCCTCGGGTGAAATCTCCGAAAGCGAGCGGGAGCTTGCCCAGGCGCTGGGGCGCCGCGTCGCGGAACTCGCAGACCGCCTCGGCCGGAGCGCTTGAAGCCGCTGCGGGCGATCAGCGGGGTGTCCGCGGCTCGCCGCTTGGCGGTCATTCTGTGGGCCGCGGTTGCGGCCAGCCTGCTCTGTTGGATTGGGGCGGGGTACCCATGGCCGCTGTGTGTGGCCGCCGTCGTGCCGCTGCTCGCGCCGCTCGGCGGTTTGGTGCGCGGCCGGCGCTACACCTATGCCTGGGCGACGCTGTTCGCGGTGCCGTACTTGATGTTCGCGCTCACCGAGCTGCTCGCGAACCCGCGCGCGCGGTGGGCCGCCGGATTCAGCCTGCTGCTCGTGTTCGCATGGTTCTGCGCTATGGTGGCGTTTTTGCGGATTTCTCGAGCGCCGCGCGAATGAACGGAATGGTCAGCTTGCGCTGCGCCGCCAAGGACGCCAGGTCGAGCATATCGAGCAGTCCAAGCAGCGACGGCAAATCGCGAGCAAACCGGTGCAGCAGGAATTCCGCGGTTTCGGGCGGCAACTGCAAACCGCGCTGTGCCGCACGCAAACTGAGCGCCTCGATGCGGCCGTGCTCGTCGAGTTCGTGCAGTTGATAGACGACGCAGGCGGCAGCGCGAGATTTCCAGTCATCGAGCCGCCACGGCAACGAACGCGGCGCGGCGCTAGCCGCAAAAATCAGCCGCGTGCGCAACTCAGCCGAAGCGTTGAACAGACGAAACAGCGCACGCTCCCAGTCCAAATCCCCAGCCACGGCGTCGGCGTCGTCGACGCAGAGCACCGAAGAAGCTTCGAATCCGGCCAGGGCTTGCGGCGGTAATCCGAGCGTGCGGTTCAGCGGGAAATAGGCGGCTGCGGCGCCGGTTGCGGCGCACACCGCTTGGAGCAAATGCGTCTTGCCGCAGCCGAGGCCGCCCCAAATCCAGATGGGGTCTGTTGCCGGCGCACGCAACGCCGCAATGATCTCGGCGTTATCGCCAACCGCAAAACTGTCGAACACCGCGTCGGCACGCAGCTGTACGCCGAGGGCGAGCTGCTTCATGGCGGATTGCGCAGTCCGGCGGAGGCGCGCCTCTGCCGGGAGATCGAGATCGCGCGCTCGGCGAACGTGATCACGTAATCGAGGCCGCTGACGACCACGGTCAGCAGCACCAAAGCTCCGAGCATCGTGACGACCCATGCCGGCGGCACGAAAAATTCCTGTCGCGCCACGACACAAGCGACAAAGGCGAGCTGGCACAGGGTGTTGATCTTGCTGATTGCGGAGGGCTCCATGCGGATCGCGCCGATCCATCGCCGATATGCCAGTGCTCCCATCACAATGACGAGATCGCGCCCGACCGCCGCCGCCATGAGCCAGATCGGCACGCCACCGAGCGAGGCCAAGGTCACGAAGACCGTCGCGAGCAGCAATTTATCGGCGAGCGGATCGAGCACCGCGCCAAGCTCGGTCTGCCAGCCGAATTGCTTCGCCAGAAAGCCGTCAGCGGCGTCCGAGGCGCCGGCAAAGCAGATCAGCAGAAGTGAGGTCAGCAGCTGCTCATGCGCGAGCGCAATTGCGATCGGAACGACCAGCAAAATCCGCAAGACGGTGATCAGGTTGGGGATTTGGCGGAAAGAAACGGTCACGATAAACCGCCGCCGTACTACCGGCGCAATTGAAAGCGCTGTATTCCGTTGTCGCCGGCCGCAAGCGGCGACAACATGCCGTTCAGTGCGATCGCCCGGTGCAGAGGCTCGACACCGCCACGCGTGGTCAGGCGGAATCTCACGACGTCGCCGTCGAGCGCCTGGATGCTGACGCGCGTGATGAAAGTCAGCGATTCAAGAAAGCTCTGAACGCCCGCATAGTCCTTGACGTCGTCGATGCCGGCGACTTCGATATCGACCGGCGCCAAAGCGCCGCTTGCGGCGAACAATTCAGCATACGTGTCGGCGGCGCGGTCGACTCCCTCGAGCGCACCCGTGAAGTCGCTGTTGCGGTCTGCAAAGACGTGGGTCCAGCGTACGCTCGCCGAACCCGTGGCATTGCTCGCGTGGCCGATCAGCACACCGTCGGCGCCGAGCCGGTGCGCGATGTCCGCGAGCGCCGGTGCCGGCATCGCATTGACGGCAGCGAAGTCGAGGTGGTTGCCCTGCAAGTCCGCAGCCGACGGCCACAGCAGCTGGATGCCGCGTGCGGTGGCCTGCGCATCGAGCAGCAGCTTCAGTTCGGAGCTGTCGTCGCGAGTCAGCACGACGCCGCCCTGGGAATTGGTTTGTACCGCCAGCCAGACGAGCGTCGAGGGCCGTTCGCGTCCCCACAGAGGTTGCGAGTTTTGCGTGAGCCAACGCTCGATTGCGGCGCCGTCGAACGCAACCCAGACCTGATTATCCGGCGCGGGATGAAACTGTTGGACGAAGCGGCGCGCATCGCCAACGAGGGCAGCGAGTGACGGATCTGTGTCGGCGGTGCGCAGCCCCGTGACGCGCACCAGCACGGTTTTGAGCGCCGCCTGGAACGCGGCGGTATAGCTCGCCTCGGTTCGGTCGGCGAGAGGGGCGGTTGCCTGAAACAAGTCCGCGCGCGCCACGGCACCGGCCGGTTCGCTGCCATGGAGCAGGACGCCCGTGAGGCACAAAAGAACCCAAAAACGCTTGGTTAAGCCCGAAAAGGCACTGAAGTACTGTGTCATGGTGTGATCGCGCGGCAGCCGTGGTCCCCTCGTGTAAAATACCACAGCTTGCCGGCCGGCCGCGCCGGCGCATCCGCCTCTTTAAGGAACTGCATGACCTACGACGCGTCCGTAACCTATCGTGATGCCGGCGTCGATATCGATGCCGGAGATGAACTCGTGGAGCGCATCAAGCCGCACGTGCGCCGCTCGATGCGCAGCGAGGTATTGGGCGGCATCGGCGGCTTCGGCGCCCTGGTCGAAGTGCCGCTCGACCGCTATCGCAAGCCGGTACTGGTGTCGGGCACCGACGGCGTCGGCACCAAATTGCGGCTTGCGATCGATACCGGCAGGCACGATACGGTCGGCGTGGATTTGGTCGCGATGTGCGTCAACGACGTCGTCGTACAGGGCGCGGAACCGCTGTTTTTCCTCGACTACTTTGCGACCGGGAAACTCGACGTCGGCGTCGGCGAACGCTTGATACGCGGCATCGTCGAGGGCTGCGTGCAGGCGGGCTGCGCGCTGGTCGGCGGAGAGACTGCCGAGATGCCCGGCATGTATCACGGCGCGGATTACGACCTCGCGGGTTTCTGCGTCGGCATCGTCGAGAAGGATGCGATCATCGACGGGTCGCTGACGCGCGCCGGCGACGCCGTGATCGGCCTGCCGTCATCGGGTCCTCACTCCAATGGCTTTTCCCTGATCCGCAAGGTATTGCAACTCGCGGCAGCGGATTTGCAGACGCGCATCGACGGCGTCACGCTGATCGATCGGCTCATGGCGCCGACTCGCATCTATGTCAAACCGCTATTGCAACTGATGCGCACCGTGCCGGTGCACGGGCTCGCCCATATCACCGGCGGCGGACTCGTGGACAACATTCCACGTGTGCTGCCCGACGGACTCGAAGTCGTGCTCGAGCGCAAGAGCTGGCCGCGGCAGCCGGTGTTCGAGTGGCTGCAGCAGCACGGCAATATCGACGAGGCCGAGATGCTGCGGGTGTTCAACTGCGGCATCGGCATGACGATCCAGGTCGCATCGAGCGATGCCGAAGCCGCGATCGCCGCGCTGCACGCGGCGGGTCAGGAGGCCATGGTCATCGGAGAGGTGCGCAGCGGCACCCGGGGTGTCGTCGTCGCGTGAGCACGCCATTGCGTCGACCGGTGGTCGTGCTGATTTCCGGGCGCGGCAGCAACATGCGCAGCTTGATCGATCACGGCTCCGATCCGCACAGCCCGTTCACAGTGACCAAGGTTTTCACCGACAAGCCGGACGCTGCCGGCCTCGGCCTGGCAAGGTCATTGCGCACGGCGACGCAAGCCTTGCGCCCGGGCGACTTCGAAGATCGGCTCTTGTTCGACTCGGCATTGGCCGACGCGGTCGAGCGCAGCGAGCCAGCGCTCGTGGTGCTCGCAGGCTTCATGCGCATTCTCTCGGCGCCGTTCCTGCGCCGGTTCGAGGGGCGCATCATGAACATCCATCCCTCGCTGCTGCCGAAATTTCCGGGCTTGAACACACACGCGCGCGCACTCGCGGCGCAGGAGCGCGAGCACGGCGCTACGGTGCACTTCGTCACCGAACAACTCGACGGCGGACCGCTGATCGTGCAGGGGCGCATCCCGATCGAAACCGGCGACAGCGAGTCGACGCTCGCGTCGCGCGTTTTGGCGGTCGAGCACACGATTTATCCAATGGCTGTCGGCTGGTTCTGCGAAGGCCGCCTGCAGCACCGTGCGGGACGCGCGTGGCTCGATGGCAAAGCGCTGCTCGAGCCCGTTCAGCTGGGCAGTGCGCCGGCAAGGTCGAATCATGG
>JBEKSM010000001.1:0-246878 GCA_049517075.1 Steroidobacteraceae bacterium | reverse complement strand
CGTCGCCGCCGGCGAGCGACGCCGCACCGCAGGGCGCGAGGCCCAGCGACTGCGGGTCGACCACGGAGCGCCGCACGCTTCCGGGCGTGACGTCGAAGGCGAGGAACGGGCCGATCGGCGTAACCTCATCCCATCCGCCTGCGCCGTGGACGACCCACGCTCTCGCGACATCCATGCCCGCGAGCGTCTCGGCCATGAGCTCGGCGGCCGCCGCGTCATAGGCGCCGATCAGGCGATAGCGCGGCGACGCGGGATTCGTGAGCGGTCCCAGCATGTTGAAAATCGTGCGCACGCCCAAGGCCGTGCGGATCGGCGCCAACGCGCGCATGGCCGGATGAAAATACGGCGCGAACAAGAACGTGAAATCGGTCGCGGCGAAGCAGCGCGCGGCGCGCGCTTCATCGAGCGGCAGCTTCAGTCCCAGTTGCTCGATCAAGTCCGCGCTGCCGCTGCGGCTGGATATCGAGCGGTTGCCATGCTTGATGACGGGCATGCCGCATGCCGCGGTCAACAGCGCGGCGCCCGTGGAAAGATTCAAACTTCCGGAGGCGTCTCCGCCGGTGCCGACGATATCGATCGCATCGGGCGAGTCCGGCAACTCGGGCTTGCGCGCGAGCGCGCGCATTGCCGCCGCAAATCCGCGCACTTCCGCGGCTTTGACGCCCTTGGCGCGCAAGCTTGCGAGCAGCGCGCCGGCCAACGCCGGTTCGAGCGCGGGATCGGTCAACATTCCGAGCAATGCGTAAGCTTGCGGCTCCACGAGATCTTGGCCGTCCAATAACTGCTCGAGCAACTGCCGCAGGGTATTCATCGGTCGCGCTCTACAGCTTCAGAAAATTGCCCATCAAGATCGGCCCCTGCGGCGTCAGCACGCTCTCGGGATGAAATTGCACGCCTTCGATCGGCAAATTCCGGTGCCTTACGCCCATGATCTCGCCCTCGGCGGTGCTCGCAGTCACCTCGAGCGCCTCAGGGATGCTCGCGGTCTCGGCGATCAAGGAATGATAGCGGCCCGCGGAAAATTCCTGCGGCATGCCCGCGAACAGGCCCTTGCCGTCGTGGCGCACCGGCGAAACCTTCCCATGCATCAAGCGGCCGGCGCGCACGACCTTGCCGCCGAAGGCTTCGACCAAGGCTTGATGGCCCAGACACACGCCGAAGATCGGCACGCGTCCGGCGAACGCTTGAATCATCTGCATTGAAATGCCGGCATCCTGCGGCCGCCCCGGGCCCGGTGAAATCACCAGATGCGAGTGATGCATCGCAAGCGCCGCTTCGATGCTGAGCGCGTCGTTGCGATAGACGTCGACCTCGGCGCCGAGCATCAGAAACGCCTGCACGAGGTTGTAAGTGAAGGAATCGTAGTTGTCGATCAGCAGCAGTCTCGGTACGGCCATGGTCCTAGAGCCCCTCCGCCGCAAGTTCCAGCGCACGGCGCAGCACGGCGCTCTTCGCCATGACCTCGGCATATTCGGCCGGCGCGGAGCTGTCCGCAACGATTCCGCCGCCCGCTTGGTAGCTGTACTCGTCGCCTCGAAACACGAGCGTACGAATCGTAATCGCCTGGTCCATGTCGCCTTCGCGTCCGAAATAGCCGACGGTGCCGCCGTAGAGTTGCCGGCCGACCGGTTCGAGTTCGTCGATGATTTGCATCGCGCGCACTTTCGGCGCTCCGACCAGTGTACCGGCCGGAAAGGTCGCGGCAAACAAGTCGAAGGCGTCCCGGCCCTTGCTCAAGCGGCCGTTGACGCCGCTCACGATGTGCATGACGTGACTGTAGCGCTCGATCACGCGAAACGGGTCGACGCGCACCGATCCGGCGGTTGCAACGCGCCCAAGGTCGTTGCGCGCCAGATCGACGAGCATGACGTGCTCCGCATTTTCCTTCGGATCCGCGAGCAGTTCCGACTCGAGTGCAAGGTCGCTCGCGGTGTCGGTGCCGCGCGGCCGGGACCCCGCGATCGGCCGCAATTGCGCGTAGCCATCATGCAGCTTGACGAGCGCCTCCGGCGAGGAACCGACGACCGTGATGTCACCGAGTTCGCAGAAATACATGTAAGGCGACGGATTCAGCAGCCGCAGCGCGCGATATACCTCGAAGGGTGAGAGCTGATGGCGTCCCTCGAAGCGCGCCGCGAGCACGAGCTGGTAGACGTCCCCCGCGGTGATGTATTCCTGCGCCCGACGCACGCCGGCCGCATGGTTCGCGGCCGAGAGCGACGGGGTCGCGAGCGAAAAGCCGCCCGGCGTCTGGATCGTTGGTACCGGTCCGCGCAGCGCCCGGATGAGCTCGCGCCTCAGGTTCTGGCGCTCAGCCTCGCTGCCGTCATGCAGCAGCGCCACGCCGCGCGTCAAATGGTCGAAGACCAGCAGCGATCGAGGCGCGACATAATGCGCATGTGGCGCCTTCGTGTCGTCGAGGCGCCTTCCCGGAAGGCGTTCGAAGTAGCGCACCGCGTCGTAGGCGGTATAGCCGACCAAGCCGCCGAGCAGCGGCACGCCCGGGATCGACGGCAGCGGTCGCGGCGCCTTGCCCAAGGCGATGCGCAGCGCGTCGAGGAATTGCGTGCGGGTTTCGGGCCGCGGTGAGCGCACACCGTCGACGTGCAAGCCCGCGGCGTCGAGCTTCACTTCGAGACAGTCGCCGAAGCCGATGAACGAATAGCGCGCGAGCCGCTCCCCGCCTTCGACGCTTTCCAGCAGAAATCGCGGCCGAAACGGCGCGAGCTTCAGATACGCCGAGACCGGCGTGTCCAGATCGGCTGCGATGTCGAAGTGTGACTTCATAAGGTTTCGCTACAAAAATGACGGACAACAAAAAACCCACCCCGGCGTGCGTCGGAAATGGGTTCTGGATTTACGGATGATTAATTCGGATCGACAGCGGCCAGCGCCCATCTCCTTACGAGGGTTTTCGCCACCACCAGCGGGCGTTGCGGACCAGGGTCGCCGTGTACATGAGTGCGAGTATCGCCGTCTTGAGCTCGCAGCGTCAAGCCCGCTACTTCTTAGGCGCGGCCTGCAGATCCTTGCGGAATTGCCGCGTCAATTCGACGAATCGAGGCGTGAGGCCGACATCCTCGTACATCGGATCGCCGTGATCGTCCCGGGAAATGACTTTCGGCCCGGGTTCATAGGGCATCGAGGCCGCAATTTCGTCGAGCGCGACGTGCAGCAGGTCGGTCACGATTTCCTCCGCGGTGCGCCCGGGAAACAACGCAACCAGCGCGTGCAGCCGCGAGGCATCGTCGAGTGGCAAACGTACGGAATATTCCTGCACAGTCAGCGGCGGTCCGGTATCTTTCTTCCACCGATCGAGTAGGGGCTTGAATTTCACCGCGGGCTCCGCAATACGGGACTCTGACTTGCGCCCATTATAAACCTTCGCGACCCCCCTTGCCGCCGCAACCCAAATTGTCGATGAGCCCAGCCAGCGGATTCCTGAGCGTATTTGCCTACAGCAGACGTGCGCTCGATCTCGTGTGGACGACCAACCGCTGGCTGTCCGTGTCACTGGTGCTGTTGACCGTGGCCGCCGGCGTGTTGCCGGCGGGCGTGGCCTACGTCGGCGCCCTGATCGTCGACGCGGTCGTTCACGCCGCCGATCTTCACCGCCGCACCGGCGTCGTCGCGCCGCGCGAGGTGTTCGTGTACGTCGGCCTCGAAGCCCTGCTGGTCGCCGGATCTTCGATGGCGCAGCGGGGCATTTCGCTGGCCCAATCGCTGCTGCGCGCGCAGCTCGGCCAGCGGGTCAACGTGATGATCCTCGAGAAGGCGCTCACGCTGGACTTGACGCAATTCGAAGACTCCGAGTTCTACGACAAGCTCACCCGTGCGCGGCGCGAGGCGTCGAGCCGGCCGCTGTCGCTCGTGATGCGCACCTTCGGCCTGCTGCAAAACGCGATCTCGCTGGTGTCCTTCGGCGGCTTGCTGATCAAGTTCTCGCCTTGGGCGGTGCTGTTGCTCGCGCTTGCAGGCCTTCCCGCGTTTTTCGCGGAAACGCGGTTTTCCGGCGAGGCGTTTCGGCTGTTTCGATGGCGTGCGCCGGAATCGCGGATGCAGATCTATCTGGAATCGGTGCTCGCGCGCGAGGATTACGCCAAGGAAGTCAAACTGTTCGACCTCGGGCCGAGGCTGCTGGATCGTTACCGCAATATCTTCACGCGCCTGTACCGAGAAGATCGCGACCTTTCGGTGCGGCGCGACGCCTGGGGCTTAGGCTTGGGATTACTCGGCACCGCGGCGCTCTACGGCGGCTACGGCTGGATAACCGTGGAAACGGTCATGGGCGCGATCACGCTCGGCCAGATGACGATGTACATGATGCTGTTTCGCCAGGGCCAGACCGCTGTCAGCGCGTCGCTGTCGGCGGTCGGCGGCATGTACGAGGACAACCTGTACCTCTCGAATCTCTTCGAATATCTCGAGCAACCCGCGCCTCGCAGCGGCGGCAGCGTGCAGCGCGGCACTGCGCTGGGCGATGGTATCCGCTTCGAGGGCGTCGAGTTCATCTATCCCGGCGCGAGCACGCCGGCGCTTGCCGAGATCGATTTGCACGTGCGCCCCGGCGAGAGCCTCGCGTTGGTCGGCCAGAACGGCTCCGGCAAGACCACGCTGATCAAGCTGTTGACGCGCCTATACCGCCCGACCAAGGGACGCATCCTGCTCGACGGCGTCGATTTGCAGGAATGGGATGAGACGACGCTGCGCCAGCGCATCGGCGTGATCTTCCAGGATTTCGCTCGCTATCAGATGTTGGTCGGCGAGAATATCGGCGCCGGCGACGTGCGCGCGTTCGACGACGAGCAGCGCTGGCGCAGCGCCGCGGCGCAAGGCTTGGCCGCGGAGTTCGTCGATGCGCTGCCCGAAGGCTACCGCACGCAACTCGGGAAATGGTTCAAGGACGGCCGCGAGCTGTCGGGGGGCCAGTGGCAGAAAATCGCGCTCGCTCGCGCGTTCATGCGCAGCGATGCCGACATTCTCGTGCTCGACGAGCCCACGGCCGCGATCGACGCCGGTGCCGAGGCCGAGGTCTTCGAGCATTTCCGGGAGTTGACGCGCAATCGCATCGCCATCGTCATATCCCACCGCTTTTCGACGGTGCGCATGACCGACCAGATCCTCGTGCTCGACGATGGCCGGATCGTCGAACGCGGCAGCCACGAGTCGCTGATGGCGCAGAGCGGACGCTACGCCAAGCTATTCACGCTGCAGGCGCGCGGGTATCGTTGAAGGTTTCAAGCGGTCAGGGGAGAGTAGCCATGCCTTCGTTCGACGTCGTCTCGGAAATCGACACCCATGAACTGACCAACGCGGTCGATCAGGCTAGCCGCGAGCTCGCGCAGCGCTTCGATTTCAAGGATACGGGCGCGCGTTTCGAACTGCTCGAGACGACCGTGACGATGATCGCGGAGGCGGAGTTTCAGCTCAAGCAGATGCTCGAGATTCTCAAGCTCAAGATCGCGAAGCGCGGCATCGACATCGTCTGCCTCGACGTGCAGGACCCGACCGTAAATCTCGCGCGCGCGACCCAGCTCGTCGTGCTCAAGCACGGCATCGACGCCGACGCCGGCAGAAAAGTGTCGCGCGCCATCAAGGATTCGAAGATCAAGGTCCAGGCGCAAATCCAAGGAGACAAAGTGCGCGTGATCGGCAAGAAGCGCGACGATCTGCAGGAGGCGATCGCGCTGCTGCGAAAGGGAGATTTCGGCGTACCCCTGCAGTTCAACAATTTCCGCGACTGATTCGGCCGTGCGCGGCATCAGGGCGGCGGCTGTGCCGGCGGCGGCGGCGTGTCCTTGAGCACCTGAATGTCCTTTGCGCGCTGCATTCCTTTGGAATAGACCACGGTACCGTCGAGCTTGACGATGATCGCGTCGATGTCGTCGAGGCGATTGTAGATTTCCAGGGCTTTTTCCGGCCCGAGCACGAATGCCGTCTTCGAGAGGCCGTCGGTGCGCGTGGCGTAAGGCCCGATGATCGTCGCACTGCGCACCTTGGTCGCGGAGTGGCCCGTATGCGGATCGATGATGTGGTGATAGCGCACACCGCCTTCGTCGAAGTATCGCTCGTAATCCCCGGAGGTCGAAATCGCCGCGTTGACGAGGGGGATCCGCAGGATCACCGAGTCCGGCCCCTTTCTCGGATCGCGGATGCCGACGATCCAGGGTTTGCCGAAGCGGTCGCCGATGATGCGGCTGTCGCCGCCCGCGGAGATGTAAGCGCGCGTGATTCCGAAGGACTGCAGCACCTCGATGCCGCGGTCCACCGAATAGCCCTTGGCGATGCCGCCGAGATCGATGCGCACGCCCCTCTGCGAGAACTGCACGGTCTGCGCCTGCGGATCGAGCAGCAGATGTTCGTAGTTGACGGCCGGCAGAGCCTTGTCGATTTGCGCCTCGCTCGGCCGGATGCGCTTGCGGAAGTCGTACATGTATCCGACGCTGGCGTAAGTGATGTCGAACGCGCCGTCGGTGATGACCGAGTACTGCTTGGACGTGACCAGCAAATCGAACAGCTCCTTGCTGATGTGCATCGGCCCGTCGGCCGCCTTCGCGTTGACTTCGCTGACCTCGCTCGTGGGCTTGTAGGTGCTCATCGATTCGTCGATGCGCCGCATCTCGTCGAGCACGGCGTCGATCGCCGGGTCCGCCTTGACGCCCTCGTCGGCCCACAGTTCGATCGTGATGCGCGTGCCCATGATGCCGTCGGTGATGCGCGTGACCCACTCTGCGTTCGCGGGACCCGCGCATGCGGCGGCCGCACAGAGGCCGAAGAGCCAGTGCGCGGCGCGCAAACGCGCAAGCGATGAGGATGGTTTCGGCGGCAATTGCGGACTCATGGCGCCTAGGTTAGCCGGTTCCGCGCGCCGGCGGTATCCGCGCGCCGCGCGCTGCGGTCAGCCGCGCCAAACTCGGCTAACGCGCCACCGCATGATCACGATCGCGCTGCCGATCATGCCGCCGAGATGCGCGAAATGGGCGACGCTCGCCTGCGATCCGGTGACACCCAACACGAGTTCCAAGCCGGCGTAGAGCGCCGCGAACAGCCAAGCGGGCATCGGTATCGGCGGAAACAGCGGTATCACCTTGCGCGTCGGAAACAGGAACGCATACGCCAGCAGCAGGCCGAAGACGCCGCCCGATGCGCCGATCGTCGGACTCGGTTCGCCGCCCAGAAGACTGGGGACGAGCAATTGAGTCAATGCGGCCGTGACGACGGAAGCGAAGTAGCACCATAGCAATCTCGCGGGCCCCACGGCGCGTTCGACCTCGGCGCCGAACATCCACAGGCCGATCATGTTGAACAGCAGATGCGTGATGTGAGTGGTGTCGTGCAGAAATGCATAGCTGACGATTTGCCAGGTGTGGAAGTAGACCCGCCCGTCGAGATCGGGCTGCAACGGCCACAGCGCAAACCAATACTCCATCCTCTCCCGCGCCATGTTTTGCAGCAGGAACACGACGACGTTCGCGGCGATCAATGCCCTAACGGCGGAAACCTTCATCTCGCGGCTCGACCCTTGGAATTTGTTGCAGGATGGGTATTCTAGCGCGCCATGCGAGCCGTATTCCTGGATTACGAAACCATCTCTTATTCAGACCTCGGCACCGCAAGCCTGATGCGCGTGATCCCGACACTTCGGCTCTACGACAACACCACGGAATCGCAGCTGATCGAGCGCATCGAACACGCCGAGATCGTGCTGCTCAACCGAATCAAGCTCGGGCGCACGACGCTCGAGGCGGCGACGCGATTGCAATTGATCGCGGTGGCGGGCACCGGAACCGACAACATCGATTTGGCCGCAGCTGAAGAGCGCGGCGTCGGCGTCTGCAATGTGCGCAGCTATTGCACCCCGTCGGTTGCGCAGCATGCATGGAGCATGATTTTGTATTTGACCCAGCGTCTGCCCGCCTTTCGCCAGCTCGTGATCGAGGGGGCCTGGGCCGGCGGCGCCTCGTTCAGGGGCGCCGAATTGCGCATCCGCGAACTCAGGGGCTTGACGCTCGGCATCGTCGGATGGGGCGAGCTCGGCCGCACGGTCGGCAGGATCGGCGAGAGTTTCGGCATGCGTGTGTTGGCTGCGAACCGGCACGGCGGCGCGGGTCCGCCCGAAGGCAAGGCGCCTCAGCGCGTCCTGCTGCGCGAACTACTGGCAGTCGCGGATATCGTGTCGCTGCACTGTCCACTGACCGACCAAACCCGCGGCATGATCGGCGCCGCCGAATTGGCGCTGATGAAAAAGGACGCGCTGCTGATCAATACGGCGCGCGGCGCACTAATCGACAGCGGCGCACTCGCCGCAGCGCTCAAATCTGGGCGGCTCGGCGGCGCGGGCATCGACGTCTTGCCGCAGGAGCCGCCCGTCAACGCAGACCCGCTGCAGGACGCCGCGATCCCGAATCTGCTGGTGACGCCGCACGTCGCCTGGGCGGCACGCGAATCGCGTCAACGCTGCCTCGATGAAATGGCCGCCAACATTCAGGATTTCCTGAGCGGCGGCCGGCGCGGTCGCGTGGTCTAGCGGCCGGCGCCTCAGCCTCTGGCTTCTTTCTTGGCGCGCTTGGCCGCGCGCTTCTCTTCGAGCGTCTTTGCGGGCTTTTTCTTCTCTTCCTTCTTCCGCTCCATACCCTTACCCATACTTCCTCCTTTGCCGTGTGTCGACCTATAACTTCGAGCCTCTAGCGGCGCGTGAGCAGCTTTCGCTCCGTGTGCCGACCCGCGGGATTTCGCGGCGGTTTCGGCGGCTTCTCGGCGACGCGACTGATCCGCAATTCCCTGCCCGCGACCCGCACTTTCTGCAGCCCCTTGAAGATAGGCGTTGGCATGCCTTCCGGCAAGTCGACGAAGCTATGATCCTCGCGAATATCGACGCGCCCGATGTGCACACCTTCGATGCCGGCCTCGTTGGCGATCGCTCCAACGATATTACCCGGCTTGATGCCGTGGACGGAACCCACTTCGAGGCGAAACGTTTCCATTTCGCCGGCCACGGGTTTGGATTTCGGCCGCTCGGCGCGGGGTGCAGGCGTCTCGCGCGCGCTCGGCCGTTCGGGTGTCGCGTCGAGCGGCTTCTCCGGCTTGCCCGCGAGCAGCAGCGGCGAGGCGCCCTGCGCAAGACTTGCGAGCGCCGCGGCGATCTCGATGAGCGCAATGCCGGTTTCCGCTTCGAGCTGCTCGATGACCGGCCGGTAAGGGTCGTTCTCGCCCTTGGCGATCGCGTCGGTGACCCTCTGCTTGAATTTAGCTATGCGCTGCGCGTTGACGGCATCCACGCTCGGCAAATTCATTTGTTCGATGGTCTGCCGCGTAGCCCGTTCGATCGCGCGCAACATGTTGCGTTCGCGGGGTGCGATGAACAGGATCGCCTCGCCCTTGCGGCCGGCTCGCCCGGTGCGACCGATCCGGTGCACGTAGGACTCCGTGTCATAAGGCACGTCGTAGTTCACGACGTGGCCGATACGCTCGACATCGAGTCCGCGCGCCGCGACATCGGTTGCAACCACGATGTCGATTTGGCCGGACTTGAGGCGCGCCACCGTACGCTCGCGCAGCGGCTGCGGAATGTCGCCGTTCAAAGGTGCCGCGGCGAATCCACGCGCCTCGAGTTTCTCGGCCAGTTCGACCGTCGATTGTTTGGTGCGCGTGAATACCAGCATGCCGTCGAAGGTCTCGGCCTCGAGGATCCGCGTGAGCGCGTCGAGTTTGTGCACGCCGCTGACGACCCAGTAGCGCTGGCGGATGTTGTTGGCGGTGCTGGTTTTGCTCTTGATCGTCACCTCGACCGGCGAGCGCAAGTGTTTCTGCGCGATGCGCCGAATCGGCGCCGCGAGCGTCGCTGAAAACAAGGCAACCTGGCGCTGCGGCGGCGTCTTCTCGAGGATGCTCTCGACCGCATCGACGAAGCCCATTTGGA
Organism: Steroidobacteraceae bacterium; assembly: GCA_049517075.1. Taxonomy (GTDB): domain Bacteria; phylum Pseudomonadota; class Gammaproteobacteria; order Steroidobacterales; family Steroidobacteraceae; genus Bog-1198. The sequence continues at coordinate 236,959 of JBEKSM010000001.1, read as the reverse complement.
GCATTTCGTCGGCTTCGTCGAGCACGAGCAGCGTCAGGCCCGACAGCTTGAGCGTGCCGCGGTCCATATGATCGATGACACGGCCCGGCGTGCCGACGACGACATGGACGCCGCGGCGCAGCGCATTGAGCTGGGGCTGATAGCTCTGGCCGCCGTAGATCGGCAGCACATGAAAACCCTTGAGGTGCGCCGCGTAGCGCTGGAATGCTTCGGCAACCTGCAAGGCAAGCTCGCGCGTCGGCACCAGGACGAGCACTTGCGGCGCCTGAAGCGTCAAGTCGATTTTGGTGAGCGCGGGAAGTGCGAACGCCGCGGTTTTTCCGGTGCCGGTTTGCGCCTGCCCGAGCATATCGACGCCCGAGAGCAAAACGGGGATCGTGGCAGCCTGGATCGGCGACGGCGATTCGTAGCCGACGTCGGCCAATGCCTTCAAAACGGGCTCGGAAAGCGCGAGTTCGCGGAAGCTCGGCGAGATCGGGCTCGCCGCGGGAGGGGTTTCGCTCATAAGTAATACCTTGAGGGAGTAATTGCAAGTCTAGCTGTTTGAGTGGGTATTGCTACCATGTACGGTATGGGACGCATATTCGAAGTCAGAAAACATGCCATGTTCGCGCGCTGGAACCGCATGGCAAAACAGTTCACGCGCGTTGCGAAGGACATAGCAATCGCAGTCCACGCCGGGGGTCCGGACCCGGCCTCGAACCACACGCTGCGACGCGTGCTGCAAAATGCGCGCGCGGTCAACATGCCGAAGGACAAGACCGACGCCGCGATCCGCCGTGCTTCGGGCAAAGAAGCGGCCAATTATCAGGAAATCCTCTACGAGGGATACGCGCCGCACGGCGTTGCGCTGCTGGTCGAGACCGCGACCGACAATCCGACCCGAACGGTCGGCAGCCTGCGCAATATCTTCACGAAAGGCTCAGGCAACCTAGGTACGACCGGCAGCGTCAGCTTTTTGTTCAAAAAGATGGGCGTATTTCGCTTGGATCCCGCCGCGGTCAAGGACCAAGACGAACTCGAACTGGACCTGATCGACCATGGCCTCGAGGAAATGGGCGAGAGCACCGGCGAGAAGGGTGAGGCGCAGCTCGTGATCCGCTGCGCGTTCAACGATTTCGGGAAGCTGCAATTGGCGCTCGAAAGCCGCGGTATCACGCCGCTGTCCGCGGAGCACGAATACATCTGTGCGGTACCGACCGAACTGCCCGAAGACCAAGCGACCGAAGTGCTCGCGCTGATCGACAAGCTCGAGCAGGATGACGACGTGCAAAAGGTGTTTCACACGCTGGCCTGAAGCGCCCGGGACCACACCGCGGCGCTGCAGCATCCGCGCTGCAATCATGAGGCTCGATGCCGCATTGCGGTGCATGGCGTTGTAGGCCGCCGGCGTGATTATGTCCATGCCGATCCGAAGGTTAACAGTCGTTCATCGTGTCATCCGGGGTTCGGGCTGCCGCGTTCTCTCTAGCGTGGTTCACTCAACATTGCTGGAGATCGCCAACATGAAGATTCTGATGAAAATCATGATTCCCCTGGGATTGCTGAGCCTGTCGGCCTGCGTGGTCGCGCCCGGACGGGGCTACTATCACCCCTACTACGGCCCGCGCGTCGCGGTCGTGGCGCCGGCTCCGGTAGTGGTCGTTCGCCCGTAGGATTAAACTACGCACCGGATGTCTGAATATCGATTTCGCATCGTCAATGTGTTTACACGCGAGCGGGGCGCGCTGACCGGCAATCCGCTCTGCGTATTTGAAGACGGCTCGGAATTCGATACGGCGACGATGCAAGCTATCGCGCTGCAATTCAATTTGTCCGAGACGACATTCATCTTACCGTCGACGAGCGCCGCGGCGCGCGTTCGAATATTCACGCCGCGCTTCGAAATGGCATTCGCAGGTCACCCGACGCTCGGGACGGCGCATGTATGTCGCTCGATGGGTCTTGGGTTGGGGTCGCTGCAGCTGGAGATGCAGGCGGGCCTGATTGCGGTCGAGGCCGACGGCGACCGTTGGACACTGACCGCGCCGGCGCAAACCGTGCGCGAATTCGACCGCTCGACTGGCGAACTCGCCGCAGCCCTCGGGCTCGAGCAGCCGGATATCGGCGCGCGCCCGCTCTGGGTCAAGGCCGGCACCGAACAACTGATCGTCCCGCTCGCCTCGCCCGACGCGGTACGGCGCGCAGCACCGCGCGCGGATCTGCTCGCGGCATTCCAACGGCCCGATGCTCCCGCGATGGCGTATCTGTTTGCGTCGAGCGGTGCGGACCGCGTGCTATCGCGATTCTTTTTTCCGCAGGGGCCGGCGATCCTCGAGGACCCGGCTACCGGATCGGCCACCGCAAATTTTGGCGGTTGGTGGCTCGCAATGCAGCGCCCGCTGCCCGCGGCGCTCGAAATCTCGCAAGGGGAACATACAGGACGGCCCTCGACGCTTTATTTAAGGATCGATTTGGAGCGCCGTATACGCGTCAGCGGCGACGTCGCGGAACTCGGCAGCGGCACAATTAGGCTCGACGCAACGAGCCGCGCGCCGGACTAGGGCGCAGCGGCAGGGGCCCCGTGCGTGATGATGCCGTAGGACCAGCGCACGACCGGTTTCAAGCGCGCGGTGACCATTTCGAGCGCGGTCGGAAAGCTGACCCAGCGGGCTTCTTGATGCTCCGGCACGCCGAGTTCGGGGTTCACGGGCAGGATGATTTGCTGTTCCTTGCTGCGCGCGATGTAGTAGCGCGAGATCTTGCCTTTGTTGTACGGGCCCGTCTCCATAAATACGAGCCCCCAATCGAAGGAGATGTCGTCGAGCATGGTTTCCTCGCGCACTTCGCGCAGCGCCGCATCGATCGGCGCCTCACCGGGTTCGACGATACCCTTGGGGAAATCCCAGTTGCGATAGGCGCGCAGCAGCAGGAACTTGAGCTTGCGCTCGACCAAGCTCACGACGACGACCCCGGAGGATAATCGCGTTGGTCGTGCTGCTGAAGCCATCGAAGGTCCTCTCGAATCTGACACCCGAGGCATTCTATCGTGCTGCGGGGCACGCTTACCGTCAATTGTCCCAAACGATTATAATATAATGATTGATAGAGCCTTTCTATCGAGATGAGTACATGAATCTCAAAGATCTGAAGTACTTGGTCGCGCTCGCCGACACCGGGCATTTCGGCAAGGCGGCCGCGCGCACGTTCGTGAGCCAGCCGACGTTGTCCGCGCAGATCAAGAAGCTCGAGGAGTATCTCGGCGTCAAGCTCGTCGAGCGCCAGCCGAAGAACGTGCAGCTCACCGAAGTCGGCAAGCAAGTCGTGGTGCGCGCACGGCGCATGCTCGAGGAAGGCGATTCGATTGTTGCGCTCGCGCGCAGCAACACCGATCCCCTCGCCGGCAAACTCAAGGTGGCGCTGATTCCGACGATTGGTCCCTACCTATTGCCGCGCATCATGACGAAGATCCGCAAAGGGCTGCCGCATCTTGGCCTGATGCTCTACGAGTACCAGACCGAACCGCTGCTGAAACGCCTGCGCGACGGCGAAATCGACGTCGGAATCCTGGCGCTGCCGATTTCCCAGGATGGGCTGGAGTCGCAGAAGCTCTACGACGAGGCATTCACGCTCGCTCTTCCGCATCATCACCCGCTCGGCGAGAAGTCGACGATCAAAATACAGGACCTCAAAGGGCAGACCCTGCTGTTGCTCGAAGACGGCCACTGCCTGCGCGATCAGGCACTCGAAGTCTGCAGCCGCGTCGATGTGCGCGAGGCCGAGGATTTTCGCGCGACGAGCCTCGAGACGCTGCGCCAGATGGTCGTCGCCGGACTCGGAATCACGCTGTTGCCGGAGTTTGCGGTCGACGCGCCGTTCGGCTCGCAGCGCGGACTGACGATACGCCATTTCGCGAAGCCGGAGCCGACCCGGAGCGTAGGCGCGGTCTGGCGCAAGTCGAGCACTCGCATCGCCGCGATTTCGGAACTTTGCAAGATCGTGCACGCGGCCATGACCGCGAAGAGCTGAGGCGGGTCCGTTGTCGGAATGGGTTCTTCGTGCCGATGAAGCCGCGGTGCTCGAAGCCCTCGCAAGCGGCGCCCACGCAGGCGAATTGCGCCTGTACTTCGGCGCCGAAAATTACGCCGAGCTCGTACGGCTCGCAGGCATTGCGGCGTCGGCGCCGCGGCGGCATGGTCCGCCGATCTTCGTATTGCCGGGGATCATGGGCTCGAAGCTCGGGCGCAAGCCTGCCGGGAAACGAAAGCTGCAAGCGGTGTTCATCGACCCCGAGGCAATTGCCGCGGGCAGCCTCGAGGATCTTGCACTGCCCGCCGGGCGAAGCTTGCAGCCGATGGGCGTATTTCCGTTTGCCTATGCCCGGTTGCAGCTGCAGATGCGCGCGATGGGCCTCGCGGCGACGCTTTGCCCCTACGATTGGCGCTTGGATCTCGAGGAACTCGGCGCCGCGCTCGCCGATCGCATCCGCGCAGCCGGCGAACCCGTGATCCTGGTCGGCCACAGCATGGGCGGGCTGGTCTCGCGCATGGCGATGCAACTGCTGCCGAAGCGCTCGGTGAAAAAACTGATCTTGTTGGGAACGCCGAATTTCGGGTCCTACGCACCGCTGCAGGCCCTGCGCGGCACCTACCCGTTCGTACGCAAGGTGGCACTCCTCGATTTGGCGCACTCGCCCGAATTTCTCGCGCAACACGTGTTCCATACGTTTCCGGGCCTGCACCAGTTGTTGCCGCCGCGGGATCGGCTGCGCGGCGCCGACATTTATGTGCGCAGCGGCTGGCCGGCGCACGGACCGCAACCGAACCTCGCGCTGCTTGCACGGAATTTGGCGGTGCGTGCGGCGCTTGCGCCGGCGGATTCGCGGATGTTGCAAATCGTCGGCGTCAATCGCAGTACGATCGTCGCCGTGCGGCGCAAAGCAGCTGGATTCGAGTACGAATTCACCAACGACGGCGACGGCACCGTCATGCGCGCCTCGGCAATGCTGCCGAATCTCAAGACCTTTTATGTCGACGAGTTGCACGGAAATCTTGCGAACAACCCGGCCGTGATCCGCGCGATCATCGACATCGTTCGGCGCGGGCGCACGGGGGCTCTGCCGGTGCGCTCGCGGCGTCAACGCTGCCCGCCGACGCATATCGACGACCAGGCCTTGAGCCGCGGCGACGGCTCCAAAATCGACTGGCGGCGCCTCGATAGGGCCCAGCGGGCCGCTATTTTAGTGAACTTGAACCAATAATTGGCGGCCTTTCTGAGGCGCATTTCACAGCTGTTTTTGACCGATTTGTAGCAGACTGACCGGGCATAGGAATGCCTCCATGAACGCTCGATCAGATCAAGCCGTACTTTCCACGCCGCCCGCCGCGCCTGCGCCGCGTTTTGATCGCAAGTTCATCGAAGATCATCGCCTCGTCGAGCGCTACCTCGAGAATAAATTGCCGCTCAAGGGCGCGCGCCAGCTCGAAGATTGGTGCCGAGCCAACCCCGAATTCCTCAATGATCTGAACCTCTCGGAGCGAACTCACGCGAGTTTGAAACTGCTCGAGAGAAGCGGCAGCCCCCAGGACTTGGGCGAACCCAAGCCGCCGTTTTGGAAGACGCCCTATTTGCCGATCGGGCTCGGCGCGCTCTGCTTATGCTGCGTGCTGGCGTTGGGCGGACTCTACGGAAAGTTGATCTCGCTGAACGGCAGGCTCGAGAATGCGCAGTCGCTCGCAACCCACGGGTCCCTGTCGGCGCCCAAGGCACAGCACGCCTACCGCGTGGCGCCGGATCACGCCGCGGGCATCGACAGCGCGCGCGTGAGCTTCAACAGCAAGTCGGCCGAGCTCATCAATCTGAACATCGACATGGGCTACTCGCGCGAGACGCTGTTCCGAGCCGTGATCGACAAGCGCGATCAGGGCCGGGTTCTGGTGCTCGAAAACCTGCTCAAGGATTCGAACGGCGATCTGAAGGTTGCATTCAACACATCCGGCTTCGAAGCCGGTCTTTACGACGTGCACATCGAAGCGCTGCCGCCGCGCGGCATCGCCACCCCGGCGGGCTGGCTGATTCTCGACGCGAAGTAGCCGCGCTCGCCGCGCATCGGGCGCAAGGCGCCTCGGCCGATCAATCCTCGCGCAGGCTCACTATCGGCGGTGTATCGACGACGCGCCGCGTCGCCAACGTTCCGCTGATTCCGACGAGCAGCGTGCCGCAAACGAGGCCGACGGCCCACACCCAGGGATCGAGCGTGTAGTCGAGCGAGAACAGCCGTCGCGCGAGCACCCAGCCGATGCCGGTTGCGCCGATCGCGGCGAGCGTGCCGGAGAGAAATCCGAGCGCCGAGAATTCGGCGGCTACGCCCTGCAGCACCGTCATGCGGCTCGCGCCCAGGGTGCGCAGCATCGCGCTCTCGTAGCGACGCTCGTCGCGCGTCGATTGCACCGCGGCGAGCAGCACGACGACGCCGGCCGCGAGCGTAAACAGGAACACGTACTGCACGGCGAGTGATGCCCGGTCCATGATCGCGCGAATTTGCGCGAGGATTGCATCGACGTCGAACACCGAGATCGTCGGGAATTGTCGCACCAGATCGACGAGCGAGGGCCGCTGCGCGGGTGTCAGATAAATGCTCGTCATATAGGTTCCCGCCGCCCCATCGAGCAGCCCCGGTGGAAATACCAGGAAGAAATTCGGCCGAAAGCTGTCCCAGCGGATCTTGCGGATGCTGGCCACTTGGACCGTCAGCGGTTCGCCCGCGACGTCGAACTGCATCGTGTCTCCGAGCTTCAGCTGCAGTGCTTCCTGGTATTCGGTCGAAATCGAGACGAGCGGCTTACCGGCGTCGTCCTTGGTCCACCATTGACCCGCGATCAGCTGGTTATCGGGCATGAGATCCGCGGCCCAGGTCAGATTTTGTTCGCGCTCGATGAATGAACGCGCGGAGTCGCTGCGCGGCTTCAAGTCCTCGCTCGCGTGGCCGTTGATGCCGGTAATGCGCGCACGCACCATCGGATACATTGCAGGCTCGGCGAAGCCATGGGATTTCAAGAATTCCCCGAGGGGCTGCACTTCCTCGGGCCGGATGTTGATGAGGAAGTTATTGGGGACGTCGACCGCGAGGCTGCGCCGCCAATCGGTGAGCAAGTCGCCGCGCACGACGGCGAGCAGCAGCAGCACCATGAGCCCCAGGCCAAACGCGACGATTTGCACGACGCTTGCGCCGCCGCGGCGCGAAACGTTGGCGAGTCCGTAGCGCCAGGCGACACCAACCCCGCCGCGCAGTCGGCCCGTCAATCGAACGAGCCCGAACCCGGCGAGCGCCAGCACGAGGCCCACCACGAGCACGCCGGCGAGCACGCTGACGACCAGTTCGGTGTCGCGCACCAGGATCCAAAGTATCGCGAACAGCGCCGCGAGCGCGAGCAGATAGCTCGCGCCGTAGCGCAGTGGCGGCGCCTCGACGGTCTTGCGGAGCACGCGCGCGGGCGGCGTGCTCTTCAGTTGCAACAGCGGCGGCAGCGCGAATCCGACCAGCATCGCGATCACCGTGACCAGCGCGATCGGCACCGGTGCGAGCGAAGCCGGCGGTAGGGCGCCGCGAATCAGATCGCGCAGCAGCCACGCGAGTCCGGATTGCGCGACGAATCCGAGCACCGTGCCGACCGCGACCGCGGCGAGCGCCAGCAAACAAAGCTCGATGACCGAGATCGCGAGCACGAGCCCCTGGGCGGCACCCATGCATTTCAGCAGCGCGACCGTATCGATGTGCCTCGCGACGTAGCGACGCGCTCCCATCGCCACGGCGACCGCGGCGAGCAGCACCGAAGCCAGGCTCGCCAAATTGAGAAACCGGCTCGCCCGATCGATCGCCGAATTCAGCTGCCGGCTCGAGTCATCGACGTCCCGGATCCGCTCGCCCGGCGACTTTTGCGCCTTCAGATCTTCGCGCAGCGCCTCGATCGCGGCCGGCGGCCCGGCGAACAGCCCGGCATAGGTCACGCGGCTGCCGGGCTGGATCAACTGCGTCGATGCGACGTCGTCGGCGTTGATGAGCACCGCGGGCGCAAGGTTGACGAAGCCGGTCCCCTGATCGGGCCGGTAGTCGAGCACTTGCGTGACCGTGAACGTGGCCGCGCCGAGCCGCATCTCCGAGCCCAGCGGCAAGTTCAATTGCGCGATGATTCGCGCATCGACCCACGCCTCGCCCGTGTGCGGGATTCGGTCGGTGTTGCGTGCGGCGCCGAACGGCGCATCGGCGATGCGCACCGAGCCGCGCAGCGGATAGCTCGAGCTGACCGCGTGCACCGAGGCGAGCTGGGAAAGATTGCCGTTGAATATCGCGGTTGCGAACGACTGCACTTCGGCGGTTCTCAATCCGCGCTGCCGCGCCTCGGCGAAGTAGTCCGTGCGAATCGCATGATCCGACTCGATGCGCAGATCCGCGGCAAGCACTTCCGAGGCCTGTGCGCGCACGCCTTGCGAAATGCGGCTCGTGAAGAACCCGACCGCGGTCAGCGACAGCACCGCGACCGTCAACGCGAGCAGCAGCACGGAGAGCTCGCCCGACTTCAGGTCGCGCCACAAGTTGCGTAAGGCGAAGCTCAGCGCTTGCATCGCTTCAATTCACCGTATGGCCGGCATCGAGCTCCAACACCCGGCCGCAGCGCAGAGCCAGTGGCCGGTCGTGCGTCACGAGCACGAGCGTGCTGCCGATGCGGCGGTTCAAATCAAACAGCAAATCGGCGATCTTCGCGCCGGTGACGCTGTCGAGATTACCGGTCGGCTCATCGGCGAACAGCAAATCCGGATGCGTCACGAAGGCTCGCGCGATCGCGACACGCTGCTGCTCGCCGCCCGAGAGTTGTTTGGGGTAGTGTGGCATGCGCGAGCCGAGCCCGACCTGTTCGAGCGCCTCGGCGGCGATGCCGCGCGCGTTGCGCCGGCCGGCGAGTTCGAGCGGCAACATCACGTTCTCGATCGCGGTCAAGGACGGGATCAAATGAAACGACTGGAACACGAATCCGACGTGCTTGCCGCGGATCGCGGCGCGGCCGTCTTCGTCGAGTGCGGTCAGGTCGGCGCCCGCGATCGACACTTGGCCGGCGGACGGCGTGTCGAGGCCGGCGAGTAAGGCGAGCAGCGTCGATTTCCCGGCTCCCGAGGCGCCGACGATCGCGAGCGACTCGCCGGCTCGCACCGAGAGGCTCACATCGGAGAGAATGGTCAGCGAACCCTCGGGGCTCGCGACCGTTTTGGAGACGTGGCTCGCTTCGAGCACGATTTTGTCTTGTACGATGGGATCCGGCATCGGGAGCGCCTGTGAAACGGTTGATCGTTCTGTTGGTATTGGTCTTTACGGCAATCTCGGCCAGGGCCGATTCCGCCGCAATTCTCGTATTTGGCGACAGCATCAGCGCCGGCTACGGATTGGCCGACGTCGAAACAGGCTGGGTCAGCCTGCTGCGGACAAAACTACATCATGAAGGTTACGGTTACCGCGTCATCAACGCCAGTGTGAGCGGCGAGACGACCGCTGGGGGGTTGGCGAGATTGCCGCGAGCACTTGCGCTGCACCATCCGCAGCTGGTGATTCTCGAGCTCGGCGGCAACGACGGATTGCGCGCGCTCCCAATCGAGGCGATGCGGGCCAATCTCGCCAAGATGGTCTCGCTCTCACGCGCGGCCGGCGCATCGGTGTTGCTGCTCGGAATGCGCATACCACCCAATTATGGGCCTGAGTACACCGAACAGTTCCGCTCGACGTATATGAGTCTCGGCAAGGAACTCAAGGTACCAGTGCTGCCATTCCTGCTCAACGATATCGCGTTGAATCCCGCGCTCATGCAGGCCGACGGGGTCCACCCGAATGTGCTCGGTCAACCGCGCCTGCTCGCGAATGTCTGGCCGGTCCTCGAGCCGCTGTTGACCAAGTGAAAGCGGCAGGCGCGGGCCGGCCGCATTCGCCTAGGACGCCGACAACCAACCGGCAACGCCGCCGTGTTTCGAGCATGCGCCGCTATGATTCTTCGAGGTCGAATAGGTGCCGTCGTTGCATTTCGCGGTCGCGCCAGCGGGCGGTGACGAGGCCGCGCCAGCAGCCGGTGCAGCGGTCTTCGGGGTCGCGGGGGCCGCAGGGCTTGCCACCGGCGTCGTCGCAGCGGGCGCCTTGCTCGTGGTCGCCGCTGCGGCGGGCGTGGCCGGCGCGGTGCTCGTCTGCACACCACCATGGTGGCTGCAGGCGCCCTGTCCGCTCGCGGTCGAGGTCGTTCCATCCTTGCAGGTCGTTGCCGCGGGCGCAGTGTCGGCCGCAGCCGGCAGCGCCGCAGCCGCCAACCAGCAGAAAGCCGCCATGCTCAAGACGTATTTGGTGTTCATCGCCCGTAACTCCATGGTTGAAACTCCTCTGACGGAGATTGTAGCCCGATTGCCCGGAATTCCAATGCGGCCGGCGAGGTGCGGCCGGCGAGGTCAGTTGTCAGTGCGTCTCGCCGGATGGTGGCATTTCAGGAGCTGCCGGCGGGGCCGGCAACGGATGGGATACCGGCAGGATATTGCGCACCGTCATCAAGAACGGCGTGTGCTGATGCATCGATGCGGCCTGAAATACCGATCCCTCGACCTCGATGCGCGTATTTTCCGCAATGTCCGGCGGAAACTCCGACCAGCCGACCAGCTGCAGATCGTTGGCAGGCAAGCACAGATGGCTCATCGCCGGCGCGTAAATGTAGGCGGTTTGATCCAAGCTCAAAACCGGGACGTGGTCGATGCCGTCGCCGGCCGGATAGCTGCGAAAGTGAATCGTGCCGACCAATCTGTGTTTGAACGGCTGCTGGAACAGGCACGCGCCACTGCCGAGCACGCAACCCGAAAGCACGATGCCGCTGCAGATCACAAACAATGCCGATATTTTCATGGGAAGCGCTCCATTCAAGTGAAAAGTCGCATCGGCAGACTGTGGCCCGTACCGCACGATTGCTGGCGGCACGCCGCGGTGCTATACACGCGCAATAATAACGAGGAGTAATCCCTCTTGGATCGAATTTGGCTCAAGAATTATCCGGCTGGCATACCCGCCGATATCGATACCTCTGAGTATTCGTCGCTCAAGGCGCTGATCGAAGAGGCCTGCGCAAGGTACCAGCATGCGCCCGCCTACACCAATATGGGCGCGACCTTGAGCTACGCGCAGCTCGACGAATTGAGCCGATCATTCGCGGCGTGGCTGCAGCACAAATCGGGCCTCGCGCGCGGCGATCGCATCGCCTTGATGATGCCGAACATCCTCCAGTACCCGATAGCGCTGTTCGGCGCCCTGCGGGCGGGCATGGTCGTCGTCAATACCAATCCCCTCTACACGGCGCGCGAACTCGAGCATCAGCTCGCGGACTCCGGCGCGAAGGCGATCGTAATCCTCGAGAACTTCGCGCACGTGCTCGAATCGGTGTTGCCGTCGACGCACGTCAAAAAGGTCGTATTGACGAGCGTCGGCGATTTGTTGGGCTTTCCGCGCGGCCCGATCGTGAATTTCGTGCTGCGCCACGTTCGCAAGCAGGTGCCGCCGTGGAACATACCCGGCGCACTGCGCTTCAAGAGTGTGCTGTCGTCCGGCATGGGGCAGAAGCTCGCGCCGGTCGACGTGCTCCCCGAAGATGCCGCATTCCTGCAGTACACCGGCGGCACGACCGGCGTTGCGAAGGGCGCGGTGCTGTCGCATCGAAATATGGTGTCGAATCTGCTGCAGGCGTCCGCCTGGATCAAGCCGGCGGTGCCGCCCATGCCCTCTCCGATCATCATCACCGCGTTGCCGCTGTATCACATCTTCTCGTTGACCGCGAATTGCTTCTTGTTTTCGCATCTCGGCGCGCACAACATATTGATCACCAACCCCCGCGACTTCAAGGGATTCGTCGCGGAACTGCGCAAGTACCGGTTCTTCTTCTTCAGCGGCGTCAATACGCTATACAACGCTCTGCTCAATACCAAAGGCTTCGAGACGCTTGATTTCAGTGGTTTGAAGATCAGCCTGGGCGGCGGCATGGCGGTGCAAGCGGCGGTCGCGGCGCGCTGGAAGGCGGTGACCGGCTGCATTCTGACCCAAGCCTGGGGATTGACGGAAACTTCGCCGGCCGCATGCATCAATCCGGTCGGGATCGACTTCAATGGCTCGATCGGCCTGCCGATTTCCTCGACCGAAATTTCGATTCGCACCGACGACGGTGCCGAAGTTGGCGTCGACGCGGTCGGCGAGATTTGCGTGCGTGGTCCGCAGGTCACGAGCGGCTATTGGAACAGGCCCGACGAAACCGAGAAGGTTTTCTTCGGCGATTGGCTGCGCACCGGGGATATCGGTCGCATCAATGCAGAGGGCTTCGTCTTCATCGAGGACCGCAAGAAGGACATGATCCTCGTGTCGGGCTTCAATGTGTATCCGAACGAAGTCGAAGGCGTCGCAGTCGAGCACCCCGGGGTGCTAGAGGCCGCGGCGGTCGCCGAGTCCGATCCGAACTCCGGCGAGGCGGTTGCATTATTCGTCGTCAAGAGAGACCCGGATCTCACCGCGGATGAGCTGATCGCGCACTGTCGAACCGAACTCACCGGCTATAAGGTGCCCAAGCACATCTATTTTCGCGCCGAGCTTCCAAAGACCAACGTCGGCAAGATTTTGCGCCGCTCGCTGCGCGACGAATTGCGCGACGGCGCGCAACAGCACGCGGCCCCGACCGAGCCTTAGCTCAAAATATAGTCGCGCACCGTCTCGACGAGCACGGCGACGCGCTCGGGATCGACGTCGGGCGTGATGCCGTGACCCAGGTTGAAGACGTGGCCAGGCCCTGCGCCGAAGCTGTCGAGCACACGCAAGGTCTCGCTGCGCAGGGTTTCGGGCGACGCGAACAAAGCCGAAGGGTCGAGGTTGCCCTGCAGCGCGACGCGGCCGCCGACCAGATCCCGTGCGGTCGCAAGATCGGTGGTCCAGTCGACGCCGACCGCATCGCAACCAATTGCCGCAATTTTGGGAAGCCAGGCGCCGCCGCCTTTCGTGAATACGATCGACGGAACGATCCGCTCCTCGGCCTTGCGCGTCAGTTGCGAGACGATTTGCTGCATATAGTTGAGCGAAAACTCTTCGTATTGCTTGGGCGTCAGCACGCCGCCCCAGGTGTCGAACAGCATGACCGCCTGAGCGCCGGCGCCGATCTGCGCATTCAGATAAAGCACGGTCGCGCGCGCAAGCAGCTCGAGCAGCCGGTGCAGCAGGTGCGGCGCCTCGTACATCATTCGTTTGATCTGACCGAAGGTCTTGCTGCCGCCGCCCTCCACCATATAAGTCGCGACGGTCCACGGACTGCCCGCAAAACCGATCAACGGCACGCGCCCCGCCAATTCGCGCCGTATCAGCGACACGGCATCGACGACGTACTTCAATTCGTGGCCGGGATCCGGAATCGGCAATCGATCGATATCGGCCGCGGTACGCACCGGCCGTGCAAATGTCGGCCCTTCGCCCGCTTCGAACTCCAGGCCCAGATTCATCGCGTGCGGAATCGTGAGGATATCCGAGAACAAGATCGCAGCATCCAGCGGATACCGATCGACGGGCTGCAAAGTCACCTCGCAGGCAATCTCCGGATTGGTGCACATCGCCAGGAAGTTCCCGGCGCGTTTGCGCGTCGCGCGATACTCGGGCAGATAGCGGCCCGCCTGGCGCATGAGCCAGATCGGCCGCCGCGGGGTCGGTTCGCGCAGTAATGCGCGCAGCAGCAGATCGTTGTCGAGTCGTCCGTTATTGTTCATGGAGTTCATGTCTTTTCGTTGGGGTCGAATAGCCGGCCGTGCTCGAGGATCGCGTATCGGTCGGTCATGCCGGCAATGTAGTCCGCGACGGCCCGCGCCCTGCCGGCGGGACCCTGCAGCGACTCTCGCCGAGAACCCGTCTCTCGGTGTTCGTCGGGCATCAGGCCAGGATCCGCGAACAGCGCATCGAACAGGTCTCGCACGACACGCCGCGCCTTGGAGGTCATGCGCTGCACCTTGTAATGCTTGTAGACGTGCTCACGCAGGAACGACTTCAAACCCAGATTCAAAACGCGCGTCGGTTCGCTGAAGCCGATCAACGGCGCCGGGTGTGCCCTGACCTGCTGGATCGAGGCGACGCCGGAAGCTCGCAGGCGCTCGGCCGACGAGTCGATCAAATCCGTGACGAGACGATTGATCATGCGCCGGAGCACCTCGTAGACGAGACGCCGGCCCGCGAGCGCGGGGTGCAATGCTTGAACCTCGGCGTGGTATTGGGCGAACAGCGGCACTTCCTGCAATTGCTCGACCGTGATCAGGCCCGCGCGGATGCCGTCCTCGACGTCGTGGTTGTTGTAGGCGATTTCGTCGGCGAAATTCGCGAGCTGCGCCTCGAGACCCGGCTGCTGGCGATTGATGAACCGTTCGCCCACGTCGCCGAGTTTGAGCGCGTTCTTTTGCGAGCAGTGCTTGAGTATCCCCTCGCGGCACTCGAAGCTCAGATTCAAGCCATCGAAATCCGCATAACGCTCCTCGAGCTCGTCGACGATGCGCAGCGACTGCAGGTTGTGCTCAAATCCGCCGAAATCCAGCATGCACTCGTTGAGCGCATCCTGCCCGGCATGCCCGAACGGGGTGTGGCCGAGATCATGAGCGAGGCAAATTGCTTCGGACAATTCTTCGTTGAGCCGCAGCGCGCGCGCGATCGTGCGTGCGATCTGGGCGACCTCGAGCGAATGCGTCAGACGGGTTCGATAGAGGTCTCCCTCATGATTGACGAAAACCTGGGTTTTGTAGACGAGCCGGCGAAACGCCCCGCAGTGCACGATGCGATCACGATCGCGTTGGTACTCGGATCGATAGGCAGGCGGGGGCTCGGGATAGCGCCGCCCGCGCGATTGCGCATCGTGCGCCGCATAGGCCGCAATATTGCTCATTCGAGGTACTCGGTCAGCGTTGCCTCGAGTGCGCCGGCCGCGTAATCGCTCGTGACGATCGCGCTGCCGAGGCGCTCGAGCAGAATCAGGCGCACCGCGCCGGCAAGCACCTTCTTGTCCATTTGCATGAGCTCGAGCGCCCGAGTTCTGCCGATTCTCGGCGGCACGGTCGGTAGGCCCGCGAGCGTCAGCAGTGCGCGCACGCGCTCGACGACGCTGCGCTCGATGAGACCGATCCGATTGGAGAAATCCGTCGCCATGAGCATCCCGAGAGCGACCGCTTCGCCATGCAGATATTCCCGGTAATCCGTGGCCGCCTCGATCGCGTGCCCGAAGGTATGGCCAAAATTCAAAATGGCGCGAACGCCATGTTCGCGTTCGTCGCGCCCGACGATCGAGGCCTTGATCGCGCAAGAGCGCGCGATCGCATGCGTCAGCGCCGCGGCGTCGCGTGCCAGCAGCTGCGACGCGTTCGATTCCAGCCACGCGAACAATGGCGGGTCACAGACGAGGCCGTACTTGATGACCTCCGCGAGGCCGGCGCGCAGCTCCCGGTCCGGCAGCGTCGCCAGCGTATCGGTGTCGGCGATCACGGCGACCGGCTGATAGAACGCGCCGATCAGGTTCTTGCCGCCCGGGTGATTGACGCCGGTTTTCCCGCCGACGGACGAATCGACCTGGGCAAGCAAGGTCGTCGGGAATTGCGCATAGGCGACGCCGCGCTGGTAACAGGCAGCTGCAAAACCCGCGATGTCGCCGACGACACCGCCGCCGAGCGCAAGCACGGTCGCGTCGCGATTGAGCCGATGCGCGACCAGCGCGTCGAACACGCGGCCGGCGGCCTGCAGCGTCTTGTATTGCTCGCCGTCCTCCAGTATGCAGTCGGCGACCCGGCGCCCGGCCAACCCTGAGCGCAAACGAGCGGCATACAGCGGAGCCACGACCGAATTGCTGACGATCAGCACCGCTTCGCCGGCGATCTGAGCGTCGAGCAAGTCGCGACGCGCCAACAGCGCAGGTCCGATCGTGATCGGATATCGCGCATGTCCAACGTCGACCTTCAGAGTTTCCACGACGACGATTATACGAAGCTTACGGCGCGCATAGGCAGCTAATCGGGGTCATTCGGCCGGGTGGTCCTGCGCGCGCCGCAGCTCCGAGTGGATCTCCTCGGCGACGAGCTGCACCCGCCTGCCGTCGGTCGACACCGTGATGTCGGCAATTTCGGCGTAAAGCTGCGCCCGCCGGTGCATCAGCGTCTCGAGCGTCTGCTCCGGATCGGTATCGTTGAGCAGCGGCCGATGGCGGGCGTGCCGAGTTCGCTCGATCTGCTGATCCACGGAGGTCTGCAGATAGACGACGGCGCCGCGCTCGTGGAGTACGCGGCGGTTGTCCGCGTCGATCACGGCACCGCCCCCGGTCGCGAGCACGATGTCCTCCATCTGCGTGAGGCGATCAATCGCCTCCTTTTCACGCAAGCGGAAACCGGCCTCACCTTCCTTTTCGAAGATGAACGAGATGTCGACGCCGGTCTTCGACTCGATGTCCGCGTCGCTATCGTAGAAGCTGAGCCGGAACAGCCGGGCGAGTTGACGGCCGACCGCGGTTTTTCCGGATCCCATCGGCCCGATCAGAAAAATATTGCGCTTGGAGATCATGGTGGCCGCAGATCATAGTCTAGTCGACCAATCGGGCCCAAGGATTCGTCGCCGGCAGGCGTGGCCGCCTCGCCCCGGAATCAGGAGCGGCGGCCGCGCCGCCGCTCCTTACGATATCGCCGCCGCTCAATACAGCGTCGAGCCCTCACGCAGTATCTTCGGCGTAATGAAGATCAGCAGCTCGGTCTTGTCGTTGATGTCGATCGTGCTCTTGAACAGGTTGCCTAACACCGGAATATCGGCGAGGAACGGCACCTTGTCGGCGGACTTCGATTTGGTCGTCTCGAGAATGCCGCCGAGAACCACGGTCTGGCCATCGTTGACCAGCACTTGGGTGACGATCTGCCGGGTGTCGATCGACGGCACTGAGCCGCCGGTTGCGCTCGCGACGTTCGAGCCGACCGTGTCGTCGCTGACGTCGATGTCCAGCACGACGCGGTTGTCCGGCGTGATCAACGGCGTGACCTTGAGCGAGAGCACCGCGTTCTTGAATTGGGTCGTCGTGGCGCCGCTTGACGCCGATTCCTGATAGGGAATCTCGACACCCTGCATGATCGTGGCTTGCTTCTGGTTCGCCGTAATGACGCGCGGCGACGAGACGGTTTCGCTCTTGCCGTCGTTTTGCGCCGCCGACAATTCGAGGTCGAGCAGATGGCTGCCGGACAGCAACGAAATGCCGATGCTGCCGTTGACGTTCGAGGCGGGCAGATTCACTTGATAGCGGCTCGCGAGAGGCGCGGCCGTGAGCAACGAAGTGCCCGTTACCGGCGAACTCCCGCTCGATGCGCCGACGACGGTATCCGAGCCGACGGCGGTACCGGACACGGACAACAGATTGTTGCCGGCCGCGGTAGCCGTGGTGACACCAAGTCTCGCGCCGAGGTCGCGTTCGAACGTGTCGCTGACGACGACGATTCGCGCCTCGATCAGCACTTGACGGATCGGAATGTCGAGCAGCTGCACCATGCGGCGAATGTCCGCAAGGCGTTCCGACGTGTCATGCACCATCAGGGTATTCGTGCGTTCGTCGACCGATACGCTGCCGCGGTCCGACAGCATCGACGACGCTTTGCCGCCGCCGGCGGCAGTGCCGGTCGGCTTGATGAGCTTCAGGAGGTCGGTGACTTTCGCGTAATTGACCTGCAGGAACTCGGTGTGAACGGGTTCGAGTTCCTGAACGTCTCTGCGCGCAGTCAGCTCGGACTTCTCGCGCTGCGCAAGCTCTTCGGTCGGACCGATGATGATCACGTTGTCCTGGCGCCTCTTATCGAGGCCCTTGGTGCGCAGAACGATATCGAGCGCCTGGTCCCACGGCACATTCTGCAGACGCAGTGTGAGGTTGCCGCTGACCGAGTCGCTGACGACGATGTTCTGGCCGCTGGTGTCGGCGAGCAATTGCAGTACCGAGCGCACGTCGATGTCTTGGAAGTTGAGCGTCAAACGCTCGCCCGTATATTCCTTTTTCTCTTCGGTCGCGGTGCGCTTCGTCGACGGTTTGACCTCGACGGTGTACTGGTTGTCGGACTGATACGCGAGCTGTTCGAAGTCGCCCTGCGCCGTGATCACCAGGCGCGAGCTTCCCTCGATGCGCAGCGCGTCGACGGTTTGCACCGGCGTCGCGAAATCCATCACGTCATACCGGCGCAACAAATTCTTCGGCATCAGCGTGTTGGCGAAGTCGACGACGATTTGATTGCCTTCCTGCCGCACATTGACCGGCGTGCGGGGGTCGCTCAGTTGGACGATCACGCGGCCGGTTCCATCGGCGCTGCGGCGAAAGTCGATCGTGCGAATCGAGCGATCCGCTGCGGCGGCGGCCTGTCCGGAGCCTGTGCGCACCGGCGCTGTTTTTGCGACCGTGTCGCCGGGTTGCGCGCCAAGCGTGATCAGGATGACGTTGCCGTCGACCTTGGTCGAATAGGGCATCGGGGTATCGACATTGACGACAACCCGCGTGCGCCCATTGGCTTCCGCGGCGAGCACCGTGTCGACACCGCCCGAGCGCACGTCGATGCGGCGCGTAGTGACCGCCAGCGTGGTATTCATCAAGTCGAACGCGATGCGCGCCGGCTTGTCGATCGTAAACGGCAACGGTTCCGGTGCGGGACCGCTCAAAGTCAATTTGAGCTGAACCTGCTGACCCGACAGCGTCTGAACGTCGATTGCCGTCAGAGTGTTCGGGTCCGCAGCTCGCGCCTGGAATGTGATGGATGCGAGCGCGGCCAATGTCACCGCCGCCATCGTCACCATCCGCTTTATGGAACTATTCATACTTTAAGTCTCCCTGTGGCCTCAGTCAGCCAGTGCCAACGAGGCCGGTCGCTCGATATAGCCGCCGAGTCCATCCGGGATGATCTCGGTGATACTAATTTTGCCGCCGGTTATGTCGGTGATTTTTCCGTCGTTTTGCCCAATGTAATTGCCCGGTTGCACCTTGTGGACCAACCCGTCTTTGGACTGGACGAGCCCATAGAAGCTCGATCCGACCCTGAAAGTGCCAACCATCTTGAGCGTATCGAGCGAGAATCCCTCTAGGAACTCTCGATTGCGCCGTATGCTCGGCCGCAGACTCGACTGTCCGGTGTTCGGACCCACGGGTTGAAACGGCGAGCGCATCCCGTTGGCGTTGTAGGTGAATGTCTCATACGGCTTGACCTCGGGCAGCGGCTCGATGCGCCCGCCCGGTTTCTTCTTGGTCTCGGCGACCCATTTCTCCAAATCGGACTGGCCGCCGGAGCATCCTGCCATCAATAGTGTTGCTGCAACCGCGAGCAATACCGCGATTGGTCCCACGCCGCGCCTCACGTTGCACCTCCGACCTTCTTCTTAGCCGTCTTGCTCGCAGCATCCCCATCTTCGATGTAGCGATAGGTCTTGGCCGTGATATCCATCGTCAGGTTGTCGTAACTGATGTCCTTGCCCGTCGTACTTGTCGGCTTGATCTCGATATCGTGCAACGTGACGATGCGCGGCAGCGCCGCGATGCCGCTCACGAAGCTGCCGAACTGGTGATAACTGCCGACCAATCGGATCTTGATCGGCAATTCGGCATAGAACCCTTTGGTTTCCTCTTTGGCCGGCTGAAACAGCTTTTCCTGCAGTCCGGCTGAAAGCCCCGTCTGAGATATGTCGACCAGAAGATTCGGCACCTCTGTTTTACCGGGCAATTGCCGCAGCATCGCACCGAAGCTGCGTTCCATTTCGGCGAGCTGTGCCTTGTACGCATCCAAATTGGCGGCGCGCTGTTGCTTCGTGGTGAATTGCGCTCGCAGATCCTGCTCGTCGGCTTCCGCCTTCTCGAGCTGAGGGCGGTCGTCGCTCCAGACGAACATGTACCAGGACAAGCCCGCGCACACGACGAAAGTCAGCAATACGAAGAAGCCGCGGATCGCCCACGGCCAGCGGCCCGGGTCTCGCGGATCGAGAGTTTTCAGCTGGTCGAGCAGATTCAT
This sequence comes from Steroidobacteraceae bacterium, assembly GCA_049517075.1. Classification (GTDB taxonomy): domain Bacteria; phylum Pseudomonadota; class Gammaproteobacteria; order Steroidobacterales; family Steroidobacteraceae; genus Bog-1198. The sequence continues at coordinate 216,913 of JBEKSM010000001.1, read as the reverse complement.
TTCCCGGCAACCTTCTTGGGTGTGATTGCGCCGCCGCTGTCGATGTCCACTCCGACGACGTTGCTGAACAGAGTGAAGCTCGAGCCGCCGAACGGCGAGTCCTTGGCGGCCTCAACGACTTGCAATTGCGGATTGTCCATCCAGGTGGAGGCGTCGATATTGCGCATGAACGTCGAGACGCGCGTGCTCGATTGAGCGACGCCGTGGATTTCGAGTTTCCGCTGCGGCTTGCCGTCGGTCTCTTTGATCGATGTCAGGTAAACGCCTTCCGGAATCGTGTGCACGATCTCGTCGAACAAGTGCACGACCTCGGGACGGCTGCGTTGCAGCGTTTCGATGATCGTCATGCGCGCGACCAGCCGCTGTTTGCGACCTTCGAGATCCATGATATCGGCGATCTGGGAATCGAGCTTGCCGATCTCCTTTTTGAGGAGCTCGTTTTTCGAGGTCTGTGCGGCAATCCAGCCGGCATACAAAACTTTGCCGCCGACGGCGACCACGCCGCCTGCGATCACGGCGGCGACCGTCGCAACCATGAATTCACGGCGCCAGACTTTGCGTTGCTGTTCTCGCCAAGGTAATAGATTTATACGCGGCATAGTGGCTCTTTCAGTCGAAGCTGCGCAGCGCGAGGCCGCAGGCAGTCAGTAGGGCAGTGGCATCACGCGTCACCGCTTGTGCTTTCGCTTTCGATGAGACCTTCATGTTGCCGAGCGGATCGCCCTTCTCGGCAGCCACGCCCACGCGGCTCGAGATCACGTCCGCGACGCCCGGAATGTTGGCGCAACCGCCGCAGATCAGCAGCTGATCGGGCTGCGAGCGGCCGCTGCCCGACGCCAGGTAGAACTGCAGCGAGCGGCTGACTTGTTGGGTCATGTCATCGATGAACGGATCGAGCACCTCGGGTTGGTAATTGCTGGGCAGACCGCCTTCTTTCTTGGCGCGGCCGGCTTCTTCCATGCTGAGACCGTAGGTGCGCATGATCTCCTCGGTCAGCTGTTGGCCGCCGAACGCGAAATCTCGCGTGTAGATGACTCGCATGTTGCCGAGCACGCTGAAGGTCGTGCTGCTCGCGCCGAAGTCGACGACCGCGACGGTGCGGTCCATGCCGCCGTCGGGCATTTGGTGGCGCATCAAGGCGCAGGCATTTTCGAGCGCGAATGCTTCGACGTCGACGATGTGTGCGGTGAGCCCCGAGGCTTGCACCGCGGCGCGCCGCTGTTCGACATTTTCGGTGCGTGTCGCGACCAGCAGCACGTCCATCATTTCCGGATCCTTGTCGGAAGGCCCTACGACCTGATAGTCGTAGCTGACTTCCTCCATCGGGAAGGGAATGTATTGATCCGCCTGCATCTCAACCTGACCCTCGAGTTCGTTTTCCCCGAGGCTCTTCGGCATTTGGATGACTTTGGTGATCGCGGCGTCGCCGCTGATTGCGATCGCGGCGAGGCGACTCTTCGCGCCAGAGCGCTTGACCGCACGCCGAATGGCTTCACCAACCGCTTCGGCGTCCACAATGGCCTTCTCATTGATGGCGTTGTGCGGCGTCGGCTCCGCTGCATACGATTCCACGCGATACTGCCCCCCCGACATCGTGAGCTCTATTAGCTTCACGGACGAGGTGGTTATGTCAAGTCCCAGCAGCGGACGATATCTTTTGACGAGCGACCACACAGACTTTTCCTTTTTGACTCAGTACCTTGGAGGTCGAAACTAGTGCATGAGATTAACTATGAGAACCAAACTTAGCAAGGAACTGTTAAATAGACCGTGACCGTACTCACGATAATCGAGGCAAAAACCATCGGATCTCCAAAATCCTCGAATGCACCAATATCGGTTGGCATTGTCCAAAATCCAAAGAGAGGGCAAAGGTGCGGCAGTCGCGTTGCAGCGAGGAGGCGGGCGTAGGTTGCCGTTCGATTCAGACTGCGTTGGCTGCTGGGGAGGTCCCTGCGGCGCTACGCGCTAAAGTCTGGCAACCCCGCTGTCCTAGGCAACGAACCCTTAGACCGGTAGCTTTGCGTCCTCATCTTTCGATGAGTATGCCCCTGAAACCAGCGGTAATATGCATGTCTACTTCCGCCCTTGCAATAAGTTAGAACGGTTTTCTGTGTCCAAACGTTACCTAGTTCTCATATCCCGCATCTCGATCGGGCTGATTGGGGCGATTGTCCTGTTCGGCTTTGCGAATGTGTGTGCCTACGCCTATTTGAAGCCGGCGCTACCCGACGTCGATACACTTCGTGACGTGCAATTACAGGTGCCGCTGCGCGTTTATACCCGCGACGGGCGCTTGATCGCCTCGATCGGCGAGCAGCGGCGTATCCCGGTGCGCTATGAGCAGATCCCAAAACGCTTGATCGAAGCGTTTTTGGCGGCCGAAGACGATCGCTTCTTCCAGCACCATGGCGTTGATTGGCAAGGGATTTTGCGCGCGGCGCTCGCGAATATGCGTGCCGGCGGCGTGCGCCAGGGTGGCAGCACGATCACGATGCAGGTGGCGCGCGACGTGTTCCTGACCCCGCGTCGCGACATGAAACGCAAGATGAGCGAAATCTACATCTCGCTGCTGATCGAGACAGAGTTTTCCAAGGAGGAGATCTTTTCGCTCTACGCCAACAAGACCTTTCTGGGCGAGCGTGCCTACGGCGTGGGCGCCGCCGCGGAGGTCTATTTCGGCAAACCGCTCGATCAGCTCAGCGTCGCCGAGATGGCCACGCTCGCAGGCATCCCGAAAGCGCCTTCCGACGTCAATCCGGTTGCGAGCCCTGAAAAAGCGAAGATTCGACGCGCTTATGTGCTGCGTCGCATGCTCGAACTCGGCTTCATCACCCAGGCCGAGCATGACCTGGCCGACAACTCGCCGGTCGAGTCGCGACTGCATGGACCTTCGATCGAAGTCGAGGCGCCCTATGTGGCCGAAATGGTGCGTTCCGACATGCTTGCCAAGTACGGCGAGAACGCGTACACGGCGGGATACAAGGTTTACACGACGATCGACTCGCGCCTACAAGGCGCGGCAGCCGTTGCGCTACGCACGGGGCTGCTCGAATACGATCGGCGCCACGGCTATCGCGGCGCAACCGCCAAAGTGGAACTCGGCAAGACACCGGCGGCCGACATTTGGGACACCGAACTCGACCAATTCCCGCCGATCGGCGGATTGCGGCCCGCAATCGTGCAAAAGGTCGATGCGAGGAGTGCGCAAATCTACGTCAAATCGCTCGGGATCGTGACGCTGCCTTGGGAGAAGATCTCCTGGGCGCGGCGCGAATTGCCGGAAGAGAAGACGGATCGATGGCCTAGCCAGGCGAGCGAGATTTTCGCCCGCGGCGATGTGATTTATACGGTCGGCAGCACCGCGCAAAACCTGCAATTCGTCCAAGTTCCGGAGGTGCAGAGCGCGATCGTCTCACTGGATCCCAAGGACGGCGCCGTGGTCGCGCTGGTCGGCGGCTTCGATTTCTTTCAGAGCAAATACAACCGCGTGATTCAAGCGAAGCGCCAACCGGGCTCTTCGTTCAAGCCGTTTCTGTACGCCGCGGCGTTCGACAAGGGCTACACGCCGGCGAGCGTGATCCTCGATGCACCGGTGGTGCTCGATGCGCCCGACCCGGATCAATCCTGGCGACCCAAGGACAACAGCGGCGAGAAATTCTTCGGACCAATGCGCTTGCGTGAGGCCTTGGTATATTCGCGTAATCTCGTCTCGGTGCGCCTGATGCAGGATATCGGCCTCGAATACGTGCGCAATTACGTCACGCGCTTCGGCTTCGACAAATCACAGTTGCCGGATGACCTCACGCTCGCGATCGGCACCGCCGAGGCGAGCCCGCTGACGATGGTGACCGCCTACGCGACGTTCGCGAACGGCGGCTTCAAGGTCAACTCGTATTACATCGATCGCATCGAGGACGCCGCGGGCAATGCGCTGCAACAGGCGGAACCGACGATCGCGTGCTTCGACTGCAGCCGCGGCACGCCGATCGGCCCGGCCGCCCATGGGCCGCAGGTCGATGTCGGCGACCGCGATGGCAAATCAGTGATACCGCAAAAGGATTTGGCGCCGCAGGTGCTGCGCCCGCAAGTTTCCTACCTGTTGGCCAACATCATGGGGGACGTCATTCTGCGCGGTACCGGCGTGCATGCGCGCGCCGTCGGGCGCGACGACATCGCCGGCAAAACCGGCACCACGAACGACGCCCACGATGCCTGGTTTTCAGGGTTCAACGGCAATCTGGTCACGACGGTTTGGGTCGGATTCGACCAGGATCGTTCGCTCGGCAGTGGCGAGGAAGGCGGGCGCACCGCGGTGCCGATCTGGACGTATTTCATGCGCGAAGCACTCGCCGGAACGCCGCGTCGACCGGTGCCGGTACCGGACGGCATCGTGACCGTGCGCATCAATCCAGAAACCGGTGCGCTCGCGAGCGCCGACAACCCGAACGGCATCATGGAAAAATTCATCGAGGGGAACCTGCCGAAACCGGAGGTTTATGAGGGCCCCACGACAAAGAACCCGACCAACGATGGCGACAAGCCGCTTTTTTGAGAATTTATGCCAAAGAAATTTTCGCAGCGTGCCGAGGATTTGCGCCGTGCGCTCGCCCAAGAAGCGGCACGCATCATGGCTGAACACGGCATCGCGGATTATTTGCAGGCCAAACGCAAGGCTGCAGACCGCCTCGGCGTCAACGATGTGGCGGTGCTGCCCAAGAACGTCGAAATCGAGGCTGCACTGCGTGAGCATCAGCGGCTCTTCGGCCGGGATACCCACGACAACAGCCTGCGGGAGCAGCGGCGCATTGCGCTCGATACGATGCGCATGCTCGATGAATTTCAGCCGCGCCTGGTCGGTTCGGTACTAACCGGGACCGCGACCGATTACAGCGACATCAACCTGCATCTGTTCGCCGACCGCTCGGAGAGCGTCGCGATCCGCCTCATGGAGATCGGTGTTCCGCACGAGTTCTATGAGCGGCGCGTCAAGATGGACGCGGAGCGCAGCCTGAATTATCCGGCGCTGCGATTCGAGGCCAACGGCCGCACGGTCGATGCGACGGTGTTCCCGATCGACGGCATCCGCCAATCACCCTACTCGCCGGTGGACGGGCGGCCGATGCGCCGCGCCGACGCGCGCGAAGTCTCGGAACTCGTCAAGGTCAATTGACCGGAGGCGGCGACTTACCCTGCCAGACGGCCAGAGTGTCCGCCGACCCTTGAGCGCGCACGCCGTTGTCGGTGAGTATTTCCTCGGTCGCTGCCGCCATCGCCGCGCGCGGAAATACCAAGGCTTCGCCGGAACGCTGATCGAATTCCAGCGTAACGAATTCGTCGGTGAGATCACGCAGCAGCGCGACCAGCTGATTGAGGCTGCGCACGCGCTGGCCGTTGATCGAGTAGACGACCGAACCCGCGGCGTTCGAGTACCCCTTCGCGAGTTTGTGCGGGAAAAACGGCGATGACACGACCACGAGTTCCTGCAAATCGGCGTCCGGCGGATCCAGCGCGCGCGTGAGCAACGGACTCTTGATCACGCTGAGCGCGCGTCCTGCGCCCGATTTCTCGAGGCCGCCGACGAATTCCCAGGTCCCGGTCGAGAACACGATCGGTCCGTAGATGAAATAGCGCGGATAGCCGCCGGCCAAATCGGGCAGCAGGGTCGGGTGGTTCGGCGAGACGGGCAGCTTCACGTTCAAGGACTTTCCGCCGCGCACCACGGTCAGCGGCAGCAAACCGTTCGCGGCGATCTTTTGTATCTGATAATGGAAATCCACCCGCAGATCGTGTCCGAGCTTCACCATGCCTTGATTGTCGATCGGCATGTCGCCGATGCGCGTGATCACATCCCATTCTTTGAGTGGGTACGAAGCATCGGATGTCGTCGGCTGGTGCACGACGACGCCTTCGACGGACTTGTCGAGTTTTAGAAACTCGCGCATGGCCGGATTCTCGAGCGTCTGCAACTCGTCGTACATGGCGGGCTTGCCGTCGTAGTGGCCGTCCGAAATATCCTTCAGAAAGAGTTCGATCTCCTCGTTGGGGATGATGTAGCCGATGTTGTCGTCGCCGGTCAGTTTGCGAAAGGCGAGGCCGACCATCTTGTCGCCCGCAATCGCAGGTCCCCCGCTGTTGCCGGGATTGATCGCAGCGTCGATTTGAATACGCAGCCCGGAGACGGGGAATTTGTAGGGCACGAACTCGATACGCGAAACGATTCCCTTGGTGATCGAGAGCGACGAGCCGCCTTGCGGGTAACCGTACGCGAGCACGGCGTCCTTGATCTCGGGGAGCTTGCTCGCGCGCGCCAGCGGCGGCCGCGAATCGAAGAAGGCGCCATCCTCGAGTTCGAGCACGGCCAAATCGATGCCGGGCGCGATGGCCACGACCTTGGCGGCGACCTTGTCGCCGGCCTCGTTGGCCTGAACTTGGACCTGGCTCGCGTACAGCACGACATGTGCGTTCGTGAGAATTCGCTTGCCTTCGATGATCACGCCGGAGCCGGTCGCTTCAGTGGGAGCCTGCTTGGTCCACGGCTTGAAGGGGTCTGGGTAGCGCATCGTCGAGAAAACTTTGACGACTGAATTCGAGAGATTCGGGGCATCGGGCGCTGCCATCGCGAAGCCGGTCGAAACCATCAACAGCAGCGTGACGCGCGCCATGCGAACAAGCGATCGGCCAGTCATAAGGGCTTTGAGTTCCACGTAGTGAAAAACACCCGCGATGCTACTTGCCGTCGACCGAAAACGCGAGCAAGACGTCGCCTGAGTTGACATAGACCATGCCGCCGACGACGACGGCCCCGCCGCGATCGAGGGCGCCGCCGTTTACCGCGACACCGTCGGCGCCGGAGTAAGACCGTGCAGTGTCGAAATCCCAGAGTACCTTGCCGTCGATCGTCGAGTAAGCCCGTAAATGGCCATCGATCGACCCCAAGAACGCGGTTCCCGGAATCACCGTGACGGCTTGCGACTGTCGATGCGAGCAATCAGCGGCCTGAGGGGAGCACGGCGGCTGCGGCGCTGTCGCGGCCCAGCGTAAATGCCCGGTCGCGACGTCGAGCGCGACGAGGCCGCCTGCCGATGTTGCCGAAGCGTCTTGCGGAGCGGCAAAAGCAACATAAACACTACGATAGTCTGCTGCGGGGCCCCACTGAATGCCCCCCGCCCCTGCGATTTGCAGCTTGCTGCGCCAGAGAAAATCGCCGGCGCGGTTCGGATCGAGCCCATACACATCCGCGGACTTCTGCGCGGCCACGACGATTTTTCGCGTGACCGACAATTTGCGCAGCACCGGCGCACCATCGAAATCTGCTCCCGTATTCGTCTCCGGCAGCTGTTTGGCCCAGGCGATCTTGCCGTCCGCGAGATTCAGCGCAACGATCGCACCGGCCGCCGCCTGCGGCGCATCACCGTAGGCCCTGCCCGTGGCCACATACAAAGTCTCACTCTCCGTGTCGATCGCGGGCGACGTTGCGACCGCGGCTCCCGCCGGCTCGAACAGCTGAACGCCCGCCGCATTGAGCTTATAAGGCCTGGGTTCCTCGCCGGTCATATAAGTCTTCCACAGCGTGCGCCCAGTGCCGATGTCGAGCGCCACGACGCTGCCGCGAAACGTGCAGCAGGCATATTGTGGGCTTTCGGCCGCGCGGGCTTCGCTCGAAGCTACGGGAACGTATAGGCGATCACGGTACAGCGTCGGAGATCCGGCGATACGCGCGAGCGGATGGCCGTCGGCCTGCGTTTTCCACAGCAGTCGCCCACTCTGTGCGTCGAGCGCATAGACCGCGCCGCCGTCATCGCCGAAGAACACGGCACTCGGCGGCTTCTCGACGTCGATGTGAGCGTCCTTCTTCTTGACCTTGGATTTCTTCGGCCCGAAGGTTCGCTTCAGCGCTCCCAACTCTCCGACCACGATCGCCGTACGCGTACCGGCGGCGGCATCGAACGTCCAGTAAGTGCAGCCCGTGACCGCATCGAGCGAGTAGACGCGGCCACTGGCGCTCGCGGCGAATAGCCGGCCGTCGACCACGGTCGGTTGCGCATCGACCGTCGCCGCAGCATCGGCGGTCGGCGCTGCAATCGAGCCCGTACCGCCGACGGCGTAGGCATGCGCCCATTTCAATCGCAATTTGGGCACGTCGGAGGCGCGTATCGCGGGCTCCGGCTGGTAGCGGGAATTACCGATCTCACGGCCCCAACCGTTCCACTGCGCGGTTCCGACCGCGACCGGACCCGCGGGACCGGGGCAACTCGTGCCGACGGCCGAGGCCATTGCCGCAGCCGGGCAGGCGGCTGCCGCAGCCAGTAGCACTGCAATCGCCTGCGCGGCCGGCGCCATTTTGCGAGGCGAACTCACGCGTCAGCGCTTGTCGATGGACTCGTAATCTCGCCGCGTGGGGCCGGTATAGAGCTGACGGGGCCGGCCGATGCGCATGTTGGGATCCGATACCATTTCCTGCCAGTGTGCAACCCAGCCGGCCGTGCGCGCGATCGCGAACATGACCGTGAACATCGAGCGCGGGATACCGATCGCGCTGTAGATGATGCCTGAGTAGAAATCGACGTTTGGGTAGAGCTTGCGCGACACGAAGTACTCGTCCTTGAGCGCGATCTCCTCGAGGCGCAGCGAGAGCTCGAACAGCGGGTTGTTGGTCTTGCCGAGCTTCTCCAGCACGCGATAGCACATGTCGCGGATGATTTTCGCGCGCGGGTCGAAATTCTTGTAGATGCGATGGCCGAAGCCCATGAGCCGCACACTGTCGTGCTTGTCTTTGACGCGTGCGAGAAACTGGTCGATGTGGTCGACCGAGCCAATGCTCTCGAGCATGTCGAGCACCGCTTCGTTGGCGCCGCCATGCGCTGGACCCCACAAAGCGGACACGCCCGCTGAAATCGCAGCATACGGATTGGTGCCGGTGCTGCCGGCGAGGCGCACCGTCGAAGTGCTCGCGTTTTGTTCATGATCGGCATGCAGGATGAACAGCAGATCCAATGCCTCGGCCGCGACCGGATCGATCGAGTACGGCTCACAGGGCACCGCGAAGAACATGTTCAGCATGTTCGAGCAGTAACGCAGGTCATTGCGCGGATAAATGAAGGGCTGGCCGAGCGAGTGCTTATAAGCGGCGCCGGCGATCGTCGGCAATTTAGCGATGATCCGGTGCGCGAAGATCATGCGATGGCGCGGATCGTGAATGTCGGTCGTGTCGTGGTAGAAGGCGGCCATCGAGGCCACGATCGCCGAAACCATCGCCATCGGATGCGCGTTGTGATGGAAGCGATCGAACAATTGCAGCAATTGCTCGTTGACCATCGTGTGCCGCGTGATCGAGCGGTTGAACGCTTCGAGCTCGGCTTTGGTCGGCAAATCGCCGTAAATCAGCAGGTTCGCGACTTCCAGGAAGCTTGATTGCTCCGCCAGTTGTTCGACCGGGTATCCGCGATAGAGCAGCAAGCCGGCGTCGCCGTCGATGTAGGTGATCTTGCTTTCCGTGCTGGCCGTGGCCATGAAGCCGGGATCGAACGTCAATACGCCCTGATCCTTGAGCAAAGGCGCGATACTGATCACATCGGGCCCGATCGTTCCCGAGGTGGCCTCCAACTCGGTGGTTTTCCCGCTAACCGTGTTCCTGATTTCGAATTTGGTGCTCATGCGCTCGTCCGGCCGAGGGGGTGAATGATTGCTTTAGGACCCCCCAGCCTTGCACGTGCGCCATGGGGAATCAAGCGCCGGGCCCGGCCGGCGGCGCATGGTGCTCAAGCGCGGCGGGTCGCCGGCGCCCCCCGCAATCTCAGACGCGCGGCGTGGCCGGCGCGTATTTCTTGCGGAATTTGTCGACGCGGCCGCCGGTGTCGACGATTTTTTGCTTGCCCGTGTAGAACGGATGGCAATTCGAACAGACTTCGACTTGCAGATCATGGCCGATCGTCGAGCGCGTCGTGAACTTGTTCCCGCAGGTGCAGGTCACGGAAATTTCTTTGTAGTCAGGGTGAATACCGGCTTTCATCGGGAATACCTCGGAATATGATTGCGGCAGAATCGATCGCGCGCCTTGAAATATCAAAGAACCTGCGACCGCCACGCCTCATGATGCGTACTTAAATCGTCCTGCACCTGCGCGCAAAACGGGGCGTGGAGTCTAGCCCTCGGCGGCCGCACTCACAAGCGTTTTCGCGCCAAAATCGCCTCTCTCGCAGCGCGATGATTTGTCCACAATATCTGTGGATAAGTCTGTGGATGTCAAGGCTCGGTGAGTGCTCGCGCGGCGCAAATTCACATAAATGTTAACTTGGTCAAAAAATAGACAAGTCATTTTCACTATGAAGTTCAATAAGTTACATCTGTCACTTTACCTATTGTGGTTGCAATGTGCTGTAGGTACCCCTTTGTGCGAGGGCCGCCGGCCAATGTGCATAAGCTTAGGCGAGAAAACTGCTCTGCAGGTCGTTTAGGAAGCGGCGGCCGAGCTCGGTCGGGCGCCACAGCTCGCCAACGGCCTCGATGAGCCCCCGTTTTCCGGCATTTTCGAGAGCAGCCGCGACGCTCTCGGCGCCGAGTCCGGTCCGGGATTCGAAGTCGCGGATCGCAAAGCCTTCATTGAGCCTCAAGGCATTGAGCATGAACTCGAATGGCAGCTCGGCGCTGCGGATCCAGGCGCGCTCGCCGATCGGATCTTGCGCATCGCGCAGGCGATCCTGATACTCGCGCGGCTGCTTCGGCTTTGCGGTTCGCAAGATTCGCGAAGGCAGCTCGACACTGAGCTTGCCGTGCGCGCCGGCGCCCAAGCCGAGATAGTCACCGAACAGCCAATAGTTCAGGTTGTGGCGGCACCGCGCGCCCGGCTGCGCATACGCGGACACCTCGTATTGCTCGAAGCCCGCGGCTGCGAGCAGCCGCTGGCATTGCGTTTGCATGGCCCAGGCCAGGTCCTCATCCGGCAACGGCGGTGGCCGCGCATGAAAGACCGTGCCCGGCTCCAGCGTCAGCTGGTAATGAGAAATGTGCTGCGGGCCCAATGCGCAGGCCGCCGAGATGTCTGCCAAGGCTTCCTCGAGCGTCTGCTCGGGCAGGGCATACATCAAATCCAGGTTGAAGTTGGCGATCCCGGCCGCGCGCAGCTCGTCAACTGCCCGCCGTGTGTCATCCGGCGTGTGGATGCGTCCCAGTCGTTGGAGCGCACGCGCCGAGAAGCTCTGTGCTCCCAGGGATACACGGTTGATGCCGGCGTCCTCATAACCGGCAAATCGGCCGCGTTCGATCGTTCCAGGATTGGCCTCCAACGTGATCTCGGCATCCGCCGCAAACTCGATACGCTCGCGCAATGCTTGCAGCAGTCGAGCGATCTCCGGGGGCGCGAACAAGCTCGGTGTGCCGCCGCCGAAAAATACGCTGTCGATGCGGCGCCCGGCGACCAACGGGGCTTCTCGCTCGAAATCTTCAATGAGTGCGTCGATATAGGCGCTGTCCGGGTGCGCCGATTTCAACTGATGCGAGTTGAAGTCGCAGTAGGGGCATTTTCTGACGCACCACGGCATATGCAGGTACAGCGCGAGCGGCGGCAGGTCGGCGTTCATCGGCGCGGTCTCGGATCTCAAGCGCAACGCGCCGCGAGTGCACGCTGCAGGGCACGAATCGCCTGGCCGCGATGACTGAGGCGGTTTTTTTCCGCTGACTCGAGTTCGGCCGCGGTGCGCCCGAGATCCGGCAGCCAGAAATAAGGGTCATACCCGAAGCCCCCAAATCCACGCGGTTCCAGCGCGATCTGACCCTCCCAAACGCCTTCGACGATCGTCGGCGCCTCCGCCGCACCGGTCGGCAAATACACCAGGACACATCGGTAACGTGCGCTTCGATGGCGCGCCGGAATCTCCTGCATTTGCTGCAGTAACTTGGCGTTGTTCGCCGCATCGTCGGCTGTGGGACCTGCATAGCGCGCCGAATAGATGCCGGGAGCGCCGTCGAGCGCATCGACCTCGAGGCCGGAATCGTCCGCAATCACGGCAAGTCCGGTCGCGGCTGCGGCATGCCGGGCCTTCAACAGCGCGTTCTCGAGAAAGCTCGTGCCGGTTTCTTCCGGCGACTCGACGCCGAGCGCTGACTGGCTCACAACGTCGAACGGCAATTGCGCGAGCAGCGCCTGAATTTCTCGCAGTTTGCCGGCGTTCGCGGTCGCGACGACGAGCTTCGACCGCGCGGCCGCACTACCCGCCGCGGGCGCTGAGTTGTGCGGCATGGAGTTGCGCGATCCCAGCGCTCGCGAGGTCGAGCAGTTGGTCGAGTTCGTTGCGCCGGAAGGCGTGGCCCTCGGCCGTGCCTTGAACTTCGATGAATCCACCGCCGCTGTTCATGACGACATTCATGTCGGTTTCGGCGTTCGAATCCTCGGCATAGTCCAGATCGATGAGCGCGGTACCGCGGTAGATGCCGACCGAGACCGCCGCGACCTGTCCGTGCAGCGGGTTCGAGTGAATCACGCGGCGCGCGATCAGCGCATCGACGGCGTCCGCGAGCGCAACGTACCCGCCGGTGATTGCAGCGGTGCGCGTGCCACCGTCGGCCTGCAATACGTCGCAGTCGATCGTCACGGTGCGCTCGCCCAGGGCCTTGAGATCGACGATCGCGCGCAAGGCGCGGCCGATCAAACGCTGAATCTCCTGCGTGCGGCCGGTTTGCTTGCCGCGCGCCGCTTCCCGCGCGGAACGCGTGTGAGTCGCTCGCGGCAGCATTCCATACTCGGCGGTCACCCAGCCCTGCTGCTGCCCGCGCAGGAACGACGGAACGCCGTCCTCGACGCTTGCAGTGCAGAGCACACGCGTATCGCCGAAACCGACGAGCACCGAGCCTTCGGCGTGCTTGGTGAATGCGCGATGAAAGCTCAAGGCGCGCAGCTGATCGGGTGCACGGCCGCTCGGACGGATGCTCATGCGGCTCGCCAGCGCAGAACCGCCGCGGTCGTGTTGTCGCTATAGGGTGCCGAGGCCTCGACTGCTTGCGTGCCGAGCTCGGTCAAGGACTCCCGCAGCGGCTTGCCCGACGATTGGGCGAAGCGGACGAAATCCTGGTCCTTGAGGTTTGCCCACATGCCGTCGGTGCACAGCACGAGCATGTCGCCGGACTTGAGGCGTCTGCGCGTCGAGATGCTCATCTCCGGCAGCGCCGCGTCTCCTCCAAGGCAGCATTCGACATAGTTTCGCATGGGGTGACCGTGTACCTCGGATTCCGTGATCAGACCTTCGCGCAACAGCACCTCGACGTGGCTGTGATCCCGCGTCCGCTCGAGCACCTGTTGCTGGCGCAGCTGATAAATTCGGCTATCGCCGACGTGCGCCCAATAGGCCGCGGAGTCCTGGACCAGGCAGACGGCGCAGGTTGCGCGCGGCCGCGCCTCCATGCCGAGTCCGACGCCCAGCTTGACGACCTCTTCGTGAGCGCGTCCCAGCGACAAATGCAAAAAGCCGAGTGGATCGAATATCGGATGCGGTGTTTGCCAGAAAGCCTCCAGCAAGGTCGCGAGCGCCGTTTCCGCCGCACGCGCTCCCTCGGCGTGGCCGCCCATGCCGTCGATGACGGCAAGCAGCACCGCATTGTCGTCGGCGGCAATTGCGACACGGTCTTGATTTTCTTCGCGGTGGCCGATCAGGCTCACGTCCGCGGTTTCGATCTGCAATTGCTGCTCCTGGGGCTTCTGCTAAACTTGAATACGATTTTTTGTCGAACTTGGCCGATTATGCCGCAAACCCCCCATGATCCGTAGCATGACCGGCTTCGCGCGCCGTGAGCGCCAATTCCCTTGGGGCATGCTCGCCTGGGAACTGAAGACGGTCAATCACCGTTTCCTCGAAATCGGCTGCCGCCTACCCGAAGAATTCCGGTCCGGCGAGGCGGAATTCCGCGCCGCCGTCGCCGCTTCGGTGCGCCGCGGCAAGGTCGACTGCTCCCTGTTCTTTCGGGCCACGATCGCTGCGAATTCGCTCGAGGTCGATGCGCCGCTGCTGTCGTCCTTGACGCAACGCGCCGCGCAGATTGCGACTCAAGCGGGCGCAGCCGCACGCATCGACGTCATGGACATCTTGCGATGGCCGGGCATCGTGCGCGACGCGTCACGCGACATGACGCCGATGCTCGAGGCTGCGCACGCATTGCTCGGCGAAGCGCTACTCGAGCTCGCGCGCTTCCGCGACAGCGAAGGCGGCCGGCTCCAGGATGCGCTCGAGCAGCGCTGCGCCGGACTGATCGAATTCTCGGATCGGGTTGCACAGCGGCTGCCGGAAGTGCGCCTGCGCATGCGCACGAAGCTGCGCGAACGCGTCGCGCAACTGGTCAGCGATGTCGATCACGATCGCCTCGAACAGGAGATTGCGATCCTCGCGCAGCGGCTCGATGTCGATGAGGAAATCGATCGGCTGCGAGGCCACGTCACCGAAGTGCGCAAGACCTTCGATGGCAAGGAACCCGCGGGCCGGCGGCTCGACTTCCTCATGCAAGAGCTCAATCGCGAGGCCAACACCTTGTCATCGAAGTCGCAAGACATCGAAACGACGCGAGCCGCGGTCGACATGAAGGTGCTGATCGAGCAAATGCGCGAGCAAGTGCAGAACGTCGAGTAGCCATGCCGTGACGAGCAGCTCTCGAAGGTTTCACGGCAATGCATGACGCTCCGGGCGCCACCCGCGGCCGCGGGCGTCTATTCGTGATCGCAGCGCCTTCCGGCGCCGGCAAGACCAGCCTCGTCAAAGCGTTGATGGAGCGCGAACCCGCACTGCAATTCTCGGTCTCCTACACGACGCGCAAGCCGCGGCCGAACGAACGCGACGGGGAGGACTATCATTTCGTCTCGGCCGAGCGCTTCAAGGCCATGGTTGCCGGCAATGAGTTCCTCGAGCACGCCCAGGTATTCGACAACTACTACGGGACGGCACTCTCCACGGTGCAACAGGCGCTCGAGTCGGGGCAGCAGCTGCTGCTCGAGATTGACTGGCAGGGCGCTCGCCAGGTCCGAGCACGCCTGCCGGAAGCCCATAGCATCTTCATTCTGCCGCCGTCTCGCAGCTCGCTCGAACAGCGGCTTCGGCAGCGCAGCACGGATACAGATGAGGTTATCACGCGGCGCCTGCAGGACTCGGTGCTCGACTTGGCCCATTGGCCGGAGTTCGAATTCGTGGTCGTCAACGACGATTTCGCGGCTGCGCTCGACGATTTGCAGCATATCGTGCGCGAAGGCGGCGTGAAATTGCACCGAAAGCGACCCGAGATTGAGCGCCTTGCGGCCGAACTACTCGCCTGAGCGGTGCTAGCCGGGAGAGCCGTTTTTCTGCTATCCTACACGACCGTTTCTCGAGGAATTCACGGCATGGCACGTATTACGGTCGAAGATTGCTTACAGAACGAACCGAATCTGTTCAACTTGGTGCTGCTGGCCGCGAAGCGCGCCCGGCGTCTCGCGAACGGTGCCGAAGCGACGGTCGAGTGGGAAAACGACAAGCCGACGGTTGTCGCGCTGCGCGAAATCGCTGCGGGCAACATCACGCTGGAAATGTTGGAGGAGCCCGAGGAGCCTGTACAGCAGGTGGTCAGCGAGCTGGAGATGCCCTCGGATTTTCGTGCGCCGCAACTTGGATTAGGGGATTAAGACCCCAGTCTTTGCAGAGGAACGATGGACTATGCGTCTTCCATACTCGGTTTTCTACCCGGTGGAAGACGCTCCACTGGGATCAGTCAGCTTTTAGATAAGCTCGAGACCTACCTGCCGCCCGCTCAAATCGAGCGGGTGCGCGAAGCCTACGAATTCGGCGCGGAACGGCATCAAGGCCAGAAGCGCGTTTCCGGCGAACCCTACATCACCCACCCGGTAGCGGTCGCCGACATCCTCGCGGATTTGCGCTTGGACGGCGACACGCTGGTCGCCGCGATTCTGCACGACGTCATCGAAGATACGCCGACCGCAAAAGACGAGATCGTTTCGATCTTCGGCGAGGTCGTCGCCGATCTCGTCGACGGCGTCAGTAAATTGGATCAGATCCAATTCAAGAACCGTCAGGAGGCCCAGGCCGAAAGCTTCCGCAAGATGCTGCTCGCGATGGTGCGCGACATTCGCGTGATCATGGTCAAGCTCGCCGACCGCATGCACAACATGCGCACGCTCGGCGTGATGCCGCCCGTCAAGCGGCGGCGCATCGCACGCGAGACGCTGGATATTTACGCGCCGATCGCCGAGCGCCTGGGTCTGTACGCGGTCAAGCTCGAACTCGAAGATTTGGGGTTTCGGGCGCTGTACCCTTATCGCTACAAAGTGCTCGAGCGTGAGCTGAAACGCGCACGCGGCAACCAAAAGGAATTCATCGGCAAGATCGCCGAAACGTTCAAGGGCGCGCTCAAAAAGGCGACGATCGGCGGCGGCGTCGAGGGCCGCGAAAAGCATTTGTACAGCATTTACAAGAAAATGCAGCTGAAGGGCATTTCGCTCAACGAGATGGTCGACGTCTACGGCTTTCGCATCATCGTCGACTCGGCCGATACCTGCTACCGCACGCTCGGCCTCGTGCACAGCGTCTACAAGCCGATGCCGGGACGATTCAAGGATTACATCGCGATCCCGCGGGCCAATGGCTATCAGTCGCTGCATACGACCTTGTTCGGGCCGAATGGCATACCGATCGAAGTCCAGATCCGTTCCGAGCAGATGCACCGCGTCGCCGAGTCGGGGATCGCCGCACACTGGAAATATAAATCCGGGGGCGAGGCGTTCGGCGGCATCGAGCACGACCGTGCACGCGAATGGCTCGCCGGCCTCGTGCAAATCCAGGAAGGCGGCAGCTCCGAGGAGTTTCTCGAGAGCGTCAAGGTCGACCTGTTTCCGGACAAGGTCTACGTATTCACGCCGAAGGGCAAGATATTGCGTCTGCCCACGGGTGCGACCGCGGTCGATTTTGCGTATGCGATTCATACCGACGTCGGCAATCGCTGCGTCGCCGCCAAGGTCGATCGACGGTTGGTGCCGCTGCGCACGCCGCTGCGCAATGGCCAGACCGTCGAGATCATCACGGCCAAGGGTGCGACGCCGAATCCGTCCTGGTCCGGTTTTCTGGTCACCGCCAAGGCACGCGCCGCAATCCGGCAATACTTGAAGAACATGAAGCGCGGCGAAGCCGCGGAACTCGGCCGCCGGCTGCTGAATCTTGCGCTCGAGGAATTTTCGCTGAATTTGAAAAAGATTCCGCAGCGAGACATCGATGCAGCCGTCAAGGAGCTGAATCTCAGGGACGCCGAGGAGCTCTTCGAAAAGATCGGGCTCGGCGAGCGGCTTGCGCCGCTCGTTGCTCGGCGGCTGCAGCCGATTCCCGAAGGCGCCGAACAAAAGGCCCATGTCGGCGGCCCGCTGATGATCGCGGGAACCGAAGGGCTGCTCGTGACGTACGCGCGCTGTTGCTTTCCGATTCCGAACGACCCGATCATGGCCTATCTGAGCACCGGGCGCGGCGTCATGATCCATCGTCAGAACTGCGGAAATCTGGCGGAATATCGCAAACAGCCCGAGAAATGGATTTCGGTCGCGTGGGAAGCGACCCACGATCGGCTCTTCAGTTCGGAAATACAACTCGAGGTCGGCAACCGCGTCGGCGTGCTGGCCGCGGTCGCCGCAAGCGTCGCGGGAACCGAGACGAACATCGATCACGTGATCCTGGAGGAGCACGACAGCGACACCTCCGGGCTCATACTCGAGCTGCAGGTGCGCGATCGCAAGCATCTGGCCCAAATCATCAAGACGGTCAGGCGCATGCCGGACGTCCAACGAGTCACCCGCACCTTGGCATGAATTTCGTCGGCAAAACATCGGAAAACTAACAGACACATGAGCAAACAGATCATCTCGACCGCGAACGCGCCCGGCGCCATCGGCACCTATTCCCAAGCGGTGCGCGTCGGCAATACCATCTGGGTTTCCGGTCAAATTCCCATCGACCCGGCGACCAAGGAACTGGTGCCCGGCGACATCGAAGCGCAAGTCCGCCGCGTGTTCGAGAATCTCAGAGCGATCGTGCTCGCCGCCGGCGCCAGCTTGGACGAGGTCGTCAAGGTCACGATCTTCCTGACCGACCTCGGCCACTTCGCACTCGTGAACAAGGTCATGGCCGAATATTTTCGCGAGCCATATCCCGCACGGGCGGCCGTAGGGGTTGCGTCGCTACCGCGCGGGGCACAGATCGAAGTGGAGTGCATCGTCGCATTGTGAACGATCCGCTTCCGGTGACCGCGCTGCGCGGCGTCGGCGATGCGTTGGCGGAACGCCTGCGCGCGCTCGGCGTCGAGAACACCCAAGATTTATTGTTTCTATTACCTTTGCGCTACGAGGATCGTACACACCTCGTTCCCTTGGGAGAGCTGCGACCCGGCCAGCGTGCCGCGATCGAGGCGGAGGTTCAGCTCACCGAGGTGAGCTTTCGCGGCCGGCGGCAGCTGCTGTGCCGGGTCTCGGACGGCTCGGGCTTCTTGACGCTGAGGTTTTTTCATTTTTCGGCGCAGCAGCAGCAGGCGCTGGTGCGCGGCCTGCGAATTCGTTGCTTTGGCGAGGCCAGGCGCTCGGGCCAGGGCCTCGAATTCGTTCACCCGGAGTATCGCAGGGCCGATGCGCCGGCTGCGCGCGCCGCTGCCGATCACCTGACGCCGATTTATCCGGCGACGGAAGGGATCACGCAGGGGCGCTTGCGCCAATTGGTGCTGGCCGCGCTCGAACGGCTATCGACCGAAGAGGTGCCGGACTGGCTGCCTCCGTCACTGCTCGCCGACGCAAATTTGCCGTCGCTGCGCGCCGCGTTGGAGTA
Organism: Steroidobacteraceae bacterium; assembly: GCA_049517075.1. Classification (GTDB taxonomy): domain Bacteria; phylum Pseudomonadota; class Gammaproteobacteria; order Steroidobacterales; family Steroidobacteraceae; genus Bog-1198. The sequence goes on along the minus strand of JBEKSM010000001.1, from coordinate 198,089 downwards.
CGTGCATCGGCCGCCGTCCGATGCGCCGGTCGAGATGTTGATGCAGTGGCGCCATCCCGCACAGCGTCGGCTCGCATTCGAGGAACTTTTGGCGCACCACTTGTCGCTGAAGCTGCTGCGCAAGCGCGTCCAAAGCGAGCCGGGGTGGCCGCTGCCCGAAAACGATGTGCTCAAGATGCAGCTGCTCGCGGCGCTGCCGTTCCGGCTGACCCGCGCACAGCAGCGGGCGCTGCACGAGGTCGAAGCGGACCTCGCGCTCGCGACTCCGATGCTGCGCCTGGTACAGGGCGACGTCGGCTGCGGCAAGACCTTGGTCGCGGCGCTCGCCGCGACGCGCGCTCTGCACGCCGGCCGCCAGGTCGCATTGATGGCGCCGACCGAACTGCTCGCAGAGCAGCACGCACAGAATTTTCAGACCTGGTTCAAGCCATTGGGAATCGAGGTTGCGCTGCTCGCCGGACGGCAAACCGCGAAGGCGCGCAGTACGACGCTCGCCGCGATCGCGGGCGGCCATGCGCCGATCGTCGTCGGCACCCACGCACTGTTTCAAGAGAGCGTCGACTTCGCCTCGCTCGCGCTCGTGATCGTCGATGAGCAACACCGCTTCGGCGTGCACCAGCGCTTGAGCTTGACTGAAAAGGGCACGAGCGAGAGCCATCGCCCGCATCAGCTGATCATGACGGCGACGCCGATCCCGCGCACGCTCGCGATGACCGCCTATGCGGATCTCGATGTATCGGTGATCGACGAATTGCCGCCCGGGCGCACACCGGTGCAAACGGTGGTGCTCGCCGAACAGCGCCGCGAGGAGGTCGTGCTGCGCATTCGAACCGCCTGTCTGCAGGGCCGGCAGGCCTACTGGGTTTGCCCTTTGATCGATGAGTCCGACGAACTACCCTTTCAGGCCGCCGAGGAAACCGCCGCGGCGCTCTCTGAGGCGTTGCCGGTCCTCAAGGTCGGCCTGGTTCACGGCCGCATGCCCGCGGCCGCGAAGCTCGACGTCATGCAAGGCTTCAAAGCCGGGAAGATACAACTGCTGGTCGCGACGACCGTCATCGAAGTCGGAGTCGACGTGCCCAATGCGACGCTCATGGTCATCGAGAACGCCGAGCGCATGGGACTCGCGCAATTGCATCAGCTGCGCGGCCGGGTAGGTCGCGGCAATCATGCGAGTTCTTGTCTGCTGCTGTACCGCTCGCCGCTGTCGCCGCTCGCGCGCGAACGCCTGGCGGTGATGCGCGCGACCAATGACGGCTTCGAGGTCGCGCGACGCGATCTCGAGCTGCGCGGACCGGGTGAGTTTTTGGGCACGCGTCAAACAGGCCTCGCGCAAATGCGCGTCGCCGATCTGCTGCGCGACGCGGATTTGTTGCCTCGCGTGCAGATTGCCGCCGAGAGCCTGCTGCGCGAGTGGCCGCAACAGATCGCGCCCCTGGTGCGGCGCTGGGTCGGCCCGGCTGAGCAATATGCCCGTGTCGGGTAGAATGGCCGCAATGATTCCCGCAAAGAACTCCGGTACGGTCGAGGTCGACTGGCTGCCCGCTGAACGGCTCGGCCAAATGTCCGTCGATGCCGTGCTGCGCCCTTGGCTGATCGGCAAGGGGCTGCTCACCAAACGTCTCAAGGCGATTTGCGGTGAACGATTTTCGCTGCGGCTCGTCGAGCAGCGCACCGGATTGCTCGATGAAGCACAACGACGCGGCCTTGGCGTTCGAGACGGCGCCGGCCTGTTTCGCGACGTCGAGATGTATTGCGACGAAAATGTCTGGGTTTTTGCGCAGACGATCATGCCGGACTCGACCTTGAGCACGCATCCCTGGCTCGCCGAATTAGGGTGTGCCGCGCTCGGAGAGACCATGTGCGACCTGTCGGGCTTCGAACGCAGCTCCTACGAGTATGCATGGCTGCCGGCTGCCGAAGCACTGTGCGCCAGCGCCTTGCGCGGCATGGATCTGAAGCCGCCCGGGCTGTGGGCGCGGCGTTCCAAATTGTCGCTACGCGCGGCCCCGTTGCTCGTGCACGAGCTGTTTTTGCCGGCGATGGGGCGGATTTAGCCATGGCGATCGGCTAGGACACATCCGAGTGCCGCTACCGCGAACCGCAGACGAGTTGGCCGAGATCATTCTCGAACGCTGGCGCTGGTTCGCCTATCGCGTGCGCTTCCATCCCTTTACGACGCACGCATTGCCGCAGATCCTCGCTACGCTCGGGGAGTTCGCACACCTGATGCGCCTCGATCGCCCGATCGGCACCTGGCTGTTGATGTGGCCGACGCTGTGGTCGCTGTGGCTCGCGGGCCGTGGCAAGCCCGATCCGCGTGTATTCGCGATCTTTGTGGTCGGCGTCATTCTGATGCGATCTGCAGGTTGCGTGATCAATGACTACGCTGATCGCGGCTACGATCCGCATGTCGATCGCACCAAGGATCGCCCGCTCGCCGCGGGGCGCATATCGCCGCAGGAGGCCTTGGTGCTGTTTGCGGTGCTCGCCTTTGCGGGTCTCGCCTTGGCCTTGCAGCTCAACAAGCTGACTTTGCTGTACGCGGTCGTGGGAGCGTTTCTCGCGATCACCTATCCGTTCATCAAGCGCGTGGTCTCGATACCTCAACTGTATTTGGGTCTGGCATTCGGCTGGGGCATTCCGATGGCCTTCGCCGCGCAACTGGAGCACGTGCCGCGCGTTGCCTGGCTGCTGTTCGTCGCGAACGTCCTCTGGGTCACGGTGTACGACACGATGTACGCGATGGTCGATCGGGAAGACGACCTTCGGATCGGCGTGCGCTCGACGGCGATCCTGTTCGGCGACTCGGATCGGCACATCATTGCGCTGCTACAGGCGCTGACCTTGCTCTCGCTATACTTGGTGGGCCGCATCACACGACTCGGCGGCTGGTATTGGCTCGGGTTGTTGATTGGCGCTTGCTTGTTCGTGCGCCAGCTGTGGTGGATTCGTCACCGCGACCGGGCGGCATGCTTTCATGCATTTCTCGATAACCGTCATTTCGGGGCGGCGATTTTCGCGGGCATCATGCTCAATTACACGTTCCAGTGACGCCGGCCTGCGGCCTCGCATCTCGCTGCGGCGCGGTAGATCCGTTTCTCTCGTCAACCGCAAGTTAACTATTAGGTTGACTAGGAAGTCGGGCGCCCGAATACTGCGCCGATGGAGGGTTCTATGCAGGTTCGAAACAATTGGACGCTGGCGGAGGTACAGGCGCTATTCGACCGGCCGTTCATGGATCTGCTGTTCGAGGCGCAGCAAGTGCACCGGCATTTCCAAACGCCGAACACCGTTCAGATCAGCACGCTGCTGAGCATCAAGACCGGTGCGTGTCCCGAGGACTGTGCCTACTGTCCGCAAAGTATCCGCTACGACACCGGATTGGAATCCGAAGAGCTGCTCGAACTCGACGAGGTCGTGCGCCGGGCAAGCGCGGCGAAGCAAGCCGGTGCAACGCGTTTCTGCATGGGTGCGGCCTACCGCTCGCCCAAGCCGAAGGACCTACGAAAAATCGTCGCAATGGTCCGCGCGGTCAAGGAACTGGGGCTCGAGACCTGTGCGACGCTCGGCATGGTCAATGCCGCGCAAGCACGCGAACTCGCGGCTGCAGGCCTCGACTATTACAACCACAACCTCGACACGTCGGCCGATTACTACGCAAAGATCGTGACCACACGGACTTACCAGGACCGGCTCGATACGCTCGAGGCCGTGCGCGAGGCCGGCATGAACGTATGCTGCGGCGGCATCGTCGGAATGGGCGAACATGCGCAGGACCGCACGGAACTGTTGCACACGCTCGCGACGCTTCCCGTCCATCCGCAGAGCGTTCCGATCAATCAACTGGTACGCGTGCAGGGCACGCCGCTCAGCGACTCAGCGACTCTCGATCCCTTTGATTTCGTGCGCATGATCGCGGTCGCGCGCATCCTGATGCCGCGCGCGCACGTCCGACTTTCCGCGGGCCGCGGCGAAATGAGCGACGAGCTGCAGGCTTTGAGCTTCCTCGCCGGCGCGAACTCGATTTTTTACGGCGAAAAACTGCTGACGACCGGCAACCCGGATACCGCAAGCGACCGCGCCTTGTTCGAACGTCTGCAAATCGTCGCAGAGCCGCCGGCGATGACGCCGCCACGACCTACGCCGGCCTCGGCCCTCGCGAGCGCCTTGGGGTCACGCCACTAAGAGTTGCCGAAGGTAGCCCAGCCGTCGCAGCGACCGCCATAGCGGGCCGCGATCTCATTCAATTGTGCCTGGACAGCGACGACCCCATCGTAAGTAGCGAGCATGAATTTCGAACAGTAGACGCTCCAGGTCGATTTGCCTTCATTGTCTGAAATCGACGGGTCAAGGCCTTGGGCAGACACAAGATCAGCGATGGTCCGTGCGGCATGTTCATTCGGAGCAATAATCGTAAAATCGATGCTCATCGGACTGGACAGGTCGGATCCGCTGTCCTGCACACGCCGCAAAGAATCGCCGTCCGCGTCATTCGGGAAATCTGTCATTCCATTGATTCTCCGTGAAATCACCGACCGACTGAAGATCGTCAACGATTGTTGCACGGAACGCGCCCGGCGATTAGACGGTACCACCCACACGTCGTTCGTCGTTTCGAGCACAGTCAGCCGTGGACGCGCGCCCTGATGTCGAGGTAGGCGGCGTCTATGAGGCCGCCAAGAGCGGCAGTTTCGAGGTGCGCACCAGGCCGCAATTTCACGTGCCGCATGCGCTTACCGCGGCCCGCGAACTCTCGGATTGCCGGACACTCGAGGCCCACCCCAATGCGGAATACTCGGACACGATCGACGGTCTGATTCGCAGAGACATCCGCGACGACCAGCACCGAGTACTCAGTCAAGGCAAATCGCCCGGCAGTGCGCTCGGTGACCGAATAGGCATCGTGTATATCCGGCCCGGACATGCAGCACCGTAATTCCAGACCGTACGCGGCGAAGAAGTTCCGCGCATCGGCGATGGTTGTTCCTTTTGGAATATGAATCTGGGTCTGCTGCTGCCAATAAGCGACCCGAGCGTGCATCCGGTTATTAGGATCGAGATGGTCAGGAAACAGGCGTGGAAAAGCTTCGCGCGCATGCGGGTGGGACCTAGCGATGAGATTGAGCGACGCGGAACTGCGTCGGCTTCATTCGAAGGCACTGTATCTCAATCATCAGTTCCCTGCGATACTCGTCGAAACTGCCCCCGCGATAGCCCGACCGATTGTTACGAGCGGCTCGAGCTTCGAGGAACGGGTACAAAAAGCCGACTCAAGCATATCGGCGACCCAAAGTTGTCGGCCAGTTGAATCCGGGAGATAAACCTTGGACATCTGGACCCCGGTCGCGGCCGCAAAAACCTCGTCGACCTCCCCAAGCTCGCCGATTTGCGGCAGGCGACCGTTACTGCCAAAGGTGAGCACGCGGTCTGCTGGGACGTTGGCGATGACTTTTGCGAGTGGGCGGTCGGTAACGCTCATGAAGCACCTAACGAGACTTAAGCCGATGGGTTATTGTCGAGCCTGACGATGCGTGGCGATATGACGCCGCCTTCAACCAAGATTTCCCCAATCGAAATTGGTAGCTTGAATCGGCGAGGTCCTGCGCTGCCGGGGTTTACAAATAAGACGCCGTCGCGCTGTTCGACCCAATGCTTGTGCGTATGTCCTGACACCACGACCTGAATCCCTGACTCCGAAGGGCCAAGATCGAGCAGCGACAGGTCGTGAATAGCGCAGACACAGATCCCTCCGAATGCAAAGCGCTGCACGTTCGGGATGGCCTCCGCCCAAACACCCTTGTCATTGTTGCCGCGCACAGCCGTTACCGGCGCGATCGCCGATAGCTGCGCAAGCACTTCCGGGCTACCAATGTCTCCGGCATGTAGGATGCGATCGCACCCTTGCAAGAATGCCGCGGCCTCTGGTCGTAGGAGTCCGTGGGTGTCCGAAATTATGCCAAGTCTGCCCATAGGAGCCTACGCGCCGCCTAACGCCGCATTTGAGCGAAGCGGGCGTGTGTTGCCCTCAAGCGAAGCTGAATTATCCCCATCATCGACCCTCTCCGTGGCTCACCGAAGTTGCAGCCCGCTATCGCCCGAATCGATTGTTAAACAGTGCCCTCGTAGATACGCACATCAGAAATCCAATTCCTTTGTCTACGCAGGAGACGCGACCGAAGATCCTCACCCTCAAAATCGGCAGCCTGTCGGCGCAAACTGACCAAGTCGACGTTTTCAAATGTGTTGACGTTTACGACAGCGTACAGCCGACCATCAATCTCACTTGTGACAATCGGCACCGCACCGCAGCGGGCACAAACGTGAAATGTCGCGGTCTTCGTTCCAAATGAATAATTCGAAACGATATCGGTCTGTTGAACAGTAATCGAAAGACTTGCGTGTGGATTGGAGGTCCAAACCCCTCCATGCTTGACACAAAATGTGCAGCCACACGCGCGCGCGACGATGTCAGAGCGGGTTCCGGGCCAGTCGAGCGCAAAAGCTATATTTCCGCAATGACATCTGCCGTCGATAACCATGCGACCCTCTTATGACTTGATCGCCTAGCGAGCAGCTTGAGCGGCACCGGAACGCGCCGGGTTGCAACGATCGCACATTACCTTACTCATCGACCCACTTCTCATTCCGGCGACGACGCGGCCCGCGATCGCTCGAATTCGAAGAGTTGTTGCCGCAGGAAGGCCTCCGCAGTTACCGTCCGCCCGTCAGCGAACCTGATCTGATATGGCAGACCCGAAACCGCCGAGACCGAGGCACACAATCTGATGAAATCGTCGGCAGTTACAACTCGTGAACCGGCCAGTTGCAGCTTCAGGCGCAGGTGGTTGGCAGCGCTCGTTGCGTCGTAGGCGGTGCCATTTCGGATGAATTGAGCGGTTGGCAGCTTCTCTATCGCTGCTATTAGATACTCAATTTTCTGAGCTTCTAACGGCGCTAGATCGCGCGGCTGCGCGTGTGCACTAATTGCGAAAACGAGCAATGCAAGAAGATAACGCATGCGTTGAGATCGGGTGTCTAGCGTCAAAGCTGAGCGGCGCGCGGCAGTGCATGCGCAAATGAAGCTGCTTGATCCCGACTCATCGACTCTCTCCAAAAATGAACGAAGACGCCGCCACGTGCCCGCTCTGACGCAAATTAGATACACGCAGCACCCGGCAGCGGTCTAAATCAAGGCATGCAAACTTCACGCGAGCATACGTACCAGAATAAAAAGATGAAATTGATCGCAAACACAAAAAACACGCACCCGATCGTAGCCAGCCACGCCAAGCCTGACGAGAATAGTGAGTTGCTGTGACGGTTACCGCCAGTCCATGGCCTACTGACAGCAACCACCACGACGGAGCTGATAACAATCAGCGAATATTTAAGAAGAACGATATCGAAAAAACGCGAACGATATCCGAGGGGTAAGGCTCCAGCGAAGACTACCGATCCACTGATAATTGCGAGAAGGTATTTCATTAATATTTAACGATGAGGTTGGGCGACGCGGGAATGCGGCGACTCAAAGCGAAGGCAGCTCATCCAAATCATCCACCCTCTCCCTGGCCCATTAAGGACTCGGCCCGCGATCGCTCCAGCCAATTGTTAGATCGTCACCACGTCTACTTTGGCCGCTGGCCCCAATGAACGGGCTCACCCTTCCAATAGCAAACTGCAGCGAGCGCGACGACAATCCCCATGGTGCTCAGCAGGGCTCGAATGGGGTGACCACGCGCGCTCAGGAACGGAAAAATAGCAAGATAGACAATGAGCCAAGATGCGTAAACCACCCATCCCTGCCATGAGAGGGGTAAACCCCAGCCGTAGCCGCTGCGTTTGGCCGCGAACCAATACCGAGGAGGTTGAGCCAAGTACATACCCCTTATAGATCTAACTACCGGTAGACAGCAGAAATGCACGATTACATCGCCGCAAAGCCGCGGTATCAGCAGGGACGTCGTTTTTAACCATGTGAAATGACTACAACATTCTTTCTAGTATCGGTCAATTCGCCGCAGGACGGAACGCTGCATGCAGCCGCAGCCCCCTCGCTTGCTTGATCGCGTTCGAGGGCAGATTCGAATCAAGCACTGTAGCTACCGTACCAAGGAGCGATCGCTGGGTTGGATTCGCCGTTTCATCCTATTCCATGGGCGGCGACATCCGTCGAGCATGAGTGGAGCCGAAGTCGAGGCCTATCTGTCGCATCTGGCGGTTGATCGGAAGGTTGCGACCGCCGAGAATCTACAGAACCTTCCCGGGATTCAAGATCCCGCGCGGATCGAGCGCCTGCTTGACGATCCGCATGAGTTCGATTTCCGGCGCTGAGCGCGTGTGGCCGAGAAATGGACGCTTCAGTCGTCCAATCCCGTGCTCGGCCGAGATTGACCCGCCCATCTCGCGCACCACACCGTAAACGACTTCATCGACGAGGTGGACCTCGTCTTGCGCCAGATCGGCAATGGAGACGCCGATGTGCACATTGCTATCACCGATGTGCCCGAAAAATAGGTTCAGCGATTGCGGCCAGCGCGCCTTCAACGCGCGCGCACAACGAACCGCAAACTGGTCGATCGAACCGATTGCAAGGCTGACATCGAAATTGACCAGGTTCGGGAGCGCATCGATCGCAAGCCCTTCGCGAATCGTCCACATCGCCTGCGCCTGGCGAACAGAGGCAGCGAGCGCTGCATCGACGATGAGCCCCTGCTCGAGCCACACGCAGAGGCGATCCTCGAGTGAGCCGATGGGAATTGCGTCCATCCCGCGGCCCGGCGCAGCACATTCGAGCAGCACGTAAAAGCAGTCCGCCACCGCGAGCGGCGGCGCGACATCCGGCGTGTGGTGTGTGACGTAATCATAGAAGCCCGGCCACATCACCTCGAAACTGACTATGGTCGACAATTCCTCGCGCGCGCGTCGCCACAGCCGTACGACCGCGCCGTAGTCGGCGACGGCGCATAGGGCAGTCGCCGGCGTCTCGAGCCTCGGATGCAGCTTCAACACGGCGCGCGTGATGATCCCAAGCGTGCCTTCGCTGCCGATGAACAGATGCTTGAGATCGTAGCCGGCGTTGTTCTTGAGCATCTTATTCAATGAGCTCACGACGGTGCCGTTTGCGAGCACAACCTCGAGGCCGAGGACCTGATCGCGCATCATGCCGAACCGAATCGCGCGATTTCCGCCCGCGTTGGTCGCGATATTGCCGCCGATCTGACAGGAGCCGCGTGCGCCGAGATCGATGCCAAGCGAGAAGCCCGCCTCGTCCACCTGTTGCTGCAGCGACTGCAGCACCGTGCCGGCGCGCACCGTAACGGTCGCGGCATCGGTGTCGATTTCCTCGACTCCCGCATAGCGTTCGAGCGCCACAACGATCTCGCGATGCTCCGCCTGCACCGGTACCGCTCCGCGTGCGAGGCCGGTCAGGCCGCCCTGCGGGACGATCGGTTGGCCGAGACGGTTGCAGATCTCGAGTACCCGAGCGATTTGCGCGACGCTGTTCGCCCGCACGAGCGAGCGCGGCCTGATGCCCGGCGGTTCGTTGTAGGCCGTGAAATACCGTGGATCGACCTCGGCCCCCACGGTGACGACATCGGATCCGAGTTCACGGATCAACAGATCGACTGCCGAGTCAGGCTCCACTCTCGCCGCCGATCGTGGATCTTCGGCGTTCCCCGCGCAGATCGGCGCGTCGCTGGCGCTCATGGTCGCCGCGTCAAACCGAACAGAGGCGGCGGCCGCCTTCGAGTAAGGTCGCGTCGTCCCTAGCGAAGCTCAAGCGAATCACGCCGTGATCGGTGGCGTCGGCGTAGAATGCCGATAACGGAATCGTCGCGACGCCGACGTCGCGGATCAGGCGCAGTACGAAGTCGCTATCGCTCTCTCGGGAGAACCCCCTGAAGCGCGCAAGCATGAAGAAGCTGCCTTCGCTCGCGAGCAGCTCAAACCGCGACTTCGCGAGTGCGGCGGCGAGCAGGTCGCGCTTTTTCTGGTAGAACTCCGACAGTCCCAAGTAACTGCGCTCATCGGCCAGCGCTTCGATGAATGCATGCTGCATCGGCGTGTCCGCAGCGAACATCATGAATTGGTGGATCTTGCGGATCTCGCTCATGAGTTCTGCGGGTGCGAGGCAGTAACCGACGCGCCAACCGGTCACATGGTACGACTTTCCGAACGACGAGACGATCACGCTGCGCTCGGCGAGCTGCGGATGGCGTGCCATGCTTTCGTGAACGGCGCCGTCGAATACGACATGTTCGTAGACTTCGTCCGAAAGAATCACGATGCCGGTGTCGCGCGTCAGTGCGGTGAGGCGCGCAATATCGCCGGCACCGAGCACGGTCGCAGTCGGGTTATGCGGCGTGTTGATGATGATCATCCGGGTCCGCGGCGACAACGCGGCGGCCACCGCATCCCAGTCGACCCTGAAGCCCTGCGGCGATAGTTTGATCGCAATCGGCGTCGCACCTTGTAATCGAACGATCGGCGCATAACTGTCAAATGCCGGCTCGAAATAGATGACCTCGTCGCCGGCATGGACGAGCGCGCTGATCGATGCATACAGCCCCTCGCTCGCGCTGCCGACGATCGTGATTTCGTCTTCGGGTTTGTAATGCGCACCCGAGAGCCTCGCGACCTTTGAGGCAACGGCTTCGCGCAGCGCGGCGATCCCGGCCATCGGCGCATATTGGTTCTGCCCGGCGCGCATCGCGCGTGCGGCGGCATCGACGAGTTTCGGGTCGCAAGGAAAATTGGGAGCCCCTTGCGACAGATTCAGCGCGTTGTGCTCGGCAGCCAGCTGGCCGATGACCGTGAATATCGTGACGCCGACATCCGGCAGCTTGGAGCGAGGCGCGCACAGGCTCTCCATGGAAAATATCTCCTCGCGGAACGGCCGGTCATCCGGCTGGTAACACCGTGTCGATCGCAGAACGCTGCAAATTATAGGTTAACTCGCGTGCGCTCGCGGCCCGGCGCGCAGTATGGCGTGGCGAGCGGCGGAATGCGCCAGATTCGATGCTTGCTTCGCGTTCGGTCGGGGAGCGGCGCCGGCATTCCAAGCATGGGCAAGGACAGCCCCGGTTCGATGCTTCTCGCGGCATGCACGCCGTCCGGCGGAATCGTGACGCGGCTCACGTTGCTGCGTCTGCCGAATTCAGGTTTTCCACTAACGATTCGGCGCGGCCGGCCGATAGTGATCGGATGCGAACCTCGCAGCCATGGCTATCGTCCGCCGAGGTCCGAAGAACGGGCTCACTGCGCAAGCTATGACAACGAGTCCCCACGTGGTGCCGCTGCTCGCGCATTTGCTCGCGACCGCCCATAGCCTACCGCCCGATCGCTTTGCGAGCGCCTCAATCACCAGCGTCGCCTGAGGCATCCATCGTTATGTCCCCGATTTCCGTAGAGACGATCAGCGTACTCGTCGTCGATGACGACGAGGCCATCCGGCGCGCCTACCGAGAGATATTGTGTGCACCCCCGCCGAGCGCCGGGCGGATCGTGCAACAGGAGATGCGCACGCGGCTGTTTCGCGGCACGGCGCGCAATCCAGCGGCGGTTCCGGCATTGCGCCCGACGCGATTCGAGCCGACTTTCTGCAGCGGCGCCGAGCAGGCCGTCGAGGCCGTTCGTCTTGCGCATAGCCAGGATCGGCCTTTTGCAGTCGTATTTCTCGACATGCGGATGCCTCCGGGTCCCGACGGGGCCTGGGCGGCGCAAAAAATTCGCGAGATCGACGAGCATGTCGAGATCGTGATCTGCACGGCGTTTTCCGACATCGATCCTGCCGAGATCAGCGCACGCGTTCCGCCGGAAGGCAAGCTGTTTTATCTGCAGAAGCCGTTTCATTCCCACGAGGTTCGGCAAACCTGCATCGCGCTCGGCCAAAAATGGAGCGCGCAACGCCGAATTTCGAAGCTCGCGTATTTCGACTCGTTGACGGGACTCGCGAATCGCGCCCGATTCCAAGAGGATCTGTCGGGCGCCTTGGAAACCGCGGAACAGTTCGGACAAAAGCTCGCGGTCTTGTATCTCGACCTCGACAATTTCAAGCGCATCAATGACACCTTGGGGCACACGGTCGGCGATGAGCTGTTGCGCATGATGGCGGAGCGCTTGCGGCGTGTCTGCCGCCGCGACGACGTCGTCAGCCGCGCAAACTCCGGCGGCGATTCCGGAGTCGATGTGGCGCGCTTGGGCGGCGATGAGTTCGTCGTGCTCCTGCGCAACATCGAGGCCCCGCAAGTCGCCTGCCGAGTCGCGGATCGCGTCATTCAAGCCTTGCGCCAGCCGCTGCAGCTGTCCGCCCACGAAATCCTGGTCACGCCGAGTGTCGGCATCGCGATCTACCCGTCCGACGGGCTGGACGTCGATACGCTCGGTCGCAATGCGGATCTGGCAATGTATTTTGCAAAGCGCCAGGGACCAGGTCGGTTCGCTCTTTACGAGGAAACGATGAATGCGGGCGGCCTGATGCGGCTCACGATCGAGATTCAGCTGCGTAGTGCGCTGAGCCGCAACGAATTGTCGCTGCATTACCAGCCGCAGGTCTATTTGGACACCGGCCGCGTCGCGGGGCTCGAGGCGCTGCTTCGCTGGACCAATGCCGACCTCGGCAATGTGCCGCCGAGCGAGTTCATACCGGTCGCCGAAGAGAGTGGCTTGATACTGCCGATCGGCGAATGGGTGCTGAGAACCGCGTGTAGTCAGGCGAAGGCATGGCACGACGAAGGATTGCCGGCCGGCCGCGTCGCCGTCAACGTATCCAACGTTCAGTTTGCTCAGCCGGACTTTCCCTCGCTGGTAGCGGCCGTGCTGCGCGAGACCGGTCTCGCGCCGGAACTGTTGGAACTCGAGATCACTGAATCGCTCGTGATGGAAAGCGACGAGAGGGCCGAACGTGTCGTCGCCGAGCTCAAGCGCATCGGCGTCTCGGTGGCGATCGACGACTTCGGCACCGGCTACTCGAATTTCGGCCGGTTGCGCTCCTTGTCGGTGGATCGGCTCAAGATCGACCGGTCTTTCATCGCCGGCATCAATACCGAGTCCGACGATCGTGCGCTCGTGACCGCGATGATCAAGATGGCGCAGACGATCGGCATCTGCGTGGTCGCGGAAGGCGTCGAAGACTTCAGCCAAATGCTGCATCTGCAGGACGACCATTGCGAGCAGGCTCAAGGGTACCTGCTGAGTCGGCCGTTGCCGGTGGCGGACGTGCGGCGATTCCTCAAACGGGTCGGCGCCAACGAAGAACACGGCCGAACGATGCGGCTGCGCCTGATGTCGAAACTGGGCGGCAACGGTCCCCTGTAAAGCGACGGTCGGCTCGTACTGGATTGGCGATCCGTTGCGTCAAATCAACGCTTTGGCTGCTCGTGCGTTAGAAAATTAGAACGCGCACGAAGAGGCCCCTCGCCGATGCCGATATTCTGTAAAAAAGACCGGTCGATCCACTATCTGGAACGCGGGCGCGGCGAGCCCCTTCTGTTGATTCATGGATTGGGATCGAGCGGCGCCGATTGGGCCCTGCAGGTCGCGGCGCTCGAGGGACGCTTCCGGGTGATCGTTCCGGATCTGCCGGGTAGCGGCCACAGCACGCCGCTGCCGGAGGGCTGCAGCATCGCCGAGTTCGCCGCCTCGCTCTGGGATCTCGTCGACCACTTGCAGGAATCACACGTGAATATCGTGGGCTTTTCGCTGGGAGGCGCCGTGGGGCTCGAGATGGCGCTGCAGCGCCCCGGCGGCGTGCGGCGGCTCGCGCTGATCAACAGCCTCGCGAACTACCGCTTGGACCACTGGCGCAAGTGGTTGGAGGCCGCTCTGACGATGGTTCTCGTGCCGCTGATCGGCATGCACCGCGTCGCGCAACTTGCCGCGAAGCGCCTGTTCCCGATGCCCTGGCAGAGCAGGCTGCGCGAACGCGCGGTCGCCGTGGTAAGCGCGGTTCCGGCACGCGCCTATCTCGACAGTGCGCGCGCATTGATTGGCTGGACCGCAATCGACCGGCTCGACCACCTCAGCAGCAAGACCTTGGTGATCGCAGCCGAGAACGATTACACATCGCTGGATGAGAAACGTGCACTGGCTGCGCGGGTCGGCGCGCTGTTCGTGGTGGTGCGCGGTTCGCGCCATGGCACGCCGTTCGATGCGGTGGAGGCGACCAATGCGAGCCTGCTCGCATTGCTTACCGACCAGCCTCTGCCGCCGGCCGAGAATCGAATCTATGATCAGACCGCACCGGTAGATCCGCTGTCGGTCGCCGACAGCGTCGCTCGAGAGCATGCGAGGCAGCGGATTGATCGCGGGCATTTTCCTACGGCGTAGTACCCGTTCGGCGCCGAGTCAATGGGTCGGCATCGTGATGACGGCCGCCCTGCGGATCGCCCCGATCGCAGCGCCGCCTGCTGCATGGCCGATCTGCACGTAAAACAGCTCGGCATGCGAACGCAGCGGATTGGCGATGATCGGAATCGACAGTGTCAATGCGTCGACGCCCGCGGGTAAATGTTCGACGGTCGGCGGTCGCGCGCGATAATCGACGCCGGCCTTCGCTCCGGACGGCGTCGTCCACCAGATGAAGCTCACTTCGCCCGAGGATCCGCCCGTTCGCTGTACGCGCAGGGAAGCTTGGCGCTCGCGCGGCGCGATGATGGTTTGATCTCGGTCGAGACTGAGGAGCTGGCGGCCGGGCGTTGAGACGGCGGCGGGCAGCGCAAGGGCCGGGGCCGGGATGATCTCGGCCCGCGGGACCACCACGGCCGTGGGAGGCTCCCGCAATGCGGGCGACGCGGTCACGGTTAGCAGCAGCGCGGCCGCCGCCGCGGCTTGCAACAGTGCGATCCACCGGCTCCGCGGACGCGGCTGCTCGAGAACGCCACCAGCTTCGAGAACGACAGCGGCTTCGGCTGTCGTATCGGCCGCCGCGGCTACCCCCGCGGCCGGCTCGACGTCAAGCGCCGCGGATGGCGCGGGGTCCGATCGGGCGGGTGCCTCGATTCGTGCTGACTCGAGTTCGCGGCGCAGTTCCGCAAGCGCGATGCGTTGGCTGCGCGCAAAGGTGGCCAGCTTCGCGATGCGCGCGCGATATCGAAGCAGCTTGCGCCGATCTGCGTCGCGTTCGCGATGGATCGCGCGGATCTTGGACTGCAGAGGTCGGTCTGGGGCCGGCGTGGTTGCCGCGATGCTTGCGATGGGCTCGGCTTCGAGGAGTTTCGGAGCTTGACGTTCGAGAGCCGGTCGCTCGATCGCAAATCGGATCGTGCGGTTCCGATCCGCGGAGATTTTACCGCGGCGGTGATACTGGTCGGTTATCGCGAGCACGTCCCACGCAAAGTCCGGCGTGGCGGCACAAACGGCGCACAGCTCCTCGATGAACGCAGGCTCCTCGAATTCACCTCGAACGAATGCATCGAGCCGCTGCGCAAGTTCGTATTCCATACGGAGATCGGCGAAAATTCCTTGGACTCTGGTTGGCCGTGCGACTCGCTTGCGAGCCGTGATATCGGCTGCCGATGCTGCCACAGCTTGTAAAACGGTGACCGTGCGTTAGCGTACACAAGCGCTGGACGCCGCCCAGAGCCGGCGGCGTCGCGGACCCAAAATCAGCTGCAATCGTGCTCGATCGGCCACATAGTTCGTGGTGCAGCAAGCGGACGGCTTAGAATCGCATCGCGGGACGACACCGAGATCAAGGACATCGTGATTGGGGCCACTTTGAACACCGGCACACGCGGGGATGAGGAATCCGAGCGCTTTGCGCTCGACATGCGCAGCGTGCGGCGATCCTTCGACCGGGCCGCCGGGGGCTACGACGCCGCTGCGGTACTGCAGTCGGCGGTTCGTGAAGTCTTGCTCGAACGATTGGATCTCACGAGGCTCGCCCCGCGCTTCGTGCTCGACGCGGGTGCCGGCACCGGTCGTGCGAGCCGCGCGCTCAAAGAGCGCTATCCGCGCGCGCGCGTCATCGCCGTTGATTTCGCGCTCGGCATGCTGCGCACGGCCAAGCGCCGCCAATCCTGGCTGTGCCGATTCGATCGCGTGCAAGCCGATGCGGAGCGTTTGCCGTTTGGCGACGCCAGTATCGACCTGATCTTCAGCAACTTGCTGCTGCCGTGGTGCGATCCGGACCGCCTGTTCGCGGAATTTCGTCGCGTGCTCGCGCCAAACGGATTGCTGACCTGCAGCGGTCTCGGTCCCGATACGCTGCGCGAACTGCGCGTCGCATGGGCGCAGGTCGACGCGCATCGCCACGTCAATCAATTCATCGACATGCACGACTTGGGTGATGCCTTGGTGCGCGCCGGGTTCGCAGCACCGGTGCTCGACGTCGATCGCTATACATTGAAATACAAGGATTTCCGCGCGCTCGCGCTCGACCTCAAAGCGCTCGGTACACGCAATTTCACGGCGGCCAGGCAGCGTGGCCTGACGGCAAAAGGCAAATTGATCGAAATGCAGAACGCCTATGAGGCTTTTCGCGAGCACGACCATTTGCCCGCGACCGCGGAGGTGGTTTTCGCTCACGCGTGGGCCGGCGGCGAACTGCCGCGACGCCGCGCGGACGGCGCATCGATTTCGCTCGCGGAGTTGCGGCGGAAACTTCCCGGAAATCGCCGCCCGTGAAGCCGTTGCGGCTTTTCGTGACCGGCACCGACACCGGCGTCGGCAAGACGCGCGTCGCGGTGGGCCTGTGCCACGCATTTGCGGCGCAGGGACGGCGCGTTGCAGCGATGAAGCCCGTCGCTTCGGGCTGCACGATCACGCCGGCGGGATTGCGCAATGCGGATGCACTCGCACTGCAGTCTGCGATGACCGTGCGCGCGAGTTATGCGGACGTCAACCCGTATGCGTTCGCGGCGCCGATAGCGCCGCATCTCGCTGCCGGCGACGCCGGGACCGTGATCGAGTTCGACCTATTGGACCGTGCGTTCGAACGGCTGAGCCTGCAAAGTGACGTACTCGTCGTCGAAGGCGCCGGTGGGTGGTTCGTGCCGCTCGGCCCCGATCGCAGCTTTGCGGATCTTGCGGCCCATTGGGACCTGCAACCGATCGTCGTGGTTGGGTTGCGGCTCGGCTGTTTGAATCACGCGCTGCTGACGATCGAGGCGATCGAGCGTCGGGGTCTGGAGGTCTACGGTTGGGTCGCGAATTCTATCGATCCGGGGTTTGAGCGCGCGGCGGACAACGTCGCGAGCTTGCGTAGTCGCATCGCGGCTCCCTGTCTTGCGGTCCTGGAACATGCGCCCAATGTCGATGATTCTGCGTTGGCGCGGCAGCTGAGCGCGGGGCTGGTCAAGCCTTGAACAGTTTCTGCGCGGCGATCGGCAGCGCGCGCACGCGCTTGCCCGTGGCCGCGAATATCGCGTTGCAGACCGCGGGCGCGACCAAGGCAACCGCCGGCTCGCCGATGCCGCCGGGTGTCTCCTCGCTCTCGATCAAAACCACTTCGATCTGCGGCATCTCATCGGAGCGCAACACCCGATAGCTATTGAAATTCGTTTGCCGCACTTTGCCCGCTGAAATCGTGACCTCGCCCCAGAGTGCCGCGGAAAGTCCGAATACGATTCCGCTTTCGATTTGCGATTCGACGATCCTCGGATTGACGATTTGACCGCAATCGACGACGCAGACGATTTTGTGAATCTTGGGCTCGCCTTCGTCGATGGAGATTTCCGCGACCTGCGCGATCACGGTCGTGTAGCCCTCCATGAGCGCGATACCCTGGTAGCGCCCGTCGGGTGCGCGTCCCCAGGCAGCTTTGGTGGCGGCGGCCTCGAGCACGCGCCGATGGCGCGGCTTGTCCTTGAGTAATCCATGGCGGAATTCGAACGGACCCTTGCCGGCGGCTGCAGCCAATTCATCCATGAAGCTCTCGACGCCGAAGCAGTTGATCGCATGGCTCACCGAGCGCAAATAACCCACGTCGAGGCCGACTTCCTGCCGCGTGTAATTGATCGCGACATTCGGCACACCGTATGGGTAGTTTTGAACGCCCTCGACGACCGAATCGAACGGGTCGGTCGTGTCTGGCGCGAAGCGCGCGGTAATCGACGGGCTGACGCTGTGAAACTCGAACCCTTGCAGTTCACCGTGCGCATCGAGTGCGCCACGCAGCTGCAGCGTCGCGGGCGGCCGGTAATAATCGTGCGTCATGTCATCTTCGCGCGTCCAGATGAGCTTGACGGGTGCGCCGACCGCCTTCGATGCGGCGACCGCGGCCGGAATGAAATCGACCTCGAGACGCCGGCCGAAGCCGCCGCCGAGCAATGTCGTGTAGACCCGGACCTGTTCGGGCGCCAACCCTGCGGCCGCCGCGGCCGTGGTCTGCGAAATTTTCTGGACTTGAGTGCCGACGTACAAATCGCAGCGGCCCGCCTTGACGTCGGCCGTGCAATTCATCGGCTCCATGGTCGCGTGCGCGAGCATCGGCAGCTCATAGACCGCGCTTAATGTTTGATGCGCCGCCTTGAGCGTCGCCGCCGCGTTGCCATCGGCGCGCGCCGACGCACCCGCACCGGCCGCGAGTGCCTTGTGCAGCGTGCTGCGGATCGCGGCGTTGTCGAGCTTCGCGCTCGGGCCCGGATCCCAGACGATTTTGAGCGCCTCGCGTGCTTGGAGCGCCTGCCAGAAATGCTCGGCGACGACCACGACGCCGCTCGGCGTCGAGAGCACCCGGTGTACGCCGGGCAGCCGCTCGGCGGCGGTGGAGTCGACGCGGCTCGCCTTGCCGCCCAGCACCGGCGGCTGCGCGAGTGCGGCATACAGCATGCCCGGTAATTTGACGTCGATGCCGAATTCGGCGCTGCCGTCGACCTTGCCCGGCGTGTCGATGCGCGCGATCGCCTTGCCGATGAGTATGAAACGGCTCGCGTCTTTGAGTTTGACGTCCTTCGGCAGCGGCAGCTTGGCGGCGGCCTCGGCGAGCTCACCGAAACTCAAGGTTTTGCCGTGCGCATTGACGATATGGCCGTTGCTTGCGCGACACTCGGCGGTGCTGACCCCCCAGTGTGCGGCGGCCGCGGCGATCAACACCACGCGCGCCTGAGCGCCCGCCGTTCGCAGCTTTTCCCAGGCATCACTGACGCTGTTGCTCGTACCCGTGATCTGTCCGCCGTTGCCCGCGTTGATGTAGGCATCGCCCACCGGCGCCGCGATGACCTTGATTGTCTCGATCGACACTTCGAGTTCCTCGGCAAGCAACATCGGCAGCGCGGTATAGACGCCTTGCCCCATTTCCGAGCGATCGACGAGGATCGTGATTGCATTGTCGGCGCTGATCTGGAGCCAGGCCGTGATTTCGCCGCCGCCGGCGGCGCCGTTGACGGCGCGCTTGCGCGCGCACACCGGCAGGCTCAGCGCGAGCACCAATCCGCCGCCGAGCGCTGCGGCTTTGCCGAGAAACTCGCGGCGGCCATGATCGGCGATCTCGGCGCTCATCTGCTCAAGTTCCATTCTTCATGAGTTCTGCGGCACGGTGAATCGCCGTGCGAATGCGCGAATAGGTCCCGCAGCGGCAGATGTTGCCGGCCATCGCGGCGTCGATAGCCACGTCGGTCGGATTGGGTTCATGCCTGAGCAAGGCGACCGCCGACATGATCTGGCCGGACTGGCAATAGCCGCATTGCGGCACGTCGATTTCGATCCACGCCTTTTGCACCGGGTGGCTGCGGTCCGCCGACAGCCCCTCGATCGTCGTGATCGGCTTGCCGAGTACGGCGGAGAGCGGCACCGAGCAGGAGCGTATCGGCATCCCATCCATGTGCACCGTGCAAGCGCCGCACAAGCCCTTGCCGCACCCGTATTTGGTGCCGGTCATCCCCAAGTGGTCGCGCAGCACCCAGAGCAGCGGCGTCTCGGGCGCCGCATCGACCGCATGTGCCTGCCCATTGACGGTGAGCGTTTGATTGTCGGCAGCCGATGGCATCGCGGGATTCTCCGGGGCAGCAAGCTTGACAGGTGTTTCAGTGATTATGCATCGAAAGCTCACGGCGCGGGAGAGCCGCCAGGAATGGTAGGATCGCCTCATGCAAGTGCAGTCGACTTTTTACCCGCGGGTTTTCGCGCTTGTCGTGGCAGTCGTGCTCGGCTACGCGCTATTGCGGATCTTTGCACCGTTTGCAGGTCCGATCGCGTGGGCCGCCTTCCTTGCGTTCTTGCTGTTCCCCTTGAATCTGCGTTTGCGGCGGCGGTTCCGGGGCCGGTCCGGCCTAGCCGCCGGATTGCTGACGATCTTGGCGCCGATCGTCGTGCTGTTGCCGTTGGCGGCGCTGTCGATCGAGTTCGTGTCCCAGATCTCGGCGCTGCTGCGCAAGTTTCAAGCGGCCACAGCCGGTCTCGACATCAAGACTTACGCCGATCTGCAGCAATTTCCGGTGATCGCGCATCTCAATCTTTGGCTGCAGGCGCACACCTCGTTTTCGGCCGAGCAGGTGCAAGGCTGGATTCTGCAGGGAACGCGCGAGTTTCTGGAACGAGCCGCGTCGTTTGGCGGCTCGTTTTTTCTGGGTGCCTTGAGTTCCATGCTGGGAATCGCGTTGACCGTGATTCTGCTGTTCTTCTTCTTGAGCGACGGCGATGCGATGATCCGACGGGCGCGCGGATTTATACCCCTCGAAGAGGCTTACAAGGAGCGTCTGGTCAACCACTTGAGCGGGATCACACGCGCGATCGTATTCGGCACGAGCATGACCGCGCTGTTGCAGGGCTTCGTCCTCGGGGTCGGCTTCGACATCGCGGGCTTGCCATCGCCCGTGGTTTTCGGCGTGCTCGCCGCGCTGATCGCGATGCTGCCCTTCGGCGGCACTGCATTGGTGTGGATACCCGCCGCTATTTGGCTGTTTTTCGACGGCCACTGGGGATATGCGATCTTCATGGTGATCTGGGGCGCGATGCTGTCGCTGCTCGACAGTGTGCTCAAGCCGCTGCTGATTTCGGGACGTGCACCGATCTCCACGTTCGTGGTGTTCATCGGCGTGCTCGGCGGCATCGCCGCATTCGGGGCGATCGGGATCATCGCGGGTCCGGTGGTCCTCTCCTTGGTGCTCGCGCTGATCGAGTTCGCCGAGGAAGCGCGCCCGCAAGTACAATCCGCGCCCTGATGGACGTTTCCCACCTTCTCGATACGCTCAACGAGGCGCAGCGGCAAGCCGTCGCTTCGCCGCTCGCGCCTGCGCTCGTGCTGGCCGGAGCCGGCAGCGGCAAGACACGCGTTCTCGTGCACCGCGTCGCCTGGTTGGTCCAGGTTGAAGGCGTATCCCCGAACGGCATCCTCGCGGTGACGTTCACCAACAAGGCCGCGGGCGAAATGCGCTCGCGCATCGAATCGCTGTTGCGCATATCCGGCGTCACGATGTGGATCGGGACCTTCCACGGTCTCGCGCATCGGCTACTGCGCATGCATTGGCGCGAGGCGGGACTGCCGCAGAATTTTCAGATTCTCGACTCCGAGGATCAGACTCGCGTATTGCGCAAGGTATTGAAGACGCTCGATCTCGATGAGGCCCGCTGGGTGCCTCGCGAAATTCAATGGTTCATCAATGCGCAAAAGGACGAGGGCTTGCGGCCCAAGCACTTGGCCGACAACGGCGACGCCACCCGGCGACAACTGATCCGGATTTATCAGGCCTACGAGGACGCCTGCCAGCGCGCGGGCGTCGTCGATTTCGCCGAGCTGCTGCTGCGCGCCTATGAAATCTGGCGCGACAATCCCTCGCTGCTGCAGCACTACCGCCAACGTTTCCGCCACGTGCTCATCGACGAGTTTCAGGACACGAACGCGATCCAATACAAGTGGCTGACGCTGCTCGCGGGACCCACGGGCCTGCCGTTCGCGGTCGGCGATGATGATCAATCGATTTACCGGTGGCGCGGAGCCCGCGTCGAGAATTTGAATCAGTTTCGCCGAGATTTTCCGGCCGCGGCGCTCTACAAGCTCGAACAAAACTATCGTTCGAGCGGCACGATTCTCAAGGCCGCGAACGCACTGATCGCCAACAATGCGGGCCGCCTCGGCAAGACGCTGTGGACGAGCGGCGCGGACGGCGAGCCCATCCGGCTCTATGCGGCGTTCAACGAGCGCGACGAGGCCGATTTCGTCGTCAATCGGATTCGCGAGTGGGTCGAGCAGGGCGGCCAGCGACGCGACATCGCGATCCTGTACCGCTCGAACGCGCAATCGCGGGTATTCGAGGAGGCGTTCTTGAACGCGCGGCTGCCGTACAAGGTCTATGGCGGCCTGCGATTCTTCGAGCGTGCGGAAATCAAGGATGCGCTCGCCTACCTGCGATTGACCTCGAGCCGCGCCGACGACACCTCGTTCGAACGCGTCGTGAATCTGCCCACGCGGGGAATCGGCGCGAAGACGCTCGATACGCTGCGCGACTATGCGCGCGCGCATGCGACCTCACTCTGGGACGCGGCGCTCGCCTGTACCGGCGCCTCCCCGCAGGATGCGCTGCCGCAGCGAGCCTCTCTGTCGCTGCAGGCGTTTCTCGAGCTGATCGACAAGCTGGGCCGCGAGATCGCGGCGCTGGAACTTCACGAGCAGGTCGATCACGTGATTCAGATGAGCGGGCTGATCGAGCACTTCAGAAAGGAGAAGGGCGAGCGCGGTGAGGGCCGCATCGAAAACCTTCTCGAACTCGTGAGCGCGGCGCGCGGCTTCTCGCCGGAGAGTACCGGCGAAGGCGACGCCGAGCTCGGGCCGCTCGAATCGTTCCTCTCCCATGCGGTGTTGGAATCAGGCGAAGGACAGGCCGACGCCTGGGATGACTGCATACAGATGATGACGCTGCACACCGCCAAAGGGCTCGAGTTCCCGGTCGTGTTCCTCGCGGGCATGGAAGACGGGCTGTTCCCGCACCAGCGCTCGATCCAGGATTTGAGCTCGCTCGAAGAAGAGCGGCGCCTCTGCTACGTGGGCGCCACGCGCGCGATGCGGCGCCTGTATATTACCTATGCGGAGCAGCGCCGCCTCTATGGAATCGACACCTACGGACAACCCTCGCGCTTCATCGGCGAACTGCCGACCGAACTCATCGAAGAAGTCCGGCCGCGCCTGCAGGTCTCGAGACCCGCATTTGCGGGCCGCAAGCTCGTCGAGGATTCGCCGCAGACCGCGATGCGCATGGGCAGCAGGGTGCGGCATTCGAAATTCGGCGACGGCGTCGTATTGAGCTTCGAGGGAAACGGTCCCCACGCGCGGATTCAGGTGAATTTCGAACGGCAGGGCACGAAGTGGTTGATGCTTTCCTACGCCAATCTCGAGGTCGTGTAGAGTAAACAAACAGTGAAAATCATCATCCTTGGAGCCGGCCAGGTCGGGCGCACGGCGGCATATCACCTCTCGCGCGAGGAGGCGAATGACGTCACGGTCATCGACGTCAACGAAGACGCGCTGCGCGACCTGCAGGACCGCCTCGACATACGCACGGTGAGCGGCAACGCCGCGAGTCCGCACGTGCTCGAGGCCGCCGGAATCGCCAATACCGACATCCTCGTGGCGCTGACCAACAGCGACGAGGTCAACATGATCGCCTGCCACATCGCCTGGACGCTGTATCGCACGCCGAAGAAGATCGCGCGCGTGCGCTCCGCCGATTACACCGAGCGCGAGCGGCTGTTCGGCGAGAACGGCATCGCCGTCGATGTCTGGATCAGTCCCGAACAGCTCGTCACCGAGTACGTCGCGCGCTTGATTCGTTATCCGGGCGCGCTGCAGGTGCTGGATTTTGCCGACGGCCGCGTTCGGCTCGTCGGAATTCGTGCGCGTCAGGGCGGCCCGCTCGTGGGCCAGGCGCTGCGCACGCTGCGCGAACACATTCCGAACATCGATGCGCGCGTCGCTGCGATTTATAGGGCAGGCAAGAGCGTCAAGCCCGAGGGCACGACGGTCATCGAGGACGGCGACGAGGTGTTTTTCCTGGCAGCGCGCCGCGACATCCGTGCGGTCATGCGCGAGATGCGCCGCGAGGAGGCGCCCGCGCGCCGCGTGGTGATCGCGGGCGGCGGCAACATCGGCTTTCGACTCGCGCGTGCTCTGGAGGACAAGAACCAGGTCAAGCTCATCGAACGCGACCACAAGCGCGCCCGGCGCGTCTCGGAGCAATTGAAGAATACGACGGTGCTGCACGGCGACGCTGCCGACGAGGATCTGCTGCTCGAGGAGAACATCGACAGCGCCGACGTATTCGCGGCACTCACGAATTCCGAGGAAGCCAACATCCTCTCGGCGATGCTCGCCAAGCGGCTGGGCGCGCACAAAGTCATGGCCTTGATCAACAAGCCGGCCTATGCCGAGCTCATCGAGAGCGGCTCGATCGACATCGCGATTGCGCCGCAGACGGTCACGATCAGCTCTCTGCTCGCGCACGTGCGCCACGGCGACGTCGTGCGCGTGCACTCCTTGCGCCGCGGCGCCGCCGAGGCGCTCGAGGTCGTCGTGCACGGCGACGCCGACAGCTCGAAGGTCATCGGACGGCGCGTCGAGGAGATCACGCTGCCGGAGGGCACGACCCTAGGCGCGGTCGTGCGCGGCGAGGATGTGATCATCGCGCACCACGACATCACGGTGCAGCCGGATGATCATTTGATCCTATTCCTGACCGATCGGCGGCATTTGGAAGCGGTGGAAAAGCTCTTCCAAGGCTCGGCCTCGTTTTTGTGAAGGACATCGTGTTGCCGGTAGCGCACACGTTCGCCATGGTCATCATGGCGTTCGCGTTCGGCATGCTCGCACCTCTGGTGCTGGCGATTTGGGGCGCGGACCCCGCGCTGCTGTCGTTCATCGTCTCGGCCGCCGCGACATTCGCGGTCGGTGCGCTGCTATGGCTCGCGACGCGGCGCTTCAAGCGCGAACTGAAGACGCGCGACGGACTGATGCTGCTCGCACTGACCTGGATCGTATTGCCGGCCGCTGCGGCGCTGCCGCTGTGGAATTACTTGCCGATCAACTTCACGGATGCCTATTTCGAGGCAACCTCGGGACTGACCACGACCGGCGCGACCATACTGTCCGGTCTCGAGGACCTGCCGCGCTCGATCAACCTGTGGCGCCATCTGCTGAGCTGGATCGGCGGCATGGGCATCATCGTGCTCGCGGTCGGCATATTGCCGCTGCTCGGCGTCGGCGGCATGCAGATCTATCGCGCCGAGATGCCCGGTCCGATGAAGGACAGCAAACTCACACCGCGCATCGGCCAGACCGCGAAATTGCTGTGGGCCGTTTATTCGGGGCTCACGATTGCCTGCATCGCCTGCCTCAAGCTCGCGGGCATGGGGTGGTTCGACGCGGTCTGTGCGGGTTTTTCGGCGCTTTCGCTGGGCGGATTCTCGAACTACGACGCCAACATCGGCCATTTCGATTCGGTGCCGATCGAGATGGTGTTGACCGGATTCGAGATCCTCGCGGCGCTGAATTTCGCCACGCACTACCTTGCCTGGAGTCAGCGTGGCGTGCGCGCCTATTTCCGCGATTCGGAAGCGAAGGCGATCTTCGGCGTGCTCGGCGCGAGCTGCGTCGGGCTCGCATTGTTTCTGCAATTCAAGGGGACTTATCCGGACTTCGGCACGGCGCTGCGGTATGCGACCTTCAACGTGGTTTCGATCGCGACGACGAGCGGTTTGCACAACCAAGACTATTCCCAGTGGCCGATTTTCGCGCCGATGTGGATGATTTTCTTGAGCTGCATCGTCGCGAGTTCGGGCTCGACGGGCGGCGGCGTCAAGATGATCCGCACGTTGATCCTCGCCAAACAGGCGAACCGGGAATTGGACCAGCTCGTGCATCCGAACCTGGTGCGACCGCTCAAAGTGGGCGGCGCCGTGATCGCGAACAAAGTCGTTTTCGCGGTGCTCGCGTTCGTGTTCTTGTATTTCATGAGCGTCGCCTCGCTGATCTTCGTGCAACTCGCGAGCGGCTTGGATTTCATGACGGCGTTTTCGGCGATTCTCGCGTGCATCAACAATGCAGGGCCCGGTCTCGGTCGCGTCGGGCCGAGCGGCACCTACGGCGTGCTCAACGGCTTTCAAACTTGGGTGTGCGCGGCCGCGATGTTGCTGGGGCGGCTCGAAGTGTTCACGATTTTGGTCTTGTTCAAGCCGAGCCTGTGGCGCAAATAGCCCTATTCCTGCCACTCTGCATTCAGATGCTTCGACGCATAGAGGAACAGCGCGGCCGCGACGAAATAGAAGCTGGTGCCGGCGAGTATCGCGTAGCGCAAGGACTCCGCGCCGGCACGCACATGCAACGCGTCGGATAACATGCCGATCAACATCGAGCCCAACCCGATGCCGATCAGATTGTTGATGAACAAGAATAGCGCCGATGCGGTTGCGCGCATGTTCGACGGCACGAGTTGCTGAACTGCGGCGAGCACCGGCCCGAGCCAGGCGAGGCCGAGCGCGGTCGGTACGAGCGAGACGACGAGGCAGAACCACAAGTTCGTCGACAGCACACCGACGAAATAGAACGGCACGGTCGCGATGAAGGCGATCGCCGGATACAAAGCATAACGGCTCCGGTTACGCTGCCCGTAACGATCGGCCGCGAAGCCGCCCAGCCAAATTCCGCTTATGCCGCCGATCAGCAACAAGCTGCCGAACGCGAGTGATGCCTCGACGAGGCTCATGCCGAAGCTACGAACGAACAGCGACGGCAGCCAAAAGAACAGCCCGTAGCCCATCATCGAGGAAAACGAGGCGCCGAGCGACAGCCCCCAAAAACTGCGTTTGCGGCCGAGCGTCGCGCAGACTTGCCAGAGTGTCGGTGCCGGCGGCGCTCTCGAAATGGGCGCCGCCGGATCGGCTGGGTTCGCCGCCGCGAGCACGTCCAAGCCTCCGCGCGCCGGCTCGCGCACGCTCATGGCGAGCAGCGGCGTCAGCACGACGCCGGCGATGCCGACGACGACGAACGCGAGGCGCCAGCTGACCAGGCGCGTCAGATACGCGCCGGCGACGATGCCGACGGCGCTTCCGATCGGTATTCCGAACGAGTAGACGCTGAGCGCGCGGGCACGTTGCTTCGGCGGAAAGTAGTCGCATATCAAGGAATAGGCGGGAGCGACACCGCCGGCCTCCCCGACGCCGACACCCAAGCGCGCGAGGAACAACTGTCCGAAACTCGTGGTGAGTCCGCAGACTGCCGTCATGAGGCTCCAGACCGCGAGCGCGATGCTCATGATCCGGATGCGGCTGACGCGGTCGGCGAGCCGCGCAATCGGAATGCCGAGCAGCGTATAAAAGAGCGCAAACGCGAGCCCACCCATCATGCCGAGCTGCGTATCGCTGAGCTTCAGATCCGCTTTGATCGGAATCGCAAGGATTCCGACGATCTGGCGGTCGATGAAGTTGAACGCATAGACGATCACGAGGACCGTGAGCACGTAGGAACGGTAGGCCAGATTCGCGACGGGCGCGGAGCCGCGATTGGGCGTGGTCATCCTCGGCACGGGGCCGAAAGCGGCAGCATGAGCGTTCTCCCGATGAGCATCGCGGG
Source organism: Steroidobacteraceae bacterium (assembly GCA_049517075.1). Classification (GTDB taxonomy): domain Bacteria; phylum Pseudomonadota; class Gammaproteobacteria; order Steroidobacterales; family Steroidobacteraceae; genus Bog-1198. The sequence continues at coordinate 170,590 of JBEKSM010000001.1, read as the reverse complement.
CCTCCGGCCGGCACCGTCTTTGTATTCCTCAACGCGCGTCGAATTTCATTCAACGGTTGTTGAGTAGATACTCGGCGATCGCCGCCCGAGCGTCAAGGCCGGTGCGCGAACAAAGTTTGCGGCGAGAGCTACGAGACGGGAGAATCTCGAGAATGGCAGTGGTGCGGCGAAAAATCAGCAGCAAGGAATCCGGCAAGCGCTCGGCAAAGGAGCGCATGCTCGACGCCGGGGAGCAGCTGTTTGCGCGCCATGGCTTCGACGGCGTCTCGGTCCGAGAGATCACCAAGGCGGCCGGCGTCGACGTCGCGCTGATCAGCTATCACTTCGGCGGCAAGCGCGAGCTGTTCACCGCGGTGTTCCAACGACGCGCCGAGATCTTGAACGTGGAGCGGCTTGCACTGCTCGAAAACCTGCAGCGCGCGGCCCTGCCGGACGTTCCATCGGTCGAGGAGATCGTCAATGCATTCACCTACCCGCTGCTCGAGCGGTCGGCGCACGGCGGATCCGGGTGGAAGAGTTATTTTGCACTCGTGGCGCAGGTCAACAACTCTCCGCGATGGGGCCCTGTGCTCATGACCGAGCACTTCGATCCGATCGTCGCAAAGTTCATCGCAGTGCTGCGCGAGGCGCTGCCTGCCTGTCCGCCGCAGGATATCTACTGGGGATACCAGTTTCTGACCGGCGCGCTCACGCTGACGTTTGCTGAGACCGGGCGCATCGACAAGCTGTCGGCCGGCCTGTGCCGATCATCCGACCTGGACAGTGTGCACCAGCGCCTCGCGCGCTACGTGGCCGCGGGCTTCCGCGCACTCGATGCAGCCGCCAGTGCGCCCGCGACGCTGGCTTTCTCACTGGCCGCGCCGCTGATACCAAAGATATCGAGCCTGCCGGTGCCATCAGGCATGCCGAGCGCCTCGAAGACCCGTAAACCGGTGCTAAGTCGTTGATTGCATTGATTCAGAGGGTACTGGAGGCAAGCGTTCACATTGACGGCGAGCAGACCGCCTCCATTCATGGCGGCTTGCTGGCACTGATAGGTGTCCGCCCTGCGGACACCGAGGCGCATTCCCGGCGCCTCATCGAGCGTGTGCTGCAGTACCGCGTGTTTGATGACGGTGAGGGTCGCATGAATCGCAGTTTGACCGTTGTGCAGGGCGGGCTTCTGCTCGTACCGCAATTCACGCTGGCGGCCGATACGCACAAGGGCACGCGCCCGGGCTTTTCGACGGCCGCGCCGCCGGATTTGGCGCGTCGTTTGTTCGATCTTGCGGTCGAGGAAGCGCGATCGCGCCACCGGGAGGTTGCATGCGGTGTATTCGGCGCCGACATGCAGGTGTCACTGATCAACGACGGACCTGTGACGATTTGGCTCGAGAGCTGATTCGGGTGATATTGAGGCCAAATGCGACCGAACGCGCATTGGGACAGGGTGTCCAACCGTCATAATACGGTTGGCGTATCATGATCGGCCTCGATGGATCAATCCCGGTAGCGGAGAAGCGAAATGTTCGATTCGAAAATGTTATTGGTCATTTTGGCCATTGCGCTCGTGGTGTTCGGAACCAAGCGCCTACGCACGATCGGCTCGGATCTCGGCTCCGCAGTCAAAGGCTTCAAGCAGGCCATGAACGAAGGCGAGACCGAAGAGCAGGCCAAGCAGTTGAAGCACGACAAGGACGCGGATTTCGACGCCAACGCGGCGAAGCGTGATGCCGAAGTCAAGACGCCGCCAAAGACGAATGCGTAAAGGCGATGCTGGATTTTGGATTTTCTGAGATCCTGCTCACCTCGGCGATTGCGCTCGTCGTGTTGGGCCCGGAGAAGTTGCCGAAAGTTGCCCGTCAGGTCGGCAATTGGATGGGGCGCGCACGTGTGATGGCGAGGCAGCTGACCGATCAATTGGATCGTGAGGTCAGTGCCGAAGAATTCTTGAAGCAGCAGACGAAGGCGGCCGCACGCTCCGTACCGATTACGCCGCCCACACCGGCCGCCGTGCCGGCGGCGACCGCTCCCGCATCGGCGACCGCGCCGCCGGCAGCGCCCGGGCCCGCGGAGGCGACGACTCCCGCCGCGCCGGTCCCCGGCGAGGCGACGGGCACGCCGAACGCCGCCGACGCCGCGAACGCATTCAGCGATGCGCTCAGAGATACGGCGGCCCCCGGCGTCGTCTTCCCCACTCCCCTGGCTCCTACCGCGAACAACGTCAAGCCGCCCAATGAGTGATCCGGCCGAGGAGCCTGGCGAGCTCGCCGAGGGCACGCTGATCTCTCATTTGCTCGAGCTTCGCGATCGCATCATGAAGGCGATGATCGCGGTGTTCGTCTGCTTCATCCCGTGCGCGCTCTATATGAATCAGCTGTTCACGTTCATCGCGCAGCCGCTGATCCGCAAGCTGCCGATGGGCTCGACGATGATCGCAACGAGCGTCGTCGCTCCGTTCATGGTGCCGTTCAAACTCGCGTTCGTGGTCGCCTTCGCGCTCGCGATACCCGTCGTGCTCTATCAAGTCTGGGCGTTCGTCGCCCCCGGGCTCTACCGGCACGAGAAGAAGCTCGCGATCCCTCTGCTGATCTCGAGCGTGCTGCTGTTCTACACGGGAGCGGCTTTCGCTTATTTCTTGGTATTCCCCTTCATGCTGAGTTTCTTCGTCGGCACGACGCCCATCGGTGTGCAGATGATGACCGACATGGGCAGTTATCTCGATTTTGTGATGATTTTCCTGCTCGCGTTCGGCTTGGCCTTTGAAGTGCCGATCGCCACGGTGCTGTTGGTCTGGACCGGCTTCGTGAAGATCTCGACACTCACGAAAAATCGCGGCTTCGTACTGCTCGGCATCTTCATCCTCGCCGCGTTCTTGACGCCGCCCGACGCCGTTTCCCAAAGCTGCATGGCGGTTCCGATGTATATTCTTTACGAAATCGGAATCCTCATGGCCAAATTCCTGCTCAAAGACAAGCTAGCCGCCCGGGCTAAGGAAGACGCAGAGCGCGAGGCGCAGACTTAGTGAGCCCGACTTTTTTCGGCCACCCGCGCGGCCTTGCCACGCTGTTCTTCACGGAAATGTGGGAGCGCTTCACCTACTACGGGATGCGCGCACTGCTCGTGCTGTTTTTGGTCGGCGCGGTTTCCTCGGGCGGCTTCGGCATCGACGACAAGACCGCGGCGGCAATCTACGGGCTGTATACCTCTGCGGTCTTTTTGGTTGCGCTGCCGGGTGGTTGGATCGCGGACCGGCTGATCGGCGCTCGGCGCGCGGTGTTGGCCGGCGGACTGATCATCATGACCGGCAACGCGATCCTCGCGCTCTCCACGAGTCCCGCCGTGTTCTATATCGGCTTGATCGTGATCGTGATCGGCGTCGGCTTGCTCAAGCCGAACGTGAGTGCGATGGTTGCCGAGCTGTACCCGGACGGCGGCGCGCGGCTCGACGCCGGGTTCACGTTGTTCTACATCGGCATCAATATCGGGTCGGCCTTGGGCCCGCTCGTCACCGGCGAGGCGCAGCAGCTGTTCGGCCCGCGCGCGGGATTTGCGGCGGCGGCGCTATTCATGGGCTGCGGGGTTCTGCAGTTCCACCTGACGCGCCGCTACCTGGGCGAGGCGGGCAAGCACGTAGCGCGGACTTTGGAGCCGCGCGAGCGGCAGCGCCTGTGGCTGCGCTTAGCCCTCGTCGTCGCGATCTTGGCCGCGGTCTTGCTCGCCTGCGTTTTTGGCTTGATCGCGGTCGATCCGGTGACGCTCGCGCACTACACGTTCGGCATGATCGTCAGCATCGCGGTCGTATATTTTGCCTATTTCCTGTTGGCGGCGGGTCTCGACCGCGAAGAGCGCCGGCGCGGCGTCGTGCTGCTCGTACTGTTCCTCGGCAGCGCGTTGTTCTGGTCCGGCTACGAACAGGCGGGCTCCTCGCTGAATCTGTTCGCGGAGCGCTACACGGACCGCGTGATCGAATCGATTCACTTCGTGATTCCGACCGAGTGGTTCCAGTCGCTGAATCCGGTTTTCATCGTGATGTTCGCGCCGATGTTCGCCTGGGCCTGGGTCGCGCTCGCACGGCGCAATCTCGACCCTTCGGTGCCCGCGAAATTCGCGATCGGCGTGATCCTGATGGGCTCGGGATTTCTGGTCATGGCGGCGGCTGCCGCGATCGTCGCCGGTGGCTCCAAGGTGCTGCCGTTTTGGCTGATCGTCACCTACCTGCTGCACACGTTCGGCGAGCTTTGCCTGAGCCCGGTCGGATTGAGCTTCTATACCAAACTCTCGCCCAAGCGGTTCGTCGGCCAGATGATGGGCATGTTTTTCCTGTCGCTCTCGCTGGGCAACCTCGCCGCCGGCATCATCGCGGGCGAATTCGACGCCGAGCATGTCGCCGCGATGCCGTCGCAGTACATGCACATCGTATATTTCGCGGTCGGCCTGGGCGCCGTCCTGCTGATACTGAGCCGGCCCGTGAAAAAGCTCATGGGTGGCGTGCGCTGAAGCGCGTACGCTGACGCTTCTCGCCACCCCGGCAAATCCTGAACCCGGCTGCTCGCAAACATGCGCGTCGATCCCAGGCATTCGTTCAAGCTCGTGCTGTGTCTGGCAACCGTTTATCTGGTCTGGGGATCGAGTTTTCTGTTTTCGAAAATCGCGGTGACTCATCTGCCGCCGGCGTTGTTCTGCGCGATCCGATTTCTGATCGCCGGAACGATACTGAGCTTATTCGCAAGATTTTGGGTCGGCCTCGCATGGCCGCGCAAGCTCGTCGAGTGGCGTCACGTGCTCGTCATGGGATTCATGATGGTCTTCGCGAGCAACGGCTTGAATGCCTGGGCGATCCGTTACATCCCGACCAACGAGTCCGCGCTGCTCAACGGAACGGCCGCGTTTTGGATCGCCGGGTTCGGCGTATTCGGACGGCGCGGGCATCCCCTGACCCATCGGGCAATCGTCGGCCTCGTCGTTGGATTCCTCGGCACTGCGCTGATGCTCGTGCCGAAGGGTGAAATCACCGGCGCCGGCGTGGCCGCACAGTCTGGAGCCTTGGGCGCCTGCCTCGCCTGGTCGCTGGGCACGGTCTACTACCGCAGCATCGATACCGACCTGCACCCGCTGATGTTCTCGGCGTTGCAGCTGCTCAGCGGCGGGTGCATGTTCCTCACGGTCGCGGTCGCGCACGGTGACTTTACGGTCTGGACGCCGAACCCACCCGGCATCATTGCGCTCGCCTACCTGACGGTATTCAGTTCCTGTCTCGCATTTACCGCCTATGGCTGGCTCACTCTCAATGCGCGCCCGACCCTGATCGGCACCTACAGTTACGTGAACCCGCTGATCGCCGCATTCCTGGGCTGGCAATTCCTCGACGAGAGCCTCTCGCGCCTGCAGCTCATCGGAATGGTGATCATCATATTCGGCGTCGTCCTGTTGACGCTGCCGGGCAGCACGCTGCTCGACACAAAGAATCTCGAGGAACCCAAAGCGCAGTGAGCATGCGCGAGAGGCGCCGCGGGCATCAGCGGCGCTTGACGATGATCTCGACTTTGCCCTTGGGGCCGACGAACCACGATCCCACGACACTCACTAGACTCACGATGAGTCCGGCCCAAAACGCGGGCCAAAACCCCGCGACCCGCATGCCCGGCAGCATCCAGGCAACGAGACCGACCATGCCGGCATTGATCACGAGCAAGAACAGGCCCAAGGTGAAAATCGTCATCGGCAGCGTCAACAGGATCGCGATCGGACGCACGATCGCATTGACGAGCCCCAGCAGTAGCCCGGCGAGGATCAAGGTCGAGGGACCATCGATCCAAACCCCATTGACCCAAGCCGTCGCCAGCCAGAGGCCAAGAGCGGCAATCGCCGCGCGAATCAGAAAACCCAGCATGGATACTCCTCGGCTGCTGTCGGTCAGCCGAGCCAATTCTATGCCAAATCAATAGTCCAGGCCGCGCAGCGGCGGATCGACGGGCGGGGCCGGGGCTTTCGCTTTCTTGGGCCGCGGCGGATTCTCGAGCGTGACCTTGATGCGCGCGAGGAACCGTTCCCAGGCAATGCGTATGCGCCCATAGGCCTGATCCCAGGCTTCGGTTTCGGGAATTCCCGATCCCAACAGCCGCAGCGAGGTCATCGATTCGCCCGCCTTCATGTCGAGCAGGAAGTCATCGACGATCGCGCTGTCGCTCGGCGGAAAATTCGAGCCGGTCATGTAAATGAGCCGCAGCCGCCGGTTCACGTCGAAAATATCGATGTGCGCTTCACGGCCGCCGGCGCCGGCAGGACCGAGCCGGTAGAGCCCGCCCTTGCGTGCATCGATTTCGGCATCGCCGCCGTACCAGATGCGCATCAAGGCCGGATCGGTCAAAGCGCGCCAAACGCGCGCAACCGGCGCTTCGAGTTCGACCAGATGCGCGTAGCCTCGGGTTCCGGAACGCTTGGATTTGCTCATAGATTAGGGCGACAGTTAGGGAGTGCTAGAATCCTCCATTAGAGGGGGAACATCCATGGCATATGTCAATATCGTGACAATACTCGCAGTTCTGCAATTCATTGTGTTCGGGGTCAAGGTTGGCAATGCCCGCACGCGCTACGGTGTAAAGGCCCCGGCAATCACCGGCAACGAAATTTTTGAGCGCTATTTCCGTGTTCAGCAAAACACCCTGGAACTTATCGTTGCATTTTTGCCGGGCATTTATCTATTTGCCCATTATTGGAACCCGCTCTGGGCGGCCGGCCTCGGCCTCGTCTATCTGATCGGGCGCGAGGTTTACGCGATGGGGTACGTGAAGGATCCCGCCAAGCGCAGCGCGGGCTTCGGATTGAGCGCCACGCCGGTGCTGATACTACTGTTCGGCGCCTTGATCGGGGCTATTCGGCAGCTGTTCGGCTAGGTCCCCAAGCTTCAGCGCATCGAGACTTGCGTGAGCCGCGCGCCGACGCCGATCGTCTGCAGCCAGTTCTTGACGCGCGTCGCATCGGCAAGACGCGTGTACTTGCCGAAGGAATCGAGCAGCACGATCACCACGGATCGGCCCTCGATGACGGCCTCCATGACCAGACAACGTCCGGCCTCGGAGATGTAGCCGGTCTTCTGGACGATGATGTTCCAGGTCTTGTTCGAGACCAACTTGTCGGTATTGCGAAACTCGACGAGGTGCCGCTGTACACGCACGGCGTACGACGGATCGGTCGAGAAGCTGCGGATCGTCGGATTCCGCGAGGCCGCGACCACGAGCTTGGCGAGATCTTCGGGGCTCGCGACGTTTTCGCTCGATAGACCGGTCGGCTCGACAAAATGCGCACCGCTCATGCCGAGCGAGACCGCTTTCGCGTTCATCGCCACGACGAGTGCGGGAATTCCGCCGGGGTAAGCGCTGCCCAGCGCGTGCGCGGCCCGGTTTTCGGAGGACATGAGCGCAAGGTGCATCATGTCGCCTCGGGTCAGCATGGTGCCCACCTTGAGGCGCGACGACCAGCCCTTGCCGAAGTCCTGATCGGCCGCGGTGACCTCGATGGGCTCCTCGAGCGACTGTCCAGCATCGAGCACGACCAAAGCCGTCATGAGCTTGGTGATCGAGGCGATCGGGGCCGCCACGTCGGCATTCTTGGAAAGCAGTACCGATGAGTCCGTCGGATCGACGACCAGCACCGATGCGGATTTTAGACTTGGGTCACGCAAAGCCTTCGGACCGGCTTGGTGCACCGTCGCCCGGGCCTGCAGTGATACGAGGCAAAGTGCCACCAGGGCGGAGGCCCAAACCGATGCGCCGGGAATGCGTTTGTTGAAATCCATCTCTCTCTTCTACATTCAACTTAATGATGGACCAGCAAAGCACATGTCGAGCGGACAATACCGTGATCCACTGTTAACTTTACAGATTGCACGGTCTTGCGCAAGCAGTTTTTGCGCAAATCAGGCGCTCGCCGAAGCGCCCGGGGCGCGGCGCAACTCCTTATCGCGGTACATGTTGCGGTCGGCAATGCTGAGCAGCTCGCGCATATCGCGCGCATCGCGCGGATGAACGGCAACGCCGATGCTCACGGTGCAGCGGATCATCCGCGAGCCCAAGTCGAGCGTCGTCTTGTAGACGTTGTTGCGGATACGCTTGACGACGACATCGGCGATTTCGGCGGGCGCGGACGGCAGCAATACGGCGAATTCATCGCCGCCGAAGCGCGCCGCGTAGTCGGTGCTCCGGATACTTCGTTGCAGGCACTGGGCGACCAGGGTCAGCGCTTCGTTGCCGGCCTCATGACCGAAGCTGTCGTTGACGGTTTTCAATTGATTGATGTCCACCATTAGCAGCGAATAGGGCGTTCCCTGAGTCTCGCTGGCCGCGTGCACCCGCGTCCAAACCTCGTTGAACATGCGCTGATTGTACAAACCCGTGAGCGGATCGGTCTGTGCCAGATTTTCGATGCGCTCGCGTGCTTCGGTGATGTCGGCCGACAGCGTCGAGGACAAATAGCCGATCAACAGCAGCGGCGCCAGCTCGCCGACCGCCCGGCTCGCATAAGCGAGCGTCATGGGATCGAAACCCGGCGTGGCGGCGGCGAACAGCAGATGGCAGACGCAGATTGCGGCGACTTGCAGCAAGGTAATCAGCCGTCCGAGCGTCAGCGCGCTCAAAATGATCGGCAGCAAGTAAAGATTCAACAGCGGGCTCGCGCTCTTGCCGGTCAACCATATCGCGCCGCTGACGAACACCACCATCGACCAGGATTCGATCGCGAGGCGCAGCCGCGCGCGGCCGCGGAACAGCCGGCGTGAGCGGAACACCGCGATCGCGACGGCGAAGATGCAGAGCAGCGCGAGCCCCGGCCAGGGCTGGGTGAGCAGCACACGGCTCCAGACCAGCACGAGTGCAACGAGCACCAGGCAGAGGATCTCGATCGATCTCGTGCTGCGCATCGGCTTGTCGTCGCTAGTGAACGGCCGCGGACAAGGCTTTGCGTCCCGCGGCAGTGGAGGTCTTCAATTCCTGCAACGCGCGCTGCACCTCAAGATCCTGGCGCGAGCTCGGCTGGCCGGCCGTGGCGGGCGGCTTCTGGCTCGAGTCCCGCGGCAACTCGATGTCGGGCACGATTCCCTTGTGGTTGATCGATACGCCCGACGGGGTGTAGTAGAGCGAGGTCGTGAGCTTGAGCGCGGTGTCGGTAGACAGCGGAATCACCGTCTGCACCGAGCCTTTGCCGAAGGTCGTGCGTCCCATGAGTGTCGCGCGCTGGTTGTCCTTGAGTGCTCCGGCGACAATTTCCGCCGCCGAGGCAGACCCGCCGTTCACAAGCACCACGATCGGCGCGCCGGCGAGAACGTCGCCTGGCGTCGCGTCCATCTCGAAGTTCGAATCCGGCGTGCGCCCCTTTGCAGTCACGATCACGCCCGAGTCGAGAAAAGCGTCGGCCACCGCGACTCCGGCCTCGAGGACGCCGCCGGGGTTGTCGCGCAGATCGAGTACCAGGCCTTTGAGCGGCGCGCTGTTTTGTTTGCGTAAGCTCTGCACCGCGGCGGTCAGCTCGTCGCCGGTGGTCTCGCTGAACTGGGTGATGCGGACGTAGCCGAACCCAGGCTCCGGCAAATCCGAGCGCACGCTGTGCAATTCGACGCGCTGGCGCTTGACCGCGAACACGAGCGGCTCGGGGCTGCCGTCGCGCTCGACGCCGATCTTGACCGTGGTTCCTTCCTTGCCGCGCATGCGGCCGATCGTGTCGGCGAGGCTCGCCGTGTTGACCGCAATCCCGTCGATCGTCACGATGACGTCGCCGGAACGGATTCCTGCGAGCGCGGCCGGCGAGTCTTCGATCGGTGAGATGACGATGACCTGGTCGTCCTGCATCGACACTTCGATGCCGACGCCGGTGTACTCGCCCGAACTGCTGATCTTGATGTCGTCGTAATCGTCGCCGTCCAGGAACTCGGAATACGGGTCGAGCGAGGACACCATGCCGCGAATCGCCGCCTGCAGCAGCGTGTGATCGTCGACCGGATTCACGTAGTCATGCTTCACCTTCTCGAGCACGACCGCGAGCAACCGCGCGTCGACCCAGGGCAGATCCTTGCCCTGCGCCGGCGACTTATCGGCCCATACGCCGCGCGCCAGGCCGAACGAGAGCCCGATGGCGATGCCGGCGGTCAGAAATAAAGCGTTGCGGGTTCGCGAAAGCATGATGCGCCAGAGCATACGCCGCGACCCGGCGCGTCGGCTAGTTATTCAGCGCAAGCGCCTTGGGCGGCGCGGCATCGAACAGGCCGGTCGAGGTTGCGAAGCAGGAATAGAGCGGCAAATCGCTGATCGCGTCATCGAGACTCAGCGGCTTGCCGATGAAGAATCCCTGCCCGAAGTCGACGCCGAGTTGCGCGGCCTTCGCCCGGATTGCGTCGGTCTCGATCTGTGAAGCGATCGTTTCCATGCCGAAGGCCTGCGCGAGCTTGGTGATCGCGACGACCATCGACTGTGAGCGCGGATTCTCGACGAGATCGAGGCAGAATGCGCCGTCGATCTTGATGCAGGAGACCGGCAGCGAATTCAAATTCGACAGCGAGCCGATGCCGCGCCCAAAATGATCTACCGTGAAGCCGACACCCTGCTCGCCGAGGCGCAGCATGTACGGCGCGACGCGTGCGATTTGGCCGAGCGCCGCTTCCTCCGGGAATTCGAAGCTCAGCACACCGGGGTCGATCCTCGAGTTGCGAATCAGATGCTCCGCCATGCGCCAAAACTCGTCGTCGACGAGCGATGCGGCCGAAAGGTTCACTGAAAATCGCGCGGGGTGTTCGCGCAGCAAGTCGCGGCAGGCCGCGAGCCGCGCGAAGGATTGTTCGATGACCCAGTTATCGATGCTGCGCGCGAGCGTGGGCGAGGCCGCGGCGTGCGTGAGCTTCTCGAAGCTCAATCGTGTGCCGTCGCTCGCCCGCATGCGCAGCAGGATTTCGAAGCGCGGATCGGCCGGGATTGCGCCGAGCGGCAGGATCGGCTGGGCGAGCAGCTCGAGCGAATCGCAGGCGAGTGCCGCTGCGACCTGGGAATGAAAGTTTGCCGCGGCGCGACGTTTCGGCGAACTGTCGGACGGCGTTTCCGCCGCGCCGTCGGGCAAACCGTTCGGCGCCGTAAGCGCGCAGCCGTAAAACACTTCGACACGGTTGCGGCCACGCTCTTTCGCGGTGCGGCACGCGAACTCGGCGGCCGCCATCGCATGCTCGAGTTGTTGATCGCTCTCTGCGATGCGGGCGACGCCGATACTCAGGCTCACGAGAAGCGGCTTGTCGCCGCGTGAGCCGCTCAAGCGCACCGCCGCGGCGCGCAGGTCTTCGGCAATGCGTGCGGCCGGCTCGACACCGCAAGCGGGTACGAACATCGCGAAGCGATCCCCGGCGATGCGCGCGACAAGGCTGCCCTCGAAGCTGCGGCGGCAGAGAAGTCCCGCGACGCTGCGAATGACCTCATCGCCGACCGGCATTCCGTGGTTTTCGTTGACGACGTTCAATTGATCGATATCGATGTAGAGCAGCCCGAACGCGGCCGTGCGGCCGGGTTGGGCCGCGAGCTTCGCGCGGGTTTGCGCGACGAACGCCGCTTGCGTCAGCAGTCCCGTACCGGCGTCGAAACTCGTGCGCACGATCTGCGCGGCCTTGCGCGCGAGCAGCTCGAGCACCTCCGCGTCACGCAGTTGGAAATCTTGATCGGTGTCGAGCCGAAATACCGCGAGCACGCCGATCACGCGGCGTAAGTCGTCGCGAACCGGCGTCGAGATCGCCTTGTAGGGCAGCGGCGCCTTCGAGCCGTCGAGCGACAGGCGGTTCGCAACCAGCGTGCAGCCGTGCAGCTGGGCGCGGGTCATCAGATGGCGGTGCAGCTGGGTCAATACGCCCGCCTCGATCTCGCGCGACTGCGCCGACGAGGCGCGGCAAATGGTCAGATTGCGATCCGGCACGAGGATGGCCGCGAGCATTCCGGGCAGATATTCGAGCGCGAGCTCAGGGACCTCGCCGAGCGCGACGCTGCCGCCCGACAATCCCGCCTCGGACAAGCGCTGGAACAAATCGAGGTTGCGTGTGTTGTCGGCGAGATCCGCGTGCAACTCGCCGATTGCGGCGCGCGCACTCAATTCGCTTTGCAGACAATCGAGCGCCGGTTTGATCGCGGCGTGTACGATTGCGAGTTCGGTCGGCCCCGGCGCGTCGGGGCGCGTCGAGATCAGCACGAGTCCAAGCACTTCGCCGAGTGCACCGCGAACCCGAAACCCGTAGTGGGCCGTCGGCGCGCTGTGCAGATCCAACAGCCCGTCGATTTCGCTCTGCCGGTTGGTGCCCGAACTCGCGAGGATTGCGATCGTCTGCTGCAGTTGCGCCGCCGCCTCGCCGTCGCTCGCCCAGAGTATTGCACCATCGCCGCCGGCGAGCAGTGCATGCTGGATCTTGGGGAATAATCTCTCGAGTAACGCCCCGTACGACTGCCAGGTTTCGACTGCGGCTGTCATGCACGCTCCGCTGCACATTGAATGAAGGAGGGCGCTACGATCCGACAAAGCCCGCGCCGAAACCAGGACGCGATCGGCAGTTCACACCGGCTGCAGAATATAATTCGCGCCAATCAAGCTCGACCGCGATGCGACATAAGATGCGGCGCCGCGCATGCCCGGGCGGTGCGCTATGGCGGCGGCTGCGCGGTCTTGAGCCACGCGCGCGGATCCAACGGCTTTCGTCCCTGGCGGATTTCAAAATAGAGCTGCGCTGGCTTGCCTTCGGCGTCGTCGAGAGATGCGATCACGTCCCCGGGCGCAACCGTGTCGCCAACCGATTTGTACAAGACTTCGACGTGTCCATAGAGGCTCATATAGCCGCCGCTGTGGCCGATGATCAACAGCGTGCCGAGGCCCTGAAGCCAGTCCGCATAGACGACGCGCCCAAAATACGGCGCGCGCACCAGTGCGCCCTTCGCGGCGTCGATGAGCACCCCATTTTGGCTGTCGTGACCGCGCGCGACGAGTCGGCCCGCGACAGGCCAGGGCAGCCTGCCGCGCAGCTGATTGAAATCCTGGTTCTTATCGGTCGGGAAATCCTCGAGCAGGCGCGCGAGGTCTGCGAGCAGTGCTTGAACCGCCTGTTCCTGGCGTTTGAGGTCGGCCAATTCCTGATCGTGGCTCTTGACCTCGCGGGAAACCGCGGCGAGCGCCTGCGCGCGCTCGGTGCGTGCGTGCGATAAATCGGCAAGCGCGCGCTGGTCGTCGTCTTGCAGCGCCCTGAGGCGCGACGACTCCTCGTCGATTTGCTGCCCGACCGTCTGCAACTGCTGTTGGCGCCCGCGGATCGCGTCGATTTGTGCAGCGCGCGAACGTCCGAAATACCCGTAATAGGTCAGCATCCGGCCCAAACTCGCAGGGTCCGACTGGCTCAGCAGGATCTTGAGCTGCTCTTGGCGGCCGATCATGTAGGCGGCAAGAATTTGTCCGGACAATGCGGATCGCTCCGCCTCGAGCGTCGCCTGGGTGCGCATTTGTTCGGCGCGCGACGCCGCACGACGCTTCTCCACGGCAAGCACGGCGCCCTGGATTTCCGCCAACGCGCGGCGCTTGGCCGTGATCGCGAGCTCGGCATCACGCAATCGCGCGCCCAAGGCATCACGCTGCGCGAGGTCGGCGGCGCGTCGCTGGGTCAGGCTTTCGATGCGCGAGCGCAGCGCCGCCAATTTTGCCTGCGCCTGGACCGTATCCGTGGCTTGGCTCTGCGCGTGGGCGCGGCTCGGGGCCGGCGCCGGGTGCAGCAGCAGGCAGAGCGCCGCGAGTTTCCATACGTGCTTGAAGGGTGGATTCATGTTCTTAAGCCCAAGCATACAAGTCTTGCGCCCCTGCTATACTTGCGCCCCCTAAAATTCCGGAACTTTTGGAACCGCATGCAGCGATTGAGCGAATTCATCGGCCATCATCCTTACCTTGCCGCCGGCGCCGCGCTGGCGATCATTGCCGTGCTGGTTTACGAACTGCGCGCGAAGCTGCAGTCCTTCGCGGCGGTGAGCGCAATGCAGGCGGTGCGCCTCATGAATCAGGGTGCCCTGGTCATCGACCTGCGCGGCAGGGAGCAGTTCGACTCCGGCCACATCGGCGACGCGCGCAACATACCGCAGGCCGACCTGGAAAAGGAGGCCGACGCGCTCAAGAAATGGCGCGATAAGACCGTAATCACCTACGGCAGCGACGGCAGCGACGGAGCGAATGCCGCGCGCGTGCTCACCAGACTCGGCTTCACCAAGGTGGTCAATCTCGACGGTGGGCTCAACGGCTGGCTCAAGGACAACATGCCGATTGCCAAGCCGACGGGCGGCAACAAACAATCCGCTAAATGAGTCCGCCGGGCATTACAATTTATTCGACGGGGTGGTGTCCGTACTGCGAGCGGGCGAAGAATCTCTTGGAGCAGAAGAATTTGGCATTTACCGAAATCAACGTCGAAGACGATCCGAAATTTCGCGATGAGATGGTGGAAAGAAGCGGGAGGCGCTCGGTCCCGCAGATCTTCTTCGGCGAAAAGCATATCGGCGGCTGCGATGATCTATTCGCACTCGATCGCAGCGGCGAGCTCGATCGGTTAATTCAGGGGGCTTGATGAACGAAGTTAGAACGACGGAGCCGCCGACCAATGTCGGTGGAGTCCAGGTGACCTTGCAGAGCGTCTATTTGAAGGACTGCTCGTACGAATCGCCGAATGGGCCGCGGCTGCCGACCAGTCAAGCCTGGGAGCCGAAATTTCAGCTCAATATGAACACAACGGCCGAGGAATTGGGGCCGGACGTGCGCGAAGTGCTGTTGACGATCACGCTCGAAGCCAAGCACGGAGATTCGACTCTGTATCTGGTCGAGGTCAAGCAAGGCGGCGTGTTTTCAACCGTCGGCGCCTCGGTTGACGATCTGAAGCGATTGATCGGCAGCTTTTGCCCGGCCGTGCTGTTTCCCTATGCGCGTGAAGTGATTTCGGATCTGATCACCAAGGGTGGCTTTCCGAATTTCCTGCTGCCGCTCGTGAATTTCGACGCCCTGTTCCAACAAGCGACCGAGCAGCAAGCCGCGCAGCAAGCCGGCATGGTCAATTAGGCACGGCAGCGTGGAACCGCGCCGGGAACCGATGGCGGTCGTTGGCGCGGGCTCCTGGGGTACCGCGCTCGCGATTCAAATGGCGCGCGAGGGACATCCGACCTATTTATGGGGTCGCGATCCGGCTCATCTCGAGACCTTGCGGCGCTCACGGTGCAACTCGCGCTACTTGCCTGGCGCGGACTTTCCCGCCGCGCTGACCGTCGAATCGGACCTCTCCACGGCGTTGCAAGACTCGCGCGACGTGCTCGTCGCGGTCCCCTCGCATGCATTCCGAGACACTTTGGCGCTGATCGCGCCGAAGCTGCGGCGCGCGACGCGTGTTGCCTGGGCGACCAAGGGATTCGAGTTGGCGAGCGGGCTGCTGCCGCATCAGGTCGCGTTCGAGGTCCTCGGCCCAAGACCCACCGCGGTATTGTCGGGCCCGACATTCGCGAAAGAGGTTGGCGCCGGACTGCCGACCGCGATGACGATCGCCTCGCGCGATGCGACGTTCGGCGAGGAACTCGCGCGCGCGATTTCCGGACCGAATTTCCGCGCTTACACCCAAACCGACATCGTCGGCGTCGAAGTCGGCGGCGCGGTCAAGAACGTGATTGCAATCGGCTCTGGGATTGCCGACGGATTGGGCTTCGGCGCCAATACACGCGTTGCGCTGATCACGCGCGGCCTAGCTGAAATGATGCGCCTGGGAGTCGGACTCGGCGGCCAACGCGAGACCTTCATGGGGCTTGCGGGCCTCGGCGATCTCGTGTTGACCTGCACCGACGACCAATCCCGCAACCGGCGTTTCGGTATCGCGCTCGGCCGCGGCATGAGCCCGAGCGCCGCCGAAAGCGGCATCGCGCAAGTCATCGAAGGCGTGCCGGCGGCGCGTGCGGTCCAGAAGGTCGCGGCGCGATTGGAGATCGAAATGCCGATTTGCCTCGAGGTCTATCGAATCGTGCACGAAGGCAAATCGATACGCGCCGCGGTCCAGGCCCTGATGGGCCGCGACGTACGCTCCGAAGTCGACTAGGCGCGGCCGGCTATGCGGCCCCGCCTAGGCGGCCCCGCCAAATTCCAGTTGGCGCCAGGCCTCGTAGGCGACCAATGCGACGGCATTCGACAGGTTGAGGCTGCGGCTCTCGGGCTGCATCGGAATGCAGAGCGAGTGACCAGGGCCGACGCGCTCGAGCAAGGCTGACGGCAAGCCGCGCGTCTCCGGGCCGAACAGCAGCGCATCACCGGCTCGGTACTGGACTGCAGTGTAGCGCCGGCATCCGCCGGTCTCGACCGCAAACACGCGTGCGCCCGCGAGTGCCGCGAAGCAGCTGTCGACGTCGACATGAATCTTCACGTCCGCAAGGTCGTGGTAGTCGAGACCCGAGCGCTGCAAGCTCTTGTCGTCGAGCCGGAATCCCAGGGGTTTGATCAGATGCAGCGTCGCGCCGGTGTTGGCGCAGAGGCGAATCGCGTTTCCGGTATTCGGCGGGATCTCGGGTTCAAACAGAATTATGTGGAACATCGGCCGCGGCGACGACGCGCTGAGTCGGATAGGCGAACTCGACCCCGATCTTGCGAAATTCTTCGACGATACGGAAATTCACCGCCTGCTGCAGGTCGAGCAGCGGGTGCGTATCGGGACTTATTCGAAAATACGACAATTCGTATTGCAGCGCCCATTCGCCGAAGTTCTTCAGATGGCAGCGATCGAAGCGGGCATTCGATTGCTCACCGACGATTTTCTCGAGCAGCTTCG
Source organism: Steroidobacteraceae bacterium (assembly GCA_049517075.1). Lineage (GTDB taxonomy): Bacteria > Pseudomonadota > Gammaproteobacteria > Steroidobacterales > Steroidobacteraceae > Bog-1198. Next base: position 153,780 of record JBEKSM010000001.1, on the reverse strand, counting down.
GAATCGCGAGCAGCTTGTCGGTCGGCGTGTTGTAGGCCACGCGCAGCGTCGTGACCGCTCGCAGCTCTTGCGCACGGCCGTAGTTGCGCACGCGGCTCTTCAGAATATCCGCATTCGACATCACGATCTGTTCGCCGGCCTCGCTGCGGAGGCGCGTGGTCTTGATGCCGATACGCTCGACGTTGCCGGAGAATGTATCAATGGTCAGAAAATCGCCGACGACGAAGGGCTTGTCGAGCGCGATCGACAGCGACGCAAACAAATCGCCGAGTACGTTTTGCAACGCGAGTGCGACCGCGACGCCGCCGACGCCGAGACCGGCGAGCAGCGCGGTGATGTTGACGCCGAGATTTTCGAGGCCAACCAGTACGATCAGCGAGCAGATCAAGATGCGGCCGAGGAAACGGATGATGTTGAGCGAGCCCTCGAAAGAGCGGTCCGGACCGTGATCGCGCTCCTTCAATTCCAGGTAGAACGCGAGCGCCCGCCCGGCCCAGAGGCCGATCTGCAGCAACAGCAGCAGCAGCACCGCATTGGACAGCAGGCGCTCCACGCGTGGCGGGAAGACCAGGCTTTCCTTGACCGCGTAGAGCGCCGCACCCAGGAACAGGGCTTGCTTGGTGTTGCCGATCAAGTAGGCCACGAACCGCAGCACCGTCGGGTGTGCGATGTTCGCCGTGTGCTTGTAGCGCGAGGCAACGATGCCGCGCACGAACCACAGCCCGAACCAGATCGCGAGTCCGACGAATGCGGCGCCGATCCATTCGGCGATCGAATTGCCATACAACAGGCGTTCGGGCGTCTCGAACGTATTTTTGATGAAGTTACCCATGGGATCCCGGCGCACATCATAAACCGCGGCGCGGCGCACCGGTCAGCGCATCGCGTCCGCAGGTTTAGGCGGCATCCTCCATGCCCAGTTCCTTCATCTTGCGCGTCAGCGTATTGCGGCCCCACCCGAGCAGCTTCGCGGCCTCCTGCTTGAGGCCCTCGGCCTTGCGCAGCGCGACCCGGATCAAAATGCGCTCGACCTCGGGCACGGCCTGATCGAGCAGTCGCTGCGTCCCGGAGTCCAGTTCCTGCTCGGCCCAGTGCGAGAGCTTGGCCATCCAATCGTGGCTGCTCGCGGCTCCGGCCGCGGCGCCGCCGAGATCGAGTGGGATGTCCTCGCTGCGGATCTCGCCGCCCGGCGCGGTCACGGTCAGACGCCGGCAGGCGTTGACGAGCTGGCGTACATTGCCGGGCCAATCGTAGGTGACCAGCGCAGTCTCGGCCGGCAGGGTCAGCAATTTCGCCTCGACGCCGAGTTCCTGGCCCGCGACGCTGAGGTAATGGCGCAGCAGTTCCGGTATATCCTCGCGGCGCTCGCGCAGCGGCGGAATCTCGATCCGGATCACGTTGAGCCGATGCAATAGATCTTCGCGGAAGTGGCCCGAGGTGACGCGCGCCTCGAGGTCTTGATGGGTCGCAGCGATCACGCGCACGTCGACCTTGACGGGCGTCTGGCCGCCGACCCGGTAGAACTCGCCTTCGGCGAGTACCCGCAACAGCCGCGTCTGCAAGGCGGGCGACATGTCGCCGATTTCGTCGAGAAACAAAGTGCCGCCGTCGGCCTGCTCGAATCGTCCGCGGCGCAGCGCGTCGGCACCCGTAAACGCGCCTTTCTCGTGCCCGAACAGCTCCGACTCGAGCAAGTCCGCGGTGAACGCGGCGGTGTTGAGCGCGACGAATGCGCGGTTGGAGCGCGGGCTGTGCCGATGCAGCGCGCGCGCCACGAGTTCCTTGCCGGTCCCGGATTCGCCGGTGATCAGCACGGTCATGCTCGAGCGCGACAATCTGCCGACCGCGCGAAACACCTGCTGCATCGCTGCAGCCTGTCCCAGCAGCTCAGGGATGCTGCGGCGGGTGGCCTCGACATCGGTCGAGGGAGTTGCCTGCTGCGCAGCGCGGCGCACGAGGTCCACTGCCTTGTCGATGTCGAAGGGTTTCGGCAGATACTCGAAGGCGCCGCCCTGATAAGCCGCGACAGCCGCATCGAGATCCGAGTGCGCGGTCATGACGATGACCGGCAAGCCTGGCCAGGAACCTTGAATTTCCTTGAGCAGATCCAAGCCGCTGCGTCCTGGCATGCGGATATCGGTCATCAGCACATCGGGGGTGTCGGTGCGCAAGGCGGACAGCGCGTTATCCGCCTGGTCGAAGGTCTTCGCGACCATCCCACTGCCCTTGAGGGCTTTTTCCAGCACCCAGCGAATCGAAGCATCGTCATCGACCAACCAGACTTGCAGCGGCTTTGCGTTCATACGGCATCCATGGGCAGAGAAATCGTGAATACGGTTCTTCCGGGTGCGCTGTCGAATTCGATCAATCCGCCATGCCGGCTAACGAGGTCCTGTGCGATACCTAAACCGAGGCCGCTGCCGTCGGCGCGCCCGGAGACGAGCGGGTAAAAAATCGTGTCGCGAATCTCCGGCAGCACGCCGGGACCGTTGTCCTCGAACTGAATCGAGGCAACGAGGCGGTGGCGCTTCGATCCCACGGTCACGTTGATCGCGGCACGCGTTTTGAGCACGAGCCGCGGCGCCTGGACGCCGCCTGCCGAGAGAGCCTGCAGCGCGTTTCGGCCGAGATTGAGCATCGCCTGAATGATGTGGTTCGGGTCGATCGTGAGCGGCGGCAGACTCGGATCGTAGTCGCGATCGACGACGACCCCGGGTGCCGCCTCGCTGCGCAGCAGATGGTAGACGCGCTCGAGCAGTTCGTGCACGTTGATGAGTCTTTTTGCGGGCGGGCGGCCCGGGCCCAGCATCGAATCCAGCAAGTTCGTGAGCCGATCCGCTTCGCTGATGATCACGCGGGTGTATTCGCGCAGCGCCGGATCGAGCAGCTCTCGTTCGAGCAGTTGCGCCGCGCCGCGCAAGCCGCCAAGCGGATTCTTGATTTCGTGAGCGAGCTGCCGAACCATCAAGCGGCTTCCGCCGAGCTGGGCGATCAGCGCATTTTCACGCGTGAGCCGGCGGTGTTGGGTGATGTCCTCGATTTCAAGCAGGATGTGCGACGGGCCGGTTCCGATCCCGATTTGGGTAACCGCGCAATCGAGGATGCGATCGACGCCGCCGGGTCCCGGCCATGCGAGTTCGCGTTGCACGACGCCCTCAGCACCGGCGAGCGCACGATCGAACAACGGCAGCAAGCTGTCGGCGCCGCGCGTCAATTCACCGACGGGTCTGCCCAATGCCTGGTTCGGACTCAGTCCAACCAAGGTTTGCGCCGCGGCGTTCAGGTAATCGACGCGTAAATCCTGGTCGAGCACGAACACGCTGGTGACCAGCGCATCGAGCAGATCGGTGCCATGGACGTGCAGCGGCCCGAGGTGAAGTTCAGCGGACACGGCAAACTTCCCGCCGGTCGGCGGGCCGCGCGGTTAATGGTGCTGCGGGCCGTTGATGGTCGGCTGCTTGACGTAAAACGTGACCGACGCAGCGCTCGCCGACTCCTGCGTTTCCGGGTCGGTGATCGTCGCCGTGAGCGTATAGGTACCGCGAGGCAGGCCCGGCAGCGAAAAATCCAGGCTGTTGTGCTGGTCGCCGAGCGCCGTGCCGTTCAAGTGCCAGGTCAGCGAATGCCCCGTTTGGAGGGTCGGGCTGAGATCCAGACTCACCGGCACGGCTTCGTCGAAAAACGACTGTTCGGCGCTCGGGGAGGTGACCGCGAAGGTCGTGTAGGTGATGCCCGGCTTGATGATCTTTTGAGCCGGTTTGCCCGCGTTCGGACCGGAATGCGCGGGCGCCGCCGAGCGATTCAGCGCTTCCGCGCTCGTAAATATTTTTTCCGCGCCCGGCTCGGGCTGATCGGAGAAATGCACGACGCCGTTCGCGTCGGTCCACTTGTAAACGACCGCAGCCTGCGCCGCGACTGCAAAGAGTCCGAGGGCAAGCATGCGTCGCAAGGTCTGCATAAGCTACCAGCATAGACCTATCGTCTCCAGGCCACAAAACGAGGTGACGGCAGCGTGACCGCCGTCACCTTTGGCTCCGCGACGTCGCTAACGTCACAAGCTGTAATACATCTCCAATTCGATCGGATGCGTCGTCATGCGCAGGCGCGTCACGTCCTTCATCTTCAGCGCGATGTAGGCATCGATGACGTCGTCGGTGAAGACGCCGCCGGCCTTCAAGAACGCGCGGTCCTTGTCGAGATATTCGAGAGCCATATCGAGCGAGTGGCAAACGGTCGGGATGTGCTTGGCCTCCTCGGGCTCCAGGTCATAGAGATCCTTGTCGGCCGGTTCGCCCGGGTGGATCTTGTTCTGGATGCCGTCGAGCCCCGCCATCATCATCGCCGCGAACGCGAAATACGGATTGGCGGTCGAATCCGGGAAGCGCACTTCGATGCGACGCGCCTTCGGGTTCGATACCCAGGGAATACGGATCGAGGCCGAACGATTGCGCGCCGAGTAGGCGAGCATGACCGGCGCTTCGAATCCCGGCACGAGACGCTTATAGCTGTTGGTGCTCGCATTCGTGAATGCATTGATCGCGCGCGCATGCTTGATGATGCCGCCGATGTAGTAGAGCGCGGTGTCGGAGAGGCCGCCGTACTTGTCGCCGGCGAATAGCGCTTTGCCGTCCTTTTGCAGCGACTGGTGCACGTGCATGCCGCTGCCGTTGTCGCCGACCAAGGGCTTAGGCATGAAGGTCACGGTCTTTCCATAGCCGTGGCCGACATTCTGAATTGCGTACTTGAGAATCTGGACCTCGTCGGCCTTTTTCGTGAGCGTATTCGCATTCGCGCCGATCTCACATTGGCCGCCGGTCGCAACTTCGTGGTGATGCACTTCCGTCTTCAAGCCCATCTCTTCGAGCGCGAGGCACATCGAACTGCGGATGTCCTGGAACGCGTCGACGGGCGGCACCGGAAAGTAGCCGCCTTTGATGCCGGGCCGATGGCCCTTGTTGCCGTCCTCGTATTCCTTGCCGCTGTTCCACGCGCCTTGCACGGAATCGATTTCGTAGAAGCAGCCGCGCATCTCGGAGCCCGAGGTCACGCTGTCGAAAATAAAGAACTCGTTTTCCGGTCCGAACAAGGCCGAGTCGGCGATGCCGGTCGATTTCAGATGCGCTTCGGCGCGCTTTGCGAGCGAGCGCGGATCGCGCCCGTAGCCCTGCATGGTCGCCGGCTCGATGACGTCGCAGCGCAGGTTCACGGTCGTCTCTTCGTAGAACGGGTCGATGACCGCGGTCGGCGCATCCGGCATCAAAATCATGTCGGATTCGTTGATACCCTTCCATCCTGCGATTGAAGAGCCGTCGAACATCTTGCCGTCCGTAAATAGGCTCTCGTCGACGAGGCGGGCTGGGATAGTGACGTGCTGTTCTTTGCCGATCGTGTCCGTAAAGCGAAGATCGGCGAACTTTGCATCTTTTTCTTTGATTAATTTTAGAACGTCAGCGGGAGTCACGGTTGTCCTCCGAGGGGTCGTTGTAAGTGCTTGTTGGGCCGGATAGCGCCGGGGTGCTTGAACAATGCAGCAACCGTGCCACATTTCGGGGCACGGTGGATCAAGCACTTGCGCGGCTTTTGCGGGACTCGGGAACCGATTATCGCACTGATTTGGTGCAATCTGAACAAAATCCGCACCAGAACGGGGCGAAACTAGGCTGATTGCCGCTTGGGCGCCGGCGGACCTGGTCACCTGCAGCCGGCTTGATCAAATTGAGTGCATGCCTGCAGGCGCATCGGCGGCGAGCCGACAGGGGTTCTGCGCCTGCTCGAGCGGCACCCATGATCGATCGCCAACCAGCGAGCTTTGGGACAGGGCGCGCCGCACGTCGCTATACTCGCGGGCTTTGTTCAACCAGCGAGCCCTCGATGGCTAAAGCCGTTTCGCCGCCTCGCACATTCCAAGGTCTGATCTTCGCATTGCAGAAGTATTGGTCGGACCAGGGATGTGTGATTTTGCAGCCATACGATATGGAGATGGGTGCCGGGACCTTCCATGCGGCGACATTTCTGCGTGCAGTCGGCCCGGAGCCCTGGAGCGCAGCCTATGTCCAGGCCTCGCGTCGGCCCACCGACGGGCGCTATGGGGACAATCCCTTCCGCTTGCAGCACTACTACCAATTTCAGGTCTGTATCAAGCCCTCGCCCGACGATTTCCAGGAATTGTATTTGGGTTCGCTGCGCTCGCTCGGCTTCGATTTGCTGACCCACGACATCCGCTTCGTCGAAGACAACTGGGAATCTCCGACTTTGGGCGCCTGGGGACTCGGCTGGGAGGTTTGGCTCAACGGCATGGAGATCACCCAGTTCACCTATTTTCAGCAGGTCGGGGGTTTGGATTGCCGTCCGATCATGGGCGAGATCGCATACGGACTGGAGCGCCTCGCGATGTACATCCAAGGCAAGGAAAGCATCTTCGATATCGTTTGGGGCGACGGCCCCACGGGCCCCGTGACCTACGGCGATATCTTTCATCAGAACGAGGTCGAACAATCGACCTACAATTTCGAGAAGGCCGATACCGCCGATCTGCTGCGCCAGTTCGATGCGGCCGAAGCGGCAGCCCAGGGCCTGGTGCGCGACAAACTGGCGCTTCCGGCCTATGAACAATTGGTCAAGGCCTCGCATGCGTTCAACTTGCTCGACGCACGCCACGCCGTGTCGGTCACCGAACGCCAGCGCTTCATTCTGCGCGTTCGCACGCTTGCCCGCGCCGTTGCCGACGGCTATCGCGAGAGCCGCGAAGCGCTCGGCTTTCCGCTGCTGCGCGCTGCGGCACAGGTACCCGTGAGCGGATGAGCACACGGACCCTATTGTTCGAGATCGGCACCGAGGAACTGCCGCCGGCCGGCCTGCTCGCTCTGTCGACGGCGTTGACGGAGAACCTCGTCAAGGGACTGAGCGTAGCCGGCATCCCGCATGGGAAGGTGCGCAGATTCGCGACGCCGCGCCGCTTGAGTGTCGTCGTCGAGCGCTGCGCGCTGCAGGCGCCCGACCGCGAGGTCGAACGACGCGGGCCGCCGCTCGCGAACTCTTACGACGCCAATGGCGAACCCACACAAGCGGCGCGCGCGTTCGCGAAGAGTTGCGGCGTCGAGGTCGGGGCGCTCTCGCGCTTGACCACCGAGAAGGGGACGTGGCTCGCATTTCGCGGCACGGAAGCCGGAGCGACGACCAAAGCGAGTCTCGGCGGCATCGTGAATCAGGCCGTCGCGGGACTGCCGATCGCCAAGCGCATGCGCTGGGGCGAACGAAGCGCCGAATTCGTGCGGCCGGTTCATTGGATCGTGCTGCTGCTCGGCGAGGATGTCGTGGACTGCGAGGTGCTCGGGCTCGCGGCGGGACGCATCACGTTCGGCCACCGTTTCCATGCGCCCGGGCCGAAGAACCTGAGGTCGGGCAACGGCTATGAAGCGGCGCTGCGCCGTGCGAAGGTGATCGCCGACTTCGGCGAGCGCCGAGAGTCGATCCGCGCCGGTGTGACCGCACTCGCGGAGGCCGTGGGCGGCCGCGCGTTGATCGAGGCCGAACTGCTCGACGAAGTCACCGCTCTGGTCGAATGGCCTGTGCCGATCGCCGGGCAATTCGAACCGCGCTTCTTGTCGCTGCCGCGCGAAGTCGTGATCGCCACGGTGCAGGACCACCAACGTTACTTTCCGGTCGAGGCGACGGATGGCAGCTTGAGCCGCTGGTTCATCACGGTCAGCAATATCGAGAGCCGCGATCCCACGAAGATCCGCGAGGGCAACGAGCGCGTCGTGCGGCCGCGCTTGAGCGACGCCGCATTTTTCTGGGAACGGGACCGTCGGCTGCGGCTCGAAGAGCATGCCGCCAAACTCGCCGGCGTCACGTTCCAAACGAAGCTCGGCAGTTACGCGGACAAAACCCGTCGCGTCCAGGCGCTGAGTGTTGCGATCGCCCAGGCGATCGGTGCGGGCCCGCTGGTCGCGCGCGCGGCGCAATTGGCGAAGGCCGATCTCATGACTGCGGTCGTCGGCGAATTTCCCGAGCTGCAGGGAACGATGGGTCGGTATTATGCCGCCGCGCAAGGCGAGCCCGAGGAGCTGTGCCGTGCGCTCGAAGAACAATACCTGCCGCGCTATGCCGGCGACAGCTTGCCGGTAACCAAGACGGGCCAGGCGCTCGCGCTCGCCGACAAGCTCGATACGCTCGTCGGCATTTTCGCGATCGATCAGAAGCCGACGGGCACCAAGGACCCGTTCGGCTTGCGGCGCGCCGCGCTCGGTGTGCTGCGTATCCTGCTCGAGGGCCGTCTCGATCTGAACCTGCTCGAGCTGCTCGAACTGTCCGCGGCGGCTCAGCCGGTGCAACGCGCCGGAGTCGCGGCCGAAGTTCAATCGTTCATCTCCGAGAGACTGCGCGGACTGCTGCTCGAGCGCGCCGACGGCACGACCACCGAGATGATCGATGCGGTGCTCGCGAAAACGCCGGGCTCACCGCTCGAGGTGGAAGCGCGGCTGCAGGCGCTCAAGCTGTTCCTGCAATTACCCGAAGCCGGTGTATTGGCCGCCGCGAACAAGCGCATTGCGAACATTCTCAAGAAAACGCCGCACGATGCCAAGCTCGCGGTCGACGCCGAGCGATTCACCGAAGATGCCGAACGCAGCCTGCATCTAGCGCTCGAAGAACTGCGCGGGCCGGTCGCCGAGGCCATGCGCATCGGCGACTATGCGCAGAGCCTGCGTTTGCTAACGGCCTTGCGATCGCGGATCGACGCATTCTTCGATGCGGTCATGGTCATGGATGAGGACAAGCAACGCCGCGACAACCGGCTCGCGCTGTTACGCGAAGTGCAAACGCTGTTCGGCGGCGTTGCCGATCTGTCGCGATTGCCGGGCTGAAGCGCGCCCATGCAGTATTTTCGGTCCCTGTTGTTCACGGGCTTCATGATGATCACGGCCTGCCTGTTCGGCTTCGTGATGGGAGTGTGCTTTTGGTTGCCGTACCGGTACCAATTCGCGATCGCGCGCACCTGGTCGCGCATGACGCTTTGGATGCTCGGCGTGCTCTGCAATCTCAAATTTGTCGTCGAAGGGCGGGAAAACATTCCCGCCGGCAACCACATCGTGATGTGCAATCACACGTCCGCGTGGGAAACGATGGTGCATTTCCTGCTGATCCCCGCGCAGGTCTGGGTGCTCAAGCGCGAACTGCTGTGGATCCCGTTCGTCGGTTGGGGGCTCAAACTGCTCAAGCCGATTGCGATCAATCGCGGCGCCGGGCACCGTGCGGTGACTCAGGTCGTCGAACAGGGCAAGGACCGGCTCGCTCAGGGCCTGTGGGTCATCATCTTTCCGGAGGGCACGCGCGTGCGCGCGGGTCAACCGAAGAAGTACGGCGTCGGCGGCGCGCTGCTGGCCACGGAGACCGGTAAGCTCGTCGTGCCGATGTCGCACAATGCGGGCGAGTTCTGGGCACGGCGCGGCTTCTTGAAGAAAGCCGGCACGATACGTTTGATCATCGGCAAGCCCGTCTCGCCCGAGGGCAAGGACGCGCGGCAGCTCAACGATGCGGCGCGTGCCGCGATCGAGGCGGGCCTTGCGCGCATTGCGGCGGAGACCACGACATGAAAAACCGGGGGAGTCGCAATACCTCCACGCGGATCATCGTTTGCAACGCGACTTTCGCCGTGCTCGCGCTGCTCGGCGCGGCCGCACAGCTCGCGGCCGAGACGCCTGCAGGCCCGGCGCCGCCGCCGGATTGGCATGCCGTCGTGCGCGAGCTCGCGGTGAAGAATTTCAAGAACCCCGCCTGGGGATATTCGCATTGCGAGCGCGATTATGCGCTCGCGCGCGCGCTCGCGGCCGCCGATCACGTCGCGCTCGACGACGACATCCTGTACGCCGCGGCATTTCTGCACGACATGGCCGCATTCGCGCCCTGGGAAAAACAACAAGTCGACCATTCGGACGAAGCTGCGCGCATCGTCGACGGCGTGCTCCAAGGTACGGGCTTTCCCATGCAAAAAATAGACGCCGTGCGCGGGGCGATCCGCACGCATATGTACTACCGCGATCCGGCGGCAAGTCCCGAGGCTCTGTACCTCCATGACGCCGACGCGCTCGACTGGCTGGGCGCGATCGGCATTGCGCGCATCATGGCGCTCGTCGACCCGAATGGCGGCGACCCGACCGGTCCGGACGCCGTCAAAACGCTCGAAGACAATCTTGCGAAGGTTCCAAGCCGGGTTTTTTCCCCGGCGGGCCGCGCCCTGGTTGCGCCGCGCAGCGCCGAACTGCGACGATTTCTCAGCGAGCTGCGGCGCGAGTCGGACGATCTGGCGACCTTGTAATGCGCAGTCCATAATCGCGAGCGGGTATACCGATAAAAACCTCAGGGAGCGGTCATGCGACGGAGAATACTGATGGCGGGTGGTGTGGCGGCGTTCGCGATGTTGTCGACTGCCGCGTGGGCGCAAAAGCCTTGTGACGAGTTGAAGAGCGAGATCGACACGAAACTACAGGCGAAGGGCGTCAAGGGCTACACGCTCGACGTCGTCGCGACCGATGCCGTGAAGGACCAGAAAATTGTCGGCAGCTGCGAGGCCGGCGGCAAGAAAATCGTCTACACGCGTGGCAGCGCGCCGCCCGCGAGCGACGCCGCGCCGCCTGCGACCTGAAGACCCGGCTGCGGCCGAGACCCCGATGATCCGGCGCCTGCACGCCGTGAGCGACGAGGAGCTGCGCGGACTCGCCGACCTGCTGATCGACTGTGTCGAAGGTGGCGCATCGGTGAGCTTCATGTACCCGTTGCCGGCTCCAAAGGCCTTGGAATTTTGGCGGCGCGTTACGGCCGCCGTGACGCGCGGCGAGCGCGCGCTGCTCGTCGCAGAGGACGCCGAAGGCCTCGTCGGCACGGTGCAGTTGCTGCTCGAGCAACCCGAGAACCAATCCCACCGCGCGGATGTTGCGAAGATGCTCGTTCACCGCCGGGCGCGCGGCCGAGGCCTTGGCGCGGCATTGATGCGCGCCGCCGAAGCCGTTGCTCGCGACTGCGGCAAATCGCTGCTGGTTCTCGACACGGTGACCGGAGGCGCCGCCGAGCGGCTCTATGTACGGCTAGGCTGGCAGCGCTGCGGCGTGATCCCCGGCTACGCGCAGTGGCCGCGCGGCGGCTTGTGCGACACAACCTATTTTTACCGCCAGCTCGCTGATTGAGGCGACCTATGCCCGGCCGCACGATCGATGTTCCCACCGCCGATGGCCCGTGCGACAGCTACATCGCCCAGCCCGACGGCGGCGGGCCGTTTCCTGCGGTGCTGTTCTTCATGGACGGCATCGGTATTCGACCGGTGCTCCACCGCATGGCTGAGCGGATCGCCGAGATCGGTCGGGTCGTGCTTCAGCCGAATCTATATTTCCGCCATGGCCGCGCACCGCTGTTCGACGTTGCCAAAATCATCAAGCCCGAGAATCGCCCTTCGCTCATGAAGATCGTACAGTCCTTGACGCCCGAGATTGTCGAGCGTGAAGCCGGCGCCTTCCTCGAGTACCTCGCGGCACATGCCGAGGTCGATGCCGACAGCCGAGTCGCGCTCGTCGGCTATTGCATGGGCGGCAGCAAGTTTTCACGGCGGCCGGCTTGCGACCGGCGATCCGTCGAGCCCGCATCGTCTGGTCGGACGTATCACGGCCTCGCTGTACTTCGGCCATGCGGACCAGGATCAGAGCATGCCACTCGCAGACATCGAGCGACTCGAGGCAGCTTTGGAATCCGCGGGAACTCGCTTCCAGTCGGAAATCTATGCAGGCGCTCGCCACGGTTTCACGATGTCGGATCTGCCGGCCTACGATCAACGGGCTTGCGAGCAACATTGGGACCGGCTGCTGCACCTGTTGGCATGCAGGCTGCTCTAACACATCGAGGCGTACGAGAGCGGTCGAAGATCCGTACACGTGTAAAGCAAAATTGACACGGAGTACATAAAAGTATACTCTATGTACGATATCTCATACATTAGAGGCCGACAACCATGTCCTTTCGTGAAAAAAGCGCCTGGATCACCTTCATCGCGTTGCTCGCGTTTGGAATCTATTTCGGCGAAATAGCGCAGCACCTGCTCGACGGTGCCGCGCCGCGTGTCAGCTACTTCCCGCTGTTCTTAGGGTTGGTCGCCGCGCTCGTCGTGCTCGAGGTCGTCATGCATATCGCGATCGCGATGCGCTCGCCGCAGGACGCGAGGACTCCGCGCGACGAGCGAGAACGCGCGCTCGCCCAGCGTGCGACCGTTCGCGCTTATTACGTGCTGTTGGTCGGAGCCTTTGCTGCGATCGGCACGATGCATTTGGGTGCCAACGCCTGGCTGCTTGCACACGCCGCGCTGTTCGCGGTCTGGATTGCAGAGCTGACCCGATACGCATCGCTGCTGTACGACTACCGGCAGGGCGCCAAAGCATGAGCGCGGGCGCGATCAGCAATAACATCCGCCGGCTGCGCTTCGAGCATGGCGAAATGACCCAGCAAGCACTCGCCGAGCGCATTGGCGTGACCCGCCAGACCGTTAATGCCATTGAACTCGGCAAGTACTCGCCGTCGCTCGAAGTCGCGTTTCGCATTGCCGGCGCATTCGCCCGGCCGCTCGATGATGTCTTTCGATATCGCGAGCCCGGCGATGGTGCCTAACGGGACAACAGCGCCCAGCCGCACACGAGCAGCGCCGCGACGCTGGGATAAAAGCTGATCGCGAACCCGAATGCGCGTGCGGCCGGCCCGCGCTGGTAGCCGATCCAGAACCACAGTCTGCCGATGCAAAAGAATCCGCCGAGTATGGGCACGATCGCCGCGCTGTTCTCGTCGAAATGAGGGTTCGATATTCATGCGGCGCGGCCTGCGATGGTAGCCACGAGCTGATCATAGGGCCAATCGGCGGACGCGGCCATCGAAGGCCGCGCCGCAGTTCACCGACGCGCTCGTTACAGGCTAGACTTCGGCAAACAACAATCCGGGGAGTAAGGCGCGATGAATCATCGGATCCAGCGTTCGGCAATCGTGATTGCCGCCTATCTCGGGGTGCCGTTGGTGGCGATGGCTGCGGCAACGGCGCCCGTGCCGGCGGCACCTGCGGCGAAGGCGCCGATCACACATGAAGCGCTGTGGATGATGAAGCGCGTCGGCTCGCCGGTCGTGAGCCCCGACGGCAAATCGGTGGTTTTCTCGGTGTTGGAGCCATCCTACGATGCCGACAAGGTGGTCAGCGATCTATGGGTCGTACCCGCGGATGGACTCAAACCGCCTCGGCGCATCACCAACACCAAGGCGCCCGAGGACGATGTCGCCTGGTCACCGGATAGCAGCAGCATCGCATTTTCGACCAAGCGCGAAGGCGACGAAGTCGAGCAGATCTATATTCTGGATCTGCGCGAAGGCGGCGATGCGCGCCGTCTCACGACGATCTCGACCGGCGCGAAGAATCCGAAATGGCGGCCGGACGGTAAGGCGATAGTGTTCGAATCGCGCGTCTATCCCGGCGCGTTTGACGACGAGGCCAATAAGAAGATCGCTGCGGAACACAAGGACCGCAAATACAACGTACGCGTTTATGAGCACTTTCCGGTGCGCTATTGGAACCAATGGCTAGATGAGCGCCAGCCGACCGTCATGGTGCAGGCGATCGAGCCGGGATCCAAAGCGAAAGATATCCTCTCGCCGACCGCGTTCGCGCGAGCCGCGGGTTTTTCGGGCACGGAAACGCCGACCAGCGTGACGCTCTCGCCGATCTGGAGCCCGGACGGCGCTGAAGTCGTTTTCACGGCGACGACGGAGCGGTGGAACGCCGCCTTTGCGCACGTCGGCCATCACCTCTACCGAATGAGCGCGGAAGGCGGCTCGGAGCCGAAAATCGTGAGCCCGGATGCCGGAGACTACGACGACGCGACATTCAGCGCCGACGGCAGGGCGCTGTTCTTCAGGTATGCGCCGCTCGACGCCGAGGTCTATCACCTCGCGCATCTGCGCAGGGTCGCATGGCCCGCCGGCGGTGAGGCGCGGCTCGTGACGCGGGACTTCGATCGCGAAACCGCGCGCTTTGCGCTGACTCCGGACGGCAAATTCGTGTACTTGCTCGTGCCCGAGGCCGCCAAGGAAAACCTCTACCGGGTGCCGACCGAAGGCGGCACGCCGACGCTGCTGGTCGCGCCGCCGACCGGCGGCTATACGTCTCTGGAGATCGGACAAAAGGCCGCACGACCCGAACTGATTGCAGCCTACGGCAGCTCGGTGAGTCCGGAAGAGATCGTGCGAATCGATATCGCACATCGGAGCCACGTGAATCTCACGCAGGTCGATACAGCGGCGGCCGCGGCGATCGACTGGCAGCCGCCCGAGCATTTTTATTTTACGAGTAACAAGGGCCGCAGCCTGCACAACATGATCGTGCTGCCGCCGGCGTTCGATCCCTCGAAGAAATATCCAATGGTCGTGCTGATCCATGGCGGCGCCGCCAGCAACAACCCGGATCAGATCGGCCTGCGCTGGAATTACCACCTGCTCGCCGCGCCTGGCTATGTCATTTTGATGACCGACTACACGGGCTCGACGGGATTTGGCGAGAAGTTTGCGCAGGCGATCAAGCTCGATCCCCTGAAGACTCCCGGCGATGAAATCAATCAAGCCGTGGACCAGGCGATCAAGCGCTATGCGTTCATCGACGGAACGAAGCTCTGCGCCGCGGGCGCAAGCTACGGCGGACACCTCGCGAACTGGATCGAAGCGACGACCACACGCTACAAATGCATCGTGAGCCACGCCGGCGAAGTCGATCTGACCTCGCAGTGGGGAACGAGCGACGGCATTTACGGCCGTGAAGTCACGAACGGCGGACCCCCTTGGGACGGCAGTCCGATCTGGCATGACCAAAGCCCGATCACCTATGCCGCTCATTGGCAGACGCCGATGCTGCTGTCGATCGGCGAGCGCGATTTCCGCGTGCCGATCAACAACACGCTCGAGAATTGGGCGACTTTGCAGCGCATGCATGTGCCGAGTCGACTGCTCGTGTGGCCCGACGCTTGGCACTGGATCACCAAGCCCGAGGACAGTCGCCACTTCTATATGGAAGTCCACAAGTGGCTTGCGACCTATCTCAAGAATGAGGTTCCCGCATCATGAACTCCGTCATCAAGCAGCGCTGGACCAAGACCCAGCGCAATGTCGTGATCGCCGCTTATCTCGGCTGGACGCTCGATGCATTCGATTTCTTCCTGATGGTCTTCATGTTCAAGGACATTTCCGCGGAACTGCATTCGAGCATGCAGATCGTCGCAACCGCGGTGCTGCTGACCTTGGGCATGCGTCCGGTCGGGGCTTTGCTGTTCGGACGGATCGCCGACCGCTACGGGCGCAAGCCCGCACTGATGTGGAACATCCTCGCGTATTCGCTGCTCGAGATGGCATCCGGTTTCGCGCCGAACATGACCACACTCTTGATCGTGCGCGCATTGTTCGGCGTTGCGATGGGCGGGGAATGGGGCGTCGGATCGGCGCTGACGATGGAGACGATCCCGGCCTCGGCGCGCGGCTTCGTCTCCGGTTTGCTGCAGTCGGGCTACCCGACCGGCTATTTGCTCGCGTCGCTGGTCGTCTATTTGTTCTATGACCGCTTGGGCTGGCGCTATATGTTCGTGCTCGGTGTGATCCCGGCTGTTCTCGTATTTTTCATCCGACAGGGCATTGACGAATCGCCGGCTTGGCGCGAGCAGCAGCAAGTCGGGCGCGAGGGATTGCTTAGCGTGCTTCGGCGCAATTGGAAGCTCGCGGTCTACGGGATCCTGCTGATGACCGCGTTTAATTTCTTCAGCCACGGCTCACAGGACGCCTACCCGAACCTTTTTTTGAAGGTCCAGCACCACTTCGACACCCATTTGAGCTCGCTGATCTCGATCGTCGCGAACTTGGGCGCGATCTGCGGGGGATTGTCGTTCGGATTTTTCTGCGAAAAGATCGGGCGGCGCAGGGCGATCATCATTGCGGCCTTGCTCGCGCTGCCCGCATTGCCGTTCTGGGCCTTCGGGTCGACGCCCGTGATTCTCGCAGCCGGTGCGTTTTTCATGCAAATCGCCGTGCAAGGTGCCTGGGGCGTGATTCCCGTGCACCTCAACGAGCTATCGCCTCCGGCGATACGCGCGACGTTTCCGGGCTTCATCTACCAGCTAGGCAATTTGCTCGCAGCCAGCAATTTGAATCTGCAGGTCGCGATCGCGGAGGCCAACGGCAACGATTACGGCTTGGCGATGGCGATCGTGGTCGGAACCGTTGCGCTCGTGATCGTCGCGATGGTGGCGTTCGGACCGGAGCGGCGCGGCGTCTCGATGAGCGCTCAAGCGTAGGCGAGCGTGACCACGTGTTCGCGAACGCCACTCGGCCAGGCGGCGATCTCGCGCAGCAGTCGCGCCCGGTCATTCGCAAATAGCGCGCGCGCGGCCTCCTCGAACCCCGGCAGATCGCCGACCATCGCCGCCATGAAGTGGTAGGCGGCCTCGTGCCGACGCCGCAGCTCGTCCTTGCCTCGGCTTGCCCGGCTGGCCTCCTCGACCAGCTTGCGCAGCGCGACCGATGCGCCGCCCGGCTGCGCGGTGAGCCAGGCCCAGTGGCGCGGCAGCAGCGTGACCTCGCGTGCGATCACGCCGAGCTTCGGGCGCCCACGGGCTTTTGGTTCGGCCGAAGGCGCCGGCGGCTCGAGCCGCGCGAGGATCTCGGCTTCACTGCCCCGAAGGTCAACATCGATGCTACGGCCCGTCTGATCGTCGAAGATCAACACGGGCCCGCTCGCGAAACTCGCAGGACTCGCCGAGCGCCGCTTCACGGCGATCGCGACGTCCCGCAGCGAGCCGGATGCGAATCGACGTTGGCCTTCGAACACTGTAAATCGGTCGAGCGAGTCATCTGGCATGATGGCGGCGTCCGCAGAGGTGGAGCCACATTATTACCCGGGTATAAATGAAACGTCAATAACACCCGGGTAAAATGTCGCAGCGAGCCGACTTAGCTGCGCTCGATCTCGATCGCGGCACGGTCGATTGCCTCGGCGAGCTTGCGCAATTCCTCGGGCCCCAGCGGGCCGCGGCTCAGGCGAAAATGCAGCGCGGTCTTAAAGTTCTGCATCGAGCGCTGCAACTCGGGCGCACGGCGCGAGTCCGCAACGACGCCGGCCGACTCGATGCGCGCACGGATCCGTTCCAACGCCTCGCGCTGACTCTCGAGAAAGGCGGTTCCCGCCGGCGTGATCCCGTATTGCTTCTTACCGCCGCCGTCATGAGTCACGATCGCCTGACCGATCTCCTCGAGCAGCGTCAAGGTCGGATAGACGATGCCCGGGCTCGGGGAATAGTCGCCGCCGGCCAACTCTTCGATTGCTTTGATAATTTCATAGCCGTGGCGCGGGCGGGATTGCAATAGATCGAGCACGACCAGCCGCAAGTCGCCTTGCTCGAATAAACGCTCGCGGCGCCTCGCGGCTTTGGCCTCGCGTAGATCGTCAAACCAGCCGCCGTGCTCGTGTGCGGCTCGCCCGCGTCCGCCGCGGCCTCTGTGATGTCCAAACACTTAATCGTCCTCGTGAAAATAGGCCTTAAAGAGCGGCTTTGTAGCTACCTAGCTATAGCAAGATATATCATAGTAATGCTGGATGTCAATCAGAGTTCGGGAGGTTGTTGCTCAAGTTCGGGTATCCACGATTGACAGCTAATGGTAATGCGAATTAGTCTCATTTACATTAAAGCTGAGTTGCCATTGGGATCCGGGCCATGCGAAGTCGATTACCCACCGCGGTTTTGCTCGCCTGCATCGGTTGGATGCCGGCAACCCGCGCGGACAACCTGGACGCCGCCGGCGACGCCAACGACGAGACATCCGCGGGCGCCACCCTGCCCCCGATCGTCGTTACGGCCGACCGATCCGAGGGCTCGCTGCTCGAGAGGAACCGCGAACTCGACCAAGCGCGCGACCAGGACCTGTTGCCGAAATTTGGCGCGAGCGTTTTCAATATGGATCAACAGGCCGTCGATGCACTGCCGCAGGGCAAGAACACCGCGCTCGACAAGGTTCTGCTGCAAGCGCCCGGTGTTTCCTACGACTCGGCGATCAGCAATCCCGATTTTCATGTGCGCAACGAATATGCAAACGTCCAATATCGGATCAACGGCATCCAGCTACCGGATGGTGTCTCGGGCTTGGGTCCTGTGCTCGAAACCGGTTTCATCGCCAACCTGAATCTGCTTGACGGTACTTTGCCGGCCCAATACGGGCTGCGAACCGCGGGCGTCGTCGACATGACCGCGAAGGCTCACTTCGAACCGGGTGGCAGTTTCGATCTCTACGCCGGGTCGTGGTCAACCGTTTCCCCGAGTATCGAGTACGGCGGCAGTACCGCCGATTCGCAGTTTTTTCTGACCGCGCGTTATCTGAAGAGCGATCAAGGACTCGAGAATGCGATGCCGACGCCCGACCCGATCCATGATTGGACCGCGCAGCAAAAGTTCTTCGGCTACGGATCGACGATGTTCGGAGATTCGGACCGCTTGACGTACATGGCCGGCGCCTCGATCGGCCGCTTCCAGATTCCGGACCTCACCGGTCAGGCACCGCTCGGCAATTTTGGGCCCGATACGCTGTCCTCGACGCGAATCGACGAAAACGAGACCGACCGTCTGTACTTTGGGGTTCTCGCACTGCAATCGAAGCATGGCAGCCTCGATACCCAGCTGTCGATTTTCACGCGCTACGCGGCGGTCGATTTCGTGCCGGACGTCTATGACGACCTGGTGTTCAACGACGTCGCCTCCAATGTGGTGCGCAGGAGCCTCGCGAGCGGATTGCAGTTCGATGCGGCCGAGCATCTCAACGACGCCCACGTCCTGCGCGCGGGCTTGGCAGTCGGCGTCGAGCAAACGCATGTCGAGGATCTGGCGACTCTTTTACCGCTTGGGTACACCGGTATCGTGCTGCCGCGCCCGCTGACCCTCGATGACACCGACGACAAGCTCGGCTGCAATGTGGGTGCCTACGTGCAGGACGAGTGGACGATCGCAAACGGCCTGAAGCTCAACGCGGGTCTGCGCTTCGACGAGATGCGGCAATTCGTCTCGGCGAGCCAGCTGAGCCCGCGCATTGCGCTGCTCTATGAACCGATTGCGGATACTCAGATCCATGCCGGATTCGCGCGCTATTTCACGCCGCCGATGCAGGCCCAGGCGACACCTTCGCGGCTCGCGCTGTTCGAAAACACCACCCAGCAGCCGACGATTGCGCTCGATGACCCCGCGCGCCCCGAGCGCGCCGATTACGTCGACATCGGCGCTGACCAACGGCTGCTCGAGGCCGTGACTGTCGGCATCGACGGCTACTACAAGCGCGCGACCGATCAGCTCGACGACGGGCAGTTCGGACAGGCCGTAGTTCTCGAGCAATTCAATTACGCGCGCGGATTTAGTCGTGGAGTCGAGCTGAAGCTCGATGTCGAGCACGGTGGACTGCGTGCCTATGCCAATGCCGCCTACGAAGTGACCAAGGCGCAGAACGTGGTCTCGAACCAATACCTGTTCACCGATGCGGCCGAGTTCGCCTACGTCGCGGACCACCCTATATACACGGACGACGCCCAGACGGTCAGCGCATCGTCGGGCATCACATACCGCCGGCATGGCCTGCTCGCGAGCCTGGATGGCATCTATGGAAGTGGTCTACGCACCGGCTTTGCGAATATCGGGCATGTACCCGGCTACACGCAGTGGAACCTCGCGATTGCACGCGAATTCGACATTTGGCGCAACGACAAGCCGCTCACGGTTCGTCTGAGCGCGGTCAACGTGTTCGACCGCAGCTACCTTCTGCGCAGCGGCACCGGCATCGGCGAGTTCGCGCCCCAGTACGGGCCGCGCCGCGGTTTATTTCTTGGCATCACGCAGCCATTTTGATGGGTCGGCGAGCGCGCTTGCGGTCCGCGCGCGCCGTGCCCGGCATCGCCGGCCGGCGGCCTAGACGTCGAGATTCGAGACGTGCAGTGCGTTCTTTTCGATGAATTCGCGTCTCGGTTCCACCGCATCTCCCATCAGCGTCGTGAAGATGTCGTCGGCCGCGACCGCATCCTCGATGCGCACTTGCATGAGGCGCCGGCTTTCCGGATTGATCGTCGTGTCCCAGAGCTGGCTCGCGTTCATCTCGCCGAGTCCCTTGTAGCGCTGGATGGTCTGCCCCTTCTTGGCTTGATCGAACAACCAATTGATCGCCACCTTGAAGCTGGCGATTTCCTGGCGCTCGTCGCCGCGCACGATATAGGCGCCGGGCCCCATCAGATCGGACAAGGTCTGCGCGAGTTCGGCGATGCGCCGATATTCGGCCGAATGGAAGAACTCGCGCGGTATGTGCTTCTCGGAGGTGAGCCCATGCTCGATGCGCTGCACGTTGATGCGCTGGCCGCCTGCGCTCAGTGGTTCCACGACGACGCGGTAACGGCGCGAGACGTCGTCGAGTGAATTGAGGCGCAGATCGAGCTGTCGACACCAATCGCGCAGCGCGTCGATGCGGTCGAACGCCTCCGTCGTGAGTTCCGGTAGATAGAGCAGCTGCTCGAGGAAGCGCTCGTCGTAGCGACGCGCCCAGCGCTTGACGATGTGTTGGATTTCGACGTACTTGCGCGCGAGCGATTCCAACCCGAGGCCCGACAACGGCGGCGCGTCGGCATTGACGTGCAGCGCGGCGCCATCGATGGCCGTCGAGAGCAGCAGCGCGTTGAGCTCGAGATCGTCCTTGACGTAGTGTTCCTGCTTGCCCTTCTTGACCTTGTAGAGCGGCGGCTGAGCGATATAGATATGGCCGCGCTCTATGAGGATCGGCATCTGGCGGTAGAAAAACGTGAGCAACAGGGTGCGGATGTGTGAGCCGTCGACATCGGCGTCGGTCATGATGATGATGCGGTGATAGCGCAGCTTGTCGACGTCGAAATCATCGCGCCCGATCCCGCATCCGAGCGCGGTGATCAAGGTGCCGACCTCGGCCGAAGCGAGCATCTTGTCGAAGCGCGCCTTTTCGACGTTGAGGATTTTGCCCTTGAGCGGCAGGATCGCCTGCGTGCGCCGATCGCGGCCTTGCTTCGCGGAGCCGCCGGCTGAATCGCCCTCGACGAGAAACATTTCCGAAAGCGCAGGGTCTTTCTCCTGGCAATCGGCGAGCTTGCCGGGCAAGCCCGCGATGTCGAGCGCGCCCTTACGGCGCGTCATCTCGCGCGCCTTGCGCGCGGCTTCGCGCGCATGGGCCGCCTCGAGCGTCTTGTTGACGATCGCGCGCGCCTCCTGCGGATGCTCGAGCAGGAATTCTTCGAGACGCTGGGCGACCGCGGATTCCACGACGGCCTTGACCTCGGACGAGACGAGCTTGTCCTTGGTCTGCGAGGAGAATTTCGGGTCGGGCAGCTTGACCGAAAGAATCGCGGTCAAGCCCTCGCGGCAATCATCACCGGTCGTCGCAATCTTTTCCTTCTTCGCAGCGAGTTCTTTCTCGATGTAGTTGTTGAGCGTGCGCGTCAGCGCCGCCCGGTATCCGGCGAGATGGGTGCCGCCGTCTTTCTGCGGAATATTGTTCGTATAGCAGAACATGCTTTCGGTGTAAGAGTCGTTCCACTGCATCGCGACTTCCACCTGCGTGTTGCCGTCGCGCGATTGGAACCACAGCACGGTGTCGTGCACCGGTGTCTTGCTGCGATTCAAGTGCTGGACGAAAGCCTTGAGGCCTCCTTCGAATTGAAACACTTCGGATTTCTCGTCGCGCTCATCGACGAGTTCGATGCGCACACCGGAATTCAAAAACGACAGTTCGCGCAGGCGCTTTGCGAGCGTGTCGTAATTGAAATAAATGTTCGTGAAGATTTGCGCGCTTGGCTTGAAGCGCAGCGTCGTGCCGCGTTCGGTCGTGTCGGCGATCGCCGCAAGCGGCGCGACCGGTTCACCGAGCCGATATTCCTGGCGATGCAACTTGCCGTCGCGGCGGATGTTGAGTTCGAGGAAATCCGAGAGCGCATTGACGACCGAAACGCCGACGCCGTGCAAACCGCCGGATACCTTGTAGGACGTGTCGTCGAATTTTCCGCCCGAATGCAGCACGGTCATGATGACTTCGGCGGCCGAACGGCCTTCTTCAAGATGGATATCCACCGGAATGCCGCGTCCATTGTCGGATACGGTCACCGACTCGTCGGCATGGATCGTGACCACGACGCGATCGCAATGCCCCGCAAGCGCCTCATCGATCGCATTGTCGACGACCTCGAAGACCATGTGATGCAGGCCGCTGCCGTCATCGGTGTCACCGATGTACATGCCCGGGCGCTTGCGCACCGCATCGAGGCCCTTTAAGACTTTGATTTTACTGGAATCGTAAACGTCATTCGCGGACATAGAGGACCCACCCTGTGAGCCGCACATCATAGCAGTTTTTGATCCCAAAAACGAATCCAGTGATGCAAAAAAAGCCTTTTGAATCATGCGGTTAAACGCGCCGCTGGGTACCGCGAAGCCGCGTTGCGATAGTTGGGAACCCGACGGTGGTGTTCCACGTGGAACGACTCAATCCTCGTGCACGATTCCATCAGCGATTCGGTAACGCCTACCCGGCGTGCCAAAGGCCGAAAAGCCCTGCTGAAGCGTCGTCAGAACCAATTGATTGGGTTGCAGGGAGACTTCTTCAATGAGCTGGGTCAGGTGCGGCTGGTCGAGCTCGGCGGCCGGGTCATCGAGCAGCAAGCTCGGTCGGATCGCGGATTCCGGCGGGAACAACTTGATTTGCCCGATCAGTAACGCGGCTGCGAGTAGTTTCTGCTGACCGCGAGAGATACGGTCCTTCGCCGTGACGCCGTCGAGCTGGATGACGAGTTCCGCGCGTTGCGGCCCGACCTGCGTCGTTCCGCGGTCGAGATCCGAGGCCCAGCTTTGTGCAAGCGCTTCCGCAAAGCTCTGCTGGCGCGGCCAGCCGGTCCGATAGCCGAGCTCGATCTGCATGTCGAGTAGGCTGCGCGTCAATCCCTGCACTTGCAGGCCAAGTCGTTCGATATACCGCTGGCGCGCCCGCGTGATCTCCTCGCCATAGCGCAATAAATCGGCGTCCCAGGCCGAGACGATCGCACGGTTCTGGCGTGCCTTCAAAGCTGCATTGCGTTGTCGCAGGACCTGCTGATATCGCTGCCAGGTCGCGACAAATCCTGGTTCCACGTGGAACACGCCCCAATCCAGGTACCGGCGACGCCGGCTAGGGCCCTCCTCGATGAGTTTATGAACCTCGGGATCGATGATTTGTACCGGGAGCATCAGCGCGAGTTCTGAAAGCGACGCCGCCGGGGTGCCGCCAATTCTTGCGCGCATTCCATCGAGGCTGCCCTCGACGCCGAGGGGCACGCGCCGTTCACCGCTTTGGACCTCACCAAAAACGATGAACCGCGTGGCACCGCGCCGAATCAGGTGGTCCAAGCGGCGCGTGCGAAAGGAGCGGCCTCGCCCCAATACATAGATGGCCTCGAGCAAGCTGGTCTTGCCGGAGGCATTCGGACCGCTGATCAGCGTAAATCGGGGATCGAGATCAACCTCGACCGTCTGCAAGCAGCGGAGATCCGTTACCTGCAGTCGGCCGAGGGCCATCTTGCTTAGAGCCTCATGGGCATGACGACATAGCGTGCCGAGGTATTGCCCGGCGAGCGAATCAGGCAACTGCTGTTACTATCGGTCAATCCCAATTCGACTTCGACCCCATCGATTGCCGCGAGCGCATCGAGCAAATAATTGACGTTGAAGCCCACCTCGAGATCGG
Source organism: Steroidobacteraceae bacterium (assembly GCA_049517075.1). Taxonomy (GTDB): domain Bacteria; phylum Pseudomonadota; class Gammaproteobacteria; order Steroidobacterales; family Steroidobacteraceae; genus Bog-1198. The sequence continues at coordinate 129,972 of JBEKSM010000001.1, read as the reverse complement.
CGCCGTCATAGCCGACCTCGATCTCCTCCTCGGCCTCTTCCTGTTCCGGGTTATGCGCCTGGACCGTAATCAAATTCTTTTTGACGGTGATCCGGATCCCGCGATATTTCTCGTTCGACAAGATCGAGGTTCGCTGCAGCGCCTGCCGCAATAGATCACGATCTGCTTTGATCGCAGCCGGTGGCGCTGCCGGTATGACCCTTGAATATTCGGGGAATCTCCCGTCAATGAGCTTCGATGTGAAGCGAACATCGCCAATCTGTGCTCGAACATGATTCGTTCCAATCGCCAACTCTGCATCCCCTTCCGGCGTCAGAATCCGCTGCAGTTCCAGAACGCCTTTGCGCGGCACGATGACCTGTTGCGCCGACTTGGCTTTATTCGCGAGCTGCGCCTCGCAGAGTGCGAGCCGATGACCGTCGGTCGCGACCGCTCGCAGCGAGCTGCCCTCGATCTCGAGCAGCATGCCGTTGAGGTAATAGCGCACGTCCTGCTGTGCCATTGAAAAATTCGTCTTCTCGAGCAAACGCAGTAAATCCTTGCGTGCAATCTGTACGCTTTGCTGCGCGCTGATGTCATCGACGATCGGGAATTCCGCGGCCGGCAGCGTCGATAAGCTAAAGCGGCTGCGTCCTGCCTTGATCACGACCTTCTCGGCCTCGACGTTCAACGAGACCGCGAGCTTCTCGGGTAGCGCCCGCAGAATATCCAATAGCTTGCGGCCCGGAACCGTGATGTCTCCCGCTTGCTGAATGCTCACCTCAGCGGTCGAGGCCACGAGCTCGACCTCCAAATCGGTCGCCGTGATCGAGAGCTTTCCGTCCCGCGCGGAGAGCAGTACGTTGGCGAGCACCGGCATCGTTTGGCGTCGCTCGACGACCCCGATCACTGCTTGCAGGGGTGCCAGCAATTTTTCTCGTTCTGCAGTCAATTTCATGGCTTTATCCATCCATCCGCTCTTAGATTTAAATTCTTAATATAGATTATTACTATGATTAATGAGGGTCGCCATCTCCTGGGATAAGCCAATTTTCCCTTTATTAATCATTCACTTAAAAGCCACACAAGCATGCTTGCCGACTGTCTCCTGGCTGTGCATAACAGCCCCTCGATCTGTGGATAAAACCGCGCTCAAAATTATCCACAGCTTTTCCACCTTCAACCGGCCAGGGTTCTCAACAGGTTCATATAGTCCTCGCCGATGCGCCGTTCCGATTCCCGTAGCTCCTTGATGCGTCGACAGGCGTGCAGCACGGTCGTGTGATCGCGCCCACCGAAAGCATCGCCGATTTCCGGCAGGCTGTGATTGGTCAATTCTTTCGCCAATGCCATCGCGACCTGGCGCGGCCGCGCTATCGAACGGCTACGCCGTTTCGAGAGCAAATCGGCGATGCGTATTTTGTAATACTCCGCGACCGTTTTCTGAATGTTTTCGACGGTCACGAGTTTCTCTTGCAGCGCGAGCAGATCGCGCAAGGCATCCTTCGCAAATTCCAAAGTAATTGCGCGTCCGGTGAAATGCGACGTGGCGACCACGCGCCGCAGCGCGCCCTCGAGTTCGCGCACGTTGGAACGGATGCGCTTGGCGATGAAGAACGCGACCTCCTCGGGCAAATCGACGTTCGAGAGCGAGGCTTTGCTCATGAGGATCGCAACGCAGGTCTCGAGCTCGGGCGGCTCGATCGCGACCGTCAGACCCCAGCCAAAGCGGGACTTCAAGCGTTCCTCGAGGCCGTCGACCTCCTTCGGGTAGCGATCGCAGGTCAAAATCACCTGCTGTTGGCTCTCGAGCAGCGCGTTGAAAGTATGGAAAAACTCCTCCTGAGAGCGCTCTTTTCCCGCGAAAAATTGAATGTCGTCGATCAGCAGCGCATCGAGCGACCGGTACGCGGTCTTGAAATCATTGATCGTGTTGTGCTGCAGCGCCTTGACCATGTCGCCGACAAATCGCTCGCTGTGTACATACGCGAGCCTCGCGTCGCAATTGCGCTCCTTGAGCTTGTTCGCGACCGCATGCATCAAGTGGGTCTTGCCGAGGCCGACACCACCGTAAATGAACAGCGGGTTGTAGGCCTTGCCGGGATTTCCCGCGACCTGTATCGCGGCCGCCTTGGCCAATTGATTGCTCTTGCCCTCGACGAAGGTGTCGAACGTGAAGTCCGCATTGATGCGGCTGCCGAGCACCGTTGCAGGAATGCGCATCGGCCGCACGCTCGGCTTCGGCGCGGATTCCGACGCGCCGTTCAGCGGCAGCACCGGGGGCGCAATGCCGGCGCGGGTTCCGACATCGAGTACGACCTCGGGAACGACGCCTTCGGCGAGCGCCCGAATCAATTCCTTGATCCGCGGCAGGGAGTTGGCGCTGAGCCAATCGATGACATAACGATTCGGCGCCAGCAAGCGCAGCTCCCCGTCGCGCTCGATCGACTGCAGCGGCCGAACCCAGGTATTGAACTGTTGCTCCGGGAGTTCGCTCTCGAGCACGCGCAGACAGCGATTCCATAGCGTCTCCGACAAGAGCGCTCTCCCTAGACAATCTCGAAATTTGGGGTAAGACAACGAAAGGGCAAGAAGTCTAGCCCCAACTTGCCGAAGCGTCTATTGACACGTCCTGACATGCTAAGTACCCTTGCCGCCTTTCGCATAAGTCGCGCGACTTTGCTGCACTCATTCTTTTGCCGGCATTATTGCTATGAAACGTACATTCAATCCCAGTAATTTGCACCGCGCCCGCACCCATGGCTTTCGGGCCCGCATGGCCACCAAGGCCGGCCGTCGATTGCTTGCCCGGCGCCGTGCAAAGGGCCGCAAGCGCCTCTGTCCGTAAAGGGCGCGCATCAAGGTTCCCGGACGATCCGTAAACTGAGGTTCGAGCCGAGCAGGCGCCTGCACCAACCGGCCGAGTTTCGCGAAGTTCGAACGCGTGGACGGCGACTGAGCGACGCCTTATTTAGTTTATCAGTGCTGGCCAACCATGAAACTCATCCGCGCTTGGGGCTCGCAATCGCCACCCGAACCTTCGGCAGCGCGGTCGCTCGCAACCGAATCAAGCGCATCACGCGCGAGTCTTTCCGCTTGAATCAGCATAGCTTGCCGGCGGTCGATGTGACCGTCGCCGCCCGTGATGCCGCGCGGCATGCGACCGCCCGCGATCTGCGCGCGAGCCTCGATCAGCATTGGAAGTCGATTTCAAAGCGATGGTAGGTCCATGCGCCACCTGCTGATGTGGATCATCCGCGGCTACCAACTGGTCTTGAGCCCGATGCTGGGCCCACGCTGCCGCTATTACCCGAGTTGCTCCTGCTACGCACATACGGCGATCGAGCGCTACGGCCCGCTGCGCGGCACATGGCTCGGCCTGTGTCGCATCCTGCGCTGTCACCCCCTTGCACCCGGCGGCTATGACCCGGTTCCGGAAAAGAGATCGTTCAATGCCTAATATTCGCGTCCTGCTGTGGTCGGTGCTCGCCGTCATTCTGTTCCTCAATTACGAGGCATGGATGCGCGATTACCAGCCGCTCGATCAGCCTGCGGACGTTGCAGCACCGCTGCAGGCGGCGCCCGGCAGCGCAGCGAGCAGTGCGCCGCGTGCCTCATCGAGCCTCGCCGATTCGATACCGAGTGCCGCGCCCGCACCCGCGAGTTCGACCGGCACAGTCCCCGCGAGCGCTGCGGCCCCAGCCGCGAATGCGCCGACCACCGCGATCCCGCCGGCCGGCTCCGATACCACCGCCGCGCCGACTTCCGCTGCGCAGGTGCGCATCAAGACCGATGTGTTCGATCTCTGGATCAATTTGAAGGGCGGCGAGTTGGACCAGGCGGATCTGCCTGCCTATCCGCTGCGCAAGGACACGCCGAATGTACCGGTGCGTCTGCTCGAGTACACCGATCCGGAAGCGACTTATGTGCTGCAAACCGGCCTCACGGCCGAGGGTGGCGATTCGGCGCCCAATCATCTGGCGATCTGGAGTGCCGCGGCCTCCTCGTATGAACTCGGCTCGGGTGCCGATGAGCTGCGTGTGCCCCTGACCTGGACCGACGGCCACGGACTGAATGTCACCAAGACGTTCGTGTTCAAGCGCGGCCTCTATGCGATCCAGCTGGTCTATGAGATCCACAACCAGGGTGCGACACCGCGCTCGCTCGCGGCCTATTCGCGGATCCTGCGCCATTGGGAACGCGCCAAGCGCTCATATTTCGACGTCGAGACCTATTCCTTCAAGGGACCGGCACTCTACAACGGCACGAAATCGATCGATCTCAAGGTCGAGGACTCGGAAGACACCAAATACTCGCAAACGGTCACGAATGGTTGGATCGCTTCGCTGCAGCACCATTTTGTCTCGGCAATCGTTCCGACACAGGACCAGCCGTACCTGTTTCAACTGCAGGTCAGCGGCAAGGAATACTCGCTGAGTGCGACCGGACCCGCGTTCACCGTGGCACCGGGCGGCGAGACCCGCGTCGCCGAGAACTTGTTCGTCGGGCCGAAGTTGCAGTCGCAGCTCGCGGCGACCGGTCCCAAGCTCGAGCTGACCGCCGATTACGGCAGGCTTACGGTGATCGCCGGGCCCTTGTTCGGACTGCTGAGCTGGGTCCACGGCCTGATCGGCAATTGGGGCTGGTCGATCATCATCGTGACCGCGCTGATCAAGTTGATCTTTTATCCCTTGAGCCAGGCGAGCGGCCGCTCCATGGCGAAGATGCGCGCGGTCAGCCCGCGCATGAAACAGATTCAAGACACTTATAAGGACGACAAGGAAAAACTCGGCCGGGCGATGATGGAGCTCTATAAAAAGGAGAAGATCAATCCGCTCGCGGGATGCCTGCCGATGGTCGTGCAGATTCCGTTCTTCATCTCGTTTTATTGGGTGCTGCTCGAGAGCGTGGAAATGCGCCAGGCGCCGTTCCTGCTCTGGGTCAATGATTTGTCGGCGCGCGATCCGTATTTCGTGTTGCCGCTATTCATGGGTGCCGCGATGTTCGCCCAGTTCAAGTTGAATCCGGCGCCGCCGGATCCGATGCAAGCGAAGATCATGCAGTTCATGCCGCTCGTGATGACGGCGATGATGGCATGGTTCCCGTCCGGACTCGTGCTCTATTGGTTGACCAATACGGTGCTGTCGATCGCGCAACAGTGGCGCGTCAATCAAGTCGTGCAAGCCGAGGCCAACAAGAAGCGCTCGTGAACTAACCCGCATGAGCTCGGCGGACAGCATCGTCGCGATCGCAAGCGCCGCCGGGCGCAGTGCCGTCGGCATCGTGCGTGTCTCGGGACCCGACGTCCCGCGGATCGCGACCGAGATCTTAGGAAAACTTCCGGAACCTCGCGTGGCTACGCGAGCACGCTTCCGGGACACCGAGGGTAACAGTCTCGATGAGGGGATCGCGATTTACTTCGCCGCCCCGGCTTCGTTCACGGGCGAACACGTGCTCGAGTTGCAGGGACACGGAGGCATCGTCGTGCTCGATCTGCTCGTGGCGCGGCTGCTGCAGTTGGGCTGCCGCGCGGCGCGGCCCGGCGAGTTCAGCGAGCGGGCATTTCTGAACGGCAAGATCGATCTCGCGCAAGCCGAGGCCGTCGCCGACTTGATCGACGCGGGCACGTCGGCCGCGGCGCGTGCAGCCGTGCGTTCGATCCAGGGCGAGTTTTCGTTGCGCGTGCACGCGCTGCAGGCGCAGCTGACCGAGCTGCGCGTCTACGTCGAAGCCGCGATCGATTTTCCGGACGAGGAAATCGAGTCCATGAGCGATCGCGCGCAAAGCGGCCGGCTCGCGCAAGTTTTCGACGCGTTCGATGCATTGCTCGCCGCGGCACGACAAGGCGCATTGCTGCGCGAAGGGCTCAACGTCGTGATCGCCGGCAAGCCGAATGCGGGCAAATCGAGCTTGCTCAACCGTCTCGTTGGCGACGAGGTCGCGATCGTCACCGAGCACCCGGGTACAACCCGTGACTTGCTGCGCCACGCCGTCGAGATCGACGGCTTACCGATCAACTTGATCGACACCGCGGGGCTACGCAGCGCCATCGATGCAGTCGAGGCAGAAGGTGTACGGCGTGCGCTACGCGAGATTGGGCGCGCCGATCGTGTGCTCTACGTTGTCGATGCCGGGCCGGCCCATGCCGAGGCGGCCGATGCGGCGGCGCGATCGCCCGACTTGTCGGAGCAGCTCGCGCACTTGCCGTCCGACGTTGCGGTGACGATCGTATTCAACAAGATCGACGTCGCCGCGATCGACGCGCACATCGACGAGAGTTCGACACCCGTGCGCCTTTTCTTGAGCGCACGTACGGGCGCGGGTATCGACGGCCTGCGAGCCCATTTGAAGCAGGTTGCAGGTTTCGATGGCGCCATTGGGGGGACACTATCGGCTCGCCGGCGCCATCTCGATGCTTTACATCGCGCGCGCGACCACACGCAAAAGGCCGTCGAAGCCTGGGGCTCAAGCCGATCGCCGGAATTGTTCGCCGAGGATTTGCGCTACGCGCAGCTGGCTTTGGGTGAAATCACCGGAGAATTCAGCAGCGATGATCTACTCGGCGAGATCTTCGGAAGCTTCTGTATCGGAAAATAGCGCGGCCGGCGAGGCGCGGCCGGCGAGGCGCGGGTTAGTGAGACCCGACTCCGGATTCCCCATGCTCGAGGTCGGAGCGCGCATCGTAATCCGTCGAAGTCGCGAGCCGTGTCGAGATGCTCAGGCCAAGCACCACTGTGAGTGTCACTATCGCCGTCGCGACCGGAAAGTGCCAGAATAGCCACAACATGGTCGTCGCTGAGGTCAGCAGCATCGCCATAAGAAAGACAAAATTCACACGGGCGTAATACGACTTGGTCATGCCAACTTCCCCGAAATGAGCGCTACGACACAGTTTTATTATCGAGTCTCTGTTATAGCAGATCGCCGCGCCGCGGCCTATATGTAAAAACTCGTAATATTCCTTAGGGAGTTTCCCGGCAGAGTCGCTATAGCAGCATGGTCTCGCGGCGCCAATGTCGGGCCGTGAGCACCGCAAGAACCAGCGCGAGTCCGAGCGAAGCCCCGGCCGAAACCAGCACATCGAGACCCGAAATCGGCTCCGCCTTGAGGATGCTGGTCATCAACAAATGCTGGCTCAAGGACGGGATCAACATCAGCGAACTCTTTGTTTTCAAAGAATAAATACTCGCAAATGCGATCGGTAGCGTAGGTATCAGCAGCACGCTGGTCAGATAGGTTTGCGCCTCGCGGTAGGTGCGCGTGAACGAGGCGACGAACGTCATCAAAGCAGCCCCGAGCGGCACGAACGGCAGACAGACCGCGAACAGCGTCAGGGCCGTTAGAGGCCCCAAATTGGTGCTCATGCCGAGCCGCTCGAGGGGTACGAACCGAAACACCACGACGAATGCGCTGAGGCTGATCGCGAGCGAGAGGCACATATAGGCGCAAGTCGCGAGGATCTTGCCGCCGACGAGTGCACTCCTGCGGACCGGCAAGCTCAGTAAAGCCTCGAGCGAACCCCGCTCGCGCTCGCCTGCGGTCGAATCGATCGCGAGGTATAGGCCGCCCATGAGCAACGCAAACAGCACGAAATAAGTCATGAAGCCGAGGATTGCGACGGCTCGCCCGGTCGGCGTCGCGACGTCGACGTCGTTGACCGCGACCGGCATTGCGAGCAGCGGATTGATGCCGCGGACTTGGAGACGCTGCTGCGCGATCGCACCGCTGTAATTCGCGAGCAACGCGCGCGCGCGGTCCGCGTTCTTGCGCTGCTGTGAATCGGCGCTGTCGGCAACCACGAGCACCGGCGCCGGGCTGCCGGCGGTGAAGCGTTCAGGGTATTCCTGCGGCACGATCAGAACGACCGGTGCCTGGCCGCTGCGCACCGCCGCCTTTGCCGACGCCTCGGTCATCGCCGCGACCTTGAGCGCAACGTCGTGCGATTTCAAAAACTGTGTCAGACCCGGCGCAAGCTCGCTGCCGGAAATCGTCAGCTGCAGCGGCTGGTCCGCCTCGAAGGTGTTCTGGTTGAGCATGCGTGTGACCATCGCGCCGAACAGCAAAGGCCCGAACAGCGGCCCAAATAGCAGCGCGGAAATCAGCGTGCGCCGATCCCGCAGATTCTCGACGAACTCCTTGGTGAACACGATCCATAGCGCGCGCATCAGTGCACGTCCGCGTTGTGTCCGAGCACCTGCAGGAATGCGAGCTCCAGGCTCGCCGAGCCGGTGCGCTCGCGTATTGCTTCGGGCGTATCGTCGGCGAGCAGTTGGCCACCGCCGATGATCACGACCCGATCGCAGAGCGCCGCAACCTCCTGCATCACATGCGAGGAAAACAGGATGCAGCGGCCCTGGCCGCGCAATCGCTGCAGCATCTCGCGTAAGTTACGTATCGCCATGACATCGAGACCATTGGTCGGCTCGTCGAGTACGAGGTTCTGCGGCTCGTGGACGAGTGCTCGCGCCAGAGCGACTTTGATGCGCTGGCCCTGCGAGAAGCCTTTGACGCGCCGATCCATGAAGCCCTGCATCTCGAGCGAGCGCGAGAGTTCATCGCAGCGCGACGTGATGCGCCCCTGATCGAGGCCCTGCAGCGCGCCGAAATAACGGATGTTTTCGCGCGCGGTCAGATTGCCATAGAGCCCGGTCGCGTGCGGCAGCACGCCGAGGCGCGCGCGTGCGATCGAGGTTTCGCCGTGCACGTCGACGCCGTCGATGCTCGCGTGGCCGGAATCCGGCGCGATGACCCCGTAGATCATGCGCAAACAAGTCGATTTTCCGGCTCCATTGGCACCCAGCAGTCCGGTGATTTCGCCGTCGCGCGACGTGAACGAAACGTCTTTGACGGCTGCGATGTTGCCGAAGCGCTTGTGCAGCGCGCGCGCCTCGATCATGGCGAAGGCCCCGAGGGACTGATGAAGAATGGCGGCGGCTGATGGCGCGCCAGACAGGCCGCGTCGACACGTTCCGGCTGCTCGCCATCGAGGAACGCGGCCATCAATGTCGGTACGCACGCCGTTGCGAGTTGTCCGTGGCCCTCGCCCGCAAGCACGAGGTGCCGATGGCGTGTCAAGCCGCGCGCGAACGCCGCCGCCGCCGCGGGCGGAGTCACCGGATCGGCCTCGCCGGACAGCAGCAAGGTCGGGATGTCACTCTGCAGCCTCGCGTGCATATCGCCGTCGACGGGTCCATGCGGCCAAAGCTCACAGATCGCGCGCAGCGCATCCAGCTGATCGGATCCCTGGTAGGTGTCGGCCACGCGCGCAGGATCGAGATCCCGCGCCGAGAAGAATGGGACATCCTCGCTGCAAACGACGCTATTCTGCATACCGCTCGCGAGCTGCTCGCCGATCTGCCCGGCCATCATGAGCGTCTGTGCCGCGAGCGGAGCGAAGCGGCCGGCGGACGCCTCGTGGATCAGCGTCGGCAACAGCGCGGCTTGCGCGCCGCTGTAGCTCATGAAGCGCAGCGCTGCGTTGAGCATGCCGCGATTGAATTCCAAGGATTGTGGCAAGCCACTGCTCGGGTCGTCGAGCGTCATCGGCAGCTGAGCCGGACCGAATCGCGCGCGCAGTGCCGCGAGTTCTCGAGGCAATTCCGGATAGGCCTTCGCGCAATCGGCGGTCTCACCGCAGCGCGCGACGATTTGACGCAACGCATGCTCGCCATCGAGCGGCGTATCGGGTCCGATCGGTTTCTCCGGGTCGGTGACACCATCGAGGATCACCGCATGGACCGCCGACGGATACCGGCGCATGTAGAGCTCGGCCATGCGGGTGCCGTACGAGGAGCCGTAGAGGTCGATCTGGGCGTAACCGAGCGCGCGGCGAACCTCATCCAGGTCGCGGACCGCGACGCTGCTCGTATAATTGGCGACGCCGGGTCCGAGCTTCGAGAGACAGTCGATCGTTGCCTGCCGGATCTTCGGCAATTCGTTGCCGGCTGCGTTCCAATCGTCGGCGTACTCGCAGCGCAGCGGCGAGGATCTTCCGGTGCCGCGCTGGTCGAGCATGATGATGTCATGGTTGCGATTGATGCGTGCAAAGGCGCCTGCGAGACTCGCGTAGAGGTCGATCGCGCTCTGGCCGGGCCCGCCCGCGAGCAGGAACAGCGGCGCTGCGGTACTGCGCCGATTGAGCGCGGCGACGCGTGCGAGATGCAACTCGATTTTCGGTCCGCTCGGATCCGCCCGATCGAGCGGAACCGAGAGCACGCCGCAGCGCGCCGCCTGCGAGCTGATATGCAGCGGGTGTTCGAGCCGGCACTCGACCAGGGGCAGCGCGGCGCCAGGCGCGTCGACCGGCGCTGCGGCGCCCGACGCTACGGCGCCCGAATTTATCGCACCGAGCCACAAGCCGAAGACGCCGAGAGCCTTGACCACGATTCGCATTCGCCGCTCCGATTTTTGCAGTAGTGTAGCGATTCGCTACCCCCTAGCGCCTGCGAATTGGTAGATTTGCGTCATGAGCACCATTCGTGAAGACGATCTGATCGCGAGCGTCGCGGACGCCCTGCAATACATTTCTTACTATCACACGCTGGATTTCATCCAAGCAATGGGCCGCGCATACGCCGTCGAGCAGAGTCCCGCCGCTCGCGACGCGATCGCGCAGATTCTCACGAACTCGCGTATGTGCGCCGAAGGGCACCGCCCAATCTGCCAGGACACCGGCATCGTTGTGGTGTTCGTCAAGGTCGGCATGGGCGTGCGCTGGGACGCAGCACGCGATCTTCCGGCGATGATCAACGAGGGCGTGCGCCGCGCGTACCTGGATCCTGAGAACAAGCTGCGCGCCTCGATCGTCGCGGACCCTGCGTTCAAGCGCGCCAACACGCGCGACAATACGCCCGCGGTCATTCACACCGAATTCTGTGCGGGCGAGGAGCTCGAGATCACCGTGGCCGCGAAGGGCGGCGGTTCGGAGAACAAGTCGATGTTCGCGATGTTGAACCCGTCGGACTCGGTCGCCGATTGGGTGCTCGATGTCGTGCCCGAGATGGGCGCGGGTTGGTGCCCTCCCGGCATGCTCGGCGTCGGCATCGGCGGTAGCGCCGAAAAGGCGATGCTGCTCGCGAAGCAGTCGCTGATGGACCCGATCGATATGCACGAGTTGATCGCGCGCGGGCCGAACTCAAAAATCGACGAATTGCGGCTGGAAATCTACCGGCGCGTCAACGAACTCGGAATCGGCGCCCAAGGGCTCGGCGGTTTGACGACCGTGCTCGACGTCAAGGTGCTCGATTATCCGACGCACGCCGCCTCGCTGCCCGTGGCCGTGATCCCGAATTGCGCCGCCACGCGCCACATTCATTTCGCGCTCGACGGATCGGGGCCGGCACATCTCGAGCCGCCGAGCCTGGATCTGTGGCCGAACGTGCACTGGACCGCCGATGCGAGCGCGCGTCGCGTCGCGCTCGAGGGTCTCACGAAGGCCGACATAGCGACCTGGAAACCCGGCGAGCGCCTGCTGCTGACCGGCAAGCTGTTGACCGGCCGCGACGCGGCCCATAAGCGCATTTGCGCATTGCTGGACGCCGGCGAACCGCTGCCCGCGGGGCTCGATTTCACGGGGCGCCTGATCTATTACGTCGGCCCGGTCGATCCCGTGGGTGGCGAAATCGTCGGGCCCGCGGGCCCGACCACGGCAAATCGCATGGACCGGTTCACCGATACGATGCTCGGCAAAGCCGGCTTGCTCGCGATGGTCGGCAAGGCCGAGCGCGGACCCGAAACCGTCGCCTCAATTCGCAAGCACCGATCGGCCTATTTGATCGCGGTCGGGGGCGCTGCGTTCCTCGTATCCAACGCGATCCGCGCAAGCCGCATCGTCGCTTTCCCGGAACTCGGCATGGAGGCGGTCTACGAGTTCGATGTGCGCGACATGCCGGTCACGGTCGCCGTGAGCGCCGATGGCGTGTCGGTGCACGACACGGGCCCCAAGGCGTGGCGCGGAAAGTTCGCGGGTATCGGCGTCACCGTCGAGTAGCGGACCATCTGCTGCGGCGCGCTGCAGTGCGCATCTTTGAGACTTCGGGCGCTGCGGTCTGGCACTTTGGGCCGCTCGGGGTTAAAGTACGCGGCTCAGAAAAATCTCCATTGGATTCAGCATCATGCGCTTCGCTAAGCGTTTCGACGTAATCGTGATCGGCGGCGGTCATGCCGGCACCGAGGCGGCGCTCGCCGCCGCGCGCATGGGCGCGGACACGCTGCTGCTCACGCACAACATCGAGACTTTGGGCCAGATGAGCTGCAATCCGGCCATCGGCGGCATCGGTAAAGGCCACCTGGTCAAGGAAATCGACGCGCTCGGCGGTGCGATGGCGCTTGCGACCGATCGCGCCGGGATCCAATTTCGAACGCTGAACGCGAGCAAGGGACCGGCGGTGCGCGCCACGCGCGCCCAGGCCGATCGGCAATTGTACAAACGCGCGATCCGCTCTCTGCTCGAGAACCAGCCCAAGCTCGCGTTGTTCCAGCAAGAGGCCGCCGATCTGATCGTCGAGGGCGACCGTGTGGTCGCCTGCGTGACCATGAGCGGTATCGAGTTTCGCGCGCGCGCGTTCGTTCTAACCGTCGGCACCTTCCTCGGCGGGAAGATACATGTCGGACTCGAAAGCCATGCGGGCGGCCGCGCCGGCGATCCGCCCTCGAATCGCCTCGCGGCGCGACTGCGCGAACTGCCGCTGCGGGTCGGGCGCTTGAAGACCGGGACGCCGCCGCGCATCGACGGCCGCACGATCGATTTCAAGGGACTGCGCGAGCAGCATAGCGATGAGCCGCGGCCGGTGTTCTCGTTTTTGGGCACTCGCCAGATGCATCCGGCTCAGCTGCCCTGCCACATCACCGCGACCAATGAGCGCACGCACGAGATCATTCGCCGCGCGAGCGCGCGCTCGCCGATGTTCACGGGCCTGATCGAAGGCGTCGGGCCGCGTTATTGCCCGTCGGTCGAGGACAAAGTCGTGCGCTATGCCGACAAACTCTCGCACCAGATTTTCGTCGAGCCCGAGGGCCACGACACCCACGAGATCTACCCCAACGGGATTTCGACGAGCCTGCCCTTCGACGTTCAATGTGAATTCGTGCGCACGATCCGCGGCTTCGAGCATGCGCACATCACGCGTCCCGGCTACGCAATCGAATACGACTTCTTCGATCCGCGGGACTTGAAGAGCAGTTTGGAAAGCAAGTTCCTCACCGGCCTGTTCTTTGCCGGCCAGATCAACGGCACGACCGGCTACGAAGAAGCGGCCGCGCAGGGCCTGCTCGCCGGCGCGAATGCCGCGCTGCAGGTCCAGGCACGCGACCCCTGGTGCCCGAAGCGCAGCGATGCCTACATCGGCGTTCTGGTCGACGACTTGATTACGCGCGGTGCTCCCGAGCCGTATCGAATGTTCACGAGCCGCGCCGAATACCGCCTTTCCTTGCGCGAAGACAACGCGGATATGCGGCTGACCGCGCAGGGCCGCGCGCTCGGCATGGTCGACGACGCCCGCTGGGCATTTTTCGAGCGCAAGAGCAATGCCGTCGAAACCGAAATCGCGCGCTTGTCGGCGCTCATAGTGCACCCCGGCGATGTCGGCGCGCCGCTGCTGGCCAAACTCGGTGCTCCGCTGCTGCGCGAAGCGCACGCGATGGCGCTGCTGCGACGCCCGGAAATCGGCTATGACGATCTCGACACGAACGCTGCAGCCGCGTCGGTGTGCGAACCCTCGTGGCGAGCCGACGAGCGCATCGCTGAACAGGTCAAGCTGCAGGTCGACGTTCAGGCGAAATATGCCGGTTACTTGAAGCGCCAGAGCGACGAGATCGACCGGCGCGAGCGCAACGAGGAGACGCCGTTGCCGGTCGACATCGATTATGCGCAGGTCACCGGTTTGTCGAACGAGGCGCGCCAGCGCCTCGGCGACGTGCGGCCGCAGACCCTCGGTCAGGCGGGGCGCATCCCGGGAATCACGCCTGCGGCAATATCGCTGTTGCTCGTGCACCTGAAGAAGCGCGATCGCGCGGCATGAGCGGGAGCCGACCGATGGCGAATTTCTATGACTTCGATCTCGCCGCACTCGATGGCAGTAAGGGACTGCTGCAGGCATTGCGCGGCAAGGTCACGCTGGTCGTCAACGTCGCGAGCCGCTGCGGCTACACGCCGCAATACGCCGATCTCGAAAGCCTGTATCAGGAGCTCGAGGAGCAGAACTTCACGGTGCTCGGTATTCCGTGCAATCAATTCGGTGCGCAGGAACCCGGTACGCCCGCCGAAATTCAGCAGTTCTGCAGCGTCAACTACGGCGTGAGCTTCCCGTTGGCCGCGAAAATCGACGTCAACGGCGCGCATCGCCACCCACTGTACACCTGGCTCACCGACGCACGCAACGGCTTCCCGGGCGACATCGGCTGGAACTTCGAGAAATTCCTCATCGACGGCAAAGGCGCGATCGTCGCGCGCTATCCGTCGGGTACGAAGCCGCGCGACGCGGGTTTGCTGCAGGATCTTGCCAAGCTGATTTGATCCGCGCGGGATCGCCGGGCGATCAGCGGATTGCGGTCAGAAATTCCGAGATCGTCTCGAAGGTGGCCTCGCGGTTGGTGCGCTTTCGAAAACCGCGGCCTTCGTCGCCGGCCACGAGGTACCACGCGGTGGTGCCGTGGCTGCGCAATCGATAGACGAGCTGCTCCGATTGGCTCGCGGCAATCCATGAGTCGTTCGCTCCGTGCACGATCAACACGGGCCGAGAAATCCGATCGGCGTTCGTCAGCGGCGAGATGCGCCGAAGGTAGTCGTGCAGATCCGGATCACGCTCATCGCCGTATTCCCGACGCAGCGCATCCTGGCGGAATCCTTGCGCGCCGCCGAGCATGGCGACCAAATCGGTGGCGCCCGCGATATCGACGGCGCCACGCAATCGTTCGCCGTAGTTGATCAAGGTGCTGAGCGCGAGGAAGCCGCCGTAGGCGTCGCCTGCAACGACGATATGCTCGGCATCGAACGCGCTTTGCGTACGCAAGTAGACGAGCAACGCGCCGATATCCTTGACCGCGTCGTCGCGCACGCGGCCCGCGTTGAGCGCGAAGTAGGTTTTCCCGTGTCCGGCTGCGCCGCGCACGTCGGGAACGACGACCGCAAACCCCAGCTCATTGACCAGATATTGGATCCAGGGATCGAAGCCGGGCCGAAATTGCGCATGTTCGCCGCCGCGTAGCAGGATCAGGACCGGGTGGGCGCCCGGACTCGCCGGCGCATAGATGAACAACGGGATCTCGCGAGGCCGCACGCCGTCGCGGTCGAAGCTCGGAAATGTCGTCGCTCGCGGACTGGCGAATCTCGACAGATCGAGCTTGCCGGTCTCGCTGGATGTCCACGCTTCCAGGCGGTTGGCCGAGAGGTCGAGCACGAAAGCGTCGCTCGGCCGCGCGGTCGCGCTGAAGCTGAACGCGAGATACTTGGATTGTGGATCGAAGTGCAGCGAGCTCACCAAGCCCAGCGCGGGCAGCCGCGGCGGAGTCAGGTCCTGATGCTGAAGCACATCGAGCAAATTGAGCTTGCTACCGCCGGTTTCGTTGCTGACGTAGGCGAGGTAACGCCCATCGTTCGATAAGGCAAATTCGTCGACATCCGCGCCGACGTGCCCTGAAATCACCGTCTTCTGCCCGCTGAAGAAATTCACGAATCGCAGCTGCGCGAACTCGCTGTCGCGGTCCGAGATCAGGTAGGCGCCCTGGCCGTCGCGCGAAAACTTCGCCGCGCTGATCCTCGTGTTCCCCTCGGCAGGCTCCAACTCGCGCTTATCTCCCCGCTCGATATCGACGAGGTACAGATGCGACTCTTGGCTCGAGACGAACTTCAGCGCAAGCAGTTTGCTGTCGTCGGGCGACCAGTCGAGCGCATACCAAGCGGCGCCATCGCCTGCGAGCACGAGCCGCGGCAGCGCGCCGGACTCAGGATCGACGACATCGATGTCCATCGACTTGCCGTCGCGAGCCGTCGTGGAAAATGCGATTGCCCGCCCAGAGTTGGCCCACAGAGCGGCGCCGTTCGCGGCCTTGCCGTCGCTGAGCATCCTCGCGGCCGGCTCCGCGAGGCGGCGGTAGAACAGCTGGAATTTCTCGTTGCCGCCGTCGTCCTCGAGATAGAAGTAGCTGTTTCGCGCAGGATCGGGGCAGAACGCGCCGCGCTCGACCGAATCTTTTTCAAATGTCAATTGGCGCCGCGCGCCGCCCGCACGATTCACCAGATGCAGCTGCGCCGTGTCGCCGAAGTTTGTCGCGATCAGCAGCTGGCCTTGCGGCGACCAGCCGAGCGCGGTCGCCTCGCGCGTCGTCAGATAGGCGTCCACAATGCGGGCCGTGCTCGCCGGTATCGGCGGCACATCGTCGAATTGCAGCGAGCCGTGCTCGAGGCGGGGTGCGGCAACGGCCGCGGTCCACGTCGCTCCGACCGCACCAATCAATAGCGCACAAAAAACTCGCGTCATTGTTCCTATGTTCGCACACCGCGAGGATAATGGAATGGTGCAAGGCTTCGAACATCTGCTGAAATCCTACGACGTTTCCGACGAGCTCGATCGTATCGCAAGCGCGGATCCGCCCGCTTATTTGCGCCGCAGCTTCGCCGAAGCGCTCGCGACCCCGCATCTGTCCGAACGCCGCCTGCAGCAGGTGGCCGTCTGTGCACTGGTCGTGGATGCGGTCATTCACGAGCACGACTACGAGGGCTTGGAGCCGGAACTGATCGCGGACTGGCGCGCGCATTACGGCCGTGTGTTCGCGCAGTTCAAGCCCGCCGCGGTTCAGGCGCTGCGGCACGGACAGGGCCCGGAAACCGCACTCTCGGACCCTGATGCCGTTGCTGAGCTCGCCGAGCTCGTGCGAAGCCTGGCGGCGGACTGACATGAGCAGCCCAACGACCGCTCGCGTGCGCTCCGTGGGCGAGGGCATACTCGCAATCGACACCGAATTCGTGCGGCCTCAAATGGACGCGAGTCACTTGATCGTCGCCGACGGCCGCGGCGCATTTGTCGATACCGGAACCTATTATTCGGTACCGAATTTGCTCGCCGCATTGGAGACCGCCGAGCTCGGCGTAGACGACGTCGATTACATTTTGCTGACGCACATCCACCTCGATCACGCGGGCGGCGCCGCACGCCTGGCTGACGCCTTGCCGCGCGCGAAGATCCTGGTTCATCCGCGCGGCGCCGCGCACATCGCCGAACCGTCCAAGCTCATCGCGGCGACCAAGATCGTCTACGGCGAACGCGCCTACGAGCGCTACTACGGCGAAATAGCCCCGATCCCCGCCGACCGGATCATCACCGTCGCCGATGGTGAGCAGCGGCGACTCGGGCGGCGCATGCTGGAATTCATTCATACGCCCGGGCATGCGCTGCACCACCTGTGCATCGTCGACCGCGATGCGGGCGATCTGTTTGCGGGCGACACGTTCGGTGTGAGCTATCGAGAATTGGACACCGCTGACGGAGAGTTCATATTCGCGACGACGTCACCGAGCCAGTTCGATCCGCAGCAATTGCATGCATCGGTCGAGCGCATCGTGCAATTGCGGCCTGCTTCCGTTTATCTGACCCATTACAGCCGCGTCGGTGCGATCGACCGTTTGGGCGCCGACTTGCACGCCGACATCGATGCGTATGTCGCCATCACGCGGCGCTGCGCCGACGCAGCGGACCGTCCGGTGCGAATTGCGGCCGAGATGTTCGATTACCTCTCGCAGCGTCTGGACGCGCACGGCTACCCGGGCGACGCCGCGCTCCGGCATCAAGTGCTCGACGGCGACGTGCGACTCAACAGTGCCGGCCTCGATATATGGCTCTCGAGAACCACGGCCTAGGCGGTACTCGGCGCCGCGTTGCCAAGCCGGCCTGCGCGTTCTGCGCGGCAATGTCGATTGCGCTCGGGGCCTGCAGTGCCGTGCCGACCGCAACGCCCGTAAACCCCATGGTGCCGAGCGCCCCCGCCGCCGCGCCCGCCGTTACGCCGGATCCGTCATTCGACTGGCACGGTCTGCTCGTCGTGCCGTTCGGCAGCGACCGTCAAACTCTGCAGTCGTCGCTGCACGAGGTCCTGTTCTTTCACGACGATGCGGATGCGGATGTCAAATCCGAGGCCGAGGATTGCTACACCTTCGCTTCTGCGCCGCCACGCTTCATTGGCCGCCCGACGGACCACTATTTCCTGTGTTTTCACAACGACCGCCTGAATCGCATCCAGGCGGTCGTGACGCTGCCTAGCGAGACAGCGCCCGAGCTTTTTGCGCAGTTTTGCGATGCATGGCCGCGTGACGGCCGCGCCAGGTCGAGCGGCGCTCGGAAATGCGAGGGCGGCGACGGCGCGGCCGCCTTCAGCGCACGCCTGGAGCCCGCTGCGGAAGAGCGGGAAACAGAGTTCTCGATTGTCGTGCGGCCCGCCGCGGCGCCGAATTAGCCAGGGACGATCTGGACGCGCAGCATTTTGATAAACTCGCCGCGCGCCGCTTCAGTGCGTACATCTTAAAAGTCACCGCGGGAGCATTCGATGCCAACTCCAACATCTGCCGGCGCGAAATTTCGCGCCGCGCTGAAGGTCGAACGGCCGCTGCAGGTCGTGGGCGCGATCACGGCGTATGCGGCTCGCATGGCCGAGGCCACGGGATTCAAGGCGCTCTATCTTTCCGGCGGCGGGGTCGCGGCCAATTCGCTCGGTTTTCCGGATCTCGGTATCAGCAGCATGGATGACGTGCTCATCGATATCCGCCGTATCACCGATGCTTCCAGCTTGCCGCTGCTGGTCGACGCCGACACCGGGTGGGGCGGCGCATTGAACATCGCGCGCACCGTGCGATCGTTCGTCAAAGCCGGGGCTGCCGGATTGCACATCGAAGACCAAGTGCAGGCAAAGCGCTGCGGCCACCTGCCGGGCAAGGAAATCGTGCCGCAGCAGGAAATGGTCGATCGAGTCAAAGCGGCGGTCGACGCGCGTACCGACGATGCGTTCGTGATCATGGCACGCACCGATGCACTCGCGAGCGAGGGCATCGATCGCGCGGTCGAGCGCGCGGTCGCGATGGTCGAGGCCGGCGCCGACATGATCTTTCCGGAAGCCGTGACCGATCTGCCGCTGTATCAGCGGTTCAAGGCCGCCGTCAAAGTGCCGGTGCTCGCCAACATTACCGAATTCGGCAAGACGCCGCTGTATACGACCGCCGAATTGGGCGCGGCCGGCGTCGACATCGTGCTCTACTGTTGCTCCGCCTATCGCGCGATGAATGCCGCGGCACTCAAAACCTATGAGGCGATCCGTCGCGACGGCACACAGCGCAACGTTCTCGAAATCATGCAATCCCGCGCCGATCTGTACAAATATCTGGACTACGACTCCTACGAAAAAATGCTGGGGCCATCATGAGCGACTCACCGAGCACCGATCCCACCTTCAAGCCGAAGAAGTCCGTTGCGCTTTCCGGCGTGGTCGCCGGCAACACGGCACTGTGCACCGTCGGGCGGACCGGCAACGACTTGAGCTACCGCGGCTACGACATCCTGGAGATTGCCGAGACCTGCGAATTCGAGGAAATCGCGCACCTGCTGATTCACGGCGCTCTGCCGACGCAAAGCGCGCTCGCGCGCTACAAGGAGAAGCTCCGCTCCTTGCGTGCGCTGCCCGGCATCGTGCGCACCGTGCTCGAGGCGATTGGTCCGACGACCCACCCCATGGACGTGTTGCGAACCGGCGTCTCGGCGCTCGGTTGTGCGTTTCCCGAAAAGGACGACCACAATCCCGCGGGCGCGCGCGATATCGCCGATCGGCTCGTCGCGTCCCAGGGCTCGATGCTCACCTATTGGTATCATTTCGCCCAACACGGCCGCCGCATCGAGGTCGAAACCGACGACGAAACCGTGGGCGGCCATTTTCTGCACCTGCTGCATCAGCGCGTCCCGTCGGCATCCTGGGTGCGCGCGATGCACACCTCGCTGATCCTCTATGCCGAGCATGAATTCAACGCCTCCACCTTCACGGCGAGGGTCATCGCCGGCACAGGTTCGGATATCTATTCCTGCATAACCGGCGCAATCGGCGCGCTGCGCGGCCCGAAGCACGGCGGCGCCAATGAAGTCGCGTTCGAAATCCAGCAGCGCTATGCGGACCCCGAAGAAGCGGAGATCGACATCCGCCGCCGCGTCGGTGAAAAAGAAGTGATCATCGGCTTCGGCCACCCGGTTTACACGATCGCCGACCCGCGCAATCAAGTGATCAAGCGCGTCGCCCACCGCCTGGCCGAGGAGACCGGCGATACGAGCCACTTCGAGGTTGCCGAGCGCATCGAGACGGTCATGTGGGGCGTCAAGAAGATGTTCCCGAATCTCGATTGGTTTTCCGCGGTTTCCTATGCGGCGATGGACGTGCCGACCGCGATGTTCACGCCCTTGTTCGTGATCGCCCGAACGACGGGTTGGAGCGCGCACGTGATCGAGCAACGCGCCGACGGCAAGATCATCCGCCCGACCGCCAATTACATCGGCCCCGATCACCAACAGTTCATTGCTCTCGTGAACCGAGTCTAAAATCCCATGCACCACGCCGATCCGAAAGCAGCGCAGCGTCCCCAAGCCGATCAGGCACTGCAGGACATCGCCGACTACGTGCTGTCCTACGAGATTCAATCGCAGGATGCGTACGACACCGCGTACTACTGCCTCATGGACACGCTCGCCTGCGGCTTTCTCGCTCTGCAATACCCCGCTTGTACCAAGCTGCTCGGTCCGGTCGTGCCCGGTGCGACGCTGGCGCATGGCGCTCGCGTACCGGGCACGAGTTACGAACTCGATCCGGTGATGGGCGCTTTCAACATCGGCGCGATGATTCGCTGGCTCGATTTCAACGACACCTGGCTCGCCGCCGAATGGGGCCATCCGTCGGACAGTCTGGGCGCGATATTGAGCTTGGGTGACTATCTGTCGCGCAAGGCGCACAACGAAGGGCGGACCCCCTTGGTCGTACGCGATCTTTTGACCGCGATGATCAAGGCGCACGAGATCCAGGGCGTGCTCGCGCTCGAGAACAGCTTCAACCGCGTTGGACTCGACCACGTGATCCTCGTGCGCGTCGCTTCGACCGCAGTTGCGACGCGCATGCTCGGCGGCAATCGCGATCAGATCGTGAACGCCGTATCCAATGCCTGGATCGACGGCGGCGCGCTGCGCACCTACCGGCATGCGCCGAACACCGGATCCCGCAAGAGCTGGGCGGCCGGCGACGCGACCTCGCGCGCAGTGCGGCACGCCTTGATCGCTATGACCAACGAAATGGGTTATCCATCGGCGCTGTCGGCGCCGCGCTGGGGCTTTTACGACGTGCTGTTCAAAGGCAAGCCGTTCTCCTTTCAGCGCGGCTATGGCAGCTACGTCATGGAGAACGTGCTGTTCAAGATCAGCTTCCCGGCGGAGTTCCACGCGCAGACGGCGGTCGAGTGTGCGCTCGCGCTGCACCCAGAGGTCAAGGACAAGATCGAGCGCATCGCGAAGATCACGATCGAGACGCAGGAACCCGGAGTGCGCATCATCGACAAGACCGGACCGCTCGGGAATCCTGCGGACCGCGATCATTGCATCCAGTACATGACCGCGATTCCGTTGCTGTTCGGCCGGCTGAGCGCCGACGACTACGAGGACGCCGTGGCGCAGGATCCCCGCGTCGATGCCCTGCGCGCCAAGATGGTCGTCAGCGAAAACCCGGCGTTCACGCAGGATTACTACGATCCTGCCAAACGCTATATCGGCAATGCGATTCAGGTATTTTTCACCGACGGCACGTCGAGCCGGCGCGTTGCGGTCGACTTTCCGATCGGACACCGCAAGCGACGGGCTGAGGGCATTCCCGTGTTGATCGCGAAGTTCGCCGCGAGTGTCGCCGGGCATTTCGCGCCCCGCCAGGCCGCTCTGATTCAAGAACGGTTCGCCGACAAGCAAAAGTTGCTGGCGACCCCGGTCAACGAATTCGCGGCCGCGATGGTCAAGAATGCCTGAGTCACGAGCAAGCCGGCGCGCATGACGCCGCTGTCCGAGCGGGCTTCACTCGCCGGTGGCGCGCACGAACTGGGCATCGAGTTGACCGCGCGGGGACTCGATGCGCTGATCGGACTCGTCGATGAGCTCGAAATCGCCAATGCGCAATTCAATCTGACCGCGATCCGCGATCGTCCCGGCATGCTCTCGAAGCACGTGCTCGACAGCCTGAGCCTGCACCCCTATTTGCGCGGCTCGCGGGTCGCCGATGTCGGAACCGGCGCCGGCTTCCCGGGGCTACCCCTCGCGATCGTCAATCCCGAACGGCGCTTCTCGCTGATCGAAGCGACCGGCAAGAAGGCGCGGTTCGTCGCGCAAACGGCCCAAAGAATCGCGATCGACAACGTCGAGGTCCTGAATGTGCGCGCCGAGCACTATCGTCCCGATGAATTGTTCGATACGGTGGTTGCGCGCGCGCTTGCCTCGCTGTCGGATTTCGTGGCGTACGCGGGACACCTATGTGCAACCGACGGCCGCTTGCTTGCGATGAAGGGCAAGCGGCCGGATGATGAAATCTCGAGTTTGCCGAAGGCATTTCGGGTGCTGGCCGTGCATCGCCTGCGCATGCCCGGACTGGACGGCGAACGGCATCTTGTGGAAATCTCTCGGGCCGGGCCCAAATCGAGCAAATCATGAAACGGGTCATTGCCGTCGCAAATCAAAAAGGGGGAGTCGGCAAGACGACGACCGCGGTCAATCTGGCCGCCTCCTTGACCGCCACCAAGCGGCGCGTTCTGCTCGTCGATCTGGATCCGCAGGGCAATGCAACCATGGGCTGCGGCATCGACAAGCACTCGCTGTCGCGCACGAGCTGCGATGTCATGCTCGGTGATTGTTCCGCAATGGAGGCGCTCGTCGCGGTGGAGTTCGGCGGCTTCATGCTGCTGCCCTCAAACCAGGACCTGACCGCGGCGGAAGTGCGTTTGCTGACGATGAGCGCAGGGCGGGAGTTCAAATTGCGCAGTGCGCTCAAACCGATCCGCGAAGATTTCGACGTCATATTGATCGACTGTCCGCCGTCGCTCAACATGCTGACACTCAACGCGCTCGTGGCGGCCGATTCGGTCATGGTGCCGATGCAATGCGAGTACTACGCGCTCGAGGGCTTGAGCGCGTTGATGCAGACGGTCGACCAGGTCAAGGGCAGCATCAACACCGAACTCGAGATCGAAGGCCTATTGCGGACCATGTACGACCCCCGCAACAATCTCGCGAACGAGGTGTCCGCGCAGCTCATCGAACATTTCGGCGACAAGGTGTTCCGCACGGTGATTCCGCGCAACGTGCGTCTCGCCGAGGCGCCGAGTTTCGGCAAACCCGCGTTGCTCCACGATCGCGAGTCGCGCGGCGCGCTCGCCTATCTGGCGCTCGCCGGGGAAATGATTCGCCGCGACGAAGGGCCGCCTGCGCCCGTATAATCCGCAGACTTCAGCCAACCGGAATTTAAGGATGTCGGGCAAAAAGCCGTCTTTGGGTCGTGGGCTCGCCGAATTGAGCCCGCTGCTCGCGCAACGAGCCAAGGGGCAGGCATCCGATCCGATTGCAGCGGTCGGCGATCGCTTGGCGAGCCTGCCGCTCGATTTGCTGCAACGTGGCAAATATCAGCCGCGCGTCGACATGCGTCCCGAATCCCTCAATGAGCTCGCGGAATCGATCAAATCGCAGGGCGTCGTTCAGCCGATCTTGGTCAGGCCGCTCAGGGCCCGCGAACCCGGCGAATCGCAACGTTATGAAATCATCGCCGGCGAACGCCGCTGGCGTGCGGCGCAAATCGCGGGGATCGCGGAGATTCCCTCGGTCATCCGGGACGTGCCGGACGAGGCGGCGGTCGCGATGGCGCTCATCGAGAACATTCAGCGCGAGAATCTCAATCCGCTCGAGGAAGCACGCGCACTGTCGCGCTTGATCGGCGAATTCGGGCTGACGCACCAAGCGGCTGCCGAGGCGGTCGGCCGTTCCCGTGCCGCCGTGAGCAACCTTCTGCGGCTCATGGACCTTGCCGACGAGGTCAAGGAATTGCTGGAGCGACGCAGCATCGAAATGGGTCATGCGCGCGCGCTGCTGGGCTTGAGCTCGCGTGGCCAGCAAATCGAGGTCGCCGGCATCGTCGCGGCGAAGGGCTTGTCGGTGCGAGATACCGAAGCCATGGTGCGAAAACTACTTACACCGGCGGCGAGCTCGAATCCTAGCGCCGCCCCCGTCGATCCCGACATCCGCCGCCTAGAGCGCGAGCTCGCCGAAAAATTGGGTGCTAAGGTCTTGTTTCAGCACGGCTCTTCGGGGAAAGGCAAGCTGGTCGTGAGCTACAACAGCCTGGATGAACTCGACGGGATATTGAGCCACATCAAATAGTCGCTCCGGCGCCCTTATCCGACGGTCCTAAACACCTTGATGCGCCGTCGGCCCATCCCTATAATGCCGCGGCTCTACGGACTGGCGTCGGCTCATATGTTGTGCAATTTGCGCCAAAAGCGCCGTCGTGCGCCTGGTTGCGTCGGGCCTGTGCCGCGATGAGCGGCGCGCCAGGTCGCAATCACGGACTCGTCGTTCGGATCGTATTGCTGCAAGCCGGCTGCGCGCTGATCGCCGCGTCTCTGTTTCTCGTGTTCAAAGGCGCATCTGCAGGCCTTGCGGCACTGGCGGGCGGTTTGATCGTGGCTGTCGGTAGCGCGGTGTTCGGGTGGCGCGCGTTCAAGCCCGGAATCGCGGGGGCAACGACTTTGAGCACGGCGATGTATGCCGGTGTTGCCTTGAAGTGGTTATGGTTTGCGCTCGCTCTGTACATAGGGCTTGCGTACCTGAGGCTCGAGGCGGGTCCGCTGCTGATCGGATTGGTGGCGGCGCAATTGGGGTACTGGGTTGGATTGATGCGGTCCAAATGACCGTTGCCAGAAAGAAGACCGGGGATCTATGCGCTTTGGAATGATGGTCGAAGAAGAAGCCGCTGGGGGCATGACGGGCTACATCAAGCACCATCTGACCCATTTGACTGTCAATCAATCGCACGGCACGTTCTGGTCGATCCACATCGACAGCGTGATTTTCCGGCTCGTGATTTCAGCGCTTTTCATCGTCACGCTCGCGCTCGTCGCGCGCCGCGCCACGAGCGGCGTTCCGGGCAAGCTGCAAGCGGCGGTCGAGTTGCTCGTGGAATTCGTCGACGGCATGGTCAAAGACACTTTTCACGGCAAGAACAACTTCATTGCGCCGCTCGCGATCACGATTTTCTGCCTCGTGTTCCTCGAAAATTTCATGGACATCCTGCCCGTCGATGCGCTGCCGGCGACCGCCAAACTCTTCGGCGTCGAGCATCTGCGCACGGTCGCGACCGCTGACATCAACACCACCGTCGGCATGGCGCTCGGCGTGTTTTTGCTGCTCTGGTACATCGGGATCACCCATAAAGGCGTGGTCGGATTTTTCGGCGAATGGTTTACCGCGCCGTTTCACGCGCATGGACTGATCGGCAAGCTGCTGCTGGCTCCGATCAATCTCATCTTGCGCATCATCGAGGAAGTCGTGCGGCCGTTGTCGCTGTCGCTGCGACTATTCGGCAACATGTACGCGGGCGAGCTCATATTCCTGCTGATCGCATGCTTCACGCTCGGTGCTGCGCTCAATCATGTGTCCACTTATTTTCTCGGGCTCGGGCAGTTCGCCGCCGGGGTCGTTTGGACCGGGTTTCATTACCTGATCATCACGCTGCAGGCATTCATCTTCATGACCCTGACGATTGTTTACGTGGGCATTGCAGCCGAAAAACACTAGATCGATTCCTCACAAGACTTCAAAGACCGACGGAGACAGTAATGCAAGATGTGACCCAAATCGCTCAACTCATGAGCGCCAGCGTGATTGCAGCAGGCTTGGTCATCGGCCTAGGCGGCCTCGGCGCCGCAATCGGCTTCGGCATCCTGGGCGGCAAGTTCCTGGAAAGCTCGGCGCGCCAGCCGGAACTGACCAATATGCTGCAGATCAAGATGTTCATCGTCGCGGGTTTGCTAGACGCGGTGCCGATCATCGGCGTCGCCGTCGGCTTCTTGCTGCTCTATTCCAACCCGTTCTTGGCCGCGCTGGGCGCGAAGTAAGTGCGGCGTAGTGGCGGCGCGGCGGCCGCGGCGCCACGCTAGGAGAGGAACATGGACTTAGCATTTACGCTGGTCATCCAAGGGGTGGTGTTCTTCGTGGTCGCATGGGCGGTCATGAAGTTCATCTGGCCCAGCATCATGCAGGCCATCGAATCGCGCCAGAAAAAGATCTCCGAGGGCTTGGCCGCTGCGAGCCAGAGCCAAAAGGATCTCGAGGAGGCGGAGAAGCGCTCGAAGGAAATCATTCGCGAGGCCCGCGAGCGCGCGGCGCAACTCGTCGAGCAGGCAGGTAAGCGCTCGAACGAGATCGTCGATGAAGCCAAGGGCACGGCCTCGAACGAAGCGCAGCGCCTCGTGACGGCGGCGCGCGACGAGGTGGCACGCGAGACCACGCGCGCGCGCGAAGGCTTGCGCCAGGAAGTCAGCAAGCTCGCGGTCGAGGGCGCCTCGCGTCTGCTCGGACGCGAAATCGACCCGAAGACGCACGCCGATTTGCTCGAGAAATTTGCGGCCGAGGTCGCACGTGGCTGAGCGAGCAACCATCGCCCGGCCTTATGCGAAAGCCGCGTTTCAGTACGCGCGGGACGCCAATGCGTTTGCACAATGGTCGCTCGGGCTGTCTGCGGCGGCAGAAATCGTCGCCGATCCGCGCGTTGCGGCGCTCACCAAGAGCCCGCTTTGGAGCGCAGCCGATCTCGCCGACCTAATCATAGGTGTCGCGGGCGCGAAGCTCGACGGCGGGCTGCAGAATTTCGTGCGGGTACTCGCGGAGAACCGGCGCCTGCTGCTGCTGCCGGAGATCGTCGCACATTACGAGGCCTTGCGTTCCGACGCCGAGAACACCGTCGATGTCGACGTGGTCTCGGCGATAGCGCTCGACGCCGCGCAGCGGGAAAAGCTCAGCGCTGCCTTGAGCACGCGCTTGAAGCGCAGCGTGCGCATGCACACTTCCGTCGATGCGTCGCTGCTGGGCGGCGCGACGGTGCGTGCCGGGGATTTGATCATCGACGGCTCTTTGAAGGGCCGTCTGCAACGACTCGCGACCGATTTGGCAAGTTAGAACCGAAGGTAATGCGCGGGCCGGATTGAACGGCTCGCCGCAAGAGGATCGATATGTCCATCAAGGCATCGGAAATCAGCGACCTGATCAAGGCGCGCATCGAGAAATTCCAGTCGGCCACGGAGGCGCGCAACGTCGGGACCGTCGTTAGCGTCACCGACGGCATCGTACGCATCCACGGTCTCGCCGACGCTCGCTACGGCGAAATGCTGGAGTTCGACGGCAACACGTTCGGGCTGGCCTTGAACCTCGAGCAGGATTCGGTCGGCTCGGTGGTGCTCGGCGATTACAAGCACATCTCCGAGGGCTCGTCGGTCAAGACCACGGGGCGCATTCTCGAAGTACCCGTCGGCCCGGAATTGCTGGGGCGCGTCGTCGACGCGCTAGGCACGCCGATCGACGGCAAGGGTCCGGTGGGCGCGAAGCAGCAGTCGCCGCTCGAGCGCGTGGCGCCCGGCGTGATTTTCCGCAAGAGCGTCTCTCAACCGGTGCAGACCGGCCTCAAGGCCATTGACGCCATGGTGCCGATCGGCCGCGGTCAGCGCGAACTGATCATCGGCGACCGCCAGACCGGGAAAACCGCGGTTGCGATCGACACGATCATCAATCAAAAGGGCACCGGCGTTAAATGCGTCTACGTCGCGATCGGCCAAAAGCAGAGTTCGATCGCCAACGTGGTGCGCAAACTCGAAGAGCACGGCGCGATGGGCCACACGATCATCGTCGCGGCTTCCGCCTCGACGCCGGCCGCCATGCAATACCTCGCGCCCTACGGCGGCTGCGCGATGGGCGAATACTTCATGGACAACGGCGAAGACGCACTGATCGTCTATGACGATCTGTCGAAACAAGCGGTCGCCTATCGGCAGATCTCGCTGCTATTGCGCCGGCCGCCGGGCCGCGAAGCCTATCCCGGCGACGTGTTCTATTTGCACTCGCGCCTGCTCGAGCGCTCCGCGCGCGTCAACGAGGAATACGTCGAGAAGTTCACCAAGGGGCGCGTCAAGGGCAAGACCGGATCGCTGACCGGCCTGCCGATCATCGAAACTCAAGCGGGCGACGTCACCGCATTCGTTCCGACCAACGTCATTTCAATCACCGACGGCCAGATCTTCCTCGAGACCGACCTGTTCAACGCCGGCATGCGACCCGCGATCAACGCGGGCATTTCGGTCTCCCGCGTCGGCGGCGCCGCGCAGACCAACATCATCAAGAAGCTCGGCGGCGGCATCCGGCTCGCGCTCGCCCAATTTCGTGAGCTCGCGGCGTTCTCGCAATTCGCTTCGGACCTCGACGAAGCGACGCGCCGGCAGCTCGAACGCGGCCAGCGCGTGACCGAGCTCATGAAGCAGAAGCAATACGCGCCGATGTCGGTCGCGGAAATGGCCTTGTCGCTCTATGCCGGTAACAGCGGTTACTTCGACAAGGTCGAGAGGCGCAAAGTCGTGGAAACCGAAGCTGCATTGCAGTCTTTTGCGCGCAGCAGCTACGCCGACCTGCTCAAGAGCATCAACGCCAAGCCGGATCTGTCGAAGGAAGTCGAGGCGGCACTCAAGAAGTGCTGCGACGAATTCTTCGCGACCATCTGAAGCTCGAAGGAAACCAGAGAGTAGTCAATGGCAGGCGCAAAGGAAATCCGCGGGAAGATTGCGAGTATCAAGAATACTCAAAAGATCACCAAGGCGATGGAAATGGTCGCGGCGAGCAAGATGCGCAAGGCGCAGGATCGGATGCGCGCGGCGCGCCCGTATGCCGAGAAAATCCGCAAGATCATCGGCCATTTGCGCCAGGTGAATCTCGACTACAAGCACCCATTCACGCTCGAGCGTCCGGTGAAGTCGGTCGGCATCATCGTGATCAGCACCGACCGCGGCCTCTGCGGCTCGCTCAATTTGAATCTATTCAAAGCGGTGTTGACCGCGATCCGCGAGGCGCAGGCCAAGGATGCCAAGGTCCATTTGTGCTTGATCGGATCGAAGGCGCTGCAGTTCTTCCGGCGCCTGTCGGGACTGCAAATCGACGCTTCGGTCACGCATTTGGGCGACCGGCCGCAGATCAAGGACCTGATCGGCACCATCAAGGTCATGCTCGACGACTATCGGGACGCGAAGATCGATCAGCTCCTGCTCGTACACAACGTGTTCGTCAACACGATGACACAGAAGGGCGTCGTCTCGCAGTTGCTGCCGATCGAAACCATCGACAAGGCGGACCTTCAGGAGCGCTGGGATTACATCTACGAGCCCGATGCGATCGAGATTCTCGACGGCATCCTGATGCGCTACCTCGAGTCCCAGGTGTTCCAGGGCGCGGTCGAAAATGTCGCCTGCGAAATGGCGGCGCGCATGGTCGCCATGAAGAGCGCGACCGACAACGCAGGCTCGCTGATCGACGAGCTGCAACTCATTTACAACAAAGCCCGCCAGGCGGCGATTACGAAAGAGCTTTCGGAAATCGTCGGCGGCGCGGCAGCGGTTTAAGCTAAGAGGGTTATTCAATGTCCAGCGGCAAAATCGTGCAAATCATCGGCGCGGTCATCGATGTGGAATTCCCGCGGGATCAGATTCCCAAGGTCTACGACGCGCTCAAGCTCGATGACGTGGATCTGACGCTCGAAGTGCAGCAGCAGCTCGGCGACGGCATCGTGCGCACGATCGCGATGGGCCCGTCCGAAGGCTTGCGTCGCGGCCTGACCGTCAAGGGTACCGGCAAGGGCATCATGGTGCCGGTCGGCGCCGGTACTTTGGGGCGCATCATGGACGTGCTCGGCAAGCCGCAGGACGAAAGAGGGCCGGTGCAAACCAAGGAATACCTGCCGATCCATCGTCCCGCGCCGGCCTACGATGAGCAAGCCGGCGGCCAGGATTTGCTGGTCACGGGCATCAAGGTCATCGATCTGCTCGTGCCCTTCGCGAAGGGCGGCAAGGTCGGCCTATTCGGTGGCGCCGGCGTCGGCAAGACCGTCAACATGCTCGAGCTCATCAACAATATCGCGAAACAGTACAGCGGTTTATCGGTGTTCGCGGGCGTCGGCGAGCGCACGCGCGAAGGCAACGACTTCTATCACGAGATGATCGAATCCGGCGTCATCGACAAGGACAACCTCGGCAATTCCAAAGTGGCGATGGTCTACGGCCAAATGAACGAGCCGCCGGGCAACCGCCTGCGCGTCGCGCTCACGGGCCTCACGATGGCCGAATATTTCCGCGACGAGAAGCAGGCCACCGGCAAGGGCCGCGACGTGCTGTTCTTCGTCGACAACATCTACCGTTACACGCTCGCGGGCACCGAAGTGTCGGCGCTGCTCGGCCGCATGCCGTCGGCCGTGGGCTACCAGCCGACGCTCGCCGAAGAAATGGGCGTGCTGCAGGAGCGCATCACCTCGACGAAGACCGGCTCGATCACGTCGATCCAGGCGGTCTACGTGCCTGCCGACGACTTGACCGATCCGTCGCCCGCGACCACGTTCGCGCACTTGGACGCGACCGTGGTGCTGTCGCGCCAGATCGCCTCGCTCGGCATCTATCCGGCGGTCGATCCCTTGGACTCGACCAGCCGGCAGCTCGACCCGCTGGTCGTTGGCGATGATCACTACGACACCGCACGCGGCGTGCAGGCGGTTCTGCAGCGCTACAAGGAACTGCAGGACATCATCGCGATTCTCGGCATGGACGAGCTTTCCGAGGAAGACAAACGCACCGTCTATCGCGCACGCAAGATTCAACGCTTCCTCTCACAGCCGTTCAACGTCGCCAAGGTATTCACCGGGCAAGACGGCAAGATCGTGCCCTTGAAGGACACGATCCGCGGCTTCAAGGCGATCATTGCCGGCGAATACGATCACCTGCCCGAGCAGGCGTTCTATATGATCGGTGCGATCGAAGAAGCCGTCGAAAAAGCCAAGACCTTGACTTAAAAGAGCGCATTCATGGCCCACACGATTCACGTCGACATCGTCAGCGCCGAAGGGCAGATCTTCTCGGGCGATGCGAACATGGTGTTTGCGCCGGGCTCGCAGGGCGAACTCGGCATCGCGCCGCGCCATGCGCCGCTGTTGACGACGCTCAAGCCCGGCGAGGTGCGCGTGCAGATCGACGGCCAGGAAGAGCAGTCATTCTACGTCGGCGGCGGCGCCCTCGAGATCCAGCCGCACCTGGTCTCGGTGCTGGCCGATACGGCCGCACGCGCCAAGGACCTCGATGAGGCCGCCGCGATCGCCGCAAAGCAGCGCGCCGAGGAAGCCGTGCGCAGCCGCACGGACAAGCTGGAAATCGCCGAGGCACAGGCCGAAATAGCGCGCGCCGTCGCGCAGCTGCAAGCGATCAACCGCTTGCGCAAGAAACGCTAGGAATCTTTCGCCGCCGCCGGAACTTGAGTACCGCCATGCCGCTTTCCGTCGTCATACTCGCAGCGGGCCAGGGCAAGCGGATGAATTCCGACCTGCCGAAAGTATTGCAGCCGCTTGCCGGCAAACCGCTGCTCGCGCACGTTATCCAGACCGCGCGGCGCCTCGCTCCCGACAACATCTACGTGGTCTACGGCCACGGGGGCAGTGAGGTCCAGGCCGCGTTCGAGCACGAGCGCATCGACTGGGTGCTGCAGGCCGAGCAGTTGGGTACCGGCCATGCGGTCATGCAAGCAATGCCGATGATCCCCGACGATCATCTCGTGCTGATCCTGTACGGCGACGTACCCCTGATACGCATCGATACGCTGCGCGCACTGCTGCGGGCGGCGCACGCGCCCGCGATCGGCCTCGTGTGCGCGCAAGTCGCTGCACCCGCAGGCTACGGGCGCGTGATCCGCGACAGCGCGGGCGCCGTCGGCGCGATCATCGAACAGAAAGACGCGACGCCGGCGCAGCTCGCGATCCACGAGGTCAATGCCGGGATCTTCGCGATTCCGGCGCAGCAGTTGCGCGCCTGGCTGTTGGAGCTGCGCAGCGACAACGCACAGCACGAGTTTTATCTGACCGATGTGGTTGCTTCGGCCGTGCGCGCCGGCACGCCGATTCATGCGGTGCCCGCCGGCAGCGAGGCGGAAATCCTCGGCGTCAACGATCGACTGCAACTCGCTCAAGTCGAGTCGGCTCATCGCCACGAGCGCGCGCGCGAACTGATGCTCGCGGGCGCGACGCTCGTCGATCCTGCTCGCGTCGACATTCGCGGGCATGTGCGGGTTGGGCGCGACGTCTCGATCGATGTCAATGCGGTGTTGCTGGGCGAGGTCAGTCTGGGCGCGCGCGTACGAATCGGGCCGAACTGTGTCATCCGCGACTCCGAGATCGGTGCAGACACCGAGATTCGCGCAAATTCGATCATCGAACAGGCGCGCGTCGGGCAGCACTGCGTGATCGGTCCGTTCGCTAGACTGCGGCCGGAGACCGTGCTCGATGCACACGCGCATATTGGAAACTTCGTCGAGGTCAAGAATTCACACATCGGCGAGGGCAGCAAGGCGAACCATTTGAGCTATCTCGGCGACTCGCATATCGGAGCCGGCGTCAACGTGGGCGCGGGCACGGTCACCTGCAACTATGACGGCGCGAACAAATCAACGACGGTCATCGAGGACGGCGCTTTCATCGGATCAGGCAGCATGCTCGTCGCACCGGTACGCATCGGCGCGGACGCAACGATCGGCGCCGGCTCGACAATAACCACCGATGCACCCGCCGGCAAGCTCAGCTTGACGCGCGCGCAGCAGGCAACGGTTGAGGGCTGGACCAGACCCGACAAGCGCGAGGCCGCGCCGCAGCCGAAGCCGAGCGCAAAGCCGAAGCCAAAGCGCTAGACCGCAGCTGCGTCTGCAGCTGCGGTTTTACAGCCCGAGCGCATCGAGCAGCGGCTTCTCGTAGGGCGCATCTTCGCCTGGCCACCGCAAACCCGCGATCCCCTGCTGCTTCGCAAGCGCCCAGAGGATGCTCTCGCCCGCCGGCAGAATGTCGGGCTGCATCTCGTAAACCGGGTCGTCGAACGCAGCGGCGGCGTCGATGCGCTGCCATCCCTCGCGCTCGAACATCCGGATCACATCGGCGAGGAACAAGGCATTGATCAGATTGTGGTGCATGAGCATCACGTGCTTGACGGATCGGCCCAGCACACGCTGCGACAGATCGTCGTAATAGACCGCGCGATCGTACAGGTGCTTGAGGTAGGCATCGCGGTACGCGGTTCGGTCGGCGGTCGGGTCGCGCATGAGGCGTTCGCGCAAACGCTGGTTGTAATACCAGTCGCTCGTGTCGATCGAAACACGTCCCTGCCGGTAGCCGGACGATTTCAGAAACACCCGGAACCCATCTCGCTTCTCGCGCGTATTTCCCTCCTTCAAATACGGAAATCGAAACAGCTTCGTGAATCCGGGCAGCGTGTGAATCGCCGCTTCGCACGCGAGCAGCTCGGCCTCGAAGCTCGGCAGGCTCGTGCGGATGGCGCCGAAATCCGGGTGAGTCGCCGTGTGGTTGCCGACCAAGTGGCCAGCGTCGCCCCACGCGCGCATCAACGCATAGCGCTGCTGGTCCTTGTCGGTGCGCGTTACGAATAAAACGGACTTTACGTCCGCCGCGGACAGTGCCGCGAGTATCGCGGTATTTCGCTCGGCGGCGGTCATGCCGATCCGATCCGACATATCGGGACCGTCGTCGAACGTGAATGCGATGCTTCGCGCATGCACCGACCCGATCGAGGGAATCAGCAACGCAAGAGCCCAGCAGGCGAGCATGAATCCCCTGCGTTTGTGATGCACTCGGCGCTTTAGAACCCATTCTGTCATGTCGACGATCATGCACGATCCGCGCGCCTGCGGCGGGACAATTGATATGCCAGAGACGGTGGTGTAGGTTCCTCTGAAATGCGAAGCATCGATCGATGGCTGGAGGAGTACGGCGACAGTCACCGAAACCCAGTCAACAAACGCGTGCATTGGATCTGCGTACCGGTGATCGTCTGGTGCGTGCTCGCGCTCCTGTGGTCGGTGCCGACCACCGGCGATTTCCACTCGCTGCTCAACTGGGCCGTGCTCGCGGTTGCTGCCGCGCTCGTCTATTACTCTTGGCTGTCGATGCGGTTGGCGGCGGGCGCGGCCGTGTTGCTGATCGCGATGCTGTATTCGATCGACCGGACCGAGCACTTCAGTGCGGAGCCGCTATGGCTCATCGGCGCCGTGCTGTTCGTGATCGCCTGGATCGGCCAGTTCATCGGACATCATGTCGAGGGCAAGAGACCGTCCTTCTTCAAGGACGTCCAGTTTCTGATGATTGGTCCGCTGTGGCTGCTCGCCGACCTCTACCGGCGCCTCGGCATCCGCTACTGAAGCGGCGAACTAGCGACCGTCGTAAAACGCGATCGCGAGCGTGTCCGAATCGAAACCAGTGGTACCGGCGGAGTCGCTCGCGTAGCGGTAGAGCGCGACCGCATAGATCCCGCTGAGCGCGGAATAAATCAAAGCGGCGATCACCAGCGTGCCGATCAACAGAACTTGCGCAGCCTCGGCGAGCACCGCGTCGTGTAATACGTTTTGCGCGAAGTGGATCAAGCCCGTGCCGCAGCCGAGTACCATCAGGAAAACAAACGCGAACGCCACGCCCAGGCCGGTTCTGCCGATCGCGTTAACGCCCCAGGTGCGCGCGAACAGCCGGGAACTCTCGGTGATGGCCTCGATCGGCCCGACGTCGTTCGCGGCGAGTACCGGCACGACGAGCGTGGTCGCGAGCGTCCAGCTCATGCCGAGCAAGCCGCCGACCAATCTTCCGATGAACCCCGAGCGTTCCTGAATTGCCCGCAAGATCACACCGACGGTCGCCGCAATCAGCGCATAGCCGAAAATCGTATAAAGCTTCGATGCCGCGATCCGCATGCCGTCGCCGAACGTCGGCTCATCGCCGTCGAGTTGCATCATGACGGCTCCGACCAGCGCGGTGTTGAAGAAGAAAATCACGAAGTATTGGCTGAGATAGAACAGGAAATAGGCCGCGTAATGCGAATTCGTCACGGGTCCGCCATGCGGGAACAGAGTCAGCAGAGCCCGCAGGCCGCCCGAGGGCAGCGCGAAAGACGCGCAGACGAGCAGTGCCGCGATCGTCGAAACGCAGGGAAATATCAGCAATCCCCGATTCTTGAGTAAAATGGAGGCGCTGGCTCGAACGAGCCCCACGCTGATGTCGATGCGATCGACGATGCCTGGTCGGTCTGACATGCGAGCACTGTAAACCGCGGCCCGCGACCGGGTACCGATGTTTGGCGTTTATGCGGGCGGAGTCACAATTTCCCGACGACGATGCCGACCGTCTCACAATTCGGGTCGAATAGGATCTGCGCCTTGCCCTGCCGCAGCTGCAAGAGAACGCGCTCGACCTTCTCGTCGAGCGAGAATTCGCGAGCGCCGTAGTCGGTGCCTTCACGCAGCACGAAAGACTCGACGACGCTGCGCAGAAGTTCCTCAGAGAGCTCCTGGTACGGTACGAGCACGGGCTCTTGCGGCGGCTTCTCGCCGCTCTCGCTCCCGCTCATGCGACACCGGTCCGACGCGCGAGCCAGGTATCAAGATGGCCCGCGAATGCATTTCGGTCCGCCTGCGTCAGTGGCGGCGGTCCGCCCCCGACCTGGCCGCTCGAGCGCATCGTATCCATGAAGTCCCGCAGCGTGAGCACGCCTTGTATCGTATCGGCCGAATATTTCTCGCCCCGCGGATTGAGCGCGACGCCGCCTTTGGCGATGACTTCGGCTGCGAGCGGGATATCGGCCGTGATCACGAGGTCGCCTATGCTGAGGCATTTGACGATTTCACCGTCGGCAACGTCGAACCCCGAAGCCACTTGGACGACTCTCAAGCTGGGGATGCGAGGTATCCGCAGCGGCTGATTCGCAACCAGGGTCACGCCGACGCCGGTGCGCTCGGCCGCGCGGAACAGGATCTCTTTGATGACGTTGGGGCAGGCATCCGCGTCGACCCAAATACTCGGGCTGGCCACGCTATTTCGATCCAAACAGGTGCCCGAGTTCCTCTTGCTTGGTCCGCAGATAGTCTT
Source organism: Steroidobacteraceae bacterium (assembly GCA_049517075.1). Lineage (GTDB taxonomy): Bacteria > Pseudomonadota > Gammaproteobacteria > Steroidobacterales > Steroidobacteraceae > Bog-1198. The sequence goes on along the minus strand of JBEKSM010000001.1, from coordinate 93,759 downwards.
CGTTGTCGACCGTCGAGGCCGTAACGAGCGGCACGCGCTCCGTGACCTCGATACCCGCGGCTTCGACGGCGCGCACCTTGTCTGGGTTGTTGGTCATCAACCGCAGCTTCGTGACGCCGAGGTCGTGCAGGATGGCGACTGCGGCCGCGTAATCGCGCGCATCGACGGGCAGCCCGAGTTCGCGATTGGCGCGAACCGTATTGTGGCCGAGGTCCTGCAGCGCATAGGCCCGCAGCTTGTTGACGAGCCCGATGCCGCGGCCCTCATGGCCGCGCATATAGACGACGGCACCGGAGCCGTTGGCGGCGATAGTTTCGAGCGCGAGTTCGAGCTGCGGCTGGCAATCACAGCGCAACGAGCCGAACACCTCGCCGGTCAGACATTCGGAATGGATCCGAACCAGCGCGGGAGATGCCAGGGGCAGCTTGCCGAACACCAATGCCACCTGCTCGAGGCCGCCGGAGCCGGACTCATATCCGTAGATATCGAACAGGCCGTAGCGCGTCGGCAGCCGGCTGACCACCACCCGCTTGATGTCGCTCTCTTGGTTCACACGCCGCTTGATTTTCAAAACCCTATTGCCAGGCATAGGACCCTCCCAGCAACGCCGGAATCGAACCAACAATTATAGCGTTGTTTCGGCGCACACGCATTGCCGGGCCGGCAGGCCCCGCCTAGGCAAATAGCTTATTTGCGGTTGCCGCGATCAATTTGCCTTGATGGCGTGCACCTTCCAATTCGATTGCGCTGGGGCTGCGTTCGCCCTTACCACCGGCGATCGTGGTGGCGCCATAAGGGCTGCCGCCGACGATTTCGGAGAGCGTCATTTGGCCTTGATGGGAATAGGGGAGCCCGACGATCGTCATGCCGAAGTGCAACAAATTGGTGATGATCGAGAACAGTGTCGTTTCCTGACCGCCATGCTGGCTAGCGGTGCTCGTAAAGGCGCCACCCACCTTGCCGTTGAGCGCACCGCGGAACCAGAGGCCGCCTGCTTGGTCGAGGAAACTCGCCATTTGCGAGGGAATCCGGCCAAACCGCGTCGGCGCGCCGACGATGATCGCATCGTAATTCGCCAAATCCTCGATTTGGGCGACCGGCGCCGCTTGGTCGAGCTTGAAGTAGGCCGCCTTGGCGACCTCGAGCGGCGCCGTTTCGGGCACCCGCTTGATGTCGACGGTCGCGCCCGCGGATCGGGCACCCTCGGCGACCGCATTGGCGAGCGTCTCGACGTGACCGTAAGACGAATAGTAGAGAACGAGGACTTTTGACATAAGCGACTCCGGGACGGGGATTTTCAGACTGTGCATACCTTACCCGCATATGACGCAGCGTAGTAGCCTATATATTTCGATCCTATCCATCGTTATTATCGATATATGCTTGACGGGATCACAATCGACCAATTGCGAACCTTCATCGCCGCTGCCGATACCGGTAGCTTTTCGGCGGCCGGCCGGCACCTGCATCGCGCGCAATCCGTGGTGAGCCAAACACTGGCCAATCTGGAAGCGCAGCTGGCCATTAAGCTGTTTGACCGAAGCCATCGTTATCCAACCCTCACGGAGGATGGACGCGCGCTGCTCAGCGCAGCGCGCGCCGTTGCTCTGCGCATGGACGAATTCAAGGGTCGCAGCAAAGCGCTCGCCGGTGGGCTTGAAGCGGAACTCTCGGTGGTCATCGATGTATTGTTCCCGATGGACGCCGTGACCCGCGCCATCACGGCGTTCCAAGCGAAATTTCCGGCGACTCCATTGCGTCTGTTCGTCGAGGCGCTCGGCGCGGTCGCGGAGCCGGTTCTCGACGGGCGCTGCCAATTCGGCGTCATGGGGTCCTTGCCGCTCGTGCCCGCACAATTCAGCAGTGAGCGACTCGCAAGCGTCAATCTGACGCTCGTTGTTTCGCCGCGGCATCCCTTGGGGGCCTACGAGGCACCCATTCCTTCGAGCGTGCTGCGCGAGCACCTGCAACTCGTGCTGACCGACCGTTCGCAATTATCGAAGGGCCGCGAGTTCGGCGTGCTCTCACCCAAGACCTGGCGGCTCTCGGATCTCGGCGCCAAGCACGAATTCCTGCGCGCGGGACTTGGTTGGGGTGGAATGCCTTGCGGCATGGTCGCCGCGGACATCGCGGCCAAGCTTCTCAAGCCGATTCTCGTCGAAGATGCGCCGAGCTCGATCGTGATGCCGATGTCTGCGGTCTATCGAACCGACGCGCCGCCGGGGCCGGCGGGCCGCTGGCTCATCGAGCAATTCAAGCAGTCGCCTGTTCAAGACGCCTCTGCGCCCAGCGAAAACCGCAGATAGCCGAAGTGCATACGCAGCTGTTGCTGCCATACCCAACATTCAATGCCGACCCCGCATCGCGATTGCTCGCGCGATTTTTATCAGTTTTTTTCATGTTCGACGCAATCCGGGCCGATTTTTTAATACGTCTTTGTCTAGCCTCGGTGCCACTGCTGCGCGATCCTGAATTCGGAAATTCCGCGCAGCCGACCATCGAGGGGCGCGTAGATCGTGATTTGGCCATTGCTTCGCCGGGAGACGGGGAGGGCGCTCACTGTGAAACTCACGTCTGTTGCCGTTTATCGCGTCACGGGCTTGTTGAGCTTGCTGCTCGCAAGTTCAAGCTCAATGGCAGAAACCTGTGCCCCGCCGCTGAGCGAATCGATTCTCGTTAAGAAGAAAACGGTTGCTTCCTTGGCTGGCGATACCCTCGGCATACGCACCTAACTATCGCTGATCGACAACGCCTGCCTCCGCGGAAGAGGCGTCGAAGCCGCGTGGCGTCTGGAGCAAGTGCAAGCTCACTTGGAGGAAAATCGCCGTCCTGTCCCGGTCAGGCTCGGTCCGCGCGCCTCGTCACGCAACCGTGCGGCCTTCGGGCGCACGGTTGTCGGCGGCAGACACGCTTACCGGCAAACGTACGATAAACGTCGAGCCCACGCCCTCGAGACTCTCGGCGATTACTTCACCGTGATGCAGGTCGACGACCATCGCGACCAAATGCAATCCGACACCGGTTCCCGCAATGCCGGTCGCGTTCGCGCCGCGGAAATATCGCTCGAATAAGTGCTTGCGATCGCGCGCGGGAATACCGATGCCGTGGTCTGCAATCCTCACGACCAACTCTTCGCCATCGCGTGTGGCGCTGATTTCGACCGGGCTTCCCTCCGGCGAGTATTTTATCGCGTTGGAGACCAGATTGCTGAAAGCGTGAAACAGCAGCTTCGGATCGCCGTGAATCACTTCGGGCACGCCTTCGTAATGTTCACTGATGTTCGCGCCTCTGGTCGCCTCGCGATGTACCTGACATACCTCCTGCAGCAGCGCGCCAGGTTCGATCCCGGTCGGTTGGAATACAGCCTGTCCGTCGAGAAGGCGCGATGCACCGAGCAGGCTCTCCATGATCCCGGTCATGCGAGCCACTGCGCTGCGGATCCGCGCACCGCGCTCGCGAATGTCCGCCGGATCGAGGCGGTCGCTCAATTTAATGAGCCGCTGCGCATGGCCGTCGATGATTGTCAGCGGGGTCCGGAATTCGTGCGAACTCATCGAGACCAGGTTGCGCTGGTTCGCGGTGAGGCGCTGTTCGTTTTCGAGTGCAAGGTCGAGCGTCGTAGTTTGTTCCAGCATGCGTCGCTGGCTGTGCATCAAGGCGATAGCATTGTCGCGAAATACCGCGACCGACCGCGCCATCTCACCCATCTCGTCATCGCGATCCGTCCCGGGCACGAGGATCTCGGTGTCATGACCCGCCAAGGCGCGCATTCGCACCGCAAGCTCATGGAGCGGATTGATCACGGAACGCGTGATGAAGATGATCCCGGCGATGCATATCGTGCCCGCAATCAACATCGCCGAGAATATCAACGCCCGGGAGTGCAAATGCGTAGTCGCGGCACGGGTGCTGGCCTCTCCGGCCTTGTGCACGGTCTGATCGGTGAGGCGAGTTAGCGTGTCGCTGGCAAGGTCGAACGCGCGGCGCGAGTCGGTCATGTACATCACCGTGGCTTCGGTGTTGCGATGCTCGCGCGCGAGCGCGAGAACCTTCGCCGCGTAGCCCTTGTAGGTGTCCCATTGCCGCGCGAACAGCGCGTAGACGACACCTTCCGCCGGATCCTGCTCCACGGATTCGTAGGCCCTCTGGTGGCTCGAGACGATCGCATCGAGCGAAGCCAGTTCCTCTTCGCTCGCAGAGATTTCCATGTCGGTCCCGGACAGCAGGCGTGTACCCTCGGCCGCTCGAAAATCGGACATGTAATTATTGAGATCGCCGAGAATTCGGGTGTCCTGAAGCCAGTGATTGCGAATCTCCTCGGAAGCCCGATTGACGTCTCCGAGGCGCTGGAGCGCAAACAATCCCAAGCCGATCACGAGCAGGAACAACAGCGCGAATACCGCCGATAGGCGCACGCCGATCGAACGCGGGCGCGGCAAACGCATTTTACGGATCGATGAGCCGGCCCGAGGTCGCCTTTACCGCGGCCTCGATGCGTGTGGCGACGTTGAGCTTGCGGCAGGCGTTTTCTATATGGAAATCAACGGTGCGTTTGGTCAGGCCGAGTATCACGGCGATCTCGCTCGAGGTCTTGCCGCGCGCGGACCAGGTGAGGCTCGCCGCCTCGCGCTCGCTCAAATCGACTTGCCGAGACCACACTTCGTTGCGTGCGATGCGGTTCAAGCGTGCCTCGATGATCGCGGCCAATACCTCGAAGTCGATCGGCTTGGTCACGTAATCGTCGGCACCGAGCCGCCGGCCTTTGAGCTCGGACTCGCGGTCTGCGAGCGCGGTCAAAAAGACGAATGGGACGGCGTCGAATTGCGGACTGAGCGCAGTCAAGCGCTCCAGCACCTCGAAGCCGTTCAACCCGCGCATGCTGATGTCGCATAGCACCAGGTCCGGTTTGATCTTCGACATCGCGCTCACACCCATGTTGCCGTCCAGTGCAATGGTGACGGCGTAGCCCCGCTCTTGCAGATCCTCGGCGATCAGCGAGGCGGTTTCCGGGTCATCTTCAATACAGAGGATTTTCTTGGCCGCGGGACCCATGGAACCAGCACCATCCGGCACGACGTGAAGCTTAGGATTCAGCATACCATGGGTTCCCGAGCGGCCTCACTGCGCTCAACGGTTGTAGGCTTCCTTGCGGTTCCACCAGCCGCCACCGAGGGCCTGAAACATGGCCGCAGTGTCGCCGAAGCGAGCGGCCTGGGCTTGGACGAGATTGAGCAGCGCCTGCTGGTAGGCCGCCTGCGCCGCGAGCTCCGTCAGATAATCGAAGTAGCCCGCCTGCATACGCTGCTGCGAGAGATCCAGGGTGAGCTTGGCAGCGCGCTCCGCTTCGACGGCGGCCGACAATGAATCTGCATCTGAAATCATCGCGTGCAGTGTATCCGCAACGTTCTGGTAGGCTGCAATGACCGTGCTCTGATACTGCGCCGCAGCCTGCTTCAAGGCCTGTTCCGCGGCGCGTTGCTGGTGCAGCAACGTGTTGCCGTCGAACAGCGTCTGCGTTGAGTTGCCGATGATGTTCCAGAACGGTCCGCCCGGACAGAACATTTGGCTGAAAACGCTCGCGGTACCGCCGAGCGCGCCGGTGATCGAGAATTGCGGCAAGCGATTCGCGATGGCGACGCCGACCTGCGCATTGACCGAGCGCAGCTGCTGCTCGGCGGCGCGTACATCGGGGCGCTGCTCGACGATTTTCGACGGCAAACTCAATGGGACCTCGGTGGGCAGCGTCAATGCGGTGAGATCGAAGGTCTCCTCGATCTCTTCGTTGGGCAACTTGCCCTCGAGCGCACGCAACAGATCGCGGGTTTGTTCGAATTGCTTTTCGAGCGGCGGCAACAATTGCTTGGCGGCCGCGAGCGCGGCGTCCTGGGCCGCGACATCGATGCCCATCGCGTAGCCCAGGCGGCTCTTATTCCGAACGATGTCCAAGGCCTTTTGATTCGCCGCGATTATTTCCTTGGCCGCGGCGATTTCGGCGCGCACGCTCGCCTCTTGTATCGCGGCGGCCACGACATTCGTTGCCAGAGTCAAATAGGTCGCTTCGAGTTCGAAGCGCTGCACCTGCGCGAGTGCGTCCAAGGACTCGACTTGGCGGCGATTGGCGCCGAAGACATCCGGCGTGTAGCCGACGGTCAATTGCGCGGTGTGAAAATTGTAGGTTACCGGTTCGTTGTACGGCGGCCCGTTGGGGTTTTGCGCGGCCGCGATCAGCTTGCCGTTGCCTTGTAATCCCGGTGAATTGCCGCCGAGATTGCCCGCCAGCTTTTGGCGCTCGAACTGGTAATTAGCGGCGATCGTCGGGAAGAAATAGCCTTGCTGTGCATAGACCAACTCTTGCGCCTGACGCAGCGTGGCCTGCGCCGTCGCGACGGTCGGATTTGCGCGAAACGCCTTCTCGACCGCGGAATTCAAAGCCGATGAACCGAACGCTTCCCACCAGCGGAACGGAATGTCCGGGCCACTCACGAAGGTTTGCGCGCTGCCCGCGACACCGTTCGCCGCCGCCGTTGCCGCGGGCAGGTCGTTCGTCGTGTAGCCCGCGTTCGTCGGCGCGGATTGACGATGGAAATTCGGCCCGACCGCACAGGCCGAGAGCAACAGCAGTGCCGCAACAGCGGCGGGCGCTCGACGGGGCCGTAGATCGATCATCCAGTCAGTGTGAGCCAGGGTGGTAAGGCGATGGAACTGTGATTGATCGCAGTCGCGCTGCGATCCATCACAGTGGCCGTGCCCGCCGATACTGCACATGATCCACTTTGCCATGCATGAGGAAGCGCGAATGGGTTACAGGCTATTTCCAACGCACTTGCGCGGCCGACTGGCACTATGCGGCGTGGTCGGCATCGCGTCGCTGGCGGCGGGGGCGCTCCTTTATTCGACACTCGGCGCCAAGAATGCCGACGCCTCGTCCGCGCCGCCTGCAACGCCGCCGCCGCCGGATGTATCTGCGACCGTGAAGCTCACCGACGCGCAGATGCGGTCGATCACGGTTGCGCCCGTCGGCGAGCGGCAATTCGTGGTAGAGCAGCAGGCGCTCGGCAGCATCGATTTCAATGAGAATCTGCAAGTCCAAGTATTCAGTCCTTATCAAGGCCGCCTGCTGCAGCTGTTTGCCGATCTCGGCGATGCAGTTGTCAAAGGGCAGGCATTGTTCACGCTCGAGAGTCCCGATTACATCCAGGCCGAAGCGAATCTAATCGCGGCCGCCGGCGTTCTCGATCTGACCAACAGTGCGTTGACGCGCGCCAAGCAGCTCTACTCGACCCAAGGCATCAGCCAAAACGATTACGAGCAAGCGCTCTCCGATCAGCAAACCGCCGAAGGCGCCTTGAAGGCGGCGCGCGATGCGGTCGCCGTGTTTGGAAAAACCGAGGCCGAAATCGACCGCATCGTCGCAAAGCGCCAGGTCGAGAATGCACTGATCGTCCGCAGTCCGATAACGGGGCGCGTGACGGCGCGCAATGCGGCACCGGGTCTTCTCGAACAGCCCGGCAATCCGCCGGCGCCCTATTCCGTCGCCGACACCTCGACGGTCTGGCTGCTGGCGAACGTGACCGAGACCGAAAGTCCGCTGTATGCCGTCGGCCAAGAGGTGCAAGCGACGGTTGCCGCCTACCCCAATCGCGTCTTCAAGGGCAGCATCTCGGCGGTGGGTGCGATGGTCGACCCGAATACGCACCGGGTCACGCTGCGCTCCGAGATCAAAGACCCGGCACACGAACTGCGCCCGGGCATGTTCGCCAATTTCGCGATCCGCACGAGCGCGCCGATCACCGCGCCGGCGGTTCCTCTGAACAGTGTCGTGCGCGAGGGAGATGGCACGATGTCAGTGTGGGTCACGACCGACCGCCGAGCCTTTACGCGGCGTGTCGTCAAGATCGGCCTGCAGCAGGATCACTTCGACCAGATCATCGACGGCATCCGCGCCGGCGAGTTGGTCGCCGTCGACGGTGCAATCTTCCTCAGCAACATCGCGTTCGGCGGCGCCTCCTAAAAGCAGCATTTGCGAACCCGAGCTTAGCCGTGTTGAAGTCCATTTTGACGTTTGCGTTGACCCGCCGGGCGATCGTGCTCATGGCGCTGATCGTATTCGTCTGTGGAGGCCTGTTCGCCTTCGCGAAGCTCAATATCGAGGCATATCCGAATCCGGCGCCGGTAATCCTCGAAATCACCGCTCAGGCCGCGGGCCTGTCGGCCGAGGAGATGGAAAAGTATTACACGATACCGATGGAGATCGGGCTCTACCCGACCGCCGGCATCGATACGATTCGCTCGACCTCGTTCTACGGCCTGTCGTTCGTCCGGGTCACGTTTAAATACGGCGTCGATTACTACGCAGCGTATACGCAAGCCGCGCTCATGCTGCAGCAGAACGTCACTCTGCCCGGTAATCAAGTTCCGCAGATCCAGCAGTCGAGTCTGGTCGGCGAAGTGTATCGCTATCAAGTCGTCGGTCCGCCGAATTTCGGCCTGACCAATTTGCGCACGGTCCAAGACTGGATCGTGCTGCGCCGGCTCTCGACGATCCCCGGCGTCGTGCAAATCAACAGTTGGGGCGGCACGACCAAGGAATTCGAAGTAGAGGCGGATCTGCACAAGCTAGAGGCCTACAACGTCACCGTGCCGCAGCTGATCACGGCGCTCGGCAATTCCAATGTCAACGTCGGCGGCCGCGAAATCAGCGTCGGCCAACAGTCGGTCAATATTCGCGGCGTCGGCCTGATCGACGGCGGCGGCAACGACGACCTGACCAAGGGCACGAAGGTCGACGATATCGAGAATATCGTCCTTTCTCAGGCCAATGGCGTTCCGGTGCTCGTCAAACAAGTCGCGCGAGTCTACGTCGGCTATGTGCCCCGCCTCGGCATCGCAGGGCGCGATCACGACGACGACGTCGCGGCCTCGATCGTCGTCATGGGACGCACGCAGCACACGAATGACATCGTTCCCCGCATCAAAGCCGAGGTCGAGAAGCTCAATAGCGACGGGACCCTGCCGCCGGGCGTGAAGATCGTTCCGTACTACGATCGCACGACGCTCGTCGGCGTCACGACGCATACCGTGCTCCACAATTTGCTCTTCGGCTGCTTGCTCGTATTCCTGATCCAATGGATTTTCCTCGGCGACTTGCGCAGCGCGATCATCGTCAGCGTGAACATTCCGTTCGCACTGTTCTTCGCGATCATCATGCTGGTGTTACAGGGTCAGGACGCGAACTTGCTGTCGATCGGCGCCGTCGACTTCGGCATCATCATCGATTCCGCGGTGATTCTCGTTGAAAACGTTTTCCGCAATCTGCAACTGCCGTCGGCGCAGCGCACCCAAATTCTCGAGGACCTGCACGAAGAGGGGTATGGACCGGATCCGACGCGCAAACGAGGCTCACGCTGGAGCAACCGCTTGCGCATGATTTTCGTCTCGGGCTTGCAAGTCGACAACGCAATCTTGTTCTCGACGGCAATTACGATCGCGGCCTTCGGCCCGCTGTTCACGATGACCGGCGTAGAAGGCCAGATCTTCGGACCGATGGCGAGGACCTACGGATTCGCACTCGCCGGCGCCCTGCTCGCGACTTTCACTGTGACCCCCGTGCTGGCGTCATTCCTGATGCCGGCCAACGTCAAAGAGGTCGAGACGATCGTCGTTCGGACCCTTCACAAGATCTATAAGCCGGTACTCGATTTCTCGTTGCAGCGCCGCAATCTCGTGGTCTCGCTCGGCGTCGCATTTCTGATTGCGGTCGGCTGCCTGGTGCCGTTCCTCGGCAGCGAATTTCTGCCGGCCTTGGAAGAGGGAAACTATTGGATCCGCGCGGCCATGCCGCAAACCATGTCGCTCGATGCGGGCACCGCAGCCACCCGCAAAATGCGCGAAATTTTGCTGAGTCACCCCGAGATCATCACGGTCGTCTCGCAACATGGACGGCCCGATAACGGCAGCGATGCCTCATCGTTCGCCAACGTCGAACTGTTCGCGCCCTTGACGAACTTCGATTCCTGGCCGTCCGGTATGACCAAGGAGAAGCTCACCGAACAGCTGCAGAACGAGTTCGAGGCGGCCTTACCCGGCGTCGTATTCAATTTCTCGCAGTATATTCAGGACAACGTCGAGGAGGCGCTCTCGGGCGTCAAGGGCGCGAACTCGATCAAAATTCTGGGGCCGAATCTCGAGGTGTTGACGCAACTCGCGAACCAGGTTTTGCATGAATGCCAAAGCGTCAAGGGCATGGCCGATCTCGGCATCTTCACGATCCTTGGCCAACCGAATCTCAACATCAAGATCGATAGGGCCAAGGCCGCGCGCTATGGGCTCAACACCGGTGACGTCAACACAGTCGTGCAGGCTGCTCTCGGCGGCGCGGTGGCATCGAATGTGCTCGAGAGCGACCGCTATTTCAATTTGACCGTGCGCCTCGCGCCCAAATATCGAGACAGCATCGAATCGGTCGGCAACGTCAAAGTCGGATTCCAGACGCCGAGCGGGCTCAATGCCTACATCCCACTGAAGGAACTCGCGACGATCAGCTTGGATTCGGGCGCCTCGTACATCTACCACGAAACGACGAGCCGCTTTATTCCAATCAAATTCAGTGTCCGCGGCCGCGATCTCGGCAGCACGGTCGCTGAAGCGCAGCAGCGCATCGCAAAAAACGTGAGGTTGCCGACCGGTTATCGCATCATTTGGGCCGGCGAATTCGAGGACTTGCAGACGGCGAAGAATCGGCTCGCAATATTCGTTCCCCTGAGCTTGGGTTTGATTCTGATTCTGCTCTACAGCTTGTTCAATTCACTGCGCAACAGCCTGCTCGCGCTCGCGGGGATTCCGTTCTGCGTCGCAGGCGGCATCTTGGCGCTCGTGATCACCGGGCAACCGTTCAGCGTATCCGCTGCGATTGGATTCATATCGCTGTTTGGCGTCTCGGTCATGAACGGCATCTTGGTGATCACGTTTTATAACGACCTCTCCCGCACGATGAGCCCCCTAGATGCGATGGAGCACGCCGCGGAAAAGCGCATGCGACCCATGCTGATGACCGCGTTCTCGGCCTGCATCGGTTTGCTGCCTGCGGCCATCTCGACCGGCATTGGCAGCCAGGTGCAGCGCCCGCTCGCGACCGTCGTCGTCGGCGGCATGCTGATCGGGCCGATCATGCTGCTGGCCGTCGTGCCGGCGCTGCAGCTCATGTTCGCGCACAAGGAGGATGAGGAGCCGCCGGAGGATGATGCGTCCGAAGGTCCGAATTCCGCTTCGGATCCGAGGCCCGGGGTCGACCCGGAACCCGCGGCCTCGGGCTAGCCGTCGTGAAGCTCGCGCCCATTCTGGTGCTGAGTTCGACGCTGCTGTCAGTGCCGACGGGCACGATGCTCGCTGCCGAGACGAAGCAGCCTCCCGGAGATTCGCCGCGCGGTCAATTGCATCCAGCGCCGAAGCGCGCAACCGGTGTAACCGCGATAGGCGCGAAGCGCATGGCTCCGGTGCGCGGAATTGCCGCGACGAAAACGACGGTCGCCAAGACGCCAGTGCTAAATCCCGCGACGCTTTCGCATACACCTGCCATGCGCTCGCCGGCGGCGCATGCCGGTCTTCCGGTCGCAAAGGCGCGGCATATCATTCGGCCGTCGCTCGTGCCACGCGCATCGACACCCGGAGTCATCGGAGGTCCCGCGACCTATGACGCCAAGAAGGGCGCGATGCTCCAAGGCAGCGAAGTGTCGCGCCGACGCTAGCGCATTGATTTCCCACCGCCGCCATCGAAAGGCGCCGCCGCATATTCAAGTTATACCCAACCAGTCGTCAAATATTTAGACGATTTTTATAGGGTCCGCGGTTTAATTCCGCCGGAAAAATCTTAATGCGATTCCGCCTAGTCGCCAGTAAGCCGTTTTGGTAACTCTGGCGATGCGTTTTACAGTGGAGATGCGAAAGAATGAGATTCCATGGCCAAGCGTCATCGTTCGCAAAGAAGCCGGATGCGACCGTGACGGCACAAGATACGGATGCGAATCAGTTTCGTTCAGGCCGGTCCGGCCGCGGCGGCAGCGCACTAGGCAAGCTGCTGGTTTTAGCTGGACTGCTTGCCGCGAGTTCGCCGGCGCTCGCCGATAGCGGACCGGCGGACGGCTGCAGCAAAGGATCGGAGAGCGACAGCTTCTGGAAACGCTTGAGCGACAGCTATCAGCGGCACCTGTTCCCGGGCGATCAGACTGCGACGGCGCCGGACCCCAACGCGCCGTTCGATGAAGAGGCGGCCGGATATCGCCAGGGCTTGCCGCCGCCTCCCGTTTCGAATCCGCCCTGGCCCTATGCGGTCTACAACGAAGGCGGCACCGAGATCGTCGGCTACGAGAACATGTATAGCAGCGCGCTCATGGACGCGCTCTATTGTGGATCCAACGGCAAGGCCTTGAAGGACAGCCGCTTTGTGATCTACGGCTGGGTCGAGCCCGGCGCGAACATCAGTACGTCGACCTTGGACTTCAACAAGATCTCGGGCACCGGCGGCAATTATCCCGCAGCTTATTCCTATCAGCCGGACACGATTCAGTTGGATCAGGCCGCCTTGTATTTCGAGCGCACGCCGGACGAGATTCAGCGCACCCACAACGATTGGGGATTCCGAGTTGCCCTGCTGTACGGGACCGATTACAAGTACACGTTCTCCAACGGCATTTTGAGCAATCAGTACACCCAAGACGAGAGGCTGTATGGCTTCGACCCCGTCATGTACTACCTGGATTTTTATTTCCCGCAATTCTTCGAGGGTGAGAATCTGCGCATTGGACGCTACATCTCGATCCCCGATATCGAGGCGCAGCTCGCGCCGAACAACATCACCTACAGCCACTCGCTGCTCTACACCTACGATCCGTACACGCAGAACGGCGTCGTCTCGACCACGATGCTCAGCAAGAACTGGAGGGTGCAGCTCGAAGTGTCGACGGGTAACGATATCTCGCCGCTCGACAAGCAATTTCGCCAGTTCACGCCCGCGGCCTGCGTGATCTACACGAGCAATTCAGGCAACGATGCGATCTACCCGTGCATGAACGGCCTGAACAACGAGCAGTTCGGCTGGAACAACATTCAGCACGCCGTGGCGACCTGGTATCACAAAATCAACGACCATTGGCACACAGACACCGAGGCCTGGTACATGTGGGAGAACCACACGCCGGATTCGCTCAATGCCCACGGCGAGGCCGTTCTCGCCGCGATGTTCCCCGCGCCGCAATACAACATCGGCGCGCCATCCGGCGCACAGTGCAGCAACCCCGCATTGGTATATTGCACGTCGCGCGAGTGGGCGATCGTCAATTACCTGAACTATCAACATGATCCGCACAATGTCTGGACGTGGCGCAGCGACTACTTCAACGACGCGACCGGACAGCGCACGGGATTCAAGGGCTCGTTCCTCGAATTCGATCTTGGTTACACCCACTGGGTCGGTGACGCGCTCGAACTGCGGCCGGAGGCGCGCGTCGAGTACCAGCTAACCGCACCGAACAGCGCGACAACCGGCTATGCCTATGACAATCCCTGCTATGCGGCGGCGAACCCCATGAGTCCGACGTGTACATTCAGCAGCGCCGGCCGAACCGCGACGTTCGATCAGAACGGCGGCAAACGCGCGCAGGCGATGCTGGCGATCGACGCGATTTTCCACTTTTAAATTAGCATCGTGCGTCGCGGACCGCCAGAGTTTCGAAAATGCGAGACCTGCGCGAAGATCAACGCTTCGGCGCACAGGAGATCGAATCATGCTCAAGCAATCCAATCTGATTCTAGCCGTGGTGTTGGTGGCGGCCGGCGCGATTGGCGCGTCTGCCGCGATCGCCGATGAGCCGGTGCCCGACACCGGCCGACTCAAGACCGGCCTGACCTCTACGGCCCAGCTGCTTCAGCTCATGGACACCGATAAGAACGGCAAGGTATCCAAGGAAGAGTTCATGCGATTCATGGAAGCCGAGTTTGATCTCGCCGACACCAACAAAGACGGCGAGCTCGACCCGAAGGAGCTCAAGCGGTTTCAATACGCCTTGTCCCACCCCTCGAAGGGCCCTGGACGGTAAGTTGCGCAAGAGTCCGCGCTTCCACCCCGAGCCGCGGCCATTGCACTAAACTAACGGCTCACGGCCGGTGTCGGGCACAATAGCCAGCCATTTTCCAGCCGGCAGCCGGAGTGCGGTTTCATGTGTGGAATCACAGGCGCGGCGCGTCGCATTTACAGCCTGCCCGGGCAGTAGGCGGGTCAATACAATCCTATCGCGGAATATCGAATGACTGAACCGATCACCACTGACGGAGCCGAGCCGTCAAGCGCCGGCGAGCCCTCCAGCGGCCAACAAGCGATAGCCCAGCGCGCATGGTCCAGGCAGCGCCAGGTGCGTACGGTCGCGATTGCGGCGCTCGTCGCGATCGGCGCCGTATTGCTGTTATGGTTCGGGGGGATGCTCTTCCACAGAGGCGAGACGCCCAGCACCGGGGCACCGGAATCTCCGGCCGGAACGTTTCGCGCTACCGAGCAACAACTCAAAACCTTCACGATCGAGACCGTCGGCACGCACGGCTTCGTCAGCGAGGAACTGACCGAAGGCAAGATTGCGGTCAATGGAGATCGGACCACGCCACTTTACTCGCCCTACTCGGGCCGCGTCGTTCGCTTGATCGCGGGCTTGGGCGACCGCGTCAAGCAGGGAGCGCCGCTCGCGACCGTGGCTGCGACCGAATTCGTGCAAGCCGAGAACGATCTCGTGGCCGCGGCAGCGCAGGTCAAGCTGGCGCGCATCAACGAACAGCGCAAGCACGCGCTCTTCGAGGCCAAGGGCGGAAGCCAACAGGACTGGCAGCAAGCCCAGGCTGATTTGACGACCGCAGAGACGGCACTGCAGTTGGTGCGCAGCCGGCTCAAGATCTTCGATAAATCCGAAGCAGAGATTGACGTGCTCGAAAAATCGCAATCGATCGATGCCGTCGTGCCGATCACCGCGCCGGTTTCGGGAGTCGTGGTCGATCGCCAAATCGGCCCTGGGCAATTTCTGCAATCGGGCGGTTCCACCCCGGCCTTCACGATCGCCGATACGTCCAGCGTGTGGTTGCTCGCCAACGTGCGCGAGACCGACGCTGCGATCGTGAAACCCGGGCAGGCCGTGGAGGTCGCCGTGCTCGCGTATCCGAAGCGTGCCTTCAAGGCCCGCCTGACCTTCGTGTCCGCGGTCGTCGACCCGAACACGCATCGGATTCCGGTGCGGGCGGAAATCGACAACCGCGACGGAGCCCTGAAGCCCGAGATGTTCGCGAATTTCAGGATCGTGACCAGCGAAACCGCCGAATCTCCGGCGGTTCCCGTATCCGCGATCGTTTACGAAGGTGCTGCCGCGCACGTCTGGGTTTTACAGGGCGACGGCCTGGTCGCATACCGAGCGATCCACACCGGCCGCGACAATGGCGGCTTGATCGAGGTCGTCGATGGACTGAAACCCGGCGAGCGCATCGTGACCAAGGGTGGATTGTTCATCGATCAAGTGGCGACGCCGGGTTCGACATGAACGCCATTGTCTCCTTCGCGCTGCGCCAGCGCGTGCTGATCGTCGCCTTGCTCGTGATGATGTTGGGTGCGGGTGTCGCCGGCTTCCTTTCTTTGAACATCGAGGCCTATCCGGATCCGGTGCCCCCGCTGGTCGACATCGTGACCCAGAGTACGGGCCAGTCCGCGGAGGAGATCGAACGCTACATCACGATTCCGCTCGAAATTCAGATGGCCGGCATCCCGAACTTGCAGGCGGTGCGCACGATTTCGCTGTTCGGCCTATCGGACGTCAAAGTCCAATTCACCTACGATTTCACATATCAACAGGCCGAACAATGGGTCACGAACCGGCTCTCGCAGCTAGGGCCGCTGCCGAACGGCGCGCAGCCGCAAATATCTCCGACAAGTCCGATCGGCGAAATCTACCGCTATCGCGTCGTCGGGCCGCCCAATTACTCGGTTACCGACCTCAAGACGCTCGAGGATTGGGTGCTCGAACGCCGTTTCAAAGCGGTCCCCGGGGTCATCGACGTGACTGGATGGGGCGGTAAAACCAAGACTTACGACATCGCTATCGATCAACGCAAGCTGATCGGCTATGGCTTGTCGGTGCCCCAAGTCTTGGCGGCCCTCGGCAACGCGAACATCAATGTCGGTGGCCAGACCGTGAATTTCGGCGCGCAGTCCGCAGTGGTCCGAGGCGTCGGACTGATTCACTCGGTCGATGAGATTCGGCACACGATGGTCGCAAACAATCAGGGGGCACCGATTCTGATCGGCGACGTCGCTACCGTGACGATCGGAAACTTGCCGAGGCTCGGTATCGCAGGCTACGACGATGACAACGACATTGTTCAGGGCATCGTGTTGATGCGGCGTGGCGCGCAGAGCGTGCCGACGATCAAGCGCGTCGAAGCCGAAGTCGACAACGTCAACAAGAACGGCATCCTTCCTCCCGGCGTTCGCATCGAACGCATCTACGATCGCAGCGACCTGATCCGCATCACGACGCACACCGTGTTGCACAACATGGTCGCGGGCATCATCCTGATCTTTCTTCTTCAATGGGCGTTTCTCGGTAATCTGCGCAGCGCCGTGATCGTCGCGTTGACGATTCCGTTCGCGCTGTCGTTCGCGATCGGACTCATGGTGATGCGCGGCGAATCCGCAAACCTCCTGTCGGTCGGCGCGATCGACTTCGGCCTCGTGGTCGATGCCACCGTCATCATGGTCGAGAACATTTTTCGCCACCTCGCACAGGATTCGGCGCACCTCGGCACGGGCCCGAGCACCTTGCATCGAATGCGCCCGCCGAGCGGCTTTCGCGGCAGAATGGGTACGATATCGATCGGCGCAGCCGAAGTCAGCCAATCGATCTTCTTCGCGGCCGCGATCATCATCGCGGGCTTCGTGCCGTTGTTCACGCTGTCGGGCATCGAGGGGCATATCTTCGGGCCGATGGCGAAGACCTATGCATACGCAATTGCGGGCGGTTTGATCGCGACGTTCACGATCGCTCCTGCCTTGAGCCTGATTTTGTTTCGCAAGAATTTGCAGGAGCGGGAGACGCCGGTCGTGCGCGGGTTGCGGCGCATCTACGAGCCGACGCTCGAGTTCGTGCTCGCAAACCGCATCGTGACATTTGCGGGCGTGGCGCTGATCACCCTGATCGCGCTCGTCGCCGTGCGCTCCCTCGGGCTCGAGTTCCTGCCGAAGCTCGAGGAGGGAAATTTGTGGGTGCGCGCGACGTTTCCGCAATCGGTGTCGCTCGAGGATAGCGACACCTACGTCGATCGCATGCGCAGGGTCATGAAGAGCTACCCGGAAGTCGAGACCGTGGTCTCGCAGCATGGGCGCCCTGATGACGGCACCGACGCGACCGGATTCTTCAACGCGGAATTCTTCGTTCCCCTGAAGCCGTTCGATGCGTGGCCCAATGGTGTCGACAAGGAACGGCTCACCAAGACGATGACCGACGAGCTCGGTCAGCAATTTCCCGGCATCGATTTCAATTTCTCGCAGTATATCCAGGACAACGTCGAGGAAGCCGCCTCCGGCGTCAAGGGCGAGAATTCCGTCAAGATCTACGGCAACGACCTCGAGACGCTCGAGAAAACCGCGGACAGCATTGCCGCGGTACTGTCGAAAATCCCTGGCATCACCGATCTCGCGGTGCTGCGCTCGCTCGGGCAGCCGACGATACGCATCGACGTGGATCGCGAACGCGCGGCCCGCTACGGCCTTGCGCCCGGCGACATCAACGCGGTCGTTCAGACCGCGATCGGCGGCCAAAGCGCCGGAGATCTGTACGAGGCCGGCAGTGACCGGCATTTCCCGATGATGGTGCGTCTCGCGTCTCCTTTCCGGCAGAATCTCGAAGCGATCGAGCACATATCCGTGGGCGCCAACGCCCCCAACGGCAACGGCCTGATCCAGGTGCCGCTCGAGGACGTGGCAAAGATACGTCTCGTTTCCGGGGCGGCCTTCATTTATCGCGAGCAACAGCAGCGCTACGTGCCGATTAAATTCAGCGTGCGCGGCCGCGATCTCGGCGGCGCGGTGCTCGAAGCGCAGCGCGCCGTGGACGCGCAGGTGCTGCTGCCCGGCGGCTATCGCTTGGAGTGGGTCGGCGAGTTCGGCAACCTCCAGGAGGCGATCTCGCGTCTGAGCGTCGTGGTTCCGCTGTCGATCGCCTTGATCGTGCTGCTGCTCTATCTGAAGTTTGGCAACCTGCGCGATGCCCTGCTCGCCGCCAGCGTGATTCCCATGGCGCTGCTCGGAGGCATATTTGCGCTGTGGATCAGCGGCACCTCGTTCAGCGTCTCTTCGGCGATCGGCTTCGTCGCGCTGTTCGGAATTGCAGCGATGGACGGAATCCTCGTGTTGTCCTATTACAATCTGAGTTTAGAATCGGGCCTCGACCGGGCGAGCGCGATGCTGCACACCTGTAGTACACAACTTCGCCCGGTCGCGATGACGTGCACGGTCGCGTGCGTGGGCCTGATCCCGGCAGCGTTCTCGACCGGGATCGGATCGCAGGTCCAACGGCCTCTCGCGATCGTCGTCGTGGGCGGCATGATGCTCGCGCCGGTTTTGATCTTGCTGGTCTTGCCGGTGCTCATCATGAAGTTCTCCAAGGCGCGCGAGTTGCCTCCGGAAGATGCTAGGGAGGCGGCCGTATGAACCACGGGCCGAGCCGCTGGTTTTTGCTCGCGAGCGCAGCGATTTGCGGCTGTGTCGGACCCAATTTTCACCGGCCCGCGCCGCCGGCTACCGACCGCTACACGGCCGAGGCACTGCCGGCGGCAACCGCGGCGGCCGACACACCCGGCGGAGCTGCGCAACAGTTCCTGGCGGGCCAAGACGTTCCCCGAAATTGGTGGACGCTGTTCGGCTCGCCGGATCTCGATGCCTTGGTCGAAGAGGCTCTGGTCAAAAATCCCACGGTGGCCGCGGCACAGGCCGCGCTGCGCCAGGCACGCGAGACCACGGCAGCGCAGCGCGGCTCCTATTTCCCCGTCGTTGCGGGTTCCTTCGATGCGAGCCGTGAGCGCGATGCTGTAGGCGTGCTGAGCCCGAATCTGACCTCGGGCGAGGCGCTCTACGATCTGTATACGCCGCAAGTCACGGTCACTTTTGTGCCGGACGTGTTCGGCGCCAATCGCCGCGCGGTCGAGTCGCTCGCGGCCCAAGAGGAGGCGACGCGCTATCAGCTCGATGCCACCTATTTGACCTTGACCGCCAATGTCGTCACGACGGCGATCCAGGACGCGGCGCTGCGCGCACAGGTCGCGGCGACAACGCGCGCGGTTGCGCTCGAACGTGACGCCCTGCGGCTGATGCGCAGGCAACGCGAACTCGGATCCATCGCGGAAAGCGACGTATACGCACAGGATGCCGCGCTCGCGCAGTTGGAAGAGACCTTGCCGCCGCTGCAACGCCAATTGGAGCAAGCTCGCGATCAGCTCGCGGCGCTGACCGGGCATCTGCCGGCGGATCTCAAGCTGCCGACGTTCAGCCTCGAGCAGATGCAATTGCCGGCGGACATTCCCGTCGGGGTACCTTCCGAGCTCGTCGAGCGTCGTCCCGATGTGCGGGCCGCCGAGGCGCAACTGCACTCGGCAACCGCACAGGTTGGCGTCGCGGTCGCGAACTTGCTGCCGCAACTGAACATCACCGGCAATCTCGGCAGTTCGGCAACCACGACCGGCGATCTATTCAAGGCGGGGACCGGCTTTTGGAGCGTGGGCGCAAGCCTGTCTCAGACGCTGTTTGCGGGCGGCACGCTCGTGCATCGCAAGCGTGCCGCGGAAGCGGCGATGGACCAGGCCGGCGCACTCTATCAATCGACGGTGCTCACGGCATTCCAAAACGTCGCGGATGCCCTGCACGCGCTCGAGACCGACGCGGATGCGATTCAGGCCGCGACCCGCGCCGAAACGGCCTCGCGCCTGAGCTTCGACGTCGCGCGCCGGCAGCTGGATCTCGGGGCCGTGAGTTCCTTGGCCTTGATCGCGGCCGAGCAGAGCTATCAACAAGCCGTCGTCGCGCTGGTTCAAGCGCGCGCCAATCGCTACGCCGATACCGCGGCGCTGTTTCAGGCGCTGGGCGGGTCGATCGCACCGGTGCCGGCCCATCACTGAACCGGCGGGCACCGAATGGTCGAGCCGGGTGCGCTTGCGCTAAACTACCGGCTCGAAACCGGTGTCGGGCTCCTTGGCAGCCATCATCCCAGCCGGCAGCCGGAGTGCAGTTTCATGTGTGGAATCGTAGGCGTCGTCGCCGAGCGCAATGTCGTTCCGATCTTGTTGGAGGGGCTGCGCCGCCTCGAGTATCGCGGCTACGACTCGGCGGGTCTCGCGGTCATCAATGCGAGCGGTGCGGTCACACGGCTGCGCACAGTCGGCAAGGTCAAGGTCCTGCAGGATGCGGTCGCCGAGGCGCCGATCGCGGGCCACGTCGGCATCGCGCATACGCGCTGGGCGACGCACGGCGTGCCGTCGATGCGCAACGCGCATCCGCATATTTCCCGCGATGGTGTCGCCGTCGTGCACAACGGCATCATTGAGAATCACGATTTGCTGCGTACCGAGCTCAAGGACTTGGGCTACAGCTTCAGTTCGGAGACCGACACCGAAGTCGTCGCGCACCGGATTCATCAACACCTGGCGAGCTCGCAGGACCTGTTCGGCGCGGTGCGCAAGACGGTCGGCGAATTGCGGGGCGCTTACGCGCTCGCGGTGGTCTGCGAACGGGATCCGGATTGCATCGTGCTCGCGCGCGCGGGTTGCCCGGTGGTCGTCGGACTCGGGATCGATGAAAATTTCGTGGCCTCGGATGTCGCCGCATTGTTGCCGGTCACGCGGCGCTTTCTGTTTCTCGAGGAAGGCGACGTCGCCGAGATCCGCCGCAAATCGATCCGCGTCGTCGACTCGACCGGGCGCGAAGTCACTCGAAGCGTGCGCGAGAGCGAACTGCCGGCCGATGCCGTGGAGCGGGGTCAATACCGGCATTTCATGCTCAAGGAAATCCACGAGCAGCCGCGTGCGATCGCGCAGACACTCGAGGAGCGGGTTGCCGGCGGCCGCCTGCTCGATGCCGCGTTCGGCCCCGCAGCCGAAGCGCTGTTCGCCAGGGTCAAAGCGGTGCACATCGCGGCCTGCGGCACGAGCTATCACGCGGGTCTCGCTGCCTGCCATTTCTTCGAGCAAATCTGCCGGATTCCCGCGCGCATCGAATTTGCGAGCGAATACCGCTATCGAAATCCGGTGGTCGTGCCGGGAACCCTGTTCGTCACGATCTCGCAATCGGGCGAGACCGCCGACACGTTGGCTGCGTTGCGCACCGCGAAAGAATCCGGGTATCTCTCGACCTTGACGATTTGCAACGTCGCCGAGAGTTCGATGGTGCGTGACTCGGAGCTCGTGCTGCTGACGCGCGCTGGACCTGAGATCGGCGTCGCGTCGACCAAGGCATTTACGACGCAACTGACCGCGCTCGGCATGCTGATCATCGCGATTGCCAAACATGGGCGCATCGATGTGGAGGCCGAGCGAAGCCTCGTCGCGCAGTTGCTGCAGCTGCCGGGACTCGTCGAGAAAACGCTGAAGCTCGATGCGGCCATACAGGCGCTCGCGGAAACCTTCGCCCATAAGCATCACGCGTTGTTCTTGGGGCGCGGGCCACTGTACGCGATCGCGATGGAAGGGGCGCTCAAGCTCAAGGAGATCTCGTATATTCACGCGGAAGCCTACGCCGCCGCCGAGCTCAAGCACGGCCCGCTCGCGCTCGTCGACGAGGACATGCCCGTGGTCGCCGTGGCGCCGAACAATGAATTGCTGGAGAAGCTGAAATCCAATCTCCAGGAGGTGCGTGCCCGCGGCGGCCAATTGTTCGTGTTCGCGGATCCGGAAGCCGGCATCGAGAGTGCCGACGGAATGACCGTGATCCGAATGCCGACCGTTGCGACTGCTTTTCAGGCGCCGCTGATCTATTCGATACCGCTGCAATTGCTCGCGTATCACGTTGCGGTGCTCAAGGGCACCGATGTCGATCAACCGCGCAATCTTGCCAAGAGTCTTACGGTCGAGTAACAGGCGGCGTACGCCGCTTCGCCCTGCGCGCAGAAATTAAAGGCGTTTCCCGCGCAATAGAGTCGTTACACGCGAAATGAATTCGATCCCCGTATTCGGCTCGAGCACCAGCGGTGACCCCCAACCGACGGTCGTTACCCCCAGCGGACTGTCGTCAGTGTCCGCTTTCTGTGACCGAATCTATTTCCACGCACGCGTCAGTAGTTCGTCCAAAGCGGCAACAATTGATTGACTCTCATCGCATAGGGCCCCGACGATTTTGCCGAGCTGATCGACAGGAACGGAGACGATCTCGAGCGGATGGAGCACGACGAACTCTCCCCGGATCTTGAAGGTCGGATTAAATACCGCAAAACTGATTTTTCAAATCGCCGATGCGCGGACCAATGGAACGACCACGCGACGCCGGTAAGCATCGAACCGAGAGGATTGGACTACAACAACAAAAGGAATCGTGTCCTTATGTTTCCCTGCATTCCGGTGGACATCGAACTGCGGCATCACAATGTCGAATATTCATCCGCTATAGAACCAGACCCTGAATTGAATTTGTTCCACGAAGGCACCGCCGCCTGCACTGCCTCCGACCTTTGCAATTGCTTCCGACGCTCGCGTTTGACGAATTCAGAGAGCAGCGATTCCACTACGCCGGAAACATTGTCAGTCAGTGATTTTGCTTCGTTCACTAAATCCTCATTGAGGGTCAAATTGACGGGTCGCTTTTTGGCTGCGGTGTCGCAGTTGGTCTTCATGCTCTACCTCCGATATGCGCATGATATGCGCATAAATTTCGCGTCATCAAACTGACCAGACGGCGCGACTCCCAGCCAACCGACACTTCCGACCCAAAGGCGCCTGTGGTGGACGGCGGCTCAGGAGACGCATAGTTTGCAGCTGTCGCGTCTTAAGGGACGAGTTCTTTCAACCGAAGCGTCAGAGTCTTTGGGCCACCCCCCGCGGACGGCAGAATTGCCACTGTGAGATCGGAGCCGATAGGGCCTTGCATCAAGATGGCAGCGTCTCGGCTCGACAGTGTCGAGGCGTCACGTCCGTCGATATTGAGAAGTCTGTCGCCCGGTTTGATCCCTGCAGTGTCGGCCGGCGAGCCGGAAAGAACAATGACCGCAGCAAAGGCATTGTCCATTTTCCGAATTTGCAGCCCCGTATGATTGAACGTCGGTTCGGGCCCATCGTGCCGCTGTCCGATCCATACGACACCGTGGCCATAGTCATACGTCATGTCGAACCGGCGAAGAGCCCACTCGCCGATTAGACCGGCCTGCAGCTGCGTCGATTCCGAACCGCGTGGTGCCTCACCGACATAGCTCAGAATTTCATGCGGCAGCTTCACTGAGCCCACTGTAAGGTCGGCGCGGCTCAGCCACTCCTGTTCATTGGAGCCGCCGATCCAGGGCAGGCCGGCCATCAGCGCTGCCTCCAGTGCGTGCTGCTTGGCCCAGTAGCCTTCGATGATGGTCGGGCCGGCATTGCCGCTGTCGATCTCAAATTCACCCCTGAAGCCCTGATAGCTTCCCTCGGTTAATGGCGCGTCCTCGATAAAGCGAATCGGAAGCGCGATGCCCTTGCCTCCCTTAAACCGTTCGAGCGGCGTGAGCGTCACAGTCTTTTTGCCGCGGTCGACAGCGACGGCAAAGCGTTCGAAAAGCTCGAGTCCCAGGAGCCCCGATCGCGGCGGATGACCCGTGGCGCGGTCGTTCCCGAATGAGCGGATTTTCGCGACCTGGCGATGCAAGACAGCGTCGCCGATTCTAATTTCCTGCCCGGCGACCAAACCCGCCTGAAGGATGCCCGTTCCGGCACCGGTATTGGCGAAGCTCCCGACAGCGCTTAACCGCAGCGTCGCCGCCAAGTCCTTGCCGATTATCAAGTGGCCGCCTGTGTCGATCTCGAATGCAAAAGGACCCTCGGCACCGACGAATACTGGGACATAGATCCTAGTACCACCGTCATCCTCGTAAGGAACGGTGGTCGAGTCGGCAACGCCAAGGATCTCGTAGTCGACTGGCTGCGCCGGGCGTTGAAAGATAGATCTCGCCAATGGTCTCGATTCCAAGTGAGCCGATGCGAGGGTGATTTCTTCGCTGTCCTCGTCTTCGGGGTCTTCATCACGTTCGGAAAAGGCGACCCTGACGCCCTGACCAATGTCTCGCCAATCCTCGTAGTGGCGGATGAGGCGATTGCCCCACAGGCGATATTCTGATTGCCGCAACTCGCCGCTGTCACGCGCAAAACGCAGAATCGCCGCAACCCCGCCGTGGGGCGTCACTTGCCAGACTCTGTCCGTCTCGTCGGGGATTTGGCGAATCACGGCTGTGTGGGAGTTGCACCATCCATGACCCAGAATCCAGCGTTCGGTCGCCGCTAGCGCTTGCGCCGCCTTGGCATTCAGGTCATGGGATGCACCCGAGCGATCGCGCGACCAGGCGGTCTTTCCGTCGAATCCTGTGGCTTCAGAAAAGAGTCTAAAGTCGCGCAGCAGGAGGTAGCGACCATTCTTCGAGTCGATCCGCGCGACGAAGCTGCCCTCGAGACCGCCATGTTTCGTCCGCCCTTCCAAGGTGACGGCGACCTGCTGCTTCCAGGCGGCACAGTCGAATTCCGGAGAGGCAGCTTCCGCCCGCGCCTCCGCCGATGGCAGGACAAAAAAAGCGGCTGTCAGGGCGAGACCCAGAACGGCCCGGCATTGATGTCGAGTCTTCCGATGACGATGGTCTCTGTGCACACTGATCATCGCTCTTCCTTCCGCCACATCGACCCGAACCTGCCTTCGGTGAGCGGCAGCTATGCGGATGCTCAACCCGCTGGGTGCGCGACCCGCGAGTCATCCGGCGCCTGTTCACGTTGTGTCATGCCGTAGTCGCGCAATACTGCAGCGACGCGTAGCCGATAGTCGGCAAAAATATGCTTGCGTCCCGCTGCCTGGATGGCGCGGTGCGCGTCAAGGTTGCGCCAGGCTTTCACAGAGTCTTCGTCTCGCCAGAACGACAGCGAAAGCAATTTCCCTGGAGTTGTTAGGCTCTCAAATCGCTCGATTGAAATGAAACCTGGAATCTGATCGAGCTGCGGTCGCAGTATTGCGGCAGCATCGAGATACCTCTGTTGTTGGTCCGTGTGTGGTTCGGCTTCAAAGATCACGGCGATCATGCAACTCCCCTTGTCGGTTCACCACTGCGGTTCGTCGTGTTGTCGATAGCCTCGAGAAACGTCCGCTCTTCTCGAAGGATAAAGCGCTTCGCTTGCGCCCACTCAAAGTTTCGCCTGCCTTCCTGATCCTGCTTTAGTCGTGCGCGATAAGTCTCATAATCCGCCAGAGACTCAAATCTTATCAATCCCCAGGCGATATCGTTGCTGCCTTCATGCGGTAGAAAATACCCGATCAGCCGACCACCGCAGCGCGGAATGATGCGCCCCCAGTTCTCGGCGTATTCCTTAAACTCCGCATGTTGAAAAGGGTCGATCTGATAACGGATAAAGCAAGTAATACTCATTGCGACAGCCCTCCGGCAACAATCTGGACTCAATTTTAGGCGCTTGCGTCGGAATGATGGTTCGTCTAACGTCGAACCATGAAAGAGGGGCCGAATGTCGCCAAAATCGCTGCAATGCTGGGAGACCCGGCTCGTGCTGAAGCGTTGACGGCTCTGATGACTGATCGCGCACTCACCGCGACCGAATTGGCGGCGATCGCTGGCGTGACCAAGCAAACGATGAGTGCGCATCTGTCGAAACTCCTGGCAGCATCTCTGATAGCTGTGGATCAGCAAGGGCGGCACCGATATTTCAGGCTTGCCGACGAGGATGTTGGCGGCTTGCTTGAGTCTCTAATGGGAGTCGCCTTTCGAACCGGCGCGGTTCGCTTGGTGTCCAGCCCCCGCGAGCCGGCACTGCGCAAGGCCCGAGTCTGCTACGACCACCTGGCTGGCGAACTGGGTGTGTTGGCCTACGAATCGCTGCTCCGCAATCATTGGCTGACAATGACTTCACAAGGGGTATGCCCCAGTGTTTCCGGCCTGCGGTGGTTTAAGAATGCGGGCATCGATACCGATTTGGCGGTGCAACAACGCCGCACATATTGCCGGCCGTGCATGGATTGGAGTGAACGGCGATATCACCTCGCAGGATCATTGGGCGCTGCCCTTCTATTGCGGATCTGCGATCTCGGCTGGGCGAAGCGTGAGAAGGCATCCCGGGTCGTTCGATTCACTGCCAACGGTGAACGTCACTACCGAGAGTTATTCAGCACAAAACCGCGCCGGCCGGCACCAGTCTCAATTCGACCCCGAGCGGCCCGTGGCCAGCGTCCGCCTTGCCGCCGGCAAAACATCGTGAGCCGCCTACTTACCATAGGTGAACCGGATTAGAGCAAATGCGAGACCGAACGCATACGCGTACCAGAAGCGACGGCGTCTTGCCGCGGGATCCGCGGGTCGAGCGAGTAACGTTAGCCCAATCCACAACATCAAGGCCGAGACTGCCGGGGCCAGTCCGAGAGTAGCGAGACGGAGGCCGATGGAGCCGGCGAATCGAATTGGGAACCAAATCAAACTGAGACCTCCGGCTGCGGCGCCAACGAGGGAGTAGCCGAATGTCGCGAGCCCTTGATGTGGCGGTCGCGAGGGCCGTACGACCTCCTGAAGTGCCTCGAAACCAAGCTCCGCAAACAAATCCGCCGCGAATTGGAGCAGCACCTCGAGAATGAACTGAACGAGGCCGGCGATGATTTCAGCTAGGATCTCCATTTCCGTCGCGTTGAGTCAGCCAACGATAACGTTGAGCGATGCGGACTTGCACCGCCACACATCTGACGCATGATCGCTTGAGCCATCAGAATGCACGCCCCGATCCTCTAGCCCGCCGCCGGGCAATCACGACGACGGGAACCGCCAAGATCAATGTTAGTAGTGACGTTCCAAGTACAGCCCGAAAGCTGAGGTCCTGGGGCAGCGTCCCGGTCCTCAGAACGGCGGCACCAAGTCCAAGACCGAGAACAGCGGAGCCCAGCATGAGGCCGTATGCGAGCCACCCGAACCAAGGCGTAACGCCCCGCCCCAATGCGCCGAACAAGCCAGCCAAAATGGCGGATATACCCAGAGCAGCAAAATGGGCTGCCTTGAAAGCCGAATGGTTTAGGAAATCAGCTCCTATCAAAATGCCGGAAATGGCGACAGCGGCCGCTGTGATCGCACCAAGGATCAAGGCAGCTGGGCGTGGGCGTTGGGCTAACGGCGCAATCATAATATGCAATCTAACGCCCAGGTTGTGCGACGCGGGTTCGCGTCGGCGTACACCAAAGGCATCTCATTTCAGTCATCAACTGGCTCCGACCCCCACCTGCCGCTCACGAGCGGCGGCTTACTGGCAGCGAAATCAGATCGCCAACGCTGCAACCACGGCGCTCGCAGTTAGGGTGCATTACCCTGGTCATACCGATGCCAACCGTCCGGAAGTTCTGAGCCGCGGGCTATGAATAACGGTATATGCTCGCGACGGCACATCGCCTTAACGTCAGTCAGGAGCACATTCTCGGGCTCAGAGTATGCGTCCGGATGAGTCGTCACAATCCACAGACCGTTCTCCTGAACGGTTCTATTCTGTTTCCGCATGAACGCCAGGACCTCCTTCGCTGATTGCAAGACGGGCTGATTTGACTCGGGCTGAAGGTAATCAGCGTACGACACGACGAAGCCCGGCTTCTGGCCGTCTAAGTCGGCCACCCTCTTGGGCAGCATGTGTACAGAAACGCCCCTTGCGCGATCAGGCTGGTCAGCTGCGGCACTCAAGCATGCGAAGAACACGAGCATGAGAACAACGTATGGAGTGCGCAGCCGCATTGCTTGCCTCCTAACTAATAATTAGACGACAAAGACTGGGGTATAACTGCGTGCATTCTGATCCGCCTCCGGCCTTGATCCTCAGCATGGTAACGCAGGTCATGAATATCGGCTAACGCCAGAGCAATTTCGGCACCTCAATGACCGCGTTTCGCCGATGGCGCTCGCTGCGATTGGACTCGCCGGTGAATTCACCCTCTCGACCCTCTGCCGCCAGACGCGACCGGCAGCTTCGGAACAACGAAATTGCGGAATTTTTCCATTAACT
Source organism: Steroidobacteraceae bacterium (assembly GCA_049517075.1). Taxonomy (GTDB): domain Bacteria; phylum Pseudomonadota; class Gammaproteobacteria; order Steroidobacterales; family Steroidobacteraceae; genus Bog-1198. Next base: position 65,499 of record JBEKSM010000001.1, on the reverse strand, counting down.
CGTGGCGCCGAAGCACCATGGAAGAGTCAAGTTCTTGAAGGTCCGTGAACTCGTCCAATGTTTGCGCACAAATCGGAATGGTTGGTGGCTGACCCAGTCAGCGGACAAATACTTTTTCGCCCACAAAATCTATGCATACGATGTGATCTCGAAAAAAATCGTATCCAAGCATTCCGACCATGCCAGGTGGAGCTGGGAAGTCCCATACGTTGAATTTAAGCGGTCCAAATTCATGACCATTCATTTCAAAGTGTTTTAGAGAAACGGTGTCCTGGGAAACGTCAACGTGTATAGCAGGTGCGTTCGCTTTGATCATGGCGAGCCCCGGTGTGCCCGTGTCCCAGACAAATAAAGCATCACCCCCCTCAGTGTGAGCGCTCGAAACTAGCCCCCAATTAACCGAGCGTACCAGAGGGATCATCTGCCCTCGGCAGTTTTGCTGCGATTTCCACGCTGAATCATTCGGAATCAATGTTAGTAAGCGCCGACGATAATTCAGAACGAGTTTATAGCCTTTAAATAAGCCGGTGCCTATGGAGCCCTGCGTTCCATGTTCTTTTAATTGCTGCTTGCGATAGGCGTCATCGTGACTATCAGCATGAATAGACACGTCAACAAATTCCGCATTCCCCATCTCAACCTGCTTGGCCCGCACGATCGGTAGATCGAATACCTTGCCTTCCATGCCGTATCCTTTGGAGGACTCCCCCGTCGGAGCTGTGCTCAGTGAACTGAGCACGGAGGGATGAAGCACCAAGGCCGAGCTGTCCCCAATATCCAGTTCGAGCAGAATGTCGTGATTCTGGATGCGAACATTAACCAACGGGGCCGATGTGCCTACCAGCCGAAATGGGATCTGCACTGACTCAGGCGCAGAATTGGTTGGATTCATCTCGTCTGCCACGGCCGTCTCGATTACCACGCCCCTAAGCGTGGTCCCGACAAACAGTGCGGCAACGCAAAGGCACCTAAAAGTCGTCCATGAGCATAGATCGATCATGGGCTCGAGCCTCCGTTTTCGCGCAAAACATGTATCTTCACCGTTCTCGGTTTCGGTCACAGATGGGACAATTCCGGCGTCTCCCGTCGGCCTGCATCTGATCAGGTTACCGTGCGCAGCGAACGACCGGCTTGGTGCTGCCAATGCCGTATCGTGACCGGCGGGTCTTGGCCGACAACTGCCTCAATAAAGGCAACACTCGGTATTCTTTCAAGAACCCTGCAGCTTCTCTTGCAACCACACCTTGATCAGAGATTGATAAGGAACATCTCGAGCGTTGGCAGCTGTCTTAATCGAATCAAGAAGATGTTGCGGAAGTCGCAACGAGATCGTCTGGGTAGACGGCTTTAGATTCGGAAGCACAGTGAGTTGAGCTTTTTTCCAATCCAAATACGCCGTGGAATCGTTCTTTTCCCAGAACGCTCTTTCCGCGGCCTCACTAGCAAACTTGGGTATGGCCTTAAGTCGCTTGGTCATAAATCACGCGCTCCTTCCGATGCATGTCTCGTGCCGATATCACCCGAACGAGTTGGTCGGCATCTCTGAGTGTGAAGGTGATGTGTAGCCGCCGCCCTTCATTGGTCTTGCCGAGAGCGTGAAAACGCGGCTCGGTCTCGCTGTGCTTCGCGTCGTGCAACACCAGCAAAGGGGTATTGAAGAAAACCTGCTCCGCCTCAGCCATAGAGACGCCATGGTGCTCATTCTTCCTGGCATTGCCTTCATCCCATTCAAAGCCAATGACTTTCGAGAGATCGACCATCTGTGTATATTACAGTAATATACACGAATTACAAATTCTCGTCAGCTCGGTGGTTCTTGGGAATCGCTCAGGCGCCGCGCCGCAGAGGCAATTGTTCAGCCCATCGCATGCCGCGAACGGCAGCTTACAGGCGCGCATTTCTGGGGGTCGAATGACTCAAAGTGGCCGGGACCGCTTTCGAACGACCGGTATGGCGCGGAGATAGCAGACATTCGATGCCGCAATTCTTGGAAATTGACTGACTGATTGTGTCCAATTTTATGCAGACAACGCGAGTTCGTCCGACTCGGACAGCAGCTTAATTTCATTTGGCTTTTTGACTCGGTGAATTTTGCTTGAGGAGGCAATGAGAGCAAATGCTATTGCTCAAATAGTGTCGGGCCGAGAATTCGCTGGGACCGCCTGCCAGGGTCTGGCAGTGGTGCGACCAGAAGCTGAGTGCCGTGCCATCCTACCCGATTAGGCTGTTGGGCCCAGAGGCAGCGGGACGAAGGAAAGGTATAAATCACGAGGACCGAGACCGGGACCGGGGATTCGTTGCACGAAGCCGAACCTGCCCATAGGGTTCGGTAGGCCACGACCTCCTACGAGGCCTTTATTATCTAGCGTTCTCTGGTGATTATCCTGGTGTGTTACACGTCAGACTGTTCTCATCGGTCCGGGGTAAAGACTTTGTTTCGATAAATGCCGAATTTCAGTGCGCGGCGAACGGCAAATGCTTAAACGGGTAACGACTCTGAATTCAGTTGATGAGCAAATGGCCAAATTCAGCGGGAAATGCGCGCCTCTAGGGAAGGACTTCAACTTATGCGCACACGCCCACATCGTGGACTCGGCGGCTATTTCGGAGCAACTTGCAGCTTGACGGCGATCGCGTCTACGGCGACGAGCCAGTCGGGCGATACGAGCCGGGCGACGAAGACCGCAGTCGACGCCGGCAAGTGTGAGCCCAGGTGCTTCAGCCGTGCCCTGCGAACCTCGCGGCTGTCCTGACCTGCGACGATGAAAGTCGTGAGCTTGACGATGTTGTGCGCTGTCATTCCCTGCGACTTCAGCAGCACCATGAGATTCTTAAATGCCTGGTCCGTCTGTTCATAGACGCCTTCGCCGACGCTGCCGTCGGGCCTCACGCCGAATTGGCCGGACAAATAAAACATGTCCGCACCCGCAGGTACCCGCACCACGTGGCTATACGGTCCCGTCGGCGAATGAACGCCTGCTGGGTTTGTGTATTCGACCTCTGAAGTCATCGCGGACTTTGGATCCAGCGCGGCCGTCGGCATTAGTGGTGATTCCGTCTCAATTGGTCTTGTTGTTGCTCGCGCCGCTGCACCGCATCTGCGAGACCGCTTTTCGTCGTGGGACGCATACCGAAGGATTTGGCGCGTTTGAGTAACTCCTCGGACGGTCCGGGCGGAAGATCCCAAGGTAAGTCGCCGAATGTTTCATAGCCCAAGTCCCGAATTTGAATGCGATGATCTTCGAGGCTGCTCGTAGCCTACCCAGTCGAGACAGTATCTCAAATCCATGCTGCTTCTTGGCGAGCTTGGCGCAAGCGATCGTGGTTAAATCGCCAGGTCTCCAAGCCGGCAAGAACCTTGCAATCAATGCATGAACAACAAGACCAAATTGAGTCGAAAACCCCCCCGATCGGCGAGCGACGTCGATTCGGGCGCACACGTGCTGCGCTTCGGCGCAGCCTATTTTCGCAGGTACTACCTCGATCCCAAGACGCGGGTCGTGAGCGCCGAGGATATGGGCCATCGGGCGGCCGTGATCGTCGCGATCCTGCGCCAGGCGCAGATACCGGTGCGCCGCATCCTCGATGCCGGCTGCGGGATCGGGTTGTTGCGCGCACCGTTCGCCAAGCTGCTGCCGCGGGCCGGTTACACCGGTCTCGAGCACAGCGAATACTTGTGTGACAAATATGGTTGGACGCCGGGGTCCGTCGCCGATTTCGGGCCGCGCAAGCCCTATGACCTCGTTGTTTGCTACGACGTACTGCAATATCTTGATGACGGCCAAGCGGCGCGCGCGATCGCCAATTTCGCGCGTCTGACGCAGGCAGCCTTGTATGTATCGGCGCTCACGCTAGAGGACTGGCGCGAGAATTGCGATCGAACGCGCACCGACCGCGCGGTTCACCTGCGCGCCGGCGCCTGGTACCGTCGCCGCCTGCAGCGCAAATTTCGCTATCTTGGTTTCGGTGTCTGGGTCCGCAAAAACGTCACGGCGATTTTGTGGGAGCTCGAAAGACACCGCTAGCGTGATCCTCAGAGGTTTTCGAGTATCCACTTGACGAGCGCCGCGTGCAGCGCTTCGCCGGCGCCCGAGTCGACGCGCGCATCGTTGATCAAGCAGACGAGCACATAGACCTTGCCGCTGCCCCCGGTGACGTAGCCGGCGACGCCGCTCACGCCGTCGATATGTCCGGTTTTCAGGCGCACTGAACCCAAGGGACTGTCGTTCATGCGCGTGCGCAAGGTGCCATCGCGGCCCGCGAGCGGCAAAGATGCGACGAACTCCGGAGCGACGGGGCTGCGGTACGCCGCACGCAACACTGCGGCCATCGCCGCGACCGAAATGTGCGCGCTGCGCGACAAGCCGGAGCCGTTGTCGATCTCCACGTCTCCGAGATCGATCGAGCGCTGCAAGGCCCACGCGTCGATCGCGGCGATGCCCTTGGCGACCGTCGCCGGCGCGCCGAATCGCTCCTGGCCAAGCGTCAGCAATAAGTGCCGCGCCATGACATTGCTGCTGTATTTGTTGGTCAGGCGCACGATTTCGCCCAAGCTCAAGGAATCGAAATTCAGCAGCAGGCGCGCATCGGCGGGTGCCGACGCGACGTGCAGTTTCCCGTCGACGCTGCCGCCCAGTTCGCGCCAAAGCGTCACGAAGGTCCCGTAGGCGTACTCGGCCGGCGTCAACAGCACCCGCGTCAACTCGCGCGGCGCGCAGTGCGCCGCGAGCCTGCCCGTAAACGTGACCCGGTCCGCTCGCGGCGCGCTGACTTCGAAGTCGACGCGACTCGCGGCTCCGCTGCAGCGACCTGCGGTGTAGCGGACGCGATTGTCGACCACGAGATTGCTCAGGTTGGGATCGGCGACGATGTCGACGCGCCGCTGCTCGGCATTCGGTGCGACATGGAACTGAATCGATTGGAAATTGACCATGAGCGCGCTCGGAGCCGCGTTATAGGCGCGATTCGGCCGGCCGTCGAACGCGCCCGGATCCTCGGCGGGCGGCGCGAACGCCGAGTCATCGACGACGACGTCGCCATGGATCGCGCGTAGGCCGGTGCCGCGCAGCTGGTGCGCAAAGCTCCACCAGCGTTCCAGGGTCAGATACGGATCCCCTCCCCCCTGGAGAACGAGATCGCCCTCCAGTACGCCGTCGACGATCGGGCCGCTCGCGAGAGCTCGCGTGTGCCAGGTGTAGGCCGGGCCGAGTACATCGAGGCTCGCGAACGTCGTGACCGCCTTGAGCGTCGATGCCGGGCTGCGCACGATGAGCGGGTTTTGGCTGATCACCGGCCGGCCGGTTTCCTGCTCGACCACGAGGAAGCTCACCGCGCTCGGAGGCAATTGCTGTTGCGCAATCGTCGCGGTGATTTCCGCCGGTGCAGACGCCAGCAGCAAAGACCCAAAAGCCAGGAAAATCATCGACGTCACGTTACCATAGGCGCATGCAACGCACTTTGCGCGGTGAGTTCAGGCTGGATGCTTCGACCGAGGGTGTTTGGCGCATCGAGCGTCTGTCGCCTTCCGGTGAATCGCTCTGGCTGCGAGGCGTCGAAACGCAGGGCCTGTCGATCCCGACGCGCCTCGATGGGCTCACGATCGACTGGCAGACGGATGGGCGCGTCCTTTTCACGCTCGGCGCCGGCACGGAATCCGTGACGCTCCGGGCGGCGAGCGCACTGCTGCATGAGCCTCGGGAGCGGCTCTACGATTCGTTGCCGTTGCCGCGGTACACGGCGCAAACGGCGCGATTCTGGCGCCGGGTATTCGGTCTCGTTCGCATCCCGGGGGGGCGCCTGTTGTTGGGCCTGCTCGCACGCCGCTCGCGCCGCTCGTCCTGAAACAGCAACGAACGGAATTGGGAGCTGCGTCACAGTGGCGGATCCGGCTTTTGCGCGCTGCGGACGCATGGACATTCCGCATTTCCATAAAATGCGACTCTGATCAAGGATGCGATTGCGCGATGACCGCATATTCCTCGACGAATCTCGCCTTTTTTCATCGCGTTATGAATCCACGAGTGACCTAGGACAGACACAGTGCTCGGTATCAAAACTCCAGTCATCGACGAGCAGGCCCGGGCCGGCGCCTCATTCGAACCGTATGGCCGTTTGTTGAAAATGCTGTTGCCAAGTCTGCGCGGCATGGTGGTTCATGACGGATTCTCGAATCTCGTCTGGGCTTCGGAGGACTGGCCGGGCGCTGACGAGACGCACATCGTCACGGATGCGATCCGCAACGCGCTGTCGGATACCGGGGAATATCCCGCGATCATGCAGCCGCTCAACGACGACCTCACGGATTATTCATTCGTGGTGCGCGGCGACCAGGCGGAAATCCTCGGTGTCGTCAGCCTCGCGGTCGCTCTCGCGGGCATGCAAACCGCACCGCGCGCGGTGGCCTATATTCGCCAACTGGTTCAGCCGGTACTCGAATGCATGGGCCGCGAATTGGGGCTGCGCTCCCAGCTCGGCTCTCGCGAACGCGATCTCGGCGTACGCGAGCGCGATCTGACCTTGATGCTCGAAATGTCGTCGCAGCGCGTCTCGGCCGACAGCGATGCCGACGAATTCGATCTGCTGCTGAAGACCGGGTTGGACCATATGGGCTGTGCGCTCGCGGCGCTCTGGGTCCCCGACAAGCATATTTCCATTTCGATGACGCGCAGCGGCCAGCCGATGGCGCCGGCCGTGCTCGAGCGGGCCGAACAGCACCTGATGACCTGGATGAAATTGCAGCAGCGCACGATCATCATCAATCGCATCGCAAAGGTCACGAGCGACGCCGCCGCGCCCTACAAGATTCTCGCCTGTCCGATCCGGCACACATCCGAGCGCGTCATCGGTGTGCTCGCGCTGTTCAATCCGCCGAGCGCCGAAGATTTCGACTTGCATCAGACGCGCATCGCCGAGCTGCTCGCGAAGCGCGCCACCACGGTGATCCAGTCGCATTACGATCCGAGTACCGGATTGATGACGCGACACGCGTTCGAGCGCCAGGCCAAGGTCTTGATGTCGTCCGATGTACCCTCGGACGTTCACAGCATTCTGTATCTGGACATCGACCGGCTGCATGTGATCAATGAAACCTTCGGCATGCACGTCGGCGACGACGTGATCGTGAGCGTTGCCGAATGCATGGCCAAGGCGCTGCCCGTGGCCGCACTGTCGGCGCGCATTTCCGGAGACCGCCTTGCCGCCTTGATTCCGAATGCGAACCTCGAGGGCGCAACCGCGATCGCCGAGAAGGTGTGCGCCGCCGCCGCAGCGATCGCACCGCGCGCCGGGCAGGGTACCTATGACGTCTCGGTGAGCATCGGCGTCGCGCCGATCTCCGGCTCCGACAATTCTCTTGCGCATGCGCTCGCGACCGCCGAGATTGCCTGCAAGGCCGCCAAGGACCGCGGCCGCAACCGCGTGGAAACATTCCAGGATTCCGATCAGAGCATCATTCGACGCCATACCGACATTTTGGTCATCGGCCAGCTGCGCAGCGCCTTGACCGCCGACAGCTTCCGCTTGGACGCCCAGCCCATATTGCCGCTGCGCGGCAGCTACGGACGGCCGCACTTCGAGCTGCTGCTGCGGATGGTGGGCGATCGTGGCGAGATCATCCCCCCTGGCAAATTCATGTCGGCGGCCGACCGCTACCAGCTCATGCCGACCGTCGACCGCTGGGTCGTGCGGCGCGCCTGCGAGCTGTTGCATCAGCACCGCGCCGCAGTCGCCGAGGAACATACGCGTTTTGCGATCAATCTATCGGGTCAATCCTTGCAGGACGACACCTTTCTCGATTTCGTCGTCGACCAAATCCACACCAGCGGCATCGCGCCCAGCGTGCTTTGCTTCGAGCTCACGGAAACCGCGACGATCGGCAATCTCGCGAACGCGCAGGCATTCATGCGCCGCCTGCAGGATCTCGGCTGCCAGTTCTCGCTCGACGACTTCGGTACCGGCGTCAGCTCCTTGGCCTACCTCAAGGATCTCTCGGTCAATTACCTCAAGATCGACGGCAGCTTCGTTCGCGACTGCATCGAGAATCCGCGCTCGGAATCGATGATCAAGGCGATCGCGCAACTCGCGAAGGTCATGTGCATGGAGACGATCGCCGAGTATGTCGAGACCGATGCACTGCGCTGCCGCGTCGCCGACCTCGGCGTCGATTACGGCCAGGGTTTCGCGATCGGCAAGGCGCAGCGACTCGAGGATCTGCTCGAAGAGCTCGCGATTTACGAGGCGACCGTGAACACCTGGGTCGGCCCCGATCCTGCCGCGACACAGCCTGCGACGGACGCCGCCGCCTCGCAATAATCACGGCCTCGACGCGCAAACAACGGTGATCGCGGATCCGCCGGTCCGCGGATAGCGATCGACCTGGACGAATTTACCGTTGATGTCAAGTTCTCAGCAAGCGGACGATGTTTCGTGGTCGACCCCTTGTATTCGGGCAGTGCTTTCTGCACACAATAGGCCTCGATCAGGGAATCCCTTAATCCGCCAGCCGAGATTCGACGACAATCATGACAAGCCCCATCTCCTACGCGCCCGAGTTGCTCGTGCAAACTTGGTTCAATACCGATCGACCGATGCTGCTCTCGTCGCTGCGTGGTCGGGTCGTCGTGATGGCCGCGTTTCAAGTGCTCTGCCCGGCCTCGATTGCGGTTGCGATTCCCCAGGCGCAGCGGATATTCGAAACCTTTGCACCCGATGATGTCACCGTGATCGGATTGCACGCGACCTTTGAGCATCACGATGCTTTCAGCACGGCGATGCTCAAGGCGTTCATTCAGGAATACCGGCTCAAGTTCCCGATCGCGCTCGACCAGCCGAACCATGCGGGTCCAATACCGCACACGATGGAGCGCTACAAAATGCGCGGCACGCCGAGCCTTATCTTGGTCGACCGGCACGGTGCGATTCGCAAGCATGCGTTCGGCGCGGTTGACGATTTGCGCATCGGCGCCGAAATTGGCGCGCTGATCCAGGAGGGCGGCCAGTCGGTTGCGCTCGCGCGCAGCTCGGCAGCCTAAGTCGAGGGCGGCGCTAAGGGCTCCGGTTGCGCCGTGGGCTCCAATTGCGGCGCGGGCTGCACGAGCGGCGCAGGCTCCGCTTTCACCGGCATCGATCCCGCGGTAGGCGCCGTCGACGCGCCCTGTGACGGGCCCGCATCGGGCGCGGCAAGCGCGGCGGGTACGCCGTCGGCGGGCGGCTGGACTTCCGGGTTTGCCGGCACGGCGCGACGCCTCGCCTTGATCTCGTCGCGCGATTTCGCGAGTCGCGCCGTCAATAGCGCAATTCGGCCGCTTTCGACCCCCGCTTTCCTGGCTGTATCGATCGCCGCCGCAGCAACATCGAGGCGCTCTTCGAGCAATGCGATCTGCGCGCGCGAATACAGCCGCTCGCGAGTCTCGGCCAAGCCGTTGCGGGCCGCCGCACTGCCGGGATTCATCGCGAGTTCACGCAAGTACAGCTCGAGCGCATTGTTGCCGCTCGGTTCGGTCAGTCGATTCGCCGCGAGCGCCGCCGCGGCCTGCATCAGCAGCGGCGAGCCCGGCGCCGGCGCAGCGGCGCTCTGATAGGCGGCAGACACACTCTTGTCGAGGTCAGGCGGCGTCCGCAGTGCCATCGCGGCGCCGATGCTGATCGCGACGACGCCGCAGGCGCCGATCACGAACAAGCCGCGCGGCATTGGGGTCGAGGTGTTTCGCGCCGGTGCAAAGGCACGCTGGCGGCGCTGTTCGGCATGCCGGCGGACTGCGGCCTCGACGAACAACTTCGCGCGGCCCGGCGACATCGGCTTGTGTATGAAGCGATAGATCGTACCGTCACTGATCAGCATCGCGACCGCGTTTTCGACGTCTCGATCACCTGCCAAAACGATGACCAAATCTGGAAACTGATGCCGGATTCTTGCGATATCGGTGGGCACCCGGTTTTGCAGCTGCTGGGCATCGAGCACCAAAATACCGACTTTGCCGGCGACCAAAAGATCGCCGAGCTTGTCGGCCGCTGCGACATGCCACAGCCGCCGCGAGCCCCCGAGCGCCTCGCGCAACGTCTGCAAGAACGCAGTGTCGCTCGTCAGTACGACGACCTCGACGATCTCGCTCGCGAGCTGGAACCCGAAAGCACTGGCCCCGTCGTCGGCGTGTTCACCTGCTAACACCGCTCGTTTATCCTCCGCCAATGAATTCGCCCGCCGCTGCGTTTTGCTCTGCAGCAATCGACGTCATGGGTCCCTTAGGACCTGCTTGTATGTCGGCACAGACCGAGTTATACGATACGGCGTCCGCGGATCCAGACAACGGTTGTTGCGATGCGCCAAAGCATTTCTGTGACTCGCCGCACAGTGCCGTGAATCTGGTCATAATGGTAAATCGGCACAACGAACGAGGATGCCGTTGAACGATCCAGTCTCCATTACGTCGAAATTGGGCGTCGAACAACGCAAGGCATTGGAACAATTGTTGTTCTTCAATGCGAATCAGCACCGCGTTCGCCATGGCATTCAGCACTCGATCGAAACCTATGGCGTCCCGGAGATCTACGAGCAGGACGCAGCGCTGCGAATTCGAGTTGGCGATGTCGACGGCGTACAGTGCTTGTTTGCGGTTTCCGCACGGGGTCTGCCCGTCGGGGTCGCAGTGTTCGTGCGCGTCGCGGAGGACCGCTTTCTCGTACTGCATCTGGTGGTCGAGCCGCGCGATGAGTTCGGTGAAATCTCGAATACACCGGTTTTGCTGAAGCTGATGCATGAGATTCGCAGCGCCGCACGCCGAACCCGCGGCGTCGATCGCATCGAACTCGTCTACAAGGAGCGGCCGATCAAGCTCCCGAACGGTCTCATGCGATTGAACCTTTGATGCGGCAGCAGTCAACCCAAGCCGCGATTCAATTCCGACCCTTGGAGTAAGCGAATGTCGGCACGCCCGAATTTCATTGAGCTGCCCGCGCGCGATATCGAGAAATCGAAAGCATTTTATCGAAGCGTGTTTGCCTGGACCCTGACCGACTTCGGTCCGAGCTATTCCTGCACGATGACCGGCGACGTCGACGTGGGTCTGCAGGGCGATCGCGCCGAAGCGAGCGCGGCACCGCTGCCGGTCATATGCGTGGCCGATCTCGAGGCGGCGCTCGCTGCCGTGACCAGAGCGGGCGGGCGGATAGTACGGCCGATTTTTTCTTTCCCGGGCGGCCGCCGCTTCCAGTTCCTGGATCCCAGCGACAATGAAATAGCCGTGATGGCGCCGAGCGACACCTAAAGACGTGGCACGTGATCCGGATTGGCGGAGTCGCGGCGCTACACTGCACGCGGACGGCAAGCGCCGCTGCGCCTGGTGCGGCACGGATCCGCTCTACGTCGCCTATCACGATACGGAATGGGGTGTAGCCGTTCATGAAGACCAGACGCTGTTCGAGATGCTATGTTTGGAGGGCGCGCAGGCGGGACTGAGCTGGATCACGGTGCTGCGCAAGCGGGAAACCTACCGCCTTGCATTCGACGGCTTCGATGCTCGGAAAATGGCCGCCTACGGGTCCAAACAGCGTGCACGCCTGATCAAAGATCCCGGTATTGTCAGAAATCGACTCAAGATCGATGCATTCATCGACAACGCAAAAGCCTACCTCGAAGTTCGCGAGCGGTTCGGTTCCTTCGATCGATACGTTTGGCAATTCACGCACGGCCGTGTCGAGCGCCGGCGCCCGCTCAATCTCGCGGGAATTCGCACCTCAACACCCGAGAGTGATGCGATGAGCAAAGACCTGAAGAAAAACGGCTTCCGATTCGTCGGCACGACGATCTGTTATGCATTCATGCAGGCCGTCGGCATCGTCGATGAGCACCAACGCAATTGCTGGGCCGGGAGTGCGCGCGGCGCATCGATCCGCAAGACACGCAAAGCAAGACTTTAGGGGCGCTCCGGGTTCATTTCGCAACACCCGCTGCAATCTCACGTGCTTGCGCTATCAGCGGGTGCTTGGGGTCAAGATTCGCCTCGAGATGTTTCAATGCCTCCTTGGCAGTCGCCGCTGCGGTCTTTCGGCCGACTGCAGCCTCGGCGCGCGCACGGAGCAGCAGCGCCTCACCGATCCATGACGAGGATTCGGGATCGATCGCGCTGCTGCGCGCGAACTCCAGCGCCGCTTGTGCGTGCTGCTCGGCTTCGAGGTAACGCGGTTCCGCCAACAGTGCCGCGCTGCGCAGCGCTTCCAGCTCGCGCGCGTCTGGATTGGTCGTCTGCCGGCGTGAGGTGATCAGGGCCTCGGCGCGATCAAGCGTCTTCAAAGCCTCGTCGGGCCGGTGCCGCGCTATCTCGAGCCGCGCGCTCACTAGTAGCAGGCGGACCACCTCGATTCCTTTCTCGTTCGCAGCGAGCCGACGCTCTTGATCCGGCAAGAGTTCCGCCCATCGTTGCTCGGCGGTCGCGATGTCCCCACGTGCGAGCGCGGCGCTCACGGCCGACGCGCGCAACAGCGCGGCCTGGTAGGTAACGCCTCCCCGCTCGGCCTTGCTCGCCGCCTCGAGGATCGCGGGCTCCGCCCGTTCCGGCTCGCCCCGATCGAGGCGCGACAGGGCCCAACAGCTCTGACTGCTCGCGCCCATGTCGGCATAAGCCGCATCGTGACGTACCATCGCGGTCTTCGAGTCGATGAACTCAACTGCCCGGGTCGGCTGTCCGCCGTAGCGCAAGGCCAAACACACGCCCGTGACGTTGGCGAAATAAGCATTCGTGTCCGCGCGTCCCATTTCGCTCATCAGGGCCACGTTTTGGCTGCTGACTTCCCAGGATTCATGGTACTGGCCGGCCATCGCAAGCGCGCGCGCCAGGTCACTCGAGCTCGCGAGGTAGCGGGAAGCGCCGTGCATTCCCGCTCGATCGAGATCTGCGACCGTCGCGCGCAGGTGCAAGATGGCGCGGGCGAAGTCGCCGTCCGCCTGCACGACGAATGCTTCCGCGGTGGCGCATTCCGCTTCGATGCCGGGAGGTAAAGGATCTAGCCGCCGCATTTGCTCGAAGCCCTGCGCAAGTTGAATGCGCGCTGCCGCGAAATCGCGTGCGATCGCGAGATCTTCCGTGCGAATGCAGGCAAGCTGCCCGAGAATATCCGCGTCGTCGAAACGTTGTCCTATCGTTTCCGCCTCGACGATGACATCGGCGGCGGTTCGAAATTCACCGATGTCGATGTAGCGACCTGACACATCGATCAAGAGGCGTGCAGCCAGCAGCGGCTCATCGCGAAACCGAGCCGCGAGAAATTGCCGTGCTCGATCGAGCCGCTGTCTCTCGGCATCGGCGGAGAGCTTGCTCAGTTTGTCATCCAGAATGTATTGCGTGAGATCGGCTTGCGCATTCGCCCGCTTCGCCTCTTGGACGGCAAGGTCTCGCTGCGCGCGCGCCGACCGCATTTGACTCAGCGCAAAGGCGCTCGTGCCGATCAAACCGATCGCGACGAGCAGGCCTGTAACGACACTGCCGCGATTGCGACGGACGAATTTTGCAACCCGATACGGGACTGTGTCTGGCCGGGCGCTGATCGGCTCGTGCGCAAGGAAGCGCCGCAGATCCTCGGCGAATGCCCCGACGGACGGGTAACGCTCCGCAGGGTCCTTCTTGAGAGCCTTGGCGAGAATGGTGTCGAGGTCGCCTTCGAGCGCGCGGCGCCTCCACATCGGACCGGTTGCGACCGTCGAAGGTCGGGATGCCTCTTGCTTGACGACCGCTTGAATCAGTTCCGGCGTCGAGCGCGTGCCGCCACCCAGCGGGTGTATGCCGGTCAACAGCACGTACAGCACGAGGCCGAGTGCATATACGTCGGTTGCCGTGGTAACGGGCAAGCCGAGTACCTGCTCCGGGGCCGCGTAGAGCGGCGTCAATGCCTGGGCGCTCGTTTGCGTGAGCTGGCCGGCGCCGTCCGGGGTGAGAAGCTTCGCAATGCCGAAATCCAGCAGCTTGACGACCCCGTCGCGGGTGACGAAGACGTTCGCCGGCTTCAAGTCGCGATGAATGATCAGGTGGCTGTGCGCGTGGCCCACCGCGGCAAGCACGCCCTCGAACAATGTGACTCGCGCCTCGATGCTGAGTTCTTGCCGATCGCAGTACGCGTCGATCGGCTCGCCCTCGACATACTCGAGCACGATGTAAGGTTGCAAATCGTCGATGACCCCGGCGTCGATGAGGCGTGCGATGTTCGGATGATCGAGCTGGCCGAGCAGCCGCCCCTCACCGCGGAATCGCTCTTCGGCGGCCCGGCCGAGCCAGTAGGCATGCACGAACTTGATCGCGACCTTTCCTTCGAATCGGCCATCGGCTCGGCAGGCTCGCCAAACGCTGCCCATGCCGCCCTGTCCGATTTCGGATTCGATGAGGTAGGGGCCGACGAGGCGTCCGGCCAGGGCCGCACCGGCGAGCGGTGCGCCGGGCATCGGCGAGTCCGACAGAAATCTTGCATATCCCTCGCGATCTCGCAGCGCGAGCGTCCGCTCGATCTCGGCCGCGATTTCGGGATGCGTGGAAGCGAGTTCGGCCAGCCACGATGCGCGCTCCGACTCCGCCAACTCGAGAGCGCGGTCGAGGCAGTCGCTGAACGAGCGCCATTGCTCATCCGATAAATTCGGCATTGGGCTGCCTCGAGGCGCGGAGTAAGGGCTTATTCTTCAAATCGGAATCTCAAGCCAATATGCGCCACTCGCCGTGCGGCGACGCTAATCTTCCTTAAATTCCTTGAACAGGATCATGCGGGCCTTTTCCCAGTCGCGCATCACCGTGCGCAGCGAAGTCCCCCGCTGCGTTGCAATGTCTTCGAAAGTGAAGCCGCAGAAGTACTTGAGGTCGACGACTTCGGCGAGGCGCGGGTCGTGGATCGCGAGTTCATCGAGCGCGTCCGAGAGCCGCGCGAGCTCGGCGGAGCCTGTTTGAGATTCTGCAACCTCGGTGGGCAATTCGGTGATTTGAAAAGCCCCACCGCGCTTGAGCGCGCGGCGCTCACGCACGAGATCGATGATCAGGCCGCGCATCACTCGCGCGGCGTATCCGAGGAATCTTTCCCGATCAGGGAAATGCGCGTTGCGATCCGACATTCCGATATAGGCTTCATGGAGCAGAGTCGTCGGGCTGACCAACGCACTTTGGTTGCGGCGCAGTTCGCGCGTCGCAAGCCGCCTCAGATCGTCGTACAGCGACGCGAACAGCTGCCGATTCCTGGCGACAGCGGCCTCATCGGACCGCGGGTTCGCGCTCTCTGGTGGCGAAATCCCCATACACAAACTCCTCGGAGTGCCGCTCAGCATGCCGAATCGAGAACCTCACCGCAACCCAACGTCACGGCAAGCGGGCATTTCTCCGACCGGCCACTTCGCTTGTCATGTTAGGTCCGCTGATTCCGATCTACCACATACGGACCCTGCATCCGCCACAAGGAGTGAACCATGTTTGACCGTACGGACCACATTTGCCAGCAGAAGGCGCAGCTCAGCTTCGCCGCCGGCCGCGCCCGCGCGGCAATCGTCGTGCTCGCGACCGTCGGCATCGTGCTGTGCAGCGGTGCTCGCGCCGATTCGCCCCAAGCGCCGCAGGGCCTGCAGCTGTTCGTCGATCACACCGGGATCACCGGAACGTTTGACATAAATGCACCGGTCAATGAACAGGGCGCATTCTTTCAAAGCCTCGGAACCAACGGGCGCAGCTGCTCGACCTGCCACGTCGCAAGCCAAGCGATGAGCCTGAGCGCGACGGGAATTCAACTTCGATTTGCGCAGACCGGGGGAAAAGACCCCTTGTTCGCCGTTGTCGACGGCGCGAACTGCCCGAACGCTCGCCCCGATGATGCGGCGGACCATAGCTTGCTGTTGAGCCGCGGGCTCATCCGCATCTTCCTCCCGGTGCCGGCGAATGCACAGTTCAGCGTATCGGTTGTGCACGATCCGTACGGCTGCGCGATGGTGCCGGACCCGAATGGCGGTCAACCTGTCGTCTCCGTTTACCGGCGGCCGCTGCCGACAACCAACCTCAGATTCTTGAGCACGATCATGTTCGATGGACGCGAGACTCACGCACTGCTCAACAACGGGCAGACGTTCCTGGCAAACTTGACGACGGACCTGACTCAGCAGGCACTCGATGCAATCGCCATTCATGCACAAGGGGCCGAGCCTGCGAGCGCGAGCCAGCTTGCGGACATCGTCGGATTCGAACTCGGCCTGTCCAGCGCACAGGTCTACGACGCCGGCGCGGGCTTGCTCAGTGCGCGCGGCGCGACCGGAGGCCCGGTCGATCTTGCCGGCCAATTATACTACCCGGGAATAAACGACTCCCTGGGCGCGGATCCCGACGGCACGGCGTTCAACGCGGCATCAATGAGCTTGGTATCGGCTTGGTCGAATCTGAGCGAGCAGGACGGCAATTTGTTCGACACCTACCGGGATACGCAGCGGCGCAAGATTGCCGCCGGGGAGGCGCTGTTCAACAGCGTCCCCGTGCAAATCTCCAACGTCCGAGGCTTGAACGACAATGTCGCGCTCGGCAAGCCGACAACATTCACGGGCACCTGCACGACCTGCCACGACACCCCGAACGTCGGCAACCACTCATTTCCGCTTCCGCTCGATATCGGCACGGGACACTCGGTGTTGCCAGGGGTCGAACCGGATCCGAATATCTCCGCGGCGCTCGCGCAGCTTTCAATGCCCGACCTGCCGGTGTACTTGATCGCCGGTTGCCCGAATCCTTTCAACCCGGGACAGTCGGAATCCTTCTACACGACCGATCCGGGCAAGGCGCTCATCTCCGGACTGTGCAGCGATTTCAACCGCGGTAAAGGCCCGATCCTGCGGGGTCTAGCGGCACGCGCCCCATATTTCCACAACGGCGCCGCCGCGAACCTCGATGAGCTCGTGAATTTCTACAACCAACGCTTTCAAATGAATTTGACCGCTGAGCAAAAAGAGGACCTGGCCGCGTTTCTCAATGCGCTATGAATATCATAGCGGCGCGCCGCGGCCGCAGACGCGGCCGCGTCAGGCCGGACCCGTGCGCGAGGTCTGTCCGAACAGCACCTTCTTAGCCTCCTCAGTCATTTCGGTCGGCGGGTTGATCGCCACGCCGCGCGCATAGGCCTTGATCGTCGCCGGACGGTTGCGGATCGCTTCGAACCAGCGCTGCAGATTGGGAAAATCCGCGAGATTCTGGCCCTGCGCCTCGTACGGCACGATCCACGGGTAGGCCGCCATGTCGGCGATCGAATAGTTGCCCGCGATGAAATCACGGCCCTCGAGACGTCGGTTGAGCACTCCGTAGAGGCGGTTCGTCTCCTTGACGTACCGATCGATCGCGTAGGGTATTTTCTCCGGCGCGTAGCGCGCGAAGTGATGATTCTGGCCGGCCATCGGTCCGAGGCCGCCCATTTGCCAGAACAGCCACTCGGTCACGGCGACCTTGCCCCGTAAATCCTTCGGAATGAATAGTCCGGTCTTCTCGGCAAGATACAGCAGGATCGCGCCGGACTCGAACACCGAGACCGGCGCACCGCCGTCTTGCGGCGAGCGATCGATGATCGCCGGCATACGATTGTTCGGCGCGATCGCGAGGAAATCCGGATTGAACTGCTCGCCTTTTCCGATGTTAACCGGAAAAATCGTGTAGGGCATCAAGGTCTCTTCGAGAAACAGCGTGATTTTGTGGCCGTTAGGCGTCGGCCAGTAATACAGATCGATCATGGGTGTGTCTCCGGCGGATCAATAGGGGTTCCCTGTTCTCTCAGTATCGCGAGCAACACGTCTTCCTCGCGGCGCAGCGCCCGCATCCGCGCCACGCGCCAGCGTGCATGCGCATTCTTGAGCCACGGCAGCACCGGCGTATCGAATTTCCCGGCTGAGGCGAGGCGCCATTCCAGCACGCGACGGCGTTCGCCGAGCGCATGGGATTCCTTGCTATCGGCCGGCAAGAAATGCCGCTCGACGCCGAGGCCGGTTATTTGCGCCACGATGGTATCGCCTTGTTGCAAATTCTTTGCGATTTTTTGACAAAACTCGCGCCGCTCCGTTCCGGCAGCCGATTCCCGGCATGCCTCGGTCAGCGGCAGAAAAGGCGGGACGAATTCGCCGGCGGCGATCCCGATGACACTCGACAAGCGGCTCGCGTCCGAATCGATCGCGTCCTTCGGGAGGCTCTTGGAAACCGCCTTGAGCGCACCGAACATGAGCACGACGATCCGATTCCAATAGAAATCGAAGCGTGCGCCTTGCGCCATGTCGGCGATCACGCGATCGATTTCGACTGTGTCCTTGTCCTTTTCGGCCGCCGCCAGAGTGGGCAGCCAGGCCGCTGCATTGTCGGGATCGAGCCAGCGCATCGCGGTCGCGGTGTCGCGAATGTCGCATCCCGGCGTGTTCGCGCACAGGCGGACCTGGATCCAGCCGATCGCCGCATCATCGGGGGCGAGCGCACTCGCGTGTGCCGCCAACTCGAGCGCGGCATCGCCGCGCGCGGGCTCCAGGCGCAGCTTCGAATCGCCGACGTACGCGAGCGCCGCGGCGGTCGCCAGCGAGTCGGCATCGGCGCGTTCGCGCAGCGCCGCGATCGCGGCCGGGCGCCAGCGCTCGAACTCGCTCGGGGCGCTTCTCGGTGCCGCGCCGGCCTGGCCGGTGAGCAGCGCGGCGAAAACCATCCAATGGGCCAGCGGGCGTCGGGCCGGCACGAGAACTTTAGGAACGGGTGCCCGCAGCCGTGAGGCCCGCGGTGATGGCGAGGCGCATCGCGTCCTCGACTGAGATGTCGAGCGGCTGGAGGCGATCGCGCGGGACATAGATCGTATATCCGCCGAACGCGTAACTCATGGGGAAATAAACGGTGACCCAATGTTGGCCGCCGTGCGCGTTGAGCACTGCGGGCACGTCCTCGCGCGTGACGAATCCGATCGCATGCACGTCGCCGAAGCGCGCGAGGACGACGCGCTGCAAATCGCGCTTCTCGCCGCTGCCCGAAGGCAGCAGACTCAGGACGTCGCGAAAACCGCCGTAGAGCGTCTTGACGAATGGGATGCGCCCCATCAAGTCGTCCCAGTACTTGAGGAATATCTTGCCCGCATAGGCATTGACGAGGCTGCCGACTGCGAGCAACAACACGAATCCGGCGATCAAGCCGAGGCCCGGCCAATAATTCGCCGGGCTGACGACGCCGAGTGCGATCAGCGCACGGCGCAACCACGACTCGAGCGTGTGCACGACCCACCAGATGACGTAGACGGTCAGCGCCAGGGGAAGCACCGTGACCAGACCGCTCATCGTCAATGTCAGGATTTTGCGCATGGCATCATCATCGCATGATCGGGCTCAAGGCCGCACCAAGGCGCAGAACTGCTGCTCGGTGCGGTGAAACTCCGCCGCGAGCACCAGCGCTTCGGTGTCCGGCTTCCATAGAAAATATTGGGTCACGATGTGGTCTGCGCGCGTTTGCGAGACGCTGAGCAGCCGGCTATCGCGCCGAAATTGTACGAGTTCATCGGCTCGGCACGGCAGCGTTCCTTGAATCTCGCCGATCTCGGGCGGCTCGATGATCTTGCCGCTGCGCCAATCGACGATCACCAAATGGCTGCAACCGCTGCCGCATTGCATCAGCGCGGCGGTGAGGTTGGACGCGAAATTCGGTCCGCTCATGAGCGATTGTTGCAGCTTGGCGCGTTCCGCCGGGGCCTCGGCGCTTTCCGTGAAGTCGAGCTTCGGAGCGGGCATCGATTCGGCCTGGCCGGACTTGTACTCCGAGAAGCGCGGCGCGCCCAAGGGTTCGGTGGCCGCTCCGACCGGTGCGCCGCGCATGCGGTCGAGTTGGTCCGCGATTTCGTCGCTGAGATACCAATCGTCGATGCTCACTCTCGCGCGGCCCGCGGCAGCCTTGACGGTCACGGTGATCAAACCGTGATCCGCGCACGCGGCTTGGGTTTCGCCAACAGCATCGGCCGCGACCGTCTCGCGCGCCGCGCACGCGCTGAATTGCGTATAGGCTCCGTAGATATCCGGTGCGCCGGGTTCGTTGGGCGCCATGAAGACGACGTATCGGCCCGGCGGCACATCGATGCTGAATTTGCTCTGATCTTCCGGAATCTGCGCCGAGCGGATTCGCGCGGTGTCGAGCTCGAAAGCATAGGCCGTGAGTGCGGGGACGCTGCGGCTCGGAAATAGGATTTCACCTTCGATGGTCGCGGCACGCATCGGCGTCATCGCGACGAACGATCCGATCGCGAGGAGAGCAAGCCCAAACCTCAATTCCTGCGCCAATGCCGCTGAACTCCAATGACTTCACATGACGACCGCCATGGTAACGACGCGCACTCTTGCAAGCCACAGCTGTTGAAATAAAAACTTGCGGCCTATTGATTGCGCGGCAGTAGAAAGCGCAGGCCCTGCGAATTGAGCACGACGCCGTCACGCCGAATGCGTTCGATGGTCGGACCTTCCTGGAGCCGCGCGCCCTCATGGTACTTGCGCATGTTGATGTAGACGAAGCGATCCGCGCTGTTGGTCGCAAAGACGTGCACATCCAGGTGCAGTTCCGCTAGTGCGCCGGGCCCGGTCAAGTTCAATTCACTGAGCGAGGGCAGGACTTCATCCGGCTCGTCGGTCGTTTGGGCCGGCGCCACTGGCGGTGTCTCGCGGTGCGCCGCGGACTTAAGTTCCGCGGCTGCCGGCGCCAGCTCGGGCTGGGCCAAGGGGATCTCGGGCGCATAGGTCGGCGGTCCAGGCATCGGGCTGAAGTGGTCCTGCGCGGCCGCCGGCGGCATCGTCGCGCCCGTCCGCGGCGCAACTGCGTCCGCTGCCTGCGGCGGGAGCGGCGTTGCAGCGGTCGGCGCGACCGGCGGGGCGGCGGCTCCATGGCGCAGCAACATGACCGCGAGCACGATCAAATTGACGCCCAGCAACACCGCTAGCGCGGCGGCCCAAAGTGGAAATCGCCGGCCTTGCGGGGCTCGACCCGCATCCATGAGTCCGGGTGCGGTTTGACGCTGCCGCTCGACTTCCGATTTTTTGAGTGCGTCGAGAATGAACGACATCGAATTTCCTAGCCGCCGCGCGTCGTGGTCTGAATCAGCGTGGGCGAATTCGGATCGGCGAGCGCGGTTTGCAGCACGATCTGCGTCTGAAGCCCCGCAATGCCATCGACGTTCAATCGATGCTCACGCTGAAAATTTTCGACGGCGCTGGCCAGATCCTGATCGTAGAGGTCGTTGCCGGCGTCGTCCGGAGCACCGCCCGCGGGCGCCGGGGGACCGCCATGCAGCACATGCAGACTGCGCCGCAGCCACTGCACCTCCTCGCCGCTCGCGCCTACCGAGAGCTGGCGCATACGCCGCGTCGCCGGCTTCCAGACCACGGTGAAATCACCGAACCAGACCTCAGAGACATCCGCGAGCGGAATGCGTTCACTCTGGCCGGCGATCAGCAGCGTCGCGAACTGCTCGTTCAAGGCGCGGAGCAGTACCCGATGCCGGTTTCCTTGGTCATCGGTCAGGCTCAAGATCGCCGGCCGATCGAGCATTCGCAGCTCGGCCCATGAGCCGCGCTGATCGAAACATGCGAGGCCCGCTTTGCCGGCTTGAACACAGGGATCCTTGTCGCTTTTCATTGCCGTGCCCCAGAGCGCCAAGAGCTCGCGGTAGGCCTGCGCGTCGGCTGCATGATCCGCCGCGAGCAGTGCATTGAGCGAGCGCGTCGGCGGCGCCGCGGCCCCCGGCTGGGTAGCGGCAGAAGCGCCGGCCGTGGCCGCCGCAGCCGGTGTTGCGGGATCTACGGGCGTCGCCGGACTTTGCGCGGCGGGCGGCGCGACCGGCGGCGCCGATGCCAAGGCAGGTTGAGCTGCTCTGTGATCGCGCGACCATAGCTGCCACGCGCCCAACGCTACAATGGCGAGCGCGCCGATCGCGATGCTGCCAACCGCCCATCCGATCCACGCCGGCGCGAACCGCCGGCCGTAGACCTCGCTGGCCGCGAGGCGCACGAGCGGCGCATTGATTTTGTGCAATTCCTGGGTGTAAGCGCCGAGCAAGGCGCGGTCGCAACAGACGTTGATGACGCGCGGTATGCCCATCGACAAACGGTGAACCTCGCTCAAGGCGGCGGCGGTGAATATCTCGCCGCTCACGCCCGCGACACGCAGGCGGTGGCGCACGTAGGCCTTGGTCTCCGCGCGGTCCAAGGGGCTCAGATGGTATCGGCCCGTGATTCGTTGGGCGAGCTGGCGCAGGTCGGTGCGGTCGAGCAGCGTGCGCAGTTCGGGCTGCCCGATCAGAATGATCTGCAGCAGTTTTTGGGTCGGCGTCTCCAAATTGGTCAGCAGCCGGACCTGTTCGAGAACCTCGGCGGAAAGATTCTGCGCCTCATCGACGATGACGATCACGCGACGCCCTTCGGCGTGCGCTTCGAGCAGCCGCCGATTCAGCGCGTCGACCATTTGCTTGACGCTGTCGCGATCCGACACCGCACTGTTCACGCCGAGTTCTTCGCAAATCGTCAGCAGGAATTCCGCGGGCGTGATCCGCGGATTCAATATCACGGCGACATCGGCGTGCTGCGGCAAGCGCGACAGCAGCGTGCGCACGACGGTGGTTTTGCCGGTGCCGACCTCGCCGGTGAGTTGAATGAAGCCGCCGGACTCGTTGATCCCGTATAGCAGGTGCGCCAAGGCTTCGGCATGGCGCTCACTGAGGTACAGATAGCGCGGATCCGGGGTGATCGCGAACGGCTTCTCGCTGAGACCGAAGAAACTCGTATACATAGGTGTTCACGATACTATCAAGTCGAGCTCCGCTGCAGATGGCTCGCGCGCTTGAGCACGCTCGCGCCGAAACGCCGCCGGATGTCGTCGACCGCGGTATCCAACCGGGCCTGCTTCGGCGGGCCCTCGTTGAACAGGTCGGCTTGGGGCGCCGGCTGCAGATCGCTGACGCCGAGCCCGAGCAAGCGAACCGCCGCCTTCGGCTGCGCGCGCAGCCACTCGTCGAGCAGTTCGAGCCCGATGCGCGCGAACGTCGCCGTCTCCTGCGTCGCGGGCCCGAGCATGCGTTGTCGTGTATAGGTTTTGAAGTCGCCGCGCCGGATCTTGACGGTAATGACCGCGGCAAACAGCCCTTGGGCGCGCAAGCGGCTCGCCGTGCGGTCCGCGAGCCGCGTCAATTCGGCGCGCAACGCGCGCGCATCGCGAATGTCGGCGTCGAATGTCTCCTCGGCGCTCACCGATTGTTCCTCGCGGTCTGCGCACACGGGCCGATCATCGATGCCGTTCGCGCGGTCTCGCATGGTCTTGCCGTGCTTGCCGAACGCGCGCCACAGTTCGGCATCGGCCACGAGCCGCAGGTCCTGGAATGTGCGAATACCCGCGTCGTGCACGCGCGGCAAAGTGCGATTGCCGATCCCGAACAGCCGCTCGACGGGCAGCGGATCCAGCACCTCGCGCAGGTTCGAGGCATCGATCGCGAACATGCCGTCAGGTTTGCCGAGATCCGAGGCGATCTTTGCGAGCAGCTTATTCGGCGCGATGCCGACCGATGCGGCCAAGCCCGTCTTGGCGCGGACGCGCTGCCGTATCAGGGCCGCGATCGGCAAGGCGCCTCCGAGCAGCCGCTCGCTCGCGGTGACGTCCAGGAAAGCCTCGTCGAGCGACAGGCCCTCGACCACGGGCGTCATCTCGTGAAAAATCTCGAATATCTCGGCGGAAATTTGCGCGTAGAGCGTCATGCGCGGGCGGATGCAGATGGCCTGAGGGCAGCGGCGCATCGCCTCGCTGACCGGCATCGCCGATCGTACGCCGAAGCGGCGCACGACGTAATTGGCGGCTGCGACGACGCCGCGGCCGCCCATGCCGCCGACGATGACCGGCTTGCCCTTCAATTCGGGACGATCCCGCTCCTCGACCGACGCATAAAACGCGTCCATGTCGACGTGCAGGATCGCGCGCGCACTCACGGCAGCCTGTCGCTCGCGGCGCCGCTCAAATCAGATCCTTGACCCCGTCGCGCTCTTCGAGGAGCTCACGGTGCGTGGCGTCCATCTTGCCGCGGCTGAACTCGTTGATGCTCAAGCCCTGGACGATGTGGTATGCGCCGTCCTTGCAGGTGACCGGATAGGAGTAGATAACGCCCTCCGGAATGCCGTAGCTGCCGTCGGAAGGAACCGCCATGCTGACCCAATCACCGGGATGCGTGCCCAAAACCCAGTCGCGCACATGATCGAGCGCCGCGGCCGCCGCCGACGCTGCCGATGAGGTGCCCCGCGCCTTGATGACGGCAGCGCCGCGCTGCTGCACGGTCGGAATGAAGCTGTCTCTGAACCAAGCGTCCCCGACGACCGACAATGCCGGCTTGCCGCCGACGGTCGCGTGGTGCAGATCCGGGTATTGGGTCGCGGAATGGTTGCCCCAGATGATCACGTTCTTGACCTCGGCGAGCGATGTGCCGGCCTTCTCGGTCAATTGCGCGAGCGCTCGGTTGTGGTCGAGCCGCGTCATTGCGGTGAATTGCGCGGCCGCGAGCGACGGTGCGTTGCGCTGCGCAATCAAGGAATTCGTGTTCGCCGGATTGCCGACGACCAGAACGCGCACGTCGCGGCTCGCGACCGCGTCCAAGGCCTTGCCCTGTGCCGAGAAAATCTTCGCGTTCTCGAGCAACAAATCCTTGCGCTCCATGCCCGGGCCCCTGGGCCGCGCGCCGACGAGCATCGCGAAGTTGCAGTCCTTGAATGCGACTTTCGCGTCATCGGTCGCGAGCACCTTGTTGAGGGTCGGGAACGCGCAGTCGTTCAATTCCATGACGACGCCTTGGACCGCATTTTGTGCCGCCGGGATCTCGAGCAGATTCAAGTTGATCGGCTGGTTGTGCCCGAGCATTTGTCCGGACGCGACGCGAAACGCGAGCGCATAGCCGATGTTGCCGGCGGCGCCGGTGATGGTGACCGTAACTGGCTTCTTCATGACGCACTCCCAACCAAAGGGCCTGAATGGTAGCCGAAAATCCCGGGCGCTTGGGCCGTGTCATCATCGCAGATCCAGCGGCTCGGCCATGGCGGTCAACGCAGTGCTGAAGGGCCCGTGGGCGTGCTGCGCGCTATCGAGCGAACTCAAGTGGATCGCCATGAACGCGGGCCGGCGCCGCCGCAGGATCTGGCCGGCGTACCAGAGCGACGGGTCCGCAAAGCGGCGCTGTGGGTCGAATAGCTGGTTGTTGCTGATTCCCATGCATCGCGGGCGTTACGCCGGTCAGCAGCGTCGTGTGGCTCGGATACGCGACAGTCGGCCAGACCCCGACGACGCCATCGGCGTGACTGCCGTTCGCGACGAGACCGCGCAAAATAAGGAATCTAGAGATTGCTCTGGTCGGCCTCGAAGACGTATTCCGGCTTGAGGCGGTCGACCGAGATCATGAGGACCGGCGAAGCTGGTGCCAGCGTCGACAGCCCCCACCAAAAAACTTGCACGGCGAACGCCAGCGACGAGAAAACGCGGTGCAACAATCTCATGCGGAGCTCTCCGAATGAGCACCCGAGCATGCAAAGCGATCATTTCTATAAAAGTGCTTGCATGTCGTAGTGATGTATTATAGTATATAACCATGTCACCGAAACACCTCGATGACACCCAGGTAAACAAGGAGATCATCATGAAAATCGGCATCATCCATAAACTCGCGGCATTCGCGATTGCGATGTCCATCAACGGCCTGATCCTCGGCAGCGTTGCCTATCTATTCGACGGCAAGAGCCATGGCCAGGAACTCTCGCTCGCACAGACGTCGGCGCCCGTGACCGCGTCGGTGCGGTTCTAACGCAAAAGCGTTCGACAAGCGTTCCGGTAGACTAGCGTGCTAACAGGCCACCACACTGGCGGCGACAACAAATCGAGCTGTCTCATGGATCCGAATTGGAATGACAACCAGCCGATTTATCGCCAACTGCGCGATCGAATGGTCGCGTTGATCCTCGAGGGCGCTCTGCGCGAAGGCGATCCTCTGCCGTCGGTACGCGCAGTCGCCGCCGACTACCGGCTCAATCCGCTGACGGTGCTCAAGGCCTACCAGCAGCTCGTCGACGAACATCTCGTCGAAAAGCGCCGCGGCCGCGGCATGTATGTCAGTGAGGGCGCACAGCAGCAGCTGCTCGCCGGCGAACGCGAACGGTTCCTGCACGACGAATGGCCGCATATTCTCGCGGTCATTAACCGGCTCGGCTTTTCCGCCGAGGAACTGTTTGCGCGAACCCCCGCGCTCACGCATCCCGCACCGCCGCCGCGCGGTTCCGACACCAAAGAAACATGAGCGCATACCATGCCTGCATTGATTGAAGCTCGCGACCTGACCAAAAAATTCGGTTCCCATGTGGCGGTCGATCACGCCAATTTCACGATCGAAAGCGGCCGCATCGTCGGCCTGATCGGCCCGAACGGCGCCGGCAAGACGACGGCGCTACGCGCCTTGCTCGGACTGACCACTTACGGGGGCCATCTGCGCGTCCTCGGCCGCGAGCCGCTGCGCGAGCGCGCCGACCTGATGCGCGATGCCTGTTTCATCGCCGACGTCGCGGTGCTGCCGGGCTGGCTGCGCGTCGACCAAGCGATCGACTTCGTCGCCGGCATCCATCCGCGATTTCGCCGCGCCCGCGCGGTGGAGCTGCTCGCGAAGACGCAGATCCGCAACGGCTCTCGCATGCGGGAGTTGTCGAAGGGCATGAAGACCCAGGTGCATCTTGCCCTGACGATGGCGATCGACGCCAAGCTGTTCGTACTGGACGAGCCGACCATCGGACTCGACCTGCTCGCGCGCCGCAGCTTCTACGATGCGCTCGTCGAGGACTACATGGACGAGACGCGCACGATCGTGGTCACGACCCATCAAGTCGAGGAGGTTGAAAACCTGCTGACCGACGTGATGTTCATCGACAAGGGACGCATCGTGCTCGATTCGTCGCTCGAAGACATCGCCAAGCGCTATGCGGCGGTCGTCGTCAACGCGGCCGATCTCGAGGCGGCGCGCGCACTCGGAGCCTTTTTCGAGCGGCGTACGCTCGGAAAAACCGTGCTTTATTTCGAAAACGTGGACCTCGCGAAGCTCTCGACGCTTGGCGAAGTTCTCACGCCGACGGTTTCGGACCTGTTCGTGGCGAAGCTCTCCGGGAGTGCCGTATGAATAACATGATATGGCTGATACGCCGCGAGTTCTGGGAGAACAGGGCGATTTGGCTGCTGCCCGCGATCATCGCGGGCCTGCTGGTGGTTGCCGGCATCTTCGGCGGCGTGCACATCGGTCCCAATGAGATGCACGTGGGCCCGGGCGACATGCAGCCGAATTCCGATCACTCGATGCCGGACAGCCGCGTGATCGGCGGCGTCGCACTATTCGCGTTCAGCATCGTGTTTCTAGGGATCATGTCGATCTATTCTGCATGGTATTTGCTCGACTGCTTGTATGCCGACCGCAAGGATCGCAGCATCCTTTTCTGGAAGTCCTTGCCGCTCACCGACACCGAAACAGTGCTGTCGAAGTTGGCGGTGGGTCTGCTGATCATCCCGCTCGTATATTTCGTGATCGCCGACCTCACGACGCTCGCGATGGCCTTCATCATTTCGATACGCGCGAGTTCCTGGGTCGGCAACTCTCTGTGGCAGCCCGATATCTGGCTGCAATTGCAGGTTTACTGGCTCTACTTGATCGTCACGCTGGCGCTTTGGTTGCTCCCCGTTGCCGGCTGGCTGATGCTGGTCTCGGCCGTGGCGACGCGCGCGGTCATCCTATGGTCGTTTCTGCCGCCGCTCGCGCTCTACCTCGGCGAGCGCTGGGTGTTCGGCACGCACGCGGTCGGCGCAATACTGACCGATCGACTGCTGACCGGCTACCCGACCACGGCGTTCCATGCGTCCGGCGACGGTGGCGGGATATTCAGCGCCATCGTGCATGATGGCCGGGCCGATGCCGGCGCCGAGGCGGCGCGCAGCGTCTGGACCTATATCAACCCGGCCGGATTCTTCGCAAGTCCGGCGACATGGATCGGAATCGGCGTCGGGGTCGGACTCATCGTCGCAACGATTCAAGTGCGTTCACGGCGCTCCGAAATCTAGAAACCGTTGGTATAGTCGCGGGCTCGGTGCAAAATAGCCGCAAGTTCGCGACCTCGATGGTTTCTCAAGGAGCTTAGGATGTACAAGACCAAGATCGATCTCTCGGAAAAGACCCGCCGCAACGTGATCGGTGTTCTCAACGAGCGCCTCGCAGAGGCAATCGACCTGCAAAGCCAGGTCAAGCAGGCGCACTGGAACGTCAAGGGTCCGAACTTCATTGCATTGCACGAGTTGTTCGACAAGATCTCCGATCTCGTGCTCGAACACATCGACGACATCGCAGAACGCGTGACGAGTCTGGGTGGCACCGCCGAGGGCACGGTCGCGGTGGCCGCGAAGCGCAGCAAGCTGAAGAATTATCCTCTCTCCATCACGGCCGGAAAGGACCATTTGTTCTATCTCTCGACGCAGCTCGCGGCATTCGGCAAGTCCGTGCGGTCCGCCATCGACGAGACCGACAAGATCGGCGATGCGGACACCGCCGACCTGTTCACGGGCATTTCGCGCAGCATCGACAAATACCTCTGGTTCCTCGAGGCGCACCTGCAGGACAAGGCCTGAGCCGCCGATGAGCGCCGCGGCTGCGGACGAACGCGAAGACCCTTCGATCCGCTCGGCGCTGGAGACGCTCAAAGGTTTGCTGACCGAGGGCGAGGTGCTCGAGGCCTGGGCGGTACAGCATCGGCTCTATGCGCTGAGCCACCGGCGCACGATGATCGCCGCGACCAGCGGGCGTTTCATTGCGCTCTCCCGGCGGCTGATCGGCGGCTACGATTCCGAGGACATCCGCTGGCAGGATCTCAAGGAAACCCAGATTCGCGCCGGCGTACTCGCGGCCGATCTGACCGTCGTCGCGCAGTCGAGTGCGGATCTGAACATAACAGCGGCGGTCAATCGCATTTGGAGATTCAGCGGTTTGCGCAAAGACCAGGCCCAGGCCATTTACCGCATTTGCCAGCAACACGATCAGATCTGGCGGGAAAAGCGCCGCGTCCGTGAACTCGAGGAGATGCGCGCGCGGTCCGGCGGCGTACAACTCGGCGATGGCGGCGCGCTCTATGGCGCGCCGCAGGGCCTTGCCGCCGCCGGTAGCCCGGCGGAAACCGAGCCGGCGCGGCGCCTGCGCCAGGCGCGCGAGTTGCTCGACGCCAAGCTGATCACGGATTCGGAGTACGAATCTATCAAGGCGAAGATCGTCGCCAGCCTATGAGCGCCGTCGGCGCCGACACGGCCTCTAGGCGAACAGCCCCGCGAAATAGTTGTTATGGAGCCGATTGAGCGGATCCGTGCGTTGCCTCAGCGCGCGAAACAAACGGGCTCGATCGCCGAACGCCTTGGCAATGTGCTCGGGCTTGAGCGCGCGCGTTTGATTGAGCGTCGGGACGCCGCCCAGCCCTGAGGCGAAGTCGTTGAAGTCGATCAGAAAATCGGCCCAGCCTTTCTCGCCGTTCGACGACGGTTCGAGCGTCAGCATCGGTCCGCCGTAGCTCACGCTGAATAGCGAGCTGCGGTCTTGGTGCAAACGGCTCGCGCCGGTTATCACGTTGGGCCGGTAGCGGTTGTTCTTGTCGTAGTTGCGGCAAAACGCAAAATATTCCGAGAGCACGCGCGGATAGTCGACCGCAGGAAAACCCCACAGGGAATGCGTGTAACGGGCTTTCCACGATTCGTTCGGCAGGTCGCGCATCCACTCGTGCGCGTGCATGACGACGCCGCGCGCCGACGGCGCCGAGGTCGCGTTGAGCGCGCGGTGCACGCCCGAGAGCACCGCATTGCGCAAGCCCGGCGCGGACAGCACGCTGCCGACCGACGAGCCGAACGCGGGCAGCACGTTGCGCATCACGGAATTGCGGATTTGCCACATGCCCGAACGCGTCGTCGTCTTCTCGAGGTCCCAGCGGCGCCGCTCGACTGTGATTCGGTCGTTGAACGGCGCCAGGTGCAGGCGCAAAGCGCCGCTCGATCCGACGATACTGCGGTAGCGAGCCGTAAAGTCCGCGAGCGAGAACACCTGATAATCGATTTTGACGGGCCGCAGCGGCACAACGCGCAGTACGACCTCGTAGATGATGCCGAGCAATCCGAAGCTGGACCGTAGCACCCGCATGAGGTCGCGGTCTTGCTCGGTCACGGTCATTTGCTTGCCTTGCGGCGTGATCAATTTGATTTCGACCACGCAGGACGACATTTGCGAGGTGCCATCTTGGAACGAGGCTTGCGGCAGAGTCGCCACCGCGAGTGCACCGAGCGAGATGTTGCCGATTTCCGGCGTCAACGGAAGTTCGAGCCCGCGCTCGGCGAGTGCGCGGACCAAAACGCCGAGGCGCACGCCCGCCTGGGCGCGCACGGTGTTCTCGCCGAACTCCAAGATCTTGGCCATGCCGCTCGAGTCGATGATGGTGCCGCCGTCGCCGCCGACGCAGCGCGTTTGCGAATAGTCGGCACCCATGGCACGCACCGGCGTCGGGTAGGACTTGGAGTTACCGAGAATCTTCGGGAAATCTTCGATTCGAGTCGGCCGCAGGATCAGTCGAGGCCGTCGGTAAATACCGGAGTTGTCCGCGCCGGGCGCGGTTGTTACTTTCAGTACCATTGATGCTCCCTCGAGACAAACATGAGCGAAACGCCTGCTGTCTGGGGAAAACCTAGTGATGGGAACCGTCGCGCCAAAATGCGCGACGATCGACTGGCAACCCCGCTATCGTCAGGCGCCTCCCTCGAGGTGCCCCTTAGACCGGTGGTTTTGCGTCCCCACCTTTCGGCGGGTTTGCCCTTGAACAGCACCTATACTATGCGAGTAAGTCGGCCCGCTGTAAAGGGGGGCGCACTGCGATTAGCCCATCAGGAGCAGGGTTTCGGCATGTTCGACGGCCTCGGGCGTCCCGCAGACCACGACGACGTCGCCCTCCTTCAAGACGGTGTCTGCCGCCGGTTCACGCCCGACGATGCCGTCGCGGCGCACCGCACTAACCGACGCCGTCGAGCCGCGGGAGGCCAGATCGGCAATGCTTTTGCCCACGGCCCAGGCGTGGGGCGGCAAAATGACGCTGTGCAGCTCCTCCCGAAACGCGTGGCTTTCGTCGAGAATTTCGGCACCCTGCGCCGGAAAGAATTGCCGCAGCATGCTGTAGCGGTCGCTGCGGATGTCGTTGACGGTGCGAATCACGCGGGCCACCGGCACTTTGAGCAACAGCAGCAAATGTGAGAGCAGCATGAGGCTCGCTTCGAAGGTCTCAGGCACGACTTCGGTCGCGCCCGCGGCTTGCAATGCCTCGAGTTGGGTATCGTCCTGCGTGCGAACCAGGACGGGCACGGTGCCGCGCAGCGCACGCACGGCGCGCAGAATGCGCAAGCTCACCGGCGGGTTTGCGAACGTGATCACCACGCAGCTCGCGTGCGCGAGTCCCACATTCTGCAGCACTTCGGAATGCCCGGCGTCGCCGTAGATGACCGGGTCGCCGGCCTGCCTGCCGAGGCGGATGCGATAGGCGTCGACATCGAGCGCGATATATTCGAAGCCCTTTTGCTCGAGCACGCGCGCGATGTTCTGGCCCACGCGTCCGAAGCCGCAAATGATCACGTGATCCCGCTCCGCGACCGCAAGCGTCGCCTGCGCTTCGCGCATCGCTTCCGTATATGGCGGACCGGATTCTCCCAGCAACATGCGCGCGATCAGGCGATTGTGACGGATCAGCATCGGTGAGATCACCATGCTGAGCACGGTCGCCGCGAGTATCGGCTCCACGATTGCGGGCTCGAGCAGATCGTGCCTGAGCACCAGGGTCAGCAGCGCGAAGCCGAATTCACCCCCTTGCGAAACCACGATGCCGGTGCGTACCGACTTGAACCAGCTTTTGGTCGAAGGCTTGGTGACCAGCGCGACCACCGCGGCCTTGAGCACGAGCATGCCGGCAAGCACCGCGGTCACCAACAGGAAGTGGCGCAGCAACAATTCGAAATCGAGCAACATGCCGACCGTGATGAAGAACAGGCCGAGCAGCACTTCGCGGTAGGAGCGGATCGTCGCTTCGACCTGATGGCGAAATTCGGTTTCCGCGAGCAGCATGCCGGCGAGGAACGCGCCGAGCGCGAGCGAGAGGCCCGCGGCCTGTGTGGCCCAGGCGGCGGCCAACACGGCGAGCAGCACCGCCAGTGAAAACAACTCCGATGAGCGCACCGAGACGATCAGCAGAAACAGCGGCCGCAGCAGCCAGCGCCCGGTCGCGAGAACCAAGCCGAGTGCGACACCCGCGATCGCGATGGCGATTGCGATGTGTTTGCCGTCGCTGGCCGGGCCTGTATGCGCGAGCGAGGATTCCAAGGCGAGCAGCAGCGTGAAGCTCAGATCCTGGAACAGGCAGATCGCGACGGCGAGGCGGCCATGCGTTCGGTTGTTCTCCGATTGTTCGGTGAGCTGCGAAACGATGATGGCCGTCGACGACATCGCGACCGCGCCGCCGATGACGATCGCGACCGCCGCGGCGGCGTGGAATACGAAGATGCCGAGCGCCGCCACGATGCTCGCGGTCAGCACGACCTGGCTGCCGCCGACGCCCAACACCTCGTTGCGCATCGCCACGAGGCGCGGCAGGGAAAACTCGAGGCCCAGTGTAAAGACGAGAAAGACCACGCCGAAATCCGCGAGCAGGCGGGTCGTCTCGTTGTCCGCGGCCAGCGCCAGGGCGTGCGGACCCAGCAACATGCCGACCGCGAGGTAGCCGAGGATGGCTGGCAGCTTGAGCATGCGAACCGCCGCGATCACACAGACCGAGGCGGCAAGCAGGATCAGAATTTGCAGGAGGGGATCGGGAGGGTGCACGTCCGGAGTGTAAGCCCAGTGCGGGGACTGTTAACATCGGCGCATGATCAAACACCCGATTCCAATCGACGTGCAGGCCGGCAATACATATTGGTGGTGCCGCTGCGGCCTCAGCAAACAGCAGCCGTTTTGCGACGGTTCCCATAAAGGCGGCGAATTCTCGCCGCTGCAGTACACGGCGGCGAGCAGCGAGAAGCTCTGGTTCTGCGGTTGTAAACAGACGCGCGGCGCACCGCTGTGCGACGGCAGCCACAAGTCCTCGGGCTGAAGGCCGCTGTTGCCGCGCGCGTCTGCTAGACCGTAACGTCGGTCAACAAATCAATACGGCGCTCGAAGTCCTTGCGACCGGTCATGTGGATGCTGCTCGCAGGAAATTGCAGCGGATCCGCGTAGTAAGACGCCGCCCCGCCGATCCAGATTTCCGTGCCTTCCGGCAGTCCCTTGCGCAGGGTCGCGAGTTTCTCGAGATTGAGCCCGAGATTTTCCGGCCACACCATGCTGATGGCGACGGCCACGGCCTTGACGCGGGTCGCGACGTTCGCGATTTCCTCCGGGGGCAGGTCGGCGCCCAGGTAGCAAGCTCGCAGCGTGCGGCTCGCGGCCAGCGCCGCGAACATCAAGATGCCCAGTTCGTGCAACTCACCGCTGACCGTCGCGAATACCACGGTCCCGCCCTTGGCCAAGCGGTTGTAGGTATTGAGCAGCCCGCTGATCTGACGGCGCACCGAACTCGACACCAAGCGCTCCTGTCCGACCGTGAACCGGCCGCAGCGCCATCGATCACCGACTTCCTGCAGAACCGGGGAGAGAACCTCGCTGACGACGTCCGCGATCGGCAGCAGCGCGAACGCCATCGCGATCGCCTGATCGCATCCCTCCATGTCGTATCTCTCGATAGCGCACAAAATTCGTGCGATGAACGCATCTGCGGCGGCGCCGTTCGGGTGATCTTCGCGCCGGTCGGCGAGCAGGCCGCCGAGATCCGCGTCGCTCAGGTGCGCGATCTTGCCGATCGGATGCCCGCGGTCGGTGGTCTCGCGCAAGCGCCGCAGGCGTGCGACGTCGCTACAGGTGTAGATGCGGTGGCCGCTGCAATCACGCCGCGGTTCGACGATGCCGTAACGGCGCTCCCATGCGCGCAGCGTCTCGACCGAGAGGCCGGTGGCCACCGCCACCGCTTTGATCGAATAGTGCGTACCGCCGTCACTATCGGACGTTGGATTGCCGCCAGCCATGCTGTTTGCCGCTTAGCTCCGCTTATGTGCCGCCGGCCATTTCGAACTCGGCCGCCTCGATCGCAGCGCCGATGTCCATCCACCGCGCCTCGAGCCCGAGAATATCGCTGCTCAGCTCTGCATACCGATGGCTCAGTGTCGCCGATGTGGCGCCTTCTTGAAGCGCCGTTTCGATGTCGGTTCGTTCTGTGGTGAGGACCGCAAGTTGCCTTTCGATTTCGTCCAACTCGCGGCGCAACGGTGCGAGGCGCACCGCAGGGCGGCGCTTTGGGGCGCGTCTGGGCTGGCTTTTCTCGGCTTCGGCCACCTGCGGCGCGCTGCCGCGGGACTTGAGCCACTGCTGATAATCGTCCAAATCACCGTCGAAAACCCGCAGCGTCCCATCGGCGACCAGCCACAGCGTGTCGGCCACGGTCTTGATCAAGTGACGGTCGTGCGAGACGACCATGAGGCCTCCCTCGAAGCTCTGCAGCGCAACGGTCAGGGCGTGCCGCATGTCGATGTCGAGATGATTGGTCGGTTCATCGAGCAGCAGCAGATTGGGCCGCCGCGCGACCAGCAGCGCGAGCGTCAGGCGCGCCTTTTCGCCGCCCGAAAAGCGGCTCACGGGTTCAAACGCGCGGTCGCCCTCGAACCCGAATCTGCCCAAATGATCGCGCACGCGCTGCTCGTCGCCCGAGGCGTAATCAGGCCCGCCGAGCTGGCGCAGATGCCAAAACGCATCGCAATCCGGCTTGAGCTGCTCGAGCTGCTGCTGCGCGAAGTAGCCGACTGCAAGGTCGGCGGCCGCGATGCGCTTGCCGCCGAGCGCGGGCGCTTCGCCGGCGAGCAGCTTCGTGACCGTCGATTTGCCCGCGCCGTTCGGCCCGAGCAGCGCAATGCGGTCCTGCGGGCCGACCGACAGATTGAGGCCGCTGACGACGCGGCGATCTCCATACCCACAGTCGGCCTGTTCGAGCGTCAACAAGGGCCTGGGCGTCTTGAGCGGACGGCTGAACTCGAACTCGAATGGGCTGTCGACGTGCGCGGGCACGATGGTTTCCATGCGCTCGAGCATCTTGAGCCGGCTCTGCGCCTGGCGCGACTTGGTGGCCTTGGCGCGAAAGCGCTCGACGAACGACGTAATCTGCGCGACCCGCCGAATCTGGCGCGCATGCAGCGCATTTTGCAGGCTAAGCTCCTCGGCGCGCTTGCGCTCGAACTGTGAATAGTTGCCCGAGTAAGCGCGGATGCTGCGATTCTCGATGTGCAGCACGCGATCGATGATCGCGTCGAGAAATTCCCGGTCGTGCGAAATCATCAGCAAGGTGCCCTGGTAGGCGGTCAGCCATTGCTCGAGCCAGACGATCGCATCCAAGTCCAGGTGGTTGGTCGGCTCGTCGAGCAACAGCAGATCGGCGCGCGCGGCAAGCGCGCGCGCCATCCCCAGGCGCACGCGCCACCCGCCGGAGAACTCGGTCACTTTGCGTTCGTGATCGACCGCTTTGAATCCGAGTCCATGCATGATCGCCGCGGCTCTGCTGCGCGCGCGGTAACCGTCGATCGCGAGCAAAGCGCCATGGGTTTCGGCGATCTCCAACGGGGCGTCGCGGCGCTCGGCGTCCGCTATCGCAGCCTCGACGGCGCGCAGCTCGGTATCGCCGTCCATCACGAACTCGATCGCCGCTCGTTCGCTCGCGGCAATCTCCTGTTCGACGTGCGCGATCTTCAAGCTCACCGGCCGATCGATATCGCCCTTGTCGGGCGCCAGTTCGCCACGCACGGCGGCAAACAAGCTCGACTTGCCGGTGCCATTGGCGCCCGTGACCCCGAGCTTATTGCCGCGGAAAATCGTGAAGTTGACCTGCTCGAACAGCGGTTGCGGTCCGCGCCGCAGGGTGAGATCCCGAGCAGATAACATAGCCGTTTAGTATATCGCAGGGCCCCACCCCGCGAAAATTCGAGGGCTAGGGGGGGCTGTCAGGACGCGGCGGAAGATCGCTGGTTCGGCGCGCACAGCGCGGCGTGATGCGCAATCGCGGCGCCGCGGCTCTGATTCGCGAGGATCGTGAGCAATTTGTCGGCTTCGATGGCCTCTCCGAACAGGCGTCCCTGCGCAAAATGGCAGCCGTGGCGGCGAAGGAACTCGAGCTGCTCGCTCGACTCCACGCCCTCGGCGATGACCTCGAGATCGAGGCTTTTGCCCATGTCGATGATCGTGCGCACGATCGCCGCGTCGTTCGAATCCACGGCGGCGTCGCGTACGAAGGATTGGTCGATCTTCAAAGTGCCGATCGGAAATTGTTGCAGGGCTGACAGCGAGGAATAGCCGGTGCCGAAATCGTCGATAGCCAGATGCAGGCCCATCGCGTAGAGCTCGTTGAGCAGCCCGATCGTGCGCTTCGGGTCGGTCATCAAGGTCGTTTCCGTGACCTCGAGTTCGAAGCAGGTCGGCGACACTTCGTGCTTGCGGAATACTGCGCGCGCACGCGCGATGAAGCTCGCCTGCTTCAATTGCCGCAGGCTCAAATTCATCGCGATACGCCCCGGCTGCGGCACCGTCTTCTGCCATTCACGATAGTCGGAACAGACGCGATTCATGACCCATTCGCCGATATCCATGATCAGCGTGGTTTCTTCGGCGAGCGGAATGAAGTGGGAAGGCGAAATGTCGCCGTGGCCGGGCAAGCGCCAGCGCAGCAGCGCTTCGGCTCCGACTACGCGCCCGTCGCGCAAATCGACCTTGCTCTGATAGAGAATCACCAGTTCGTTGCGTTCGAGCGCGCGCCGCAGCTTGCTCTTGAGCATCAGGCGTTCGACCGCGGCGACGTTCATCTCGGGCAAATAGAACGCGCAGGTGTTGCCGCCGTTTTGCTTCGAGTGGTACATCGCGGCATCCGCGTTGCGTATCAGGTCGATGACGTTCTCGGCGTCGTACGGGCAAATCGCGACACCGACGCTCGCGGTCAAATAGACCTCTTGTTGATTGACGTAGAACGTACGGCTGATCTCGTCGAGCAGCGTGCGCGCGAGCGACGCGATGCTGGTTCGGTTGTCGATATCGAGCGGCAAATCGTCGATGAACATCGCGAATTCGTCGCCTGCGAGACGGCCGATGACGGTGTCTTTGCTCAGGTTGCGCGTGAGCCTTTCACTGAGGATTTCCAGCGTGCGATCGCCGGCTGCGTGGCCGAAGGTGTCGTTGACTTCCTTGAACCGGTCCAAATCCAAATACAGGAGCGCGACCGAGCGATTGTTGCGTCTCGACCTCGCGATCGCCTGCTGCAGCAGGTGCTGGAACTGCATGCGATTGGGCATCTTCGTCAGGGTGTCGTAGCGCGCCAGATAGCGGATCCGGCGCTCGGCGCGCTTGCGCTCGGTGATGTTGCGCGCAACGTAGATCGTGCCTTGGAATTGCGGATCTTCGGTGGTGATCGGCGATCCCGCCATCGACACCGGGATCGTCTGGCCGCTTGCGGTGCGCAGGACCGTCTCGCGCGCCTCGGGCGCCGGATTGGAGGCATCGAAGGCGTCTCGATGCGCGTCATCGACGAAACCGCTCAGCGGCTTGCCGATCAGATCGGCTTCGCTGTAGCCGAGCAACTTCTGGGCCGCTTCGTTGCAACTGCGGACTATGCCCTCGGGCGAGGTCACGAGCACGATGTCGGTGAGGCTGTTGAGAACCGTGTTCAGGTAATTCTTCGTGATCGTGGTTTCGCGCAGCTTCTGGCGCATCCGTTCGAGCGCGAATTGCAGCTCGCCGAGTTCATCCTGGCGGTGGACCTTGAGCGGTTGGGTGTAGTCTCCCTGGCCGATTCGATCGGCGGTCTTCACGAGCGCCGAGATCGGTCTCGAGAGCTGCCGCGCGATGAACCAGGCGCCGGTCAAGCCCAAGGCCAGCAGTAGCGTGATGAGTCCGAGCAGTCCGCCGCTCACGCGCTTGCCCTGGATCGCCTGCTGTGTTTCGAGCTTGGCATGCAGGCCCGCGAGGGTTTCGTCGAGCTTCGCTCGGCTCATCCAAACTCGGAGCATGCCGGTTTCGGCGCCGTTGGCCGAGCCGTTCTCGCGCAGTACCGTCTCGGAGGCCGCGGCGCCCAGAGCGGCTTCCGGCGTTCCTCCGCTATAGACGATCCTGCCCATTGCATCCGATACTTCGACCCGTTCGACGTCCGATTCCTGCAGAAGCCGCTCGGCGAGCGCGCGCGTAGCGCCCGCATTTCCCGAGCGCAGTGTTGCGGCAAGTGCAGGTGCGCTGCGCTGACCCAATTTTTGCGCGCGCTCGGCAAGATCGGCTTCGAGATTCTGGCCGACGGTCGTAGCCGTCAGCTGATTGACATCGGAGCTGTCGATGCGTCGTTCATAGTAGGCGAGCGTGCCCAGCAGCGATGCGAGCAGCGCGACCACCGCGAGGGCCAACAGGAGATAATTTGTTTTGAGGCTATGCGCCATTCAAGAATGATACTCGCTCACGCCCAACCTCATAAGGGGCCGGTTACAATCGCATGGCTATGACCGCCCGCATGCGCATCGACATTTTCTCCGACACGTCATGCCCCTGGTGCTATCTCGGGAAACGGCGCTTTGAATTGGCGTTGGCAAAACGCCCTCAATACGAGCCTGTCGTGACTTGGCGGCCTTTCGAATTGAATCCGGATTTACCTTCCGATGGCGTGGATCGCTCCTGGTTCATTGCGACCCGTGTCGGCGACAAGGAGCGCTTCGCGGAAGCGCAAAAGACCCTGACCGAGCTTGGCGCCATGGTTGGAATCTACTACCGCTTCGACTTGATCGCACGTGTCCCCAATACGCGACGGTCGCATCTGCTGATCGCCCATGCGGCCCGCGCAGGCCTGCAGAATGCGGTCAAGGAGCGGCTGCTGCGCGCCTATTTCGAAGAAGGCTGCGACATCGGCGATATCGAACAACTCGTGCGTCTCGGCGTCGAAGCCGGACTCTCTGAGTTCGAGGCACGGCGCACGCTGGTGTTGCGTGCAGGCCAAGATGCCGTTGTTGCGGCCGAACGCCATGCGGCGGGATTGGGACTAACGGGTGTGCCGACGTTCATTTTCGACGGTCAATATACGATCTCCGGCGCGCAGGAAGCCGACACATTGACGCGCGTGCTCGACCAGGTCGCCGAATTTGCGGCAGGGCGCGAATTGAAGCCGTGAATACCGATGAGTTGACCGGGCGCGCGCGCACCCACATCGTCGAATTGCCCGATATGGCGGCGGCCGTGCATCACCATGTGGCCGCGCCACTGCTCCGGCTGCGCCGCGCGGCGCGTGAGAGCGGATTCGAAATCGGCGTCGTCAGCA
Source organism: Steroidobacteraceae bacterium (assembly GCA_049517075.1). GTDB lineage: Bacteria > Pseudomonadota > Gammaproteobacteria > Steroidobacterales > Steroidobacteraceae > Bog-1198. The sequence continues at coordinate 26,060 of JBEKSM010000001.1, read as the reverse complement.
GCTTTCGCGATTTCAATCGTCAGCTCGCAATCTGGAATGGAAAATACGGCGGCGAGCGGCCGATGTTCGATGCGACAGGAAAGGTCATCGACGTCGGGATCTTGTCGCCGGCAGCGCGCATCGCCGAAATACTGCGCTGGTCGGCGCTGCCCGGCGCGAGCCGGCACCACTGGGGTACGGATTTGGACCTCGTCGACCGCAATGCAATCCCGGACGGCTATCGTGTGCAATTGACGGGCGCGGAGTTCGGCGCCGACGGAATTTTCGCACCCTTCGGTGCTTGGCTCGCAGAAAACGCGAGCCGCTACGGATTTTTCCGCCCGTTTCGCGGCGTACGGTCCGGGGTTCAGCCGGAACCCTGGCATTTCAGCTTTGCGCCGGTCAGTGAATTCGCGAGACGCGAGCTCGGTATCGACGTGTTGCGCGATGCGATCGCGGCGGCACCGATGCTCGGCAAGGATGAAGTGCTCGAGGCGCTCGCGCAGCATCATGCGCGCTACGTTGCGACCATCGATTGGCCTTGAGGCCCTAGGACCAGAGCGTCTTCAGGTGATTGAGCATCAGGCCGCGCACTTGCGGCAACTGGTTCGGGACCGCGGTGAACAGCGGCGGATTGCGCCGTAGCATCGGCCAGCGCTCGGTTCGTAGAACGCGATTCAAGTATCCGAGATTGCGATCGATCGCTTCGATATAGGGGTTTCGGCCGTCGAACAGCTGTTCGACATAGCGATAGGCGTGCTCGAACTCGCCTTCCAAGCGGCGCACGCGCGTGTCGCGAACGAATGCCGGTGTCTGCCGCAACAAGTCGAGACCGGAGCTGTAGCGCACTTGCAGCTCGCCATCGCTTCCCGCAGCCGCCGCGATTCCACCGAGCACGAATTCCGGATAGAGGCGGTCCCGGCATTTTTCGAGATAACAGCGGTCGGCCATTTGCGCGATCAAATCGGCGGTGCCGAGCAAGGTGCCCAATTTGCGGTCGCGCGGGTCGGCGAGCGGGATCTGGCTCAATTTGATTTCATAACCCGTGAAATGCACGATGCGCGTCGCGACAGGAACCCAGGATTCCATTCCGAGCGACGGCAAAAATCGTGCGAGGAATCGCGCGCTACGGGTCACGTGGTACAGCGTGAACTCGGCGCCGTTGTGGTGCTTACTGTCGTCGAATTCGCGAATGTAGCCGGCGTCATGGAACAGTGAGGTGACGAGCGCCATGACCGCGCGCTCCACGCCGAAACGCTCGGTGACATCGACGCTGCGCTCGTAGCCGACCGTCAGACGCGCCATCGCCAATGTCATGTCGAGCGAATGCTGGCGATCATGATAAACGGTGTCGACGCCGTGATAGCCGGGCATGCGGCCCGTGAATAATTTGTCGAATGCCTCGAAGCTGAGCGCGACGCGCTCGAACGATTCGCCGGGCCAAGTGGCCGTGAAAAGCTCACGCACGGCAGCCGTAACCGCTGCCGTCGAACTGACTTGAACCGTGTTCGTAACGTCGTAGTCGTTACGGCGGAAATCTTGCATCGCAGGGAGTTTAAGCTCTTCGCATCAAACTCGCCATCGACGCAGTTCTCCTTCCGGTGGTGCCGCGCTCATATGTCAAAAGTTGCGGTGCAGGGCGTGTGATCGGAGGGGCGCTCCCAGGCGCGCGGTTCGCGGTCGATGCGGCACGCGTTGCAGCGTGCCGCCATGCTCGCCGAACCCAGAATTAAGTCAATCCGCAAACCATTGTTGCGCCGATAAGCGCCCTGCCGATAGTCCCACCAGCTGAAAGACTGCTCCGGCTGTTCGAAACGGCGGAAAAGATCGCTGACCCCGAGCGCGGTCATGCGTTCGAACGCCGCCCGTTCCTTGGGGCTGACTAGCACGGATCCGGCCCAGGCCTGCGGATCGTGAACATCGCGATCTTCCGGCGCGATATTGAAGTCCCCCAGCACGAGGGCCTTCGGATGAGACTTCAGCTCGTCCTCCAAAAACGCCGCGAACGCCTCCAGCCACGCCAGCTTGTAGACATATTTTTCGGAATCAACCGCCTGGCCGTTCGGTACGTAAACGTTGATGACCCGTACCCCGGCGATCGTTGCGGCCAACAGCCGCCGCTGCGGGTCGGGGAAGTTCGGCAGGTCGGTGACCACGTCCGAAATCGGCGAGCGCGCGAGCGTCGCGACGCCGTTGTAGGTCTTTTGCCCCGAGACGGCCGCCGTAAACCCCAGTGCCTCGAGCTCCCGATACGGAAAATCGGGATCGCTGAGCTTGATCTCTTGAATCGAGATCACGTCGACGGGATTCGCCTCCAGCCATTGAATGAGCTGCGGAAGCCGCACGCGTAGCGAATTGACGTTCCAGGTTGCAAAACTGGTCATCGGCTAATAGACCTTGATGCCGCCGAATTTCTTCCGCAGGCGGCGGGCCAGAATCGCATGGCCTAAGCCGTAGCCGACGATCAGCGTGATCAGGTATGCGAAACCCGTGACCCACGGCAAGTGTAAGAACTGGCCTACATGTCGCAATGCCGGTGAATCGGCGGCTGGGGGCACCGGCGTCGCGGCGGCAGAGGCGGCCGTTTCGCGTGCAGCCTGCAGCTCGGACTGCGACGTCGAGAGTTGGCTTTTGAGCTGCTCGAGTTCGCTGCGAGCAGCGGCTTCGGCGAGTTCGGGCGTCGTTGCGCGCGCGCGGCTCAGTTCGTCCTCGAGTTCCTTGACGCGCGCAACCGCGGGTACGCGCGTGACCAGGAAGGAACTTTTGACCCAGCCGGTCGTGCCGTCGGCAAGCCGCACCTGGGTGAACTCCCCCGAAGTCTCGAGAGTCTCCACGAGCGCCCCGGAATGCAAGGTCGTGAGCCGCTGACCCTGTTGATTCTGTTCGGCATAGACGCCGAGAACCAGATCGTCGCTGACGTAAGCCGTCGCCGCGCTGGCGGCACCCGAACCGAGCGCCATCAGCAGCCCGATAGCGAAGCTCGCGGCGCGACTCACGCCGCGATTCCGGTCTGCCGCAACAAGGGCCGCACGTCCGGCTGGCGGCCGCGGAATCGAATGAAGGCCTCCATCGCATCGAGGCTGCCGCCGCGCGAGAGGATCGCATCAAGAAAGCGAGCCGCCGTGCTGCCGTCGAACACCCCGGATTCCTCGAAGGCTTCGAACGCATCGGCCGCGAGCACCTCGGCCCATTTGTAGCTGTAATACCCCGCTGCGTAGCCGCCCGCGAAGATGTGCGCGAAGCTCGCTGGCATGCGGTTGAACGGCGCGGCCGGCACGATTGCCACACGGCGGCGCACTGCCGCGAGCGTCTCGGCAACTCGCGCACCCTTCGCCGGGTCGAAGTTCGCGTGCAATTCGAAATCGAACGCGGCCAACTCGATTTGTCGCAGCGTGTCGAGCGCGGCGTTGAACGTGCGCGTGCCGAGCAGCCTGCGCAGCAGATCGGCGGGTAAGGGTTCGCCGCCTTCGACGTGGGCCGAAATCAATGGCAATACTTCGGTCCGCCAGACGAAATTCTCCATGAATTGGCTCGGCAACTCGACCGCATCCCAGGAGACGCCGTTGATACCGGCGATGCTCGGATAGGCAACGCGCGTGAGCATATGATGCAAGCCGTGCCCGAATTCGTGGAACAGCGTCGTCACCTCATCGTGGGTCAGCAGTGACGGCAACGCGCCTACCGGGGCGGTGAAATTGCAGACGAGCTGCGCGATTGGTAGCGCGTTGCCGGTCGACAAAGTCTTCGCATTGACGCACTCGTCCATCCACGCGCCGCTGCGCTTTTCGGTGCGCGAATACGGATCCAAGTAGAAGCCTGCGACCGCGGTGCCGCCCGGGTCGACGAGGTCGTAATAGCGCACGCTCGGGTGCCAGACCGTGACCGACAGCCGCTCGCGAACGCGGATGCCGTAGAGTCGTGCGGTCACCGCGAACAGGCCCTCGAGTACTTTGGCGAGCGGAAAATACGGCCGCAATTCCTCTTGCGAGACCTTGAACCGGCTCGCCTTGAGTTTTTCCGTGTAGAACGCCACGTCCCAGGCATCGAGCTTGCGACCCGCGTATTCCTCGAGCTCCGCAAATTCCTGCGTTGCCGCGGGCCGGCAGCGCCGCGCCAAGTCGTCGAGGAAGCCGAGCACCTGTTGACGGCTCTTGGCCATGCGCGTCGCGAGCGCATAGTCGGCGAAAGTCTCGAAGCCGAGCAATTGCGCCAGCTCGTGGCGCAGCGGCAGAATTTCATCGACCAACGGATTATTGTCGAAGCGCCCGGCGCTCGGACCGAGCTCGGATGCCCGGGTGACCCAGGCCTCGTAAATGTCGCGGCGCAATTGCGTGCTCTCGGCACAGGTCATGACAGTCGTATAGGTCGGCTGATCGAGCTTGAACAGCCAGCCCGATTGCTGCACTTCGCGCGCGTCCGCTGCGGCGCGATCGACGGCATTGGCCGGAAGACCGGCGAGCTCTGCCTCGTCGGTCACCGTGCGCGTGTAAGCGCGCGCCGCATCGAGCACATTCTCCGAGAATCTCGTGCCGAGCTGCGCGAGCCGTTGCATCACCTCGCGAAATCGCGTCTTTTTGCCCGCGGGCAAATCGACTCCCGCAAGCCGAAAATCCCGCAGCGCATTCTCGACGACCTTGCGCTGCGCTGGATTGAGCGCTCCGCCCTCGTGTTCGAGCACGTAGGCATAAGCCGCATAGAGCGACTCGTTCTGACCGAGCTCGGACGAATATTCGGTGAGCAGAGGAATGCAGGCGTTGTAGGCCTCGCGGATCGCCGGTGAGTTGGCGACGCCGTTGAGGTGGCCTATCGGGCTCCAAACCCGCGCCAAACGGTGACTCAACTCCTCCATGGGCACGACCAGCGACGCGAATGTCGGCGCGGCTTGCGCGGTCAAGGCGGCAATGCGCGCGCGGTTCTCACTCAGAATCTGCTCGAGCGCCGGGCGCGCATGTGCCGCTTCGATGCGATCGAACGCGGGCAGAGCCTCGAATTCCAATAGCGGGTTAGCGATCACGCCGGCACCTTATTCTAAAGAAGTCACCGATGGCCTCAGTATATCATCGGCAGCTGAACGTTCTCGAAGCCGGAGTTCCAAAGTGGCCAGCGAAACCTACGATTTGATCAGCATCGGCGGCGGCAGCGGCGGTCTCGCTTGCGCGCAGCGGGCCGTTGAGTATGGTGCACGCGCAGCGGTGATCGAGCAGGCCCGCTTGGGCGGCACCTGTGTCAACGTCGGGTGCGTCCCGAAGAAAGTGATGTGGAACGCCGCCGGTGTTTCCGCTCTGATTCGCGACGCGCAGCACTACGGTTTCGGCGTGACGCACGATGGCCATGATTGGGCGGTGCTGAAGAGCAAGAGGGACGCTTATATCGCGCGCCTCAACGGCATTTATGCGCGCAATCTCGCCTCCAAAGGGATCGACACGATCGCCGGCACCGCGCGCTTCGTCGATGCGCACACGGTCGAGGTGGACGGCAGGCATCTGAGCGCGCGGCACATCGTGATTGCGACCGGCGGCATGCCGCTCGTGCCGCGCTTGCCCGGCAGCAAACTCGGCATCACGTCGAACGGATTCTTCGAGCTCGAGCAAAGGCCGCAGCGCGTGGCGGTCGTCGGCAGCGGCTACATTGCCTGCGAGCTCGCGGGCGCATTTCGTGAGCTCGGCAGCGACGTGGACATGTTCCTGCGCAAGGCGCAGCTGCTGCGGCAGTTCGACCTGATGTTGGGCCACTCCTTGCAGCGCGAAATGCGTTTGCAGGGAATCGGCTTTCACGAGAATGTGGTGCCGGCGGCGTTGCTCGAGGAAGGCGGCAAGAAGACGCTGGCGGCCGCGGACGGCGGAAAATTCCCGGGCTACGACTGCGTACTCTGGGCGATCGGACGCGTGCCGAACGCCGCTGGTTTGGGCTTGGAGCTCACGGGGGTGCGAGTCGATGCCCAGGGCTTCGTGGTCACCGACGGATTTCAGAATACCAACGTCGAAGGCATCTACGCGATCGGCGACGTGACCGGCCGCGCGCCGCTGACCCCGGTCGCCATTGCCGCGGGGCGGCGCCTCGGCGATCGCGTGTTCGGCGGCAAACACGACCGGCGCTTGGACTACGAACTGATCCCGACCGTGGTGTTCACGCATCCGCCGATCGGTACCGTGGGTTTGAGCGAGGCCGAAGCGCGTGCGCGCTACGGCGACGCGGTCAAGGTCTATGTCAGCGGCTTCGTCGGCATGTACTACGCGGTCACTGAAGAGAAGCCGCGCACCGACATGAAACTCGTGTGCTTGGGCGAGCAGGAGAAGATCATCGGCTGCCACGTCATCGGTGCCGGAGCCGACGAGATGATGCAGGGATTCGCGGTCGCGGTGCGCATGGGCGCGACCAAGCGCGATTTCGACGATACCGTCGCGATCCACCCGACGAGCGCCGAAGAGCTCGTCACGATGCGCTGAAGCCAAGGACACGGCAAGCATGAACCTGCGGCCCTATCGCGGCATCCTCCCGACCTTGGGTGCGCGCGTCTATGTCGATCCGGCGGCAGTCGTGATCGGCCGCGTGACGCTCGGCGACGATGCGTCCGTGTGGCCGTTTGCACTCGTGCGCGGCGACATCCATCGAATCGAAATCGGCGCGCGCACGAACATCCAGGACGGTTGCATTCTGCACGTGGTGCACGACGGGCCGTATCGTCCCGGCGGGCTGCCGCTGATCGTCGGCGACGACGTGACCGTCGGACACCAAGCGGTGTTGCACGCGGCGCGCATCGGCCACCGTTGCCTGATCGGCATGGGGGCCGTGGTCCTCGACGCTGCGCTGATCGAAGATGAAGTCATCGTTGCCGCCGGCAGCATCGTTCCTCCGGGAAAGCACCTGAGTTCGCGCGGCCTGTACATGGGCAATCCCGTGAAGCGCATACGCGAAGTCAGCGACGCGGAGATCGAGCAGCAGCTGTACGGCGCGGCACACTATGTCAAAGTCAAGGATCATTACCTCGCCGAGTGAGGCGATTCGATCGCATTGAAAGCGTGATTCCGCGCGCGTTGCCGCGTTGCCGCGTTGCCGCGAGCGCGCGGCGCGAGCCACGCACCGCCGAACCTGTCAACGCAGTTCCCCGTGGTCCGTTGTTGCAGACACCGACGAGGAGACCGACGTGTCTCCCAACGGCGACATCTACAGCATCACCATCGGGAGAATTTAATCATGATATCCACTACGTCCAAGATTACTTTGGCCGGTGCCGTCGCTTCGATACTCGCCGCTTGCGGCGGTGGCGGTGGCGCCGCGAGCACGACGCCGCCCGTCGTCACGCCGCAAACCGCCCAGGTCGCTATGTTGATCAGCGACGCATCGACCGAGGACTGGGCCGCGATCGGCGTCAAGATTCTGTCGATCTCGCTGATACCCCAAGGCGGCGGCAGCAATGTCAACGTCTACACGGCGCCGAGCCCCGTGCCCGTGACCAACCTCGCACAGCTCGACCAACTCGGCGAAATTCTCGGCAACGTGACGGTCCCGGTCGGCACTTATACCGGCGCGGTGTTGACCGTGAGCGGCAATCCGGGCGACGTCATATTGAACGTGACGACCGACCCTGAAGCGGGTTTTGCCGGTACGCCCGGCGCGGCGATACCGTCCGACCAGATTCAAATTCAGCACACGCAAGGTACCGCCCCGAATCTCACGGTGCCTGTCGACGTCAACTTCGTCTCCCCGCTGGTCGTCACCACGACCGCGAGCAATCAACTCGATCTCGAATTCGATCTCGGCCATCCCGAGTTCATCGTCGGCCACGTTCCGGCGGCGCTCGGCGGCACCACGATTTGGGCAGTGAATTTCGAGGGTCCGGTGCATCATCATCCGCTCAAGGACATCACGCGTCTGGTGCTGCGGCACATGTACGGCGATGTGACCGCGATCGCGACCGACAACTCATCGATCACGATCACGAAGGAGTATCCGACCGAGCCCGTGGCCACGCCGGAGACGGCCGTCGCAGGCGCGCAGAGCCTCAACATCCTCGCCGATTCGGTCAACGGCACGATCTTCTATGACGTCGATGCGGACACGCGTACGGCGATCATGAACTTCTCCGCTGAGACGAACCTCGTCGGACGCTACGTTCGCATCGCAGCGCGCTATCAGGAAGACGGCACGCTCGTGGCAACGCGCATCTGGGCGAGCAACACCTTCAACAACGTCTGGCTCAGCCCAGAAGGCCATGTTCTGCACGTCAACGCAAGCACCGATGTCGTCACGATCGAAAATGAATCGGGCGTCGGCATTCCGATCACGGTCGATGCGAACACACAATTCTTCTTCCGCACGCCGCAAAACGCGGTCGCGGACGGCACGCCGATCGGCATGGGCACGAGTTTCCTCACCAATGACGACCTCGTTCGCGGATTCAAGGTGCATGCGACCGTCGTCGACGTGACGGCGACGCCGCTGGTCGCGCAGACGATCGATATCGAGACCGCGCATTACGACGGCACGATCTCTTATCCGAGCGCCACGCCGCCGACGACCGGTTTTACCTATACGCGACATTTCCGGACCGCCTCGGATGACTACATCTACGGTATCGATTACATCGACCCCACGACGGCCAACGGCTACGACTTCAGCAGTCCGCCGAATCCGATCACGGGTTACAAGTGGTGGAACTTCGCGTATCCGATCTCGACGCTCATGAGCGGCAGCACCGCGGTTGCCGACTGGGTGTCCGTGACCAACGGTGCAGTGAATTTCGGCGGCACGGTCGCAACGGTTCCGACCTACGGCACGAGCTTCGCCACCTGGGCGGATCCCGCGAACCCGATGGGTTGGTCCGCCTATGCGTCGATCATAGAGCCCTCGAACCTGCCGCTGGGTGCGGTCGCGACCGCCTATGCCGACAACGCGTTCACGATGTCGGTCGCGGGCGGTACAACCGCGGCAACGATCAATGTGAGCACGACCTCGGGCAGTGCGTCATTGGTCTATCAGGTCGATCGCACGAACGGCGTCGTGACGATCAGCCCGATCGACATCACGACGAGCAACGGCCTTGCGGCGATGACGAGCGGCCTCGCGGTCGGCGCGCCGGTCAAGGTCTACGGCGTGCCGCAAGCGAACGGCAGCTTGAACGCCTACGTGCTCGCCTACTACACGGGTGACATGCCGGCGCAGTAGCACGGCCGATGCATCGGCAGCGGCGCGCCGTGCGGGCACCATGAGGAGCCTCACGGCGCGCCGCTTTTTGTTGCGCGCCTAAGGATCAGCGATATTGCGAAAGCGCCTCGAGCACGGGTTTCGTGTCCGGCCGGATGCCGCGCCACAGTGCAAACGAGGCGGCCGCTTGTTCGACGAGCATCCCCCAACCCTTGCTGGTACGTTTCGCATGCAAGGACTTCGCCCAGAGCGTAAACGGCGTATGGCCGCGGCCATAGGCCATGTCATAGCAAACCGTATCTTCGCCGACGAGTCCAACGGGCATCTCGGGCATCTCGCCCTGTAGGCTCGCGGATGTGCCGTTGATGATCAAATCGTAGGGTGGCCCTTCGATTTCGTCGAAGCCGCAGCTGGCGATTTGTCCGAGATCCGAAAATTCGCGTGCTAAGACCTGCGCGCGCGCCGGCGTGCGGTTGGCGATGATCAGTTGCGACGGATCGCGCTCCATGAGCGGCGCGAGCACGCCGCGCACCGCGCCGCCCGCACCGAGCACGAGAATTCGCTTGTGCGCGAGCTCGATCTTGAGGTTCTGTTCGAGGTCGGCGACCAGGCCGACGCCGTCGGTATTGTCGCCGAGCAGCTTCGAGTCCTCGAAATAGGCGATCACGTTGACCGCTTGGGCGCGGGTGGCCCGCGGCGTCAACTCGTTGACGAGTTCGGCGGCCGCCTGCTTGTGTGGCAGCGTGATGTTGAGCCCGCGTACGCCGCCCGTGAGAAGCTGCAGAACTTCGCCGCGAAAATCCTTGGGAGCGATGTCGAACAGCCGATAGACCAAGTTCTGCGCGGTCGCCTTGGCGAACATCCCGTGAATGAACGGCGACCAGCTGTGCGCGACGGGATGCCCGGCGACCCCGTATTGGTCGGGCGGTCCGAGATGCGTCCCGGTGCTCACTCCTGGAGCCAGACCGCCGCGCGTTTGGCGAAATACGTGAGTATGCCGTCGGCGCCGGCGCGTTTGATCGACAGCAGCGCCTCGAGCGCCGTCGCGCGTTCGTCGATCCAACCGTTCTGCGCGGCCGCCATGATCATCGAGTATTCGCCGCTGACTTGATAGACGAACGTGGGCATGCCGAAACGATCCTTGATGCGGCGTACGACATCGAGGTACGGCAGGCCGGGCTTGATCATGACCATATCTGCGCCCTCGGCGATGTCGAGCGCGACCTCGCGCAGGGCCTCGTCCGAGTTTGCCGGGTCCATCTGATAGGTGTTCTTGTTGCCTTTGCCGAGCTGAGACGCCGAGCCTACCGCGTCGCGAAACGGCCCGTAGAAGCTGGAAGCGTATTTCGCGGCGTACGCGAGGATGCGCGTGTGCACGAGCCCCGCATTCTCGAACGCGCTGCGAATCGCGCCGATGCGCCCATCCATCATGTCCGAGGGTGCGACCACGTCGGCACCGGCGTCGGCATGCGAGCGCGCCTGGCGAATCAAGGTTTCGACGGTCAGGTCGTTCTGGACATAGCCGGCCGCATCGATGATGCCGTCCTGGCCGTGCGTGGTAAACGGATCGAGAGCGACATCCGTGATGACCCCGAGGTCGGGGAATTCCTTCTTGACCGCACGGACAGCTTGTTGGGCGATTCCCTCGGGATTCCACGACTCGCGCGCATCGAGCGTCTTCTTCTCGGGCGGCGTGACCGGGAAAATGGCGATCGCAGGCACCCGAAGACGCAGGAGTTCCGCGCTCTCGCGCAGCAACTCATCTATCGAGAGGCGCTCGATGCCGGGCATGGAGGCGATCTGCTGGCGCTGCCGCGATCCCTCGACGACGAATACCGGGTAAATCAGGGCGTCGACGCCGAGCTGGGTCTCGCGCATCAAGCGGCGGGAAAACTCGTCGCGCCGCATGCGGCGCAAGCGGGTTTTCGGAAATGAATCGCTGGAAATCCCGGTCATCTTCGCTGTGACTCCTAATCCTTTGGCCGATGCAGTTATGGTAGCCCACTCCGCGCTTGCGGGAGCACAAGCGCGGGCCGAGCGCCCAACTGCGCTAAGATCGCACCCGAAATATCCCAGGTCGGGTGCCGATTTAACCATGCGAGCCCAGGTTGGCGAAAACCAGAAGCGTGCGCGCTTCCAAGCACTTTGCGAGTCCCTGCGCCCGGACTTGCTGCGATTTGCGCTTTGGCTCTCCCGCGACCGTACGGTTGCCGAGGATGTCGTCCAGGAAACATTGCTGCGTGCCTGGAAAGCACAGGATGCGCTGCAGGACGACAAGGCCGCCAAACCGTGGTTTCTGACGATCATCCGGCGCGAATATGCGCGCACCTTCGAGCGCAAACGGCTGCCGACCGTGGATCTCGACGATTTGGTCGCGAGCGAAGAGCCCTCGCTCGGAGCGGCCGATCAGCAGGATCTCGAAGAAATGCGGCTTGCAATATTCAAATTGCCGGACGAGTACCGGGAGCCGCTGGTTTTGCAGGTATTGATGGGTTGCACGACCGCCGAAATCGCCGAACAACTGAACTTGTCGACGCCGGCAGTGCTGACCCGCCTTTTTCGCGCCCGCCGGCAGCTGCGCGGCCTCTGCGGCGAGGACACTACGCTGGATCCCGAAGAATGATCGACTGCAACCACTATCGACGGGCATTGCTCTCGGAACCTCGGACAGCGGATCCCGAGATGCTTGCACATCGCGAGATCTGCGCCGAATGCGCCGCGTTTACCGAGCGCTTGGGCCGCTTCGAGACGCGCCTCGCGAGCGCGCTGCGTTTGAGTCTGCCGGCCAAGCCTGCCGCAAATGTCGTGCCGCTGCGCAATGCGGCCGCGGGCCGCAGCCACCGCGGGCGCTGGTTCGCTCTCGCTGCGAGTGTGCTCGTCGCGAGCGTCGCCGCCGCGGTCCTATGGCTCGCGGGACCGCGTTCGAGCCTCGCCGATGCAGTCGTCGCGCACATGGCGGGAGAGCCGCAGGCCTGGAGTTCGCAAGGGCCGGTGCCGGCCGAGCGGCTCAGCGAAGCGATCGGTGATGCCAAGATGCGTTTGCGCCCGGATGCCGGCGTCGTCAGCTATGCGGCGAGTTGCGAGTTTCGAGGGTTCCATGTGCCGCACTTGGTCGTTCAAGACGCTAGCGGGCCGGTCACGGTCATGGTGCTCGTGCATGAGACCGCGCGCTCGCCGATGGACTTCGACGAGCAGGGCTATCGCGGCAGTATCGTACCGGTCCCGGGTCACGGCGCGATTGCCGTGCTGACCCGCAACAGGACTTTGAACGGCGCCGAAGTCGATCGGATCGCGGCGCGTGTGCTCGGTGCAATCCAGTGGACGAACGCACCCTCCGCGTCGCACTAGAGTTGTTCAGGTGTGAGGCGCGCGACCTCGACGTAGCCCGCGTCGGTCGCCGGGGCAACACCGCGGTGTATCGCTGCATACGCGGCCGTCAAATGCTCGTCCGCGCCGTAGGGCGGATTGACGATCATGAGTCCGCTGCCGGCCAAGCCTAGGCCCGCGTCGTCGGGGTGTATCGCCAGATCGGCGTACAGCATCTTTGGAATCCCCAGGTGCTCGAAGCGCGCATGCACATTGCGTCGCTGCGTTGCACTGCGGATCGGGTACCACATCAAATAAATTCCGCCGGGCCAGCGCCGGTAGGCATTCTCGAACGCCTGCAGCATGGTCTTCAGTTCGTCGAGACTTTCGTATGGTGGGTCGATCAGCACGAGGCCGCGTCGTTCCTCGGGCGGCAGAAATGCCTTGAGCGCGGCATAGCCGTCGTCGATTTCCGTGCGAACGCGCCCGAGAGATTCCACTTCGCGGGCCGCGGCACGAGCCTCCGCAGGCATCAACTCGACGAACAGCGCGCGGTCTTGCGTGCGCAACGCATGGCCGATCAGCGCCGGCGAGCCGGGATAGCGCGCCAACCGTTTGCCGCGCCGCGCGCGGATCGCCTTGAAGTAATCCGCAAGAGCGGGTTCACCGATCGACTGTTGCACGAGCCGCTGCACGCCGCGTTCCGCCTCGCCGGACTTCTGCGCCTCCGGTGCCTGGAGGTCGTAATAGCCCCGCCCGGCATGCGTATCCATCGCGAAGAACGCCGACGGCTTGCGCTTGAGCGCTTCGAGACAATACTGCAATCCCACATGCTTGGCGACATCCGCGAAATTACCGGCGTGATAAATGTGCTTGTAGTTCATGTCCCCTGCAAAGTCGTCTGGAAGAGCCGGCAGATGCGTTTGTACTCGTCCAGCCACGAATCCGCATTGCTGAACGCATGGCGATCGAGCGTCAATGCGTCGCCGACCGCTTGCGCGGCGAGTGCCGCGCGTGCCAGCGGCGCACTGCGCGTCCGGGCCGGGTGCGCGGGTTCGAACACGAGCTAGCGGCCTCGCAGCTCGGTGAGGAAATCCCGCGGCCGCAAGAAATCCGAATACAGCCGCGCCTCGCGCGAGCCCGGCTCGGGATGCCAATCGTAATCCCAGCGCACGAGCGGCGGCAGCGACATCAAGATCGATTCGGTGCGGCCGCGCGACTGCAGGCCGAACAGCGTCCCGCGGTCGTACACCAGATTGAACTCGACGTATCGACCGCGCCGGTAGAGCTGAAAATCACGCTCGCGCTCGCCATAGCCGTGATCCTTGCGGCGTTCGATGATCGGCAGATAGGCCGACAAGAAATGATCGCCGACGCTGCGCAGCAGGGCGAACGACCGATCGAAGCCGCCCTCGCTGAGATCGTCGAAGAACAAACCGCCGACACCGCGGGTTTCGTTTCGATGCGGCAAAAAGAAATAGCGGTCGCACCAATCCTTGTACTTCTCGTAGACGCCGGCGCCGAACGGCAAGCACGCCGCACGTGCAGTCGTATGCCAATGCAACACGTCCTCGTCGAACGGATAATAGGGTGTCAGGTCGAATCCGCCGCCGAACCACCACGCGGGGGCCCCATCGCGCGGTGTCGCGATCAGGAACCGCACGTTGGCATGGGTCGTCGGCGCGAACGGATTGCGCGGGTGGAACACCAACGAGATTCCCATGGCTTCGAACGGAGCGCCGGCCACTTCGGGGCGCTGCTGTGTGGCCGATTGCGGCATCGACGCGCCGCATACGTGCGAGAAGGACACGCCGGCGCGCTCGAACACCGAGCCCTCGCTCAAGATGCGGCTCTCGCCGCCGCCGCCCTCGGGGCGCCGCCAGGGATCGCGGCGGAATTTCTCGGCATCGAGGCTTTCGATCGCATCGGTGATGCGGTCGTGCAAGTCGGTCAGGTACTGCTTGACGGCGTCCTGCATGGCCGATCACCCACTCTTTTTCGCGGGCCCTTTTTTGGCGGCCGACGCAGACTTGGGCGCAGCCTTCGGCGCCGCTTTCGGGTTCGCCTTGGACGCCACTTTGTGCGGCACCTTGGGAGACGGCTTCGGTGACCCCTTGGCGCGCGCCTTGGGTGGCGCCTTTGCAGCTTCCGGCTTCAGCGCCTTCGTGGGCGTGCTCTTCTTCGCCGCGGCGGTCGCGAACTTGACATCCTTGGCTGCGGCCCGGCGTGCAGGTGCGGCTTCGGCCGCGCCCGCCGCTACAGGCGCAGCCGCACCGGCTGCGGGCTTGCCGTTAGCCTTGCCCTTCGCACCTTTGCGCCCCCATTTGCCGAACGTGCGCACGGGCGCCGCCGCGAGCATCGCCTGACATTCCACCAAGCTCAAAGTCTTTGGATCCCGTTCTTTCGGGATCTTCGCATTGCGTTGCTTGTCGGTGATGTAGGGACCAAAGCGCCCGTTGAGAATCTGGATTCCGGCATCGGGGAAATCCAATATCAGTCGATTGGCGTCCGCGATTTCCTTCTCACGAATGACTTCGAGCGCACGCTCCGGCGTGATCGTGTAGGGATCGTCGACTTTCAGCGAGACATACTTGGCGCCGAATTTCACGTAGGGACCGAAGCGCCCGACGTTCGTGGTGATCTCATCGCCCTGCGCGGTAGTCCCAAGCTTGCGCGGCAGTTTGAACAGTTCGAGCGCCTCTTCGTAGGTGATCGCGTCCATTTTCTGGCCCGGGCGCAGTCCGGCAAAGCGTGGTTTGTCGGCATCGTCCTTGGTGCCGATTTGCACGAACGGACCGAAACGGCCCATGCGCACGCTCATCGGCTTTCCGCTGGCGGGGTCCTTGCCGAGTTCGCGCGCTTGCGCAACCTCCTCGCGGCTCACCGAAGTTTCGGTGTGCTTGACGAGATGGATGAACGGCTTCCAGAACTTCTCGAGCAGCGGCACCCATTCCTCGTCGCCATTCGCGACCGCATCGAGCGAGTCCTCCATCTTCGCCGTGAAATCGTAATCGACGTAGGTCGTGAAGTATTGCGTCAAGAAGCGGCTGACGATCTTGCCGATATCGGTGGCCGTGAAACGGCGGTTCTCGATCTCGACGTATTCCCGGTCGCGCAGCGTCGAAATGATCGACGCATAGGTCGACGGGCGGCCGATGCCATATTCTTCGAGCGCCTTGACGAGCGACGCTTCCGAGAAGCGCGGCGGCGGCTCCGTAAAATGCTGGGCGGGCACGACGCCGATCAACTTGATGCGATCACCCGGCTGCATCGGCGGCAACACGTGGTCGGTGTCGTCCTGCACGGCGTCGTCGACGCCCTCTTGATAGACCGAGATATAGCCGGGCTTGACCAGCGTCGAGCCATTGGCACGCAGTACATGGCGGCCCGGGCCGTCGGGACCCGCGAGCAATTCCACGGCCACGGTGTCGAACAGGGCCGGCGCCATTTGGCAGGCCACGGTGCGCCGCCAAATCAAGGTATAGAGCCGATACTGATCACTCTCCAGCTTGCTCTCGATGTCGCCGGGCAGAATATTCGCCGCGGTCGGCCGGATCGCCTCGTGCGCTTCCTGCGCGTTCTTCGACTTGGTCTTGTAGATTCGCGGCTCGTCGGACAGTCCATCCTTTCCGTAGAGCTGCACGACCACATCGCGTATTTGGCCGATCGCTTCCTGCGACAGATTCAGCGAGTCGGTGCGCATGTAAGAGATCAAGCCGACCGCACCCTCGCCGATATCGACACCCTCATAGAGCTGCTGTGCGACCCGCATGGTCTTTTGGGCGCTGAACCCGAGTTTTCGGGCGGCCTCTTGCTGCAAGGTCGAGGTCGTGAACGGCGGGGCCGGGTTGCGCCGCCGTTGCTTGCGGTCGACCTCGAGCACGGTCAGTTCGCCGCCCGCGGCGGCCTGCAGCGTCTTCTCGACCGCGTGCGCGGCCTCGCTGTTCGTGAAACTGAACTGCTCGACCCTGGTACCGGCGTATTCGACGAGCTTGCCGGGGAATTTCTGCGCCGAATGCTCGAGTTCAGCGTCGATCGTCCAGTACTCGCGCGCAACGAACGCGGCGATCTCGTCCTCGCGCTCGCAAATCATCCTCAGCGCCGGGCTCTGCACCCGCCCGGCGGACAATCCGGGCCGCACTTTCTTCCAGAGCAGCGGCGAGAGGTTGAATCCGACCAGATAGTCGAGCGCGCGCCGCGCCTGTTGCGCGTTCACGAGATCGACCGACAATTTGCGCGGCTGCTCCATCGCCTCGCGCACCGCGTTCTTGGTGATTTCGTAGAACACGACGCGCTGCACGTCCTTGCCGGAGAGTTCCCCCTTGGCTTTGAGCAATTCGAACAGATGCCACGATATCGCCTCGCCCTCGCGATCGGGGTCGGTCGCGAGGAACAGGGTCTTGGCTTTCTTCAATGCCTTGGAGATCGCGTCGACGTGTTTCTGGTTGCGTTCGACGACCTGATACTTCATCGCGAAGTGATGCTTCGTGTCGACCGCGCCTTCCTTGGGCACGAGGTCCCGGACATGGCCGTACGAGGCGAGCACCTCGAAGTCCTTGCCGAGATACTTCTTGATGGTCTTCGCCTTGGCGGGCGATTCCACGATGACGAGATTGCTGCTCAATGGGTTCTAATGCAGGGCGTCGGAGCGCTCTTCGAAGACCAGGTCTTCCATTTGCGCATAGGCAGATTCTTGGCCCGGCTGGCTGAACAGCACCATCAAGACGACCCACTTGACCTGTTCGATGTCGATTTCGTCGGCCTCGAGCGCCATGAGGCGGTCGATGACGAGCTCCCGCTGGTTCCCCGATAAAATGCGCAGGTTCTCCAGATACATCAAATAGCCGCGCACGTCGGTATCGAGCCGCAGCAGCTCCTGGCCATTGAAGACCCGCACGGCCCGCGCGGTCGCTTCGGCGACTTTGCCCAATTGTTCGCCCGACAGGCCGTCGAGCCACTCGAGCGCTCTGCCGATGTCGGGTTCCACAAATCCCGCTTTGTCCAATTCCAGTTTCAATGTCTGGCGGTCCGGCCGAGGTTCGTCGTCCGCGCTCATGTAATTCTCGAAAAGGTAGATCAGCAGATCGAGAACGTTATCTTTCACCTCATGGGCTCCTGGCGACTCGGGAGTAGCGGCCTCCGGGGGCAGCCTGAACGTAGCCTTCGAGCTCGAGGATCAGCATCATCGAAGACACGACTTCTGGTTTGAAACCGGTACGAACGACCAAAGTATCGAGGTCCGCCGGATCAAAGCCGAGCGCATCTAACAAGATTTTGTGATCGTTGTCCATTCCCGCGGCGTTTGCGCTCGGCTCGGGATGCGCGAATCCGGCACTGGCGCGAGGTTCGACGGCCGCGGAAAAGTCCAACTCCGTCAATATGTCATGTGTTGTTTCGGTCAATTTCGCACCTTGCCTGATCAGCTCGTGGCAGCCTCGGGTCAGCGGATTGCGGATCGAACCGGGGATTGCGAAAACCTCTCGTCCCTGCTCGCCGGCGCTGCGCGCGGTGATCAGGGAGCCGCTGTGCTGCGCTGCCTCGACGACCAGCGTACCGAGCGCGAGCCCGGCAATCAGGCGGTTACGCTGCGGAAAATTGCCGCGGCGCGCCGGCGTTGCGAGCGGCAATGCGCTGACCAGTACACCGTGCTCGGAGATCTCGCGGGCGAGCGCTGCGTTGCCGCGTGGATACACGAGGTCGACGCCGGTGCCGAGTACCGCCACGGTTGATCCTTCTGCCGCGAGCGCGCCGCGATGTGCCGCAGCGTCAATGCCGATCGCGAGCCCGCTCGTGATCGTAAGTCCCTGCCGTGCAAGGCTTTCGGCAAATTCGAAGGCGTGCTCCCGAGCCTGCGGCGTGGGATTGCGGCTGCCGACGATCGCGAGTTGTGGTTCGCACAGTGCCTGCGCATCGCCGTCGAGATACAGCGCGATTGGACAGCCCTCGCTCGTGAGCAGCTGCGGCGGAAAACGGCTGTCGGTGAAGGGGATCAAATGGTGTCGCGGGTGCTCGAGCCAGCGACGTTCGGCGGCGGTCGGCGCTGCCGCGGCTTGCACGAGAAAGCCCTCCAGGCTCGCGGGCAGCCCGGCCTGCCGGCGCCGGCGCGGCGAGGCGGTCAGAATACCCTGGGCACTTCCGAGGCCCGCCAATGCCGCGGCCAAGCCCGGAACAGCGAGTCCGGGCGCGCGCGTCAACGTCAACCAGGCAACTGCATCTTCACTTGGCGGCATTCGCCGCAGTATCGGACCGCGGCGCTCAAGCGGCCGGGTCCATTACTGGCCGCCTCGTCGAGATTTACGGATTCTCGACGCGATACCCGAGTCGAATGATGTTCTTCGCTTCCATGATCAGGCCGAAGCTCATGCGATCGAAGGTCTTGAACACCATGTAGGTGCCGACGCGCTCTTCCGGCAAGCGGATCTTCGGCTGAAACCAGCCGGCGCTGCCCGCCAAAAATCCATGCTTTTCATCGTCGATCACAGTTTCGCCGGATTCGTAGATCGCGAGCACGTTGCCCGGCACGAGCCCGTCGCGAGCGCCGCGATTGATCGCGACGACCTGGTATTGGCCGATCACGCTGACGCCGTCAGTGATCGCCATGAGGCGGCCGTTGACCTTGGAGCGTGGTGGGCTCGGCGCAAAATCGAGCGGTACGTCGACGCTGCCCGGGATCACCTTGTCGCCGGGTTCCGCTTCCCGGTTTGACTCGGTCATGATCAGAGTGGCAGGGTCTCCGGTGCGCGTCAGACGGCCAGTCCCCGCATAAATGCCGTTGTAACCGAGCAGCCGATGGTCATCGGGGTCGCGCAGCTCGTCGCCGATGCGTACCACGTTGTAGCGGGCGCCGACCGCGGCGGGCTGGCAGAAGCCGCGCGCATAAAACACGTTTCCTTCGGCAATTCCCTCGTGTTCGTCGAGCGAGCTCAACACATAGGCCGCGCAGTGAATCTCTTCCTTGGACAGCACCAAGGGCTTGGACATGAATGCCGCGACGCTGTCGTAGGGGATCGTCGTGATCGCGGCTTCGAGCGGCTGACTGCGCACGCGGGGTTCAACCCGGGCTTCGTCGCCGCGCTGCAACAAAATCCTTGGCTGGCCATTGATGTAGACCAGCCGCAGCGTGTCGCCCGGATAAATCCGGTGCGGGTTCTGGATCTTCGGGTTGACCTGCCAGATTTCCGGCCAGTACCAGGGATCGCGCAAGAACACTTTGGCGATGCCCCAGAGCGTGTCGCCACGCTTCACGACGTAGGTGTCCGGCGCGTTCGGCGCCAGCGGGACGCCGCCCGTGGCGGCCTCCGGTGCAGCTTGGGTTTGACCCGCATCCACGGCCGCTTCCATGGCCGTGCGATCGTCGCCAACCACGGTACCTTCGACGGTATTATTGACTTCCGGAATCGCAACCGGTGCTGTGCTCGTGGTTGCGGGGGATTCCGATCGGCAACCCGCAATTAGGGCAATCGAGGCGGATAGCACTAGTAAAATCTTTGGCCGATGCATTCGTTCTGGCTCCCTTGAGTCACCGATCTCTACGGTATGGGCTGACTGGTATACTTCTTACGCTACCGTAACTCGATTAAGTTAAGCAGTGGCGGAACTTTAGCAACAAAATTGGGCCGAAAACACGACCTTGCTCTCATAACTCCCATGACAAAGCTAGTAATTCTCGAGTATCCGGATCCCAGACTGCGCCAGAAGGCGGAGCCGGTAGCCTCTGTGGATGCTGCGTTGCGTCAATTGATCGATGACCTGCTCGAAACGATGTATGCAGCCAACGGCGTCGGTCTGGCAGCAACCCAGGTCAATGTTCACAAGCGTGTGCTCGTGATCGACATCAGCGAAGAGCGCAATGCGCCGCTCGTGCTGATCAACCCGGAAATCGTGAGCGCCGAGGGCCGCGAGATTGTCGAAGAGGGGTGCTTGTCGGTGCCCGGAATTTACGACAAGGTGCAGCGCGCGACCAAGATACGCGTGCGCGCGCTCGGGCAAGATGGGCGGCCGTTCGAGCAGATTGCGGAGGGCTTGTTGGCCGTTTGTATCCAGCATGAGATCGACCATCTCGAAGGCCAATTATTCGTCGATCATTTGTCGGAGCTCAAACGCCAGCTGATCCGCAAGCGCTTGCAGAAGGAGCGCCGGCAGCGCACTTCCGTCAACGAGACGCGCGCGTCCATTCCGGCTCTCTAGGCCCTTGATTTCGCATCACAGCTCGCTGCGGCTGGCGTTCGCCGGAACACCGCCGTTCGCGGTGCCGGCGCTCGACGCATTGCGCGCGGCGGGACATTGCATTCTCGCGGTCTTCACCCAGGCTGATCGCCCCGCGGGTCGCGGCCGCAACCTGCATGCGAGCGCGGTCAAGCGGCGCGCTGTCGAACTTGGAATTCCGGTGCATCAACCCTTGAGTTTCAAGTTGCCGGAGGCGCAAGCCTTGCTGCGCGATTTGAATCCCGACGCATTCATCGTGGTGGCTTACGGGCTGATATTGCCGCCGCCGGCGCTCGCGGTGCCGCGCCTCGGTTGCTTGAACATTCACGCGTCGCTGCTGCCCCGCTGGCGAGGCGCGGCGCCGATTCAGCGTGCAATCCTCGCCGGCGACCGCGTCACCGGCGTCACGATCATGCGCATGGCGGAGGGCCTCGATACCGGCCCTAAGCTGCTCGCGCGCACCATCGATATCGATGAGCGCGAGACCTCGCAGACGCTGCACGATCGTCTTGCGCAACTCGGCGGCGAGCTGGTCTGCGAAGCGCTCGACGGGCTGCAGCAGGGAACACTGCGCGAACAAGCCCAGCCTGCCGAGGGCGTCTGTTATGCCGCCAAGGTCGAGAAATCCGAGGCGCTCATCGATTGGCGCGAGGACGCCGGGGCGATCGCACGCAAGGTACGGGCATTCGATCCATGGCCGGTCGCGGAGACCCGGTTCGAGGGCACACAACTGCGAATTTGGCAGGCTGAATCGGTGCGGTCGGACACCGCCGACGCGGCGGACCGAAGCGCGGCGGCCGGATCCGTGTTGACGGTATCCACGCGGGGCATCGACGTTGCCTGCGGGCGTGGGGTGCTGCGCATCACGCGGCTGCAGCTGCCCGGCCGTAAGCCGATTTCGGCGCAGCAATTCGCCAATGCGCGCCGGCTCGGTGGCGCACGATTCCAGAGCCCATGAACGCCGCAGCCGGTGCTCGCGCTCGCGCGGCCTATGTGTTGGCCCGCATCGTGCGCGACGGCGTGACGCTCGACGTGGCCTTGCATGATGCGCTCGCGAACGTGCCGGCGACGTTTGCGCCCGCGGTTCGTTCCTTGAGTTACGGTGCGGTGCGCGGCTATTACCGCCATGAAGCGATCCTCGGGCGCTTGCTGTCCCAGCCGGTGCGATCGCTCGACGGCCTGGTGCGCGCGATCCTGTCGGTTGCCTTGTTCGAGTTGGAGGATGCGCAGACGCCGGCCTACGCGGTCGTCGATGCGGCCGTGGAGACCGCGAAGGCGACCGACGCCGTACGCGCGAGCGGACTGATCAACGCGGTGTTGCGTCGCTATTTGCGGGAACGCGCCGCAATCGACGCAGAAATCGCACGCAATCCCGCGACTCGCCATTCTTCGCCGGTGTGGCTCGCGGATCGTCTGCGCGCCGACTGGCCGGTGCGCTGGACGCAGCTGCTGGCCGCCGGCGACGCCCAAGCGCCGATGTGGCTGCGGATCAACAGCCGGCATTCGACGAGCGAAGCGTATCTGCAGCGCTTGAATTCCGCCGGCATCGGCGCTCGCACCGAACCGCGCGTGCCGTTCGCAGTGTTGCTCGACGCACCATGCGATGTGCACGACTTGCCGGGCTTCGCACAAGGTGAAGTATCGGTGCAGGATTTGGGCGCGCAGTGCGTCGCGTTTCCGCTGAACTTGGCCCCGGGGCTGCGTGTGTTGGACGCCTGCGCCGCGCCGGGCGGCAAGACCAGCTTGATCGCAGAACGCGTGCCGGAGCTCGAACAACTCGTAGCCGTCGATATCGATCCAAAGCGGCTCGCGAGAGTCCGCGAGAATCTGGCGCGTGGCGGGTTCGCGGCGACGCTCGTGCAGGGCGACGCCGCCGCGCCCGAGCGCTGGTGGGACGGCGTGCCGTTCGATCGCATTCTGCTCGACGCACCCTGCTCAGGATTAGGGGTGATCCGTCGCCACCCCGATATTCGCTTGCGTAAGTCCCCGGCGGACATAGACAAATTGCCGGCGCTGCAATCGCGGCTACTGAGCGCTGCCTGGGGTCTGTTGGCACAGCATGGGCGGCTCGTCTATGCGACCTGTACGCTGACCCGCAGCGAAAATCGCGACCTTCTCGGGGCATTTTTGCGGGCAACGCCTGACGCCGCGGTGGTGCCCGTGGAGACTTGGGAGGGCTGGCCGGGTTTTGGGATCGCCGACGACTTCGGCGTGCAGATTCTGCCCGGAGAGGCGGGTGCCGACGGCTTCTATTATGCTGCCCTAAACAAGCAATGAACGCCGCGCCCCGTACCACGACACCGATCCAGCCAGCCGCTCACCGGAGCTTGGCGCGAGTTCGCTCGTGCTTGCTGATCCTGGCGAGCTGCGCCTGCCTCACGGGTGCGGCGTCCTACGCCGACGGACTCGACGGCCGCTTTGAAGTTCGGTCCGCCGACCTCGAACTCAACGAGGGCGTCTACCACTTGAACGTGCGTATCGATCTGCCCGTCGGCAATGCGGTCCGGCAGGGTCTCGAGGAGGGCGTGCCGCTCGGCCTCGAAGTCGACCTGGCGATCAATCGCGTGCGCCAGCTGTTGCCGAACTCGAGCGTCGCGGAACTGACCCAGCGTTACCATTTGCAGTACAACACGGTGAGCGCCCGCTATGTATTGCGCAACGACAACAGCGGAGAACAGGAGTCCTTGCCGACCGTGGATGCGGCGCTCGAGCGGCTGAGCCAGGTACGCGGCTTGCCGGCCCTCGATCAATCGCTGCTCGTGGCCGGGCGCCGCTACGAAGCGAACGTGCGTGCCAAGCTCGACTACGGCGCCGTGCCGCTGTCGGTGCGCGTACTGATGTTTTGGGTCAACGAATGGCATCGCGAAAGCGACTGGTACACATGGGTACTGCAGCCCTAGTCCGCAAATACGGCTCCACCGTGATCATCGGCGTCGGCATCGCGCTGTGGTTGGTCGCGCTGTATCTGCTCGGCTCGGCCGCACAAAACTCGGCACTGTTCAACCGCTGGCTGCAGTGGATTTTGTTGATCAACATCGCGGGACTGTTGACGCTGTTCTTTTTGCTCGCGGGCAAGTTGTTCGGACTGGCGCGCGAATATCGCCGGCATGCGCCGGGATCGCGGCTCAAAGCCCGCACCGTCGCGATTTTCAGCGCTCTGGCGATCGTGCCGATCCTGGTCGTGTACTACTTCGCGCTGCAATTCTTGAACCGCGGAATCGACAGCTGGTTCGAACTCGAAGTAAGCCAAAGCCTCAAGGACACGCGCGAGCTGTCGCGTGCGGCGCTCGATGTTCGCGTGCGCGAGTTCATGCAGAACACCGAGGCGGTCGCACGCACGCTTTCGGCGCTGCCGGATTTCGATCTGGTCGGCTCGCTCGACCGTGCGCGGCGCGAAAGCACGGCGCTCGAATTTACGGTGATCGGCGCTCAAACCCGGATCCTTGCGACGAGTTCGGACCGTCCGATGGACTCGGTCCCGCTGCCCGCGACCGATGAGATGATGCTGCAGGTGCGGCGCGGCAGATCGTATGTGAGTCTCGACACGAATGCGGTCGGCGGCTACGTGATTCGCGCGGCGGCACCGCTGACGGCGAACGGCAATCCGGGCGGCCGCGTGCTGATCGCGATTTACCCCGTGCCGGAACAACTCAGCGAATTGGCCGACACGGTCCAGCGCTCGTATGCGCAGTACGCCAAGCTCGTGCAGCTGCGTCAGCCGCTGAAGTCGACGTTCGTGCTGATCTTGACCTTCGTCGTGCTGCTGTCGCTGTTGGCGGCGGTCTACGGCGCGTTCTTCGCGGCGGGCCGCCTGATCAAGCCGGTACAGGACCTGATTGCCGGCACCCGCGCGGTGGCGCGCGGCGACTACGACACCCAGCTGCCGCTGCCGTCGCGCGATGAACTCGGCTTCCTCGTGACCTCGTTCAACGACATGACCAAGCGGCTCGCGCGCGCGCGTGTCGAGACGCGCCACAGCCAGCAGGCAGTCGAGGCCGAGCGGGCGAGCCTCGCGGTCATTCTCGCGCGTTTGTCGACGGGCGTCGTCTCTCTCGAACACGATCTGACCGTGCGCACCGCCAATCAAGCGGCCAGCGCGATCCTGGCCGTGGATCTGGAGGGCGCGATCGGCAAGCACTTCGATGAACGCGTCAGCGACGGAGACTTGTATCTGCAGTTCTTGACCGCGATTCGCGCGCGGCTCGGTCAAGAGAACCTGGATTGGCGCGAGCAAATCGATCTGCAGTCGGATTCCGGCAAGCGGGTGCTGATGTGCGCGTGCACCGCACTGCCCAGTGACACCGGCGCCGCCGCGGGAGTCGTGCTGGTATTCGACGACATCACGACGCTGCTGCAGGCGCAGCGCGACGCCGCCTGGGGTGAGGTCGCGAGGCGCCTGGCGCACGAGATCAAGAATCCGCTGACGCCGATTCAATTGTCCGCCGAACGCATGCGGCGCAAGT
This sequence comes from Steroidobacteraceae bacterium, assembly GCA_049517075.1. Taxonomy (GTDB): domain Bacteria; phylum Pseudomonadota; class Gammaproteobacteria; order Steroidobacterales; family Steroidobacteraceae; genus Bog-1198. The sequence continues at coordinate 963 of JBEKSM010000001.1, read as the reverse complement.
TCCTGGGCAGTATGAATGCCCAGGACGCGCAGATCCTCGAGCGCGCGACGCACACGATCATTGCGCAAGTCGACGCGATGAAGCAAATGGTCAACGCGTTCAGCGAGTACGCGCGCGCGCCCGACATGCAATTCACGCGTTTCGATCTGAACCAGCTCATCACCGAGGTGGTCGATTTGTATCGCGCCCAGGACAGCAGCGTGGAACTGAAATTGCTTCTGGACGGCGACTTACCGGATATTTCGGCGGATCGCATGCGCATTCGGCAAATTCTCAACAATCTGGTGACCAATTCCTTCGAGGCCCTCGAAGCCCGCGCCGGTGCGAGCATCGAAATTGAAACCCAGCTTTCCGAGGACGCCGGCAAACCGGTCGCCTCGATCGTCGTGACCGACAACGGCCCGGGATTCCAGCGCGAATTGATCGGGACCGTGTTCGATCCCTACGTGACCAGCAAGCCGAAGGGCACCGGCCTGGGGTTGGCGATCGTCAAGAAAATCGTCGAAGAGCACGGCGGCCGCATTGAGGCGGATAATCGACGTATGGGCGGCGCCCGGGTGAGAATTCTACTGCCATTGGGCGAGAGCGGAAAATTCCTGGGTTCCAGGGAGCCGCGCAAAAGCGAAAACAGGAGAGAACGCGTATGACCGCTTCGAGAGTATTGGTGGTTGACGACGAGGCTGATATTCGCGAGTTGTTGCAAGAGATCCTCTCCGACGAAGGCTACGAGGTCGAGGTGGCCGCCAATGCAGCCGAGGCGCGCGCCGCGCGCGCGGTGCGTGCGCCGGACCTCGTGTTTCTCGATATCTGGATGCCCGACACGGATGGCATCACGCTGCTGCGCGAATGGTCGATGACCGACGGCTATGATTGCCCGGTGGTCATGATGTCGGGTCACGGCACCGTCGAGACAGCGGTCGAAGCGACGCGGCTCGGTGCCTTTGATTTCGTGGAAAAGCCCCT